>JADFFQ010000051.1 GCA_022568135.1 Planctomycetota bacterium | reverse complement strand
AGCAGGATGCCGATGAGCAGCGCGATGATCGAGATGACCACCAACAGCTCGATGACCGTGAAGCCCTTGGAAAGATTTCGTTTCATGGCGATTGCTTCCTTTCTGCGGTCCCGAGAACTCGGGATATCGCATTGTGCTGCGGGTGCGAACCCAACTCGGCGAACACACTACCGATCCGATCCTCCGGCGGCAAGAGCAGTTTGGACCGCGATCTCCGCAAACGACTGTGCAGGCCCAGAGACGTGACGGCCGAGACCTACACGAACATGAACGAGGCGTGCTCCATAGATGCAGCACCTCGTCTGGCCGTATGAACAGTCTACCACAAACCTCCCGCCAGGCAACAAAAAAGGAATTACCTCTGGCTAATTCTCCCGGGGGGGCATTCCGGGCGATCGGCCTCTGAGGTGTCCCGGCGAGGGGCATCCCGATCGCCGCAAGGGGGTGGAGGGGGCGGGGGCCCGTCGATGGTGGCGGCCGCCTTGGGGGCCGGGCACAGGATTGTGGCCCCTAACAGACCGTGGCGAAAGTGGTTACGACCTCGTACAACGGTGTGCTTGACCCCATCAGGAGCCGTGCAACCTGACCTACATGACTTCTGCCATGGGCTGCTAGGCTCATGAGCTGCTGGATGAGGGCGAGGCCGGATCGGGCACCTTCGGAGCCAGGCGATCTGCATATTCGCGGTCAGGATTCAACTGGTCCGTGGATGGTCGGTGCCGGTCGGGGTCGGGCGACCACCGCAGGCTGGGGTCGCGGGCTGTTTGGGCCGAAAAGCGAGTCTCCGGACCGATGCGGCTCGGCGTCGCCCTGGGGCGCTGAGCATCGAACATGTTTGGCGGCGGCGGGAGTCAGCCGGCGCCCCTGGCGCGTGCGAGCCAGGAACCCGATCTGCAAGAGGTAGGGCTCGACCACGTCCTCGAGGGTGCCGGAATCCTCGGCCAAGGTCGCCGCGATCGCCTCCAGGCCGACCGGGCCGCCGTGGTAGGTCTGCCCGAGCGTTCGCAGGTAGGAACGATCCAACTCGTCGAGGCCAAGCTCATCAACCCCCTCCAGGGCTAGCGCTTCGCCGACGATCTGCTCGTCGATCCGGCCGCCGGCTCGCACATGCGCGAAGTCGCGCACCCGTCGCAGCAGCCGTAGGGTCACCCGTGGGGTGCCGCGGCTTCGGGCGGCGATCACACCCAGAGCGGATATGGGGATTTCGTCGATCGCCAGAACCTCAGTAGCGCGGCGCAGGATCGTCACCAGATCCTCCTGGGGATAGAACCGCAGGTGGTGCGAGATGCCAAAGCGGTTGCGCAGAGCGCCCGAGAGAAGCCCGGCCCGCGTGGTGGCACCGATGAGGGTGAACGGCTGAAGCGCCATTGTGATGACCTTCGCATGCCGCCCGCTATCGACGGTGATGTCGATCTTGAAATCCTCCATCGCCGGGTAGATGTATTCCTCGACGGCCGGCGGCAGGCGGTGGATCTCGTCAATGAACAGCACGTCGTGTTGCTGCAGCCGCGTCAGTGTCCCGATCAAGTCGCCGGCCTTGGTCAGGGCGGGACCCGAAGCGGTGTAGGCGCGGGTTCCCATCTCCACGGCGATCAGATGAGCCACCGTCGTCTTGCCCAGCCCCGGCGGACCATGCAGCAGAATGTGCTCCATCGGCTCGCCACGCTCGCAGACGGCTTGGAGGGTGATCGAGAGCTTCTCGATCAGGTCGCGCTGGCCGACGTACTCGCTCAAGCGCTGCGGGCGCAGCGGGGAGCCGGCTGGTCGCTTGTCAACCCGTTGCGCCTTTGCATCAACGATGCGCTGCTTAGCCATCGATCCTGTTCCATTGCCGGGCCGCTCCGGCATCCGCATCATCGACCCAAACGGCTGGGTGTCTCGAATGTGCCCGACTGCGGGATCCCCGGTCCAAGAGCCTGCAGTCGAGCGCCGATGAGCCTCTTTGCCACTACAGCGGTGGCCGTCGCGTAAAGAATATCAGTTTTTTTCTCGTGCGAAAGCCCTCCGCGCTGTATGCTGGACGAAGAGAGCCGCCGCCGACGGCAGGAAGAAGAGGGAGTGATGTGGAAACTGATGCTTGGATTCTCTATCGCCGTCAGCGCGGCCGGGAGCGCCGCCGGGGCGATTGTGCCCATCGGACCGTTTGACGGTGACAAGGTCGAAGGGTTCGAAACGCAACCGCCGTTTCAGTTCGAACGGTCCTATGACGTCTTCGGCAGCCAAGGTGTTGTGCAGCAACTTGGTGCGGGGCAGGGGCTGCATATCACCACGGGTTGGTCGTTCTTCGGGCTGGTGTTTCCTCATAGCGGCACGTACTTCATGGGTGGGGCCGGCGTCAACGCTGAGTGGGTGTTCGATGTCCCGGCGCTGCGGTTTGGCGGGTACTTTACGACCAACGCAGATGTCGCCGACGCTGTCGCCGAATTCTTCGATGCTGACAACAACTCGCTGGGCATACTTCCGGTCACTGCGCCGCTGAACGGAGCCTGGACATGGAACGGCTGGGAGACCGACGGTGCGGGCATCAAGCGCATCGAGATCGTCTCGAACAACATCTTCAACGGTTTCATCATGCATGACGACATGCAGTACACGGCGATTCCGGCCCCCGGTGTGCTGGCTCTGGTGGGATTCGCCGGCCTCATTGCCCGGCGGCGACGGCGCTGATCATCCGCGCCGCGGATTACAACTGTACCCGTGGCACCACGCGCTCGGCGGCGCCGTCAAGCTCGAAATAGTCCCCGCCGACAAACCCGAACATCGACGCAAGCAGGTTGGTCGGGACCGTCTCGCACAACTGTGTCATCTCACGAATGTTGCCGTTGTAGAAGCGGCGGGCCGCGGCGATTCGATCCTCGGTGTTGGCCAGCTCCGCCTGTAACGCAAGAAAATGAGCGTCGGCACGAAGCTGCGGATACCGCTCAGCCAGAACAAACAGGCGCTTCAGCGCGAGAAGCAACACGGATTCGTCCGCGGCCTGGGCAACGGCCGGGCCGGTGTTGGCGACGGCCTTGTTGCGCAGGGTGATCACCTGCTCCAGCGTCTGGCGCTCATGCTCGGCGTAGCCCTTGACCGTCTCGACAAGATTCGGAATCAGCTCATAACGGCGGCGCAGCTCCACGTCGATGTCCGACCAGCTCTCGCGGATGTGCTGCCGTAGCCTCGCCATGCGGTTGTAGTTGACGATGACCCACTGAAGCCCCAGCAGCAGGACCAAGCCGATGATAATGAGGGTGGCAAGCATGGCGCGGTGGTCGATCCTACCGTTTCAGTCATCGGTTTCCAATCCTGTGCCGGCCTCAAGTAGCCCCGCATGGTAATGCGGGGGCGCCACCGGGTTACCACCCGGTGCTGTTGGTCTATCCTCGGCTTTGCAACTCCGCGGTGACATGGTCCGGCCAACGGTCGAAGAACTCGATAACCCAGCTCAGCGTTGCGCGTAACTCCTCGGGCGACCAGCGATGGCGGCCATCACTGAGGCAGCAACGCCCGGCTTCGATGTCAACCGTTGGGGGATCGCCGGCCAGCGTGTTGTAGGCGGCTCGGCTGTGGCCTCGGCGGAAGATCTCAAAGTGAGCGTACTCGTCATCGTGTGATTGATCTCTCGATGGATCGAATCGCCAACCGAGCTCACCGGCCAGCGCGGCCAGGGCTTCGCGCCGTCGCTTTGCGGCCAGATAGGAGAGGTAGACAACGACCGCGATCACGATCGCGAGCACCGCGACGACGATCAGGATGATCGGCAGACCGGCCACGGCCTACTCGATCAGCGCCCGCAGGCGGGCGATGCGGTCGTGCAGTGGTGGGTGGGTCCGAAGCACGCTCGACAGCTCGTGGCCCTTGCCCTTGAGCGCATTGCGGAGCGGGTTGACGATGTACAGATGGGCGGTGGCGCGGTTGGCGGCTTTGAGCGGCTGCTTCGAGGCGCCGAGCTTTTCCAGAGCACCGATCATCCCTTGCGGATAGCGGGTCAGCTCGACGGCCCCGGCATCGGCGAGGTATTCGCGCTGTCGGCTGACCGCCATGCGAATCAGCATGGCCAGGGCGGGCGCGACGATGGCCAGGACGATCGCGATCACCAGAACGATAATGACGGCCGCGCCCGCGCCCTTGCCGCCGCCTCGGGCGCTGCGCCGCCCGGTGCCGTGCCAGCTCCCGTACCACATGATTCGCCAGAAGGCGTCGCTGGCGAAGACGATCAAACCCACCATCGTGGCCATGAGCATGGCAAAGCGGATGTCGTAGTGGCGGATGTGGCTGATCTCGTGGGCCATGACCCCGGCCAATTCATCACGGCTGAGTTTTTCGCGCAAGCCCGTGGTGATCGCCACGGTTCCGTGGGCCGGATCACGGCCGGTGGCGAACGCGTTGGGGGCGGGGTCGTCGATGAGATAGACCCGCGGCATCGGTTGACCGGCCGCGATGGCCAGTTCCTCCACCACGTTGAACAGTTGCGGGTCGTCCTTCTTCTCGATCGGCTTGGCGCCGGCGATTCGGAGGATGGCGTTCGAGCCGCCATAGAAACTCCACACCGACGCGATGATGGCGACGATCGCCGCCGCCGCTGCCCCCAGCGCGACCGATGGCCAGAGGCTTGGCAAGTCACCGCCGGTGCTGTAGACGGCCAGCGCGGCGCTGAGCACCGCGCCCAGCGCAACCACGAGCAGACCCATGCCGATCATCAGCATCGCGCTCTTGCGCTTGTTTCGCCGGATCAGATCGTAGAAGGTGACGTTGGCAGGCAGCGCGCCGAAGCGCTCGCGCTCGCTATGGATGACGGATGGTGTTGTTGGAGCCTGGCTCATCGAATCCTCCTCCGCTTCGATGCTGACCCGGGTCTTCCTCGTCCCGACAAGTCGGGACTCGTCAGACCCGGCTTCGCCCGATGCCTTGATCCCTTGATGCCTTGATGCCTTCCTAGAACTGCACCTTTGGCGCCTCGCGCTGCGCTTCATCTTCCAGCTCGAAATAGTCCAGGTCCTTGAAGTTGAACATGCCCGCGATCATGTTGGCTGGGAACAATGCGATCGCTTCATTGTACTGAGCGGCGGAGCGGTTGTAGTGCTGGCGCGAGAATCCGATTTTGTTCTCCGTGCTAGCGAGCTCTTCCTGGAGCTGCATGAAGTTCTGGTTCGCTTTCAGATCGGGATAGCGTTCCGACAGCGCAAACAGTTGCCTCAGAGCGCCGCTGAGCATGTTCTCCGCCTGAGCCTGGTCGCGGATGCCCGAGACGTCGATCGCCTGCTGGCGGGCTTTGATGACCGACTCCAGCGTTTCGCGCTCGTGGGACGCGTATCCCTTGACCGTCTCCACCAGGTTGGGGATCAGGTTGTAGCGCCGCTTCAATTGCACGTCGATGTCCGACCAGGACTGGTCAGCCGCGATCTGCTTGCGCTTGATGCGGTTGTACAAGGCGATGATGTAGAGCGCCGCGACGACCAACAGGCCGAGTACGATGAGCGTAGGAATCATTCGCGTTGCCTCCTCTTCTTGGTGCCCGGGCCACCTCTTTACATTGGATAGCATCTGGGCAGGATGACCATTTGGCAAGCCGATTCGGCTGCGTGTCTCATATTGCCGTTGGGCGGACATTCTGCTTCGACGCACCGGCAGGACGACTGTAGTCTTGCCCCACCGGCCGACGCAGACGAACACGCCGCTGACGGCTGATTCACCCAGTGACATCGAGGATGCCGTTGACCACGGCGTTGATGTAGCTGCCGACCCCCGGCAGGCGCGAGACGGTGACGTCATCGGCGCGGTCCAGTTCCTGGGCGACCTTTCGCAAGTGCGGTCCGTACTTCTTGAGGTCCTCGGGCAGGTTGTCCTTCCAGGTTTCGACGAGCATTTGGATCTTCTCCAGCTCATCAGCGTCGAGCCAGATACCGTGACATTGCCCGCATCGATCGATGATGATGCCGGTGTCGGCGCCGTAGTTGATCGGGCCGGTCGCGGTGCCACATTTGGGGCAGGTCACGTCCCGCTCGATCTCCTGCGAGGGAATGCCGGGAATCTTGGCGGTGGCGTCGATGGCGCGACGCTCCTCATCGCTGAAGCGCACCTCGCGGACGCGAACGATATGTCCCAGCTCGTCGGCGTCCAGCCACTCGCCGCCACAGCCGGGGCAGGTCTCGATCGTTATACCTTCATACTGGATGCTTTTGAGGTCGCTCGTGCAGTTCGGACAGTTCATGGCCGAGGCTCCCGGCGGTGAGAACGGTTGTCGCGGGGAGCGATGGTACTGCGCCGGTTCGGCAGCGGCAAATGGTTAGGCCGGCACAATGGTTCGTGGACGCCATCGACTTTCACACGTCGATTGCGGGAGGGTTTGCCCGGATACCCTCACCCGCACAATCCTTATCCGGCCGGGTTGAACATCGTGGCCCATGCCCATCGGCTCCGATTGTGTCGTACACTTCACTTGTCGGGACGGAGGATTCCTCGTAACGGTATGGAGGCGAGCGGTGGCTACACAAACAGAAATGGGAAGACTGCGGGCGGAGCTTGAGCGTCTTCGCGATGGACTCCTGGCCGGGACGTTGAACGAGACCCAGACGTGGGTTGTCCTGGAGAAGACCTCTGCAATGCTTGATCAGGCTCGTGGCGGCCAGTTCGAAAGGCACTTACAGGCAATCTACTCCTTGCTCTCTGCGGTGTGGGGCAACCTCAGACTGAGAGAATCGCTGCCGCGCACTTAGCCGGGGAAGTGACCATCCGCTCTCGATAGAGCCGAGCACAGGGACCTATCGAAGAAACGCACTCCACCGCAGCCCCCGCGGGTCCCTATCGCTGGCTCTCATACAATCCTCTGAATTCGACCAAAGCGCCCAGATCAACCAGACGATAAGTGAGCATACGTGCTAGGCGCGCCGCCCACCCGCAACACTCCCGGATTTGATGGAAGGTCGATCCCATGCGTGTATCACCGGCTATCGTTCCTCCACAGCTTCAGCTTCACGACCCGCCGGCGCATGCTCGCCCGGCTGGCCCCGATCGCACGCTGGCGGAAGAGGCGGAAACTCGCCACAAGAAGACCGGCCCTGCGAAGACCGATAACACACCGGGTGTGATTCGACTTCTCGAAGCGGGATACTTCAAAGGGGTCGCGGACGTTCGGCTGCGGATCAACTTCTACGATGAGCTTGCCCAGCGAGCGGGGCAGAGGGCGGCTGAGCAACTTCAATCCGGCGCCGACTCACTGATTCAATCGGTGGCCGGCGAGGCGGCAAGTCTTGTTGCGACGCTGGGCGGCGATGACGGCGCCGCGGGCGCCGCTGAAAGCCTGATCGCCGACTTCGAAGCATCGGTGCGATCCGCGGTGGAGGCGGCGAGTTCCGAAGGCTCGATCACCGTTAACGAGACGGCCGCGAGCATCCAGGCCGCGTTCGATGCGCTGGTCCATCAACTACGCGAGCTCTTGGACCCAATCGAAGCTGCGACGGGTCCGGCTGCCGAAACGCCCACACTGAGCACACACAGCCTGACGGATGGCCGCGATGCGAAGGTCACCACGGCGGCAGTTGAGCCAGTCAAGGTGGATAACCAGGTTGGGGGTGCCGGCGATGACGTCGTCCTGCTGTCGCCGGTCGTGGAACCGACACCTACTGCGCTGGATGACGCATTGGCTGGTCTGGCGAGCATGTTTGAGCAGGCGTTGATCGACCTGATTGAAGCGGTCGAATCGGTGTCGCAGCTTCCCGATCCCGCGCCCGCCCCGGGCAACGGCGCTGCCTATGCCAGGTTTCTGGCGATCTACAACCAGTTACGCAGCGGCGAGCCGCAGGTTGACACGATGGGCTAGATGCCGCAGTATCTCCTCCGGTGGAGAGGATGTTTGTTGGGGGCTGTTGTTTCTTGGTACTGCCCAGGAGATCTGGTATGAGGATTCATCGCGGTATCGTGTTGCTCAGCATTGTTGCTCTGGCTTCGATCGGCTGTACGCGCGTGCATGTCACCCGTTCCGGACCACATTCGGCTCCGGCCCCCAACGTCGGGCACGGGCCGCCGGCGCACGCCCCCGCGCACGGGTATCGCAAGAAATTCCAATACCGCTACTACCCCGATGCACGGGTGTATTACGCCGCGGACCGCGGATTGTACTTCTGGATTGAAGGCGGAAACTGGAAGCTCGGGGCGCGCCTGCCGGACCACATCACGGTTGATCTATCCGGCGGCGTCTCGGTCGAGTTCGATTCCGACACGCCGTATGCTCATCACCGCAAAGGCGGCCCCAAGAAACGCCGGGGTAAAGGCAAAGGCAGATAGCTGTGGCGCAACCCGCAGGGGAATAACGACCGTTGGTCGCGGTCTTCGTGTCGCGGGTGGCTTTCGTCCCCCCGGTCGCCCGTGCTGCCTTTTCACGTCGCCTATCGCCCGCATCCACCGCCCGACCTGCGGTGGCCGGCATCCCCGTCGCCGCTGCCAGCAATGCGTAGGGTGCGCTGTGTGCACCGCCACTCTGCGAAGGGAGAGGAAGGACGGTCCGCACAGCGCACCCTACCGGCTGTTTTCCTTGATTTCGACGATGACGGTGTCGGTCGGCAGGAGTTGACCGATCAAGCTGCGGCAATGGGTAGGTTGTCGACCACAATCCTCGGCAACTGACCGTTGCCGAGGATTTCCTTGGCGTCGAGAATCTCAACGCCTACGAGAACTTCGCCTGGTCCGATGTTCAGGGCAACCTCGTCGGTGAGCCGAACGGTGCGGCACTCTTGTGGCCCCTCGATCAGCTCGATGTACAGAGCATCGGCTTCACTGTCGTAGGTGATACGCATTGGCTGGCCCAGTCAAAAGAAGAAGGTGTACACCGTCACCACAACACATTGGTCCTTGTCCTCGGCCACTACCGGAGCAACCTGTTTGATCGCATAGTAGTGGCCTGCCCATTCGCCGTCGAACTTGACATTATAGCGATAGATCCACCGTCCCTTCTTGGCAGGCTCGCGACCGCCTCGTTCGATGGCTTCCACGACTTCGACAGGAGTGGTTCCGCGGTGAGCGCACTGGTCGATCGCATGGCTGGTCAATCGAATCGGCTTGCCCGATGTTCCTGGGGCCGAGGTCATGGACGCCAGCGTAGCAGAAAAAACCGCTGGTCTTTTGACCGGCGGTTGTGTTGAATCAATTGGCTTATGTCCCTGCGGAATCGTGATTCATCTGGGGCCCTTCGTGATTCGGCCCTCACCCCGGCCCTCTCCCACAGGGGGAGAGGGAGTTGAGATCAATAGTCGTAGTCATCCATGCCGGCGCCGGAGGGCTCTTTCTTTTTCTTCTTCTCCTTGATCTCGACGATGGCGGCGTCGGTGGTGAGCAAGAGACCGGCAATCGACGCGGCGTTCTGAAGCGCGATGCGCTCGACCTTGGTGGGCACGATGACGCCGGCCTTGATCAGGTCCTCGTAGTTGTGGGTCATGGCGTTGAAGCCGAAGTTGCGGTCGGTTGATTCATCAACCTTCTGCGCGACGATGGCGCCGTCGAGCCCGGTGTTCTCGGCGATCTGCTTGATGGGGCTGGGCAGGGCGCGGTGGACGATGTCCACGCCGAGCTTCTCATCGGCCTTGGCCTTGCGTCGAGTATTCTCCAAGGCGGTGCGGGCGCGGAGCACAGCCACGCCTCCGCCGGGGAGGATTCCTTCTTCGACGGCGGCTCGGCAGGCGTGCAGCGCGTCCTCGACGCGAGCCTTCTTCTCTTTCATCTCGACCTCGGTGGCGGCCCCGACGTTGATCTGGGCCACACCGCCGGCCAGCTTGGCGAGTCGCTCTTCGAGCTTCTCGCTGTCGTATTCAGAGGAGGAAGCCTCGATCTGGTTGCGCAGCTGCTCGATCCGGCCCTTGATGTCGGTGCTCTTGCCGGACCCTTCGATGATGGTGGTGGTGTCCTTGTCGATGGTGATCTTCTTGGCCCGGCCGAGATCCGAAAGCGTGACCGACTCCAGATCAATGCCGAGCTCTTCCATGATGGGCTTGCCGCCGGTGAGGATGGCGATGTCCTGGAGCATTTCCTTTCGTCGATCGCCGAATCCGGGGGCCTTGGCGGCACAGATTTTCAGCACGCCACGCAGCTTGTTGACCACCAGCGTGGCCAGGGCCTCGCCCTCGATGTCCTCCGCGATGATGAGCAGCGATTTGCCGGTCTCGGCCACCTTGCCGAGGATCGGCAGCAGATCCTTGGCCGAGGAGATCTTCTTCTCGTGCACGAGCACGTAGGCGTCGTCGAGCAGGCACTCCATTTCGGCCAGGTTGGTGACGAAGTGGGGGCTGAGATACCCCTTGTCGAACTGCATTCCTTCGACCAGCTCGACTTCGGTATCGAGTGATTTGCCTTCCTCGACGGTGATCACGCCGTCCTTGCCGACCTTGTCCATGGCTTCGGCGATGATCCGGCCGATCGTCTGATCCTGGTTGGCGGCGCAGGTGCCGACCTGGGCGATCTCCGTAGAAGAGCTCACCTTCTTCGACATTGACTCGAGCTCATCGACGATGGTGTCCACGGCCAGGTCGATGCCGCGCTTGATCTGATTGGCGTTGGAGCCGGCGGTGATGTTGCGAAGGCCTTCGGAGAAAATCGCTTCGGCGTAGATCGTCGCCGTCGTGGTCCCGTCGCCGCAGTCCCTGGACGACTTGGCGGCCACCTCCTTGACCATCTGAGCGCCCATGTTCTGGTATGGATCCTCAAGCTCGATCTCCTTGGCGACGGTAACCCCGTCCTTGGTGATGGTGGGGGAGCCGAAGGATTTCTCGAGCACGACGACCCGGCCGGTCGGGCCGAGCGTTACTCGTACAGCCTTGGTGAGCTTGTTGATGCCTTGAAGAATCTTCTCGCGGGCTTCGGTGTCGTATGCAATCTGTTTAGCAGCCATTGGTAGGTTTCCTCTAGGTTGCAAAGGATTCAGAGAAATGGTCTCCGTGCCGCCGGTGGGGCGACGGGGAACAACGATCTATCGGCTCTCGGTCGACGCGACCAGCCGGATCGCGCGCCCGCGGATCATTCGATGATCCCGAGGACGTCGTCTTCAGTGAGGATCAGCATCTCCTCATCGCCGAGCTTGACTTCAGTGCCCGCGTATGAGGAGAAGATGATGCGATCGCCTTTCTTGACGGAAAAGGGCATGTACTTGCCGGTCTCTTTGTTCAGAATGCCGCTACCGACGGCCATCACCTTGCCCTCCTTGGGCTTGTCCTTGGCAGACTCGGGCAGGTAGATACCGGAATCGGTCTTCTTTTGTGCTTCTGCTCGCTTGATGAGAATCTTGTCGCCGAGAGGTCGAACTTTCATGTTTCGGATCTCCTAGATGCAGGTTGAACGTCACGAGGTGGGCCAGACATCCGCGTAATGGCGCCGAAGGATGCGTCGCATCACTTCGAGAATGGTTTCGAGATCGATCGGCCGGTCGAGCACTGCGAACGCGCCTTCGCGCAGGGCGTCGGAAAGACCACGGCTACTGTCGCGGGCGGTCGGCTGCGGGGGACGGACGACGACCGTGGGCGGGGGCTGATCGAGCCGCCGCAGCAGTTGAAGGATACGAGGCCCGGCCGCCTTGGATGGCTCGGTTCGCAGCAGCGGAATCGCCAGGTCCACGACCGCGATGTGGATGGCATAGCTGCGGATGGCCTCGGTGGCGTCCTCGCCCGATGAGACCCGGACGCTGTGAATGCCCATGGGCGTCAGCAGCCTCGGCAGTTGGTCCAAGGCCGACCCTTCCCGCCATCCTCCATACGAGAGCAGCAGGTTCAGTCGGGCATGCTCCGGGGCGCCGCTGAGATCGGGTTGGTGAGGGGACAGCATCATCGTCGAGCGAGACAGGCGAACCAGTGGCAAGAGCCATGCCCCCCCGGGCGGAGGATGGTCCCGTCTATCTCCTGTCCCTATCAGTGGTTCTGGCGGTATCTCGACGCCGCCAAGATCCGCAGTGCTGTCACGGGAGAGGCGCGCGGCCCATACGGCTGCCAATTTGGCGGATGCGCGACGGCCCGGATGGGGTCCTTCGGACGCGGGTACACTTGCGGTTCGCTTCCCGCAGGTTTGTTGAGGGCCCAGTTCGATGACGCACGTGATGATCGTGGATGCTTTGGCAGGACGGGTCCCGCCGGGATCGTCGATTACGCTCAAAGGCTGGGTCCGCACCCGCCGAGACTCCAAGGCGGGGCTCTCGTTCATTCACCTGCACGATGGGTCTTGCTTTGGGCAGATGCAAGTCGTGGCCCCCAACACGCTGGCTAACTACGACAGCGAAATCCTCAAGCTTACCGCCGGCTGCTCGATCATCGTCCACGGGCAACTTGTTGATTCCCAGGGCAAGGGCCAGGATGTCGAGGTGCAGGCCTCCTCTATCCAGATCGTGGGATGGGTCGATGATCCGGATGCCTATCCCATCGCAGCGAAGCGACACAGCTTCGAGTACCTGCGCGAGGTTGCGCACCTTCGGCCGCGCACCAACACGTTCGGGGCGATGGCCAGGGTGCGTCACTGTCTGGCCCAGGCGATCCATCGCTATTTCCACGAGCACGGGTTCCTGTGGATACACACCCCGATCATCACGGCCAGCGATTGCGAAGGGGCCGGCGAGATGTTCCGCGTCTCGACGTTGGACTTGGCGAACCTGCCCCGAACCAGCGACGGGGAGATCGACTTCAGTCAGGATTTCTTCGGCCGCCCGGCCCTTCTTACCGTCTCAGGACAACTCAACGTCGAAACCTATTGCCTGGCGCTGAGCAAGGTGTACACCTTCGGCCCGACGTTCCGCGCCGAGAACTCCAACACGCCACGGCACCTCGCCGAGTTCTGGATGATCGAGCCGGAGATCGCTTTCGCCGACCTCAATGACAACGCCGACCTCGCGGAAGACTTTCTCAAGTTCATCTTCAGGGTGCTGCTGGACGAACGGCCTGATGACCTGGCTTTCTTCGCCCAGCGCATCGAGCCGCAGTGCATCAAACGACTCGAAGGGTTCATTGATTCAAGTTTCGAGCGCATCGAGTATGCCGAAGCGATCGATGCTCTGAAGAGGTCAGGCAAGAGCTTTGAGTTCCCCGTCCAGTGGGGCCGCGACCTGCAGACCGAGCACGAACGCTATCTGACCGAGGAGCACCTCAAGCGCCCCGTCGTCGTCATGAACTACCCCAAGCAGATAAAACCGTTCTACATGCGGGTCAATGATGATGGCAGGACGGTGGCGGCGATGGATGTCCTCGCCCCGGGAATTGGCGAGATCATCGGCGGCTCGCAGCGCGAGGAGCGACTCGATGTGCTCGATCAGCGCATCGACGAAATAGGCCTGAACCAGGACGACTATTGGTGGTACCGCGACCTGCGGCGCTACGGCACGGTGCCGCACGCCGGCTTCGGCCTGGGCCTGGAGCGAACAATCCAGTACGCCACCGGCATGGCCAACATCCGAGACGTGATCCCCTTCGCCCGTACCCCCAAGAACGCGGAGTTCTAGCCGAAGGCATCAAGGCATCGAGGCACGAAGGCACAACAGGCAGCGGCCATTTAGCCCCCGGTGTCACCGTTCGTGTCCTTGGGTTCATCGGGGATAACCCCGCCGTTCGTGTCTGCGTCATGGTCGCTCGATGCCCCCGTGCGCCCGCGCGGGAGATCGGCTGCCCGCCTAGCGATCAGAGTAACCTTCAAGAACTTGCGCAGCTATTTCTTGTAAGGTTCACTCTTTGGTTCGGCTATTCGTGAGTATAATACAGTATCTCAAATCACATCGGGTGAGAAAGCCCGGTCTCATTCCTCATATGAAGGAATATACTTCCAACCTGGAACGGGTCGCAAAACGTTCAGAACCGTCTGCTTCGTATGCCGGTATTCTACCTTGGCTTCTTCCGGGAGTATTCTTAGAAACACTAAACTGCGGAAACCCACCGATACACTCCCTTCCGACCACTGCGGAAACCATCGTTTGATCGCCCAAAGTCGGTCGTATTCCTGAAAAGCACGGCGTCCCTCATCATCCCGAGGTACACTATGCTGAACAAAGCTGTCTTTTTCTCGGCGATAAAATGAAGGCTTCAGGATGACTTCTAATCGCGTGATCCTATTGTTCAGTTCTGCTAATCGGTGATTGATCTCTTCGGCCTGTCGGACGGTCCCCAAGGTCAGTGCAAAACGCAGATACTCTTCTTCCTTGCTCTTGTAAGATGCAATTGGGTCTGGTCCTGGGGCGTCCACCAGGAAGCGGACGATCTCTTTGCGGCGGATCTCAATCCGGCGACCATCCGTCCCGGGCAGCCAATCCCGCCATTTCTTGTCTAGCCATTTGATGGTATACCGGGGCGGCTTGAGCTCTAGATCCTTAGGACTCCAATATAGTCTGGCCTCCCATCCTTCCGGAAGAACGTCGCGCACTTTGGCGAGTAGCGATTCGGCAGCGACTTGCCTCTGTTTGACATCAGGCTCTCGAATCCCCTGTCCTATGCTGTTACAAGAAGCATGCATCAGCGCGACGCCAATCGTTGCTAGAATCAGTGCTTGTTTCATGTGTTTATCCATTGAGCCTAACAGTTGATTGAACAGTTCAGTACAGCGGGACCATTGCCATGCTCAACGGAAGAAGCGAACGCCGTGCTGGTGATTCCGGCAGGGCGGGGACGGTCCCCGGCACCCCCGGACAGTTGGCGATTCTACACGTTCCAGTCTGAGGGAGAGAGCGTGTTGAACCTCGATATTCTCTTCGATTTATCACCTTTCAACTGATAGTACTTCTCTTCGTATATATTCCATCGACACAGATCTATCGGGGTGACCTCAGATGCGTTCACGGTCCCGACAGCCTTAGCCATCTCAAGTCCCGCAGCAACAAGCTCGGAACAAAAGAACTTGCTGAAGTCCTCGCGGGCGTATCCGGGGCCGTGAAGACCGAAGGGCAGGTGGTCCAAGGCATCCAGTGCGGACTTGATTGCTTGCGGCATATCGTACGGCGTTCGCTCTCTTGCTAGTTTGAAGAGGAAGTCGTAGAATGCTTTCTGCTCAAACGACTCCTTCCTTATCTTTTCTCGCAGTCGCAACCACCAGAGGTCACCATCGTATGTCGCAATCCTGTCACTGAACCTTGAGATTTGCACTCCATTGAAGCCATGAAGAGACGTGGATTCGATGATCTGGTTGAAGAAGCGATCCCCGGTATCATCAACCACCTTGGTCTGGAGTATCACACCGACGTGCGATACATCTGAGAACGTCGCGAACTTGATAATCTCCGAGAAATGCCCCTTTCCACCGAATGCGATGACATCGCCTGGCTGCATCTTCGGTCTTGCCTCTTCGTACGAGATTTGCTCTACGTTCATTGCTTTTCCTCCTTCATTTGTGTGACCATCGGATCACCCGATGATTCTGTTTTGCTAACAGTTGATTGAACAGCATTCCGTTGAGCATGGGTCGTGGGGCATGCTCTGCGGAATTCTGCATAGCGGGAATATCGCCACGCTCAATCGAAAAAGCAAACGCCGTGCGGGTGATTCCGGCGGGCCGGGGACCGCCCCCAGCACCCGCGGCACTCCCGGACAGGTGGTGATTGTCCATCTTGGGCTTGGGTTCGTCAATTCGCTGGCGTAGGGGCCGTCGGATCAAATCTTGCGGTTATCCAGACCATTGATGAGTCCGCTGATCATCTTGGCGATGGTTTCGAGGTCCTGGTGTAGAACAGTGAGTTGATCCGACGTGATCAGATCTCTGCGGCTCGCGAGTTCTAAGGAGGGGTACACATTCCTGAGCAGACCCACGAGAAATGATGAAGAAGTATTTCCGGTCTCGTTTGGTGAACCGGCCGTTGCCTTCGGCCAGGTTGGTGGCGATTGAAAGGGCAGCGCGGTTGAGCTGATCGGCGAGGTAACCGTATCCGCGTGGAAAGCCCTCGGTCAGCGATGCCGCTTGATCGGCAAAGTCAACCGCCTTTTGGTAGACCTTGAGCTTCTCGAAAAGGAACGCCAATTGATTGCCTCAGAGAGAGTTTAGAAAGGAGAGAGGAGACCGCAGGAGAGCCAGAGTAGAAAGTAGAGAGGAGACCGAGGAGAGCGAGAGAGTAGAAAGTAGAGAGTAGACCGAGGAGAGCGGCGCTGGTTCCAGGCGAGCGCTCGAACCGGCCCAAGGCCCGCCGCGCAACGCTCTACTCTCTCCTTTCTACTCTCTCCTCTCTATTCGCCTACGGCGAATCGGGGTGACTGGATTTCCTGCACGGAGCCTGCGGCTCCGTTGGGGAATCCAGTCAAGGTGCCGCTACGCGTCACTGATCCGGATGCTGGCGCATCCGTCTCTCCCCAATGAACAACCCGGCCCTGGTGGACCGGGTTGTTCATCGGGGTGACTGGATTTGAACCAGCGGCCTCCTGCTCCCAAAGCAGGCGCTCTGCCAAGCTGAGCTACACCCCGGCGAATCGTCGAAAAGTCTAAACGTCGAAACGTCCAAAGGAAAGCGGTCCCGACACCCCGGCATCGGTTCGCAGGGTGATCAACCATCGGAAGTGCGAGGATTCCTTTCCGATCGAACGTAATATCGCCGGACTTGGCGATTGGACGCTCCGCCGCCGATGATCCCCAGGTCCATCAACGCGGCCAGGACGACCACCACCAGGTAGATCCCCGATACGGAGCCGTTCTCGTTGATGGCCCAGGCGTAGGTCAGCGTGGTCAGCGGCATGCAGAAGAACCCCAGCAGCGGCCAGAGGACCGTCTGGTAGGCGGCGCCGAGGTAGTCGCTGAAGATGACCACGAGAATGATCGCAAAGCGGGGAGTAGCCAGGGCCAGGCAACCGATGAGGCAGGGCATGGCGGTAGTGTCATGGTTGCGGCGGCTTGAGGCAAGGCGCAGCGGTAAGTAGACTTTCTGCCATTGTGGATCACCAGCGGGTCTCAAGGCGCCGTGGTCTGCAGCTGTTGGAGTAGGTCGTGATCTTTCTTGCCGTTGAGCTTGAGGCGTACGCTCCCATCGGCGTGCTGGTGGTCATGGCGATCCTCTTTGCGGTGGCCAACCTGGCGCTGACGCATGTGCTGGGCCCGCGGAGGGAAGGGCCGGCCAAGGGGATCGCTTACGAATCAGGGATGAACCCCATCGGCTCCGCCAGGAAGCGGTTCAATGTTCGCTTCTACATTCTGGCGATGACGTTCCTGGTGTTCGACGTGGAGATCATCTTTCTTTATCCCTGGGCGGTGACGTTCTCCAACCTTGCCCCGAGGAGTCCCGAAGCGGGGCTGTTCCTCGGCCGAATCATGTTCTTCATCGGCACATCGATCGTGGCGTACGTCTACGCCTGGCGTAAAGGTGTCTTCCGCTGGGATTGAAAAGGAAGGCATCGAGGCATAAGGCATCAAGGGGTCGGGGGACGCGGGGACTTGGGCCAGCGCACTCGATCTCATCTCGGCGCCTTATGCCTCGATGCTTTGATGCTGACCCGGGTCTTCCTCGTCCGCCAGGGCGGACTCGTCAGACCCGGCTTCCGACCCCCCGATGCCTCGATGCCTTCAAGACAAAGAATCCCCCGAAGCAGCGGTGGGGACCGCTTCGGGGGGAGGGAAGAGAAGTCGCCTGTTGGCGGCTTGCGGCGTGGGTGCTGTAGCCGTCCTTGAGCACCCCGCCCCTGAGAATGCGATGGGAAGCGCCCGTCGGGAGCAGGCCACCCCGTCATTTCCGGGGAGTCGGGTACCGGCTCTATCCTTGTTTGCCCGACCCGTGCAAGTTGATTCCGTCCACTCGCTGACCTCCTTGCCTTGCTGTGTTCGCTTCCCATCGCGTGATCGAAGCCGGTCGGCCCTCGGAGCGCACAGGCCGGCCGGATAAAAGCAGGCTATCGGCCGCCACGACATTGAGAGATCCGCGTGACGGATCACCCGTTGTGGGGCGGCAATCTTCCTGATGCGAAGCCTTGCTGGTGTGTTCTATGAACATCGAATGCGTAATGCCTTGATGCCTTGGTGTTGACCCGGGTCTTCCTCGCTGGGCTCGTCAGACCCGGCTTCTGATTCCTTGATGTTGACCCGGGTCTTCCTCGTCCCGACGAGTCGGGACTCGTCAGGCCCGGCTTCTGATGCCTTGATGCTTTCCTCTCAACTGCATCCCATCGAGTTACCGCAATTCATGCACTTGTAGCAGTTGCCGTTGCGTACGGTGATCGAGCCGCACACGTCACAGGCGGGCGCATCGGCCATCATCGCGGCGTGCGCGCGATCCAAAGGGTCGATGACCGCCACCGCCGCCACCGTCGATGCCGCAGCGATTGCCGCAGCGATTGCCGCAGTTGTGCGCTCGTTGGTCGCTTGTCCGTCACGAGGCTGGGGTTCGGCAGTGCTTATGGCGGAAGACGGCCCGTCGATCTGAACCGGCGGTTGCTGATCGTCGCGCTCTTGGGCGCCGTTGGGGGTGGCTCGAATGGTTACAGGTCGGCCACTGTGCATGCTCGGTTCGATTGCGGACCATGCCTGATTCTGGTCCGCCGGCCTGCTCGGCAAGTTCTGATCGGCTTCGACCTTCTTGGCGACGGTGCGGCGCTTGGGAAGATTCGCCTCCCGGTAGCCGGGGATAAACTCCATGCCCAGCCAGCGGAAAATGTAGTCCAGCAAACTCTTGGCGAAGGGGATATCACTGTTGGTGGTCATGCCCATGGGCTCGAACCGCTGGTGGGCGAACTTGTTGACCAGGCTTTCGATCGGCACGCCGTACTGAAGCGCCACGCTGATCGCGGTGCCCAGGCAGTCCATGAGCCCGCCGATGGTTGAGCCCTCCTTGGCCATGGTGATGAACAGTTCACCGGGAGTGCCGTCTGTATACAGGCCGACGGTCAGATAGCCTTCGTGCCCGGCGACGTTGAAGCGATGGGTGATGCTGGCCCGCGTGTCAGGCAGCCGTCGCCGCAACGGTCGATCAACGATCCGCTCGACGATTCGCTCGGTGACGACGGGCGGTGTGTCGCGGGACTCGGAGGATGTCGATGAGATCGACATCGCAGGCGCCGTCTCCACAGCTGCGGTTGACGCTTCCCCCAAGGCTGCCTCCACCGCCTGTGCGTGATTTTCTTCATCAGTTCGCATTTTCACCTCAGCTTTCGTGCTTAGCGGCTGGCTCAGCTTGCTGCCGTCGCGGTACAGGGCGTTGGCTTTCAGTCCCAGCTCCCAGCTCAATCGATAGGCGTCGGCAATGCCTCCAACGACGGCGTCGGCGGGAAGGTTGATCGTCTTGGAGATCGCCCCGCTGATAAACGGCTGCGCCGCCGCCATCATCCGAATGTGGCCGGTGGCGGCGATGAACCGCTTGCCGAGCTTCCCGCAGGTGCTCGCGCAGTCGAACACCGGCAGGTGCTCTTGTCTCAGATGCGGCGCGCTTTCAACTGTCTGGGTGCCGCAGACCGCCTGGTTCAGCGCGTCGATCTGCTCGCCGCTCAGCCCCAGCGCGCGAAGCCCGTTGAACGAATCGTCGCCTCGGGCCTGTTCAATATTAATCCCCAGCGACGCCAGCACATGCTCAGGCATCGACCAGGCCGTAAACGCAAAGCCAAGCTCAAACACCGCAGGCAAATGGTTCTCCAGTTGGACCAGTTCCTGCGAGCGATAGCCGCGGTCGGCGAGGAACTCCCGGAACATCATGCCCGCGTGCGGACCGTCCTTGGGCATGGGTGTGTCCAAGCTCAACGTGCCCATGACGTAGGTGAGGATGTCGTCGAGTTGCTCTGATTCGTAGCCGAGTGCCCGCAAAGCCGGCCGAAGCGACTGGTTGGCGATCTTGAAATACCCGCCGCCGGCCAGCTTCTTGAACTTGGTCAGGGCGAAATCCGGCTCTCCCCCGGTCGTGTCGCAGTCCATCAACAAGCCGATCGTGCCGGTGGGAGCGATGACCGTGGTCTGGGCGTTGCGGTATCCGAACTTCTCGCCGAGCTGAAGCGCGTCGTCCCAGGCCAGCGTCGCTCGATTGAGCAGTACTTCCGCGTTGGCGATGTTGCTTCGGCCGGCGCGGAGAAGATCGTGGTCGATCGGGACGGGCCTGATCGGCAGCCCTTCATAGTCATCGGAATCGCGCCGGACGCCATACGCCGCCCGGCGGTGGTTGCGGATCACTCGCAGCATCGGCTCACGATTCTCGGCGAAGCCGGGGAACGGTTGCAGTTGCTTGGCCATTTCGGCGCTGGCGGCGTATGCCCGACCGGTGAGCGTGGCCGTAATCGCGCCGCACAGGGCCCGCGCCTCGTCGCTGTCATACGGAATGCCCGCCTGCATCAGCATCGCCCCAAGATTGGCGTATCCCAGCCCCAGCGTGCGGAACCGCCAGCTTTGCTCGGCGATCTCCTTGGATGGGTAGCACGCCATGAGCACGGAGATCTCCAGCACGATCGTCCACAGTCGAATCGCGTGCTCGAATCCATCCACGTCAAAGGTGCGCCGCTCGGCGTCGTAGAACTTCATCAGGTTGATCGACGCCAGGTTGCAGGCGCTGTTGTCCAGGAACATGTACTCGCTGCAGGGGTTCGACGCGTTGATCCGCCCGGAGGCGGGGCATGTGTGCCAGGCGTTGATGGTCGTGTCGTACTGCACGCCGGGGTCCGCGCACCGCCAGGCGGCAAAGCAGATCTGCTCCCACAGTTCGCGGGCCTTCATCGTCTTGGCGATCTGCCCGTCGGTCCGGCGGATGAGGTTCCAGTCGCTGTCGGCGTCCAGCGCGGCGAAGAACGAGTCGGGCAGGCGGACGGAGTTGTTGGAGTTCTGTCCCGAGACCGTGAGGTACGCCTCGCCGTTGA
Organism: Planctomycetota bacterium; assembly: GCA_022568135.1. GTDB lineage: Bacteria > Planctomycetota > Phycisphaerae > Phycisphaerales > SM1A02 > JADFFQ01. The sequence goes on along the minus strand of JADFFQ010000051.1, from coordinate 3,400 downwards.
AGTCGTAGCCCAGCACCAGGCCGGTTTTCTCGGCGAGCTTCTGCTGCTCCTTGGGCAGGTGCTTGAGACCCTCGACCATCGCGGCGACCTTGAGCTCCTCGCGCACCTTCCAGTTGACGAAGGCTTCGATGTCGGGGTGGTCGACATCGAGGCAGACCATCTTGGCGGCCCGGCGGGTGGTTCCGCCGGACTTGATCGCGCCTGCGGCGCGGTCGCCGATTCTCAGAAAGCTCATCAGGCCGGAGCTTTTGCCCCCGCCTGAGAGCGGCTCGTTCTCTCCGCGCAGGGACGAGAAGTTGGTGCCGGTGCCGGAGCCGTACTTGAACAGGCGAGCCTCGCGCACCCACACGTCCATGATCCCGCCTTGCGAGACCAGGTCGTCGCGGATCGACTGGATGAAGCACGCGTGCGGCTGAGGGTGGCTGTAGGCGTCGGGCGCGGGCTTCGCTTCGCCGGTGGCGGGATCGGGCACCCAATGCCCCTGGGCCGGGCCGGTGATCCCGTACGCCCAGTTCAGCCCGGTGTTGAACCACTGCGGGCTGTTGGGCGCCGCCATTTGGTCAAGCAGCATGTGCGCCAGCTCGTCGTAGAACGCTTCGGCGTCGTCGGCTGAGTCGAAGTAGCCGTACTGCTCGCCCCAATGCCGCCAGCACCCGGCCATGCGGTGAATCACCTGCTGCGCGGACCGCTCGCAAGAGGTGATAAGGTTGCCCTTCTCATCAAGCTTCGGCGTCCCATCGTCGTTGAACTGCGGCACGCCCGCCTTGCGGAAGTACTTGCTGACCATGATGTCCGTGGCCAGTTGCGACCACCGCATGGGCGTCTCAACATCGTGCATCTCGAAGACGACCTTGCCATCGGCACCGGTGATGCGGCTGGTCCGCTTGTCCCACTCGACAGCGGCGAAGACGTCCTGACCTGGCTTGGTAAATCGGCGGGTGATCTTCATTGGCTACCTCAAAGCGTCCATGCGTGCTTTTGATCTGAGCCGTCGTGACTCAGGCGATGTCTCTTGTAGGGTCCGCTCCGCGGACCGTTTGCTCACAAATCCTCGACCTCAATGGTCCGCACAGCGGACCCTTTGAGCTAATCCCCGTTGTGTCCCCTTCGTCGCTGCTTCGTATCGACATATGTTCCAAAAGAAAGTCGCACGTTGGTCCTGGGTTTCACGGAGATTATGGCTTTCAATCCTTGGCATCTGCACTGCGGGGCGTGTCCTGGTGGCTTCTTGATCCCAATGGTCCGCACAGCGGACCTACGAGGTAGGTGTACCACTCGACGGCCATTACGGAGTAATGGCCGTCGAGTGGTATGACTAATCGACTCTCGGCAACGTCAAACCTCTCTGATCCTGATACTTGCCGCCTTTGTCGGCGTATGAGACCGAACACACGCGGTCGGCTTTGATGAAGATGATCTGGGCGATGCCTTCGTTGGCGTAAATCTTGGCCGGAAGTGGCGTGGTGTTGGAGATCTCCATCGTCACCTTGCCACGCCACTCCGGCTCAAGGGGAGTTACGTTCACAATGATCCCGCAGCGGGCGTAGGTTGATTTGCCCACACAGATCGCCAGCACATCCCGCGGGACCTTGATCGTCTCGACGGTCTCGCCCAGCGCGAAGCTGTTGGGCGGGATCACAATGTGGTCCCGGCCGGTCTTGGCCGTATCGATCGTGACGAACATTTCGTCGCTGAAGTTCTTGGGATCAACGATTGTGTGGCCGCCGTGGGGCGCGACGTTGGTGAACACCTTGAACAGCGTCCCCACGCGAACGTCGTAGCCGTAGCTGGACAGGCCGAAGGAGACCCGTCCCGGCCGCTTACCGTTGGTCTCGAACGGCTCGATGCCGACCAGTTCGCGGATCTGGGTGTCGCAAAGAACGGCCATGTCAATGTACCTCCACCTGAAACGTCACCACCCTTGCGGAAGGCCCCGATGAGGCAGGATGCGATCGTGCGAGCTTCCGACGGCTCCCGCGCCCAAACGTCATGCTTCCCACATTGCCGAGCCCCTGATGCCCGGAATCCCGATTGCCGCGGCCACGGGCTTCTACCGAAGCCACGCGGCGTTGTGCCTCACCCCCGAGGCCATGGAAGGGGGCAGGCCGACGCGAGTCGTTGCATTGCCCGTGGCACGCACGACCACCCAATATGATCGGCGTGGGGGGATATCCTACTACCACATCTTGGGTGTGCAAGCGGCAAAGCCCCATAATGTTGAGTTTTTGTTACCTCCACCCAACTCTCGCCCGCGGAGCAAGTTACGCCGATCGCCGCCCAGCCCGGGAGCCCATAGCCGGTCGCCGCGGGGCGTCCGTGACCTTTCCAGAAAGATTCACCACAGAGGCGCAGAGGGCAGGGAGCAGAAGAAATGTTTCTATCGGCAATGGCACAAACTGGTTCTGAGCCGGCGCACAGTGCAATCTTGGCCCTCTGGGCCGGGTCATTTGTGTCTTCCCCTGGATATGACCTCTGTGTTCTCTGTGTTCTCCGTGGTGAATCTTCCTCCTCGTTCTGGGCGGCTCTGCGGTGAATACTCCACGCTCGCGCAGTCCCGCGCCGAGAGCGGCGTAGACTGAACCGATGGCGGCGACTCTCGAGGCGATTCTGGCCAATCTGACCAATGCTCAGCGAGCAGCCGTGACCCACCGAGATGGGGCTCTGCTGGTGCTGGCCGGGCCGGGCTCGGGCAAGACCACGGTGGTCACCCATCGCATGGCGCATCTGATCGCCGGGGGCGTGCCGCCGTGGCAGATCCTCGCACTGACGTTCACGAACAAGGCCGCAGGCGAGATGGGCGAGCGTATGGCGGCGATGCTGCCGCGCCGATTGGCCGGCCGGGGCGGCCCCACGGTCGCCACGTTCCACTCGTTCTGTGCCCGGCAACTGCGGCAGTTTGCCGAGGCCGCTGGCCTTGCGCCGCGGTATTCGATCTACGACGAGGCGGACCGACGAGACGCGATCAAGCAGGCGATGAAGCAAGCGGAGGTTGATTCCACGAACTTCACGCCCGGCGCGATCGGGGCCGCCATCAGCAACGCCAAGAACCACCTGCTTGATGCGCACGCATACGCCGCGCAGGCCAGCGGATTCCGTGAAGGCTGTATCACGAGAGTGTACAGCGCATACGAGAAGATTCTGCGAGCCAACGATGCGCTGGATTTCGACGACCTGCTGTTGCGAATGGTCCGGTTGCTGCGGACCGACGAGCAGGTGCGCACGCAACTGCAACAGCGCTACCACTATCTGTTGATCGACGAGTATCAGGACACGAACCACGCGCAGTTCGTGATCGCGCACACGCTGGCCGCGTCCCACGGCAACATCTGCGTGGTGGGCGATCCGGATCAGTCGATCTATGGCTGGCGCGGCGCTGACATCAGCAACATCCTGGAGTTCG
>JADFFQ010000081.1 GCA_022568135.1 Planctomycetota bacterium | reverse complement strand
GAGCGACCACGGCTTAGATGATGCTTCCCAAGTATCTCGCGCTAAGCGCTGTGCTTCAGAAGTGAGAAGCCAACCAAAACTGGCCCAGTTATGTGCTGTCGACTACGGCGCGAGGCTGGCCACCAGCAATTGACGGGGTAGTCTGCGCGCTTACTCAGAAACCTGCAATGCGTATGGGGCACACATCCAGGTCAGCAACCGAGGTCACGATCGATACGGTGTCGTTCGGGAAATCACTCTTGCAGACGTCGAGTAGGCGCGGGCCAACATATGTGCCATCTGGCTCGAAATCGAGGGCAGTTCGCTGGAAGGCGCCGGTGGAACACGCGTGACACCCGTCTTTCAGGCTGTACTGGAAAATGAACGCCTGCCCGCCTTGCGGCGATTCCATCACCGATTCGAAAAAGTTGTCGCCGCCCCACAAGTTCAGATCAGGGTATGCGTTATTCAGAGAAGCGGGTTCGGGGTCTTGCAGGCTCTCGGCGATGTTCTGGATGCCGTTGACACAATCGGCAGCCCCGAGCGCGAAGCTTTTACGTCCCATCCCGACGATCTGAGGCTCGCGATAAACGGCGCTAAGCGCACGGCAAAAGAACCATGGGATGCCGAATTGGCTCAAGCCGAGGAACGGGCGGGCGTCCCGGCCCTGAAAAAGAAAGAGCGTGCCGCTTGCGATGCTTGGAGTGACACCCTGGACCGCTTCATGGCTACGCGGGCAAAGACGCCAGCGGGCATGATCTTAAAATTCCACATCGCTTGGTGCGATAAACAGCGCCAAGATTGGGAGGCCAATCACCTCCACGGTGAAGTTGAATGCGGATTCACCGGCGATGAAGTCGTCGGCCATATCGACCGCCTCGGCGGCCAACGCCCGCCCAAGCAGCGTGTACACGCCCGGGTCAAGCGGCAAGACCTCGTCGATGCTCTGCTCGGTCGGCTCGCCCAATGGGAACGGGCCGGAGAGCGTCTTCGAAAGGATCGTCGTGCCGTCGGGTCCCGTGAGTTCCAGATGTGTCTCCACGCCCGGAACCTGACCGTCGCCCAGGAGAACACCATTGAGCCGAAGGAGGCTTGCTCTTGGCAACTCAAAGGTGACGCTGAAGTTGCTGATTGCGCTAGCGAGCACCGAACCGGGCGACTGGGCGCTATATACCGCGTTGGCAAAGGCGCTCATCGACGATGGGCCCATCGACGAATTCTGATTGGCATTGGCGAAGGCGAATATGGGGATCTTCGCACACTGCTGGTCGATCCACACCATGCTGTTGAACGGGTCAAACCCTTGCGCCGTTTCTCCGTCAACTGTTTGTCCTGCACAGTCCGTGTCGAGTACCACGGACGTGAAACGGTCCTGGTCAACGGGAATGATCGGGTCTGCGTATCCGCGCTGGATCACCAATAGCCCTGCCAAAAGAACTGCAGGAGCAAGGTAGGTCAGCCGAACTCTTGGCGGTGTCATACCTGAACCTCCTTCGCGGTTAGCGGCCACACGGCTGGTGCCAAGCAACGAGGCTGTCTGCCGAATCCGTGGCCGCCAGCACCCTTTGATGCGGCCGGACATCTGAACTCTGGCAACAGTGTACCACCGCTCACCGTCTGGTTGCAATGTTTATCTTGGGCGATTCCAGGGTCACAACCGCTGCGAGCACGCGCAGGGCCCCCAGTTCACCGGCAGCGTCAGCAGATCGAGGATGCCGATGGCCGCCAGCGTTAGGAGGCCGAGGGTTGGGGTTTTCCGCGATAGGTGTCGCGCACCTACGGGCCGCAGGTGCCGCAGGGGTTGCCGCCGGCCACCGAGCACCACTCGGCCAGCAGCTTCGCCAGATCAAACGCATCGATACAACCATCCGGCACATTGGCGGAACCGGAGATGTCCGCGAGGGCGAGATTCGCGGGGATGCAGTTCTCGCACGGCGGGCTCGGAGGGATCGGATCGTTGACGGCGGAGCACCACGCGCCGAGCATGGCCCCGAGGTCGAACGCATCAACGCAACCATCAGGCACACCGCCCAGTGGCCCGGTGATGTCGGCCGGGGAGGAGAGGATGCCGTCGAGGAACAGCACCCACACCGCGCCACGGTTGAAGCCCCCGTCGTCATCGCCGTGTGCCCCGACGGCCAGGTCACCCACGCCGTCGCCGTCGAGATCGCCCAGCGAGGCCAACGAATCGCCGAAGCTATCGCCATTATCCAGGATGCCGGTGAAGCCGCCCTCGGTGTCGCTGATCTTCTGGTGCGCCTTGACGGTTCCATCGGTGTTGAGAAACAGCACCCACACCGCGCCACTGTTGAAGCCCCCGTCGTCATCGAGAGGGGCCGCCACGGCCAAGTCGGCGACGGCGTCGCCGTCGAGATCACCCAGCCAGCCGACCGAGCTGCCGAACCAATCGAAATCATCCAGCACGCCGGTGAAGCCGCCTTGGGTGTCGCTGATTTTCTGGTGGGAATTGACCGTGCCGTCCGTGTTGAGGAACAGCACCCACACCGCACCGCGGTCGCATTGCACCTCACAGCCGTCGTCATCGCGGCGTGCCCCCACGGCCAAGTCGCCTACGCCATCGCCGTCGAGATCACCTAGTGAGGCCACCGAGCTGCCGAAGAGAACCGTATTATCGAGGATGCCGGTGAAGCCGCCTTGGGTGTCGCTGATCTTCTGGTGCGCCTTGACCGTCCCGTCGGGGTTGAGAAACAGCACCCACACCGCACCGCGGCCAGAGCCCCCGTCGTCATCGGCGAATGCCCCCACGGCCAGGTCGGGGACACGGTCACCGTCGAGATCACCCAGCGAGGCGACCGAGTTGCCAAAGTAACCATCATCATCCAGGGTGCCGGTGAAGCCGCCTTGTGTATCGCTGATCTTCTGGTGAGACTTAACCGTGCCGTCCGTGTTGAGGAACAGCACCCACACCGCACCACGGTTGGCACCGCTGCCCGTGCCCCCGTCGTCATCCTCCGCTGCCCCCACGGCCAGGTCGGTGACGCCATCGCCATCCAGATCACCCAGCGAGGCTACCGAGGAGCCAAACTGATCGTCATCATCCAGTATGCCCGTGAATCCGCCCTGTGTGTCGCTGATCTTCTGGTGCGCCTTGACGGTTCCATCGGTGTTGAGAAACAGCACCCACACCGCGCCACGTTGCGCGTCGGGCGGAGTGCCCCCGTCGTCATCGAAGGTTGCTCCCACGGCCAGGTCGTCCACGCCGTCGCCATCCAGATCGCCCAGCGAGGCTGCCGACCGGCCGAAGAAATCGTGATCATCCAGGATGCCGGTGAAGCCGCCCTCGGTGTCGTCGATCTTTTGGTGCGACAGCACCCAACCGGGCTGGGCCAGGGCGCTGCCCGCGGACAAGACCAGGACCACGGCGGCACCCGCAAGCACTCGATACATCACCTGGTGGTTGCACGACATCGCTGAGCATCCTTTGGGCTTGGAGACCGCACGGCGGTGCTGCTCAGCTTGTTGGCCGATCCGTGGCCGCCAGCACCCCTTGATGCGGCCGGACAATCTGTCCGGCGCCAGTGTACCACGGCTCACGGCCGGTTCCAATGTTTATCTCGGGCGGTTGCCGCGGATCAGACCGCCTCGACCGCTGCGCTTATGCACACTCCCCCCAGTTCGCCAACAGCGTCAGCAGGTCGAGGATGCCGACGGTGCCGTCGTTGTCGAAGTCGGGTGGGCCGTCGGGATCGGTGCCCCACGCAGCCAACAGTGCAAGCAGATCGAGGATGCCGACGGTGCCGTCGTGGTCGAGATCAGCCGGGCTGAAGGGAGGCGTAAAGGCTTGGACCCAGGTTCGCCAGCTGTTGTTGATGGCGTACTCGTGGTGGGCCCAGAAGGTCAGGCCGTCGGTCGGATCGACGTTGACGGCGCCGTAGTCGCCCCAGCGGTTGATTGAGGTGTACGGCCCGTTGCTGGTCTGCTGAATGACGACCGGCCGGAAGGTGCCCAGCGGATCGCATGCGTATCGAAACGCGGTGGCCATGGAGATGAACTCGCGGGGCGCGCTGCGGGCGAACACCATCGCCGCGTTGCCGTGTTCGTCCACAGTGATTGCGCTGAAGAACGTGCGGATGTTCGGCCCGGGGTCGATCTCGCCGGACTGCACCAGCTCGGGCAGTATGCCGGAATCCGGCCAGCCGTTCATGGCGATCTCGTACCATCGTGCGAGCACACGATTGCCGTTGATGTGATGTGTTGCCCACAGCGAGCCGTTGCGATAGGCAACGGACCAGAAGCGAGCGTCGAAGGTCTCCGGTCGAACGGTGGTGCCCATTTGTGGGGGGTCTTCCGGCGGATTGCCGTAGCTGGGCACGGGGAGGAATATCGTGGTCCAAAATGGCGAACCCAGCGGGTCCTGAAGCGCGATCAGCCGCACCGACGTGTTGGAAGAGTTCTCGCGGTGCTCGATCATATACAAAGCCGGCGGATCATCGAAACTCACTGGTGGAAGGCCTGCTGACTCCGTCGCGGTCGGCAGCAAGAACGAGTTCTGGATGGCCGGCGGACTGCCGACCAGCAGCGAAGCCTTATCGAACGTGAGGATTCCATAGGTTGTGGCACCGCCTCCTCCATCAGCGGTGAGGTAGACGGCTGCATTGTCCACACCGATGTTGGGTGAGTCGATGTGGTTGCCGAAAAGAGCGGTGGTTTCGAAGCGGTATTTGTGCCAAGTGCCGTTTGGGTTGGAATCATCGGAGACGGCAACCAGTGCGAAGGAACGATTCCCGGGAGCAAACGCTTCAGCGGCCATGGCGAAGAAGCGCCCGCTCATCGGATCGTAGATCACCTCCGGATCAAAGACGAGGCTCGAGGCGCCGATCTCACCCCAGAAGCCAAATGAATCCTCGATCTCGTCCTGGAAGGTCAGGGTTCCATCTTTGGTAAAGAAGGCGATCGCGCCGTTGGTTATCAACACGACGTGGTCGGGGCCGACGGCCAGATGTGGATCGGGGGGCGTCCAGCCGGTGTTGAAGATTCCGGTGAAGCCGATGCCCGCAAGGCCCCAGATGACGGCACGCTCGCCGCGCTCAATGGTGCGGGGGTCGAAGATGGGAGGCTCGTGCGGTGTGGGGGCGTCGGCCAGTGCCGGGACCGGCTCGGATCGCGGCAGGTCGTTGGTGAGCTCCTGCGCTTGCCTGGCCGCCTCAGAGGCGCATGGAGCGAATGGCGGATCGTTGGCGCTCACCGTGGAGACGGCGAGTGCGAAGATCAGCCCCTGGGGGATCAACGATCCGAGCGCTTGGTTCATCGGTGTGCCCTCCCCCGATCATTATACGTAGTGTCGTCGGTCGCCGCAATGGTGTCTTGTTGAAACCGCGTTCACAGATCGCGGCTCGGATCGCGGATCGCGTGTGGTGCGGGGCGTTGGACCGCGACCACTCCCGATGGAATCGGGACGGCTTTACAGACAAGGTTCGACGATTCGGCGTTTACTTCACGCACACGGCCCCCAGTTGGCGAGCAGCGTCAGCAGGTCGAGGATGCCGACGGTGCCGTCGCCGTCGAAGTCGGCGGGATGGCCGGGGTTGGTGCCCCAGGCGCTCAGCAATACCAGGAGATCCAGGATGCCCACGCTTCCGTTCCCGTCGAGGTCGGCTGCACACGCGGTGCCGCAGATCACAGTGACCTCGA
>JADFFQ010000050.1 GCA_022568135.1 Planctomycetota bacterium | reverse complement strand
GATGATGATCGGGAACCGCCGCGCCCCCCGGCGGGCGGGGCTGCGAGCCACGGTGATCGGTTCAGCCCCGTTCCACTTCGGCGTCAGTTGAACCCGGCACGAAGTACCCGACGGCCACCAGTCCCGCACGGCCAGTTCCAGACACAGGGGTGTGTCCTTTGGCCAGGGCCGACGGATTCGCACGTCCACCCACGCGGGCAGATCGAGCAGCGCACTGTCGAGATCGAGCTGGGGCGGGAATACGCTTCTCCAACGGCCCAACAAGACGCCGTATTTTTCCTGCCAGCGCTCCGTCACCGGCCGGGCCCGCCAGTCACCCTTGATGGACCGGCCGACGAGCGCGCGCCACTGGCCTTCGGTCAGTTGTTTGCTTGCCATTCGGCCGGTGAGCTCGGAGATGAGGCCGCCGTCGGCGCTGCCGGCTATCGGAAGGCAGCGAAGGATCAGCGTCGTCGGCAGCAGTGACATCCATCCGCCCTGCTGAGCCTGCTCAATGGTCCAGGCCGAGCCCAATGCTGCGGCCAGCGCTGCGGCCCCAGCGGGGATCCAGCGGCGGCGCGTCTTATGCAGGCTGCGCTCACGTGTAGCGGTCAAGCCGCATTCCGGGCAGGTCATCCCCGAGGTGTGAGACAGGTCGTACCAGCAGCGCGGGCAGCGGCGGCGACCCCGTGCCCGGTCTCCGAAGAGCCCCCACCAGGTCACCCCCACGCACAGCCCGATCAGCACCGTGCCGAGGAGCCAGAACGCCCAGTATCCAAGATCGCTCCCGCTCACAGCACCAGTGTAGGGCACCGAGGCGACGAGGCGTCGAGGTTTAGCCGGCGGGCTTGCCCCGCCGGGAGTGCCAGGAATCCAACAGCTGGGCAGACCCACTCTGAACCGCCGATTGTGTTGCTGACTTGGCTTGGACCATCACCGCCGCCCAATGTAGCCCCGTAGCCACCGGCTCTGCAGCGGGGTCATTCCGGATCGAAACAACCGTCGCCCATTGCCCGGCCGCATTTGGCGTCGGTTACCTGCGCTCTTGGTTCGCGGGCGCTATCGCGTCGTTCCGTCGAGCGGTTCGATCTTGACCACGTGCAGCAGGTTGTAGAAGATACCGTAGTCGGCCACCCGGTCGTCCGAGTCCGTGACGCCGACGAACACCAGCGAGCGGGTGACGAAGGCCATCTCAGGATGCTTGATGTCCACGGTCTGTCCGCTGCTGATATGCAGCCGGATGGGCTCGAAGGGGCGCCGATCCAACAATTCCCGCAGTTCGACCGCTCGCATAATGCACCTTGAGCACCATGCTATGACGTCGGCGTGGACCGGACAAACTCAACCCGGAGCCGCAGATCCGGGATCAGAGTCCCAAGAATCCCCGGCAAGGCCGGGGCCAAAGCGAACACTCGCAGAGCACGGGCGAGCAGGCCATCATGGAATGATCCCTGGGAGGCGGGATGTGACGCTTCCGATGGAGCCCGGTGTACGGCGCGCCGCTCGCGCTAGAATCGCCCTTTGCTTTGGACATAGCAGTCCGGCTGCATCATGGCCCTCATCACACTTTCCAACGTGCATCATGCCTACGGTAGCCACGTTGTGCTCGACGGGGTGGCAGCGTCGATCGAGCCGGGGGAGAAGATCGGCCTGGTCGGGCGAAACGGGAGTGGCAAGACCACGCTGATGCGGGTCATGCTCGGCGAGATCAGCCCCGATTCGGGGGCGGTACAGCTTCAGCGGGGGGCCGGGGTCGGCTACCTCCGCCAGGACCCCGCGTTCGACCCCAACGAGACCGTGCGCGACGCGGCCGCAGGAGCCTTTGAACACCTGCATCGGCTGCATCAGCAGCTCCACGATGTTTACGAGAAGATGACCGCAGCGTCGGGGGTTCCCCTGGATCGGTTGCTGAAGCGCCAAGCCGCCTTGGATGGACAGATCAAGGCCGCGGGCGGGTATGCCATCGATCACAAGATCGACGCGGCGCTGCACGGGATGGGGTTCATGGACGAGCAGTTCGGCCTGGCGACGGCAGTGCTCTCCGGCGGCCAGCTTTCGCGCCTCAGCTTGGCCCGATTGTTGCTCGAAGAGCCGGACCTGCTGCTGCTGGACGAGCCGACCAACCACCTGGACATCGACGGCCGGCGATGGCTTGAGCAATTCCTGGCCCAGGAGTACCGCGGTGCGGTGCTGCTGGTGAGCCACGACCGCTGGCTACTGGATCGGGTGGTCGGTCGAATCATCGAGATCGAGCGCGGGTCGCTGCGCGACTATCCGGGCAACTACAGCAAGTACGTTGATCTTCGCCGGCAGCACAAACTCACCGAAGCTCGCACGTATGCGAAGCAAGTCGAGAAGATCCGCCGGGAGGAGCGGTTCATCGCCCGCTACAAAGCCGGCCAACGGGCCAGACAGGCCAAGGGCCGCCAGAGCCGCCTCGAACGCTTCCGGCGCGACAAACTGATCGATCGGCCGAGCGAACTGGACGTGATGAGATTGACGCTACCCAAGGCTCGGCGATCCGGCGAACAGGTGATCGTTGCCGAGAGCATCTCCAAGCGGTACGGCGACACCGTGCTGTTTGAGGATCTGAGTTTGACCATACGCCGGGGCGATCGGGTCGGCATCATCGGTTCCAACGGCGTGGGCAAGACAACGTTGGTGGAATGCCTGCTGGGCGAGCTTGAGCCGCAGAGCGGGGCTGTGCGAACGGGATCGCGGCTGAGCGTGGGCTACTACCGACAGAGGCAGGAGCACCTGGATCTGGAGCTTCCTCTGTGGCGGTACCTGCAGTCCGTGATTGTGTCGTTGGACGGCCAGGCCCGGGGGTCGGAGCAGCAGGCTCGTGATCTGGCGGGGGCATTTCATTTCTCCGGTGACGAACAAGACAAGCTCCTGGGCGACTTGTCGGGGGGTGAGCGCAGCCGGGCGGTGCTGGCGGGGATTGTGGCCGGTGCACATAACCTGCTCGTACTGGATGAACCGACGAACCACCTGGACATTCCCTCGGCTGAGCAACTGGAGCAGGCGCTTTCGGTCGGCGGGGGATACGCCGGCACGCTCTTGCTGGTCACGCACGATCGGGCGTTGCTGGACGCGACGTGCGAGGAGCTATTGATCTTCGACGGCTGCGGCGAGGTGCGGGTGTTCCACGGCCGATATTCGCACTGGGCCGAGCAGAACCGCGCGATCGGCCATGCGGTCGCCGACCGGCGCAGCCGTAGCGGATCGCCGGCCGGGGCTGCGATGTTGCCGAGGTCGCGGCGCCCCGCAGCCGAGGCCGCGTGTGGCGTGAGCTTGGCCACGCTGGAGCGCCGTATCGAAGCGTTGCAGCAGCGGATCGGCGAGGTCGATCAGCAGATGCTTGATCCGACGGTTTACACAGATGGTGCACGGTGTAAGGGGCTTAAGGCGCAACGTGCGGAGTTTCTCAAGGAGCTTGAGCCGCTTGAACGAACCTGGGCCCGTCGCGCCGCGGAGGCGTGACGAGCCCGGCTTGCACAATGAATCATTAGCGCTTGCTCAGGCGCTGGTGAGGATGACCTGGTTGTCGGCGTCGGTGATCTGCCAGATTGCCGAGGCCAGGGACGCGACGGCGACCTGATCGAGGGCGAAGCCCTGCACCCCGCCGGTGCTGGCGAACCGGCGCAGATTCTTGCGGCTGTCATCGCCGGCTGACTCTACGACCGAGAGGGTATATGCGCCAGTACCGGCCTGGGGAAGCCCGTCGGTGATCAGGAATACTTCGTTGGTCCGCTCGTTGAAGCAGACGACGGCCTTGGCGCCCGGCGCCTCGCTGGGGGCGGTCAGCACGACGTGGACCGTATCGGGGTCGAAGAGAAAATCTTTGTACGTCGGTCCGATCAACTCTTCGAGGATCGCCTCGGTGTTATTGATCAGGGCGATCTCGCTGACGCGGTTCCCGTAGTGTTGGGCTCTGACGTAGAACATGGCGAAGACCAGCGTGATGCCGGCCAGCGCGAAGCAGGCCGCCCGCCAGAACTGGCCGGAGGCGGGCAGCGGGAATCGGCTGTCGCCGTCGGCGGGTGCATGGCGGGTCCGGCCGATTGTCGCCAGCGGGGCCAGTTTCGAGGTTTCGCGCTCGATGGCCTTGGCCACCACCGCCAGGACGCGTTCACGCAATGAGGCGTCCGGCTCCTCGCCCGGCAACAGGGATTCGTCGCTGGCCACTTCGGCCTGGATGCGTTTGATCTCGTCTTGAACCGTCGCCGGCGCGTGATGGAACGACCGTGTGTAGTAGGCCGCCTCGTATTCGTCCAGTAGACCCAGCACGTCCAGCGCGGCGAGCTCCAGGAGTTCTTTCCTCGTCATGGGTTCAGTGGATGTCATCGCGTATCAGTCTCCAATAACGACGGTGGCACCGGGCGCTTCGCCACCACGTTGTCGTTGGTAAGTCACATGGCCCAGTCGGCCTTCGCTCGTTCTCTGAGTCGGGCCAGTCCTCTACTCAGCGCGGATTTCACCGTTCCTAACGGGGCTTCGAGTTGTATGCTGACCTCCCGAAGCGTAAATCCGTACAGATAGGCCCGTTCGATCACGACGCGTTGTAGTTCGGGAAGTCCAGCAAGCTGTTGCAACAAACGGGAGTTTCTTTCCTCCTCCTGAGGACTGTAGTCAGGTCCGCGGTCGGTCTTGGTGGTGCCCGGTTCGGCTTGGTAGGTGGTCGTGGTGCGACGGACGGCGTTGCGTCGAATCCGATCGATCAGATGGCGTCGAGCGATGAGCATGACCCAGGTCACCAGCTTGGCCCGGCGGGGGTCATAGCGATCGGCGGTTTGCCACAGTCGAACAAAGATCTCCTGAACGGCGTCCTCAGCCTCAGGGCGGGTGGGAAGAAGCTGGCGCGCAACCTTAAACACCAGCGAGCTGAAGCGCTCGTACAGCTCAACCACGGCTGCCTCGTCACCAGCCGCGACGCGATGCATGAGCATCCAGTCTTGCTGGTTCATGGAGAGGGTCCTCTCCTGCAAAGACATATCCGCCTGAGGCTTACAGCCGGTTGCGTCCGGCCGCTGGCTTTCGCGGCAATACATCGACCTGCTCTATGCACGATCAGGCCTCTTTTCCTAGATTAACATTGAGTTGGCGAAAATTGGCATATTTTTGTCGTACATCTGCTCAAGTCGGTATATTTTACCTAGGCGGGAAGGGAACTGGCGTCCCAATGGTAGCAGTCGCCAGCGGGAGGGTGCCGCAATGGCGACCCAATCGCAGCGAAATCTAACCGAGGGGGGGGAAGGCCGCGTGGCTCACGTCGCGGGCGGGCTACCAACTCGATTCGACGGGTGGGGGCAGCCGAACGCCATCGGTCATCGGCGCGGCCTGGGCCGGCCTAGATGTCCAGCAGGTGGGTTCAGTTTGCTCGAGCTGTTGGTGGTGTTGACAGTGACCCTGATGCTTACCACGCTGTTGCTGCCGACCCTGGCGCTGCTTCGGGAGAACGTGTACGAGGTCATCTGCTCATCCAACCTCAAGCAAACGGGCCTGTCCACGGTGATGTACGCCGACGATCACAACGGTTGGCTGCCCCCTAGCGTCTTTGGTGCGCCTGGAGGTAACAAGCAAGAGATGATGGCTGCTCATACCGGCCAGGAGCCCGCAGGCGACCATTGGGAAGGTCTTGGGTGGTTGTACGCCCAGCACTACAGTGATGTTCCTGCGGTGTTCTACTGCCCAAGCCACACCGGGGAGCATCCGTTTGAACGCTACCATGCCCTCTACCCGCAATACCGTTATATGCAGGCGGCGGGGTCGCCCATCTACACAAACTATCATTACGCCGGTGACGTGGACTGGGTGACCAACTCGCGGCGGCGCCTCGAAGAGGGGCACGCTCTGGTGATCGCGACCGACGGTCTGCGAACGGTACGCGACTTCAATCATCGCACCGGGCTCAATGTGCTGCGCGCAGACGGCTCGGTCATCTGGCGGGACAACATATTCAGACGCCTCGAGGGCTACCTGCCGCTTGGCGACGTCAGTGAATCCGACCTCGCTTTTGAATACACGGCGATGTGGAACATTATCCAGTCGCACAATTAGCCCCGGGCAGGTCTCACAACATCGATGAGGGCGATCGGTCCACGAACCGGGGCCGACTCTTTGAGAAGATGCGGCTGGACGGCCCCTTGGCAATATCAGCTGCCTTCGCCCGACCGTGCCCAGCTCGTTCCTGCCAGCCGCCGCTCGTCTTTGCTGTGACCGGGTCGGAATCCTCATGATGCCAGCTTCGTCAATCGTCACCGGGGCGGCCGGATTCATTGGATCTCACCTCAGCGCCGCTCTCCTTCGCCGCGGCGATGCGGTGGTGGGCGTAGACAACTTCGACCCGTTCTACGATCGCACCGCCAAGGTGGCGAACATCGCGCCGTTGAAATGCGACGGGTTTGAGCTGGTGGAGGCGGACATTCGCGACCCCGAGGCGATGTGTCGGCTGTTTGACCGGGTTCGCCCTATCAGCGTGTTCCACATCGCGGCCCTTGCCGGAGTGCGGCCCAGCATTCAAGAGCCTGCCCGCGTCGTGGCGGTCAACGTTGAGGGGCTGGTCAATGTGCTGGAGGCAGCGCGTCGTTGCGGTTGCCGGCGATTCGTCTTTGCCTCCAGCTCAAGCGTCTACGGCAACCCCGAAAGGGTGGGACCGTTCTCGGAAGATGATCCGGTCGATCAACCTATCAGCCCCTACGCCGCGACCAAGCGAGCCGGCGAATTGCTCTGCCATACGTATAGCCGGCTGTACGACATGTTGATCGCTTGCGTGCGGTTGTTTACGGTCTATGGGCCGGCCCAGCGACCCGATCTGGCGATCGGGAAGTTCATGCGCCTGATCGCCAACGGGCGGCCGGTCCCAATGTTCGGCGATGGGGAAAGCAGCCGGGACTACACCTACATCGATGACATCATCCACGGGATTCTGGCCGCGCATGACCGCATCCAGGCCTCAAACCTCTCCGCCAGAGGCGGACAAGCCTCAGGCCTCTTTCGAATCTGGAACCTCGGCGGATCGAAGCCGGTCGCGCTGCGGAGGATGATCGAGGCGATCGGAAGCGTCGTGGGCAAGATGCCAAGGATTGAACAACTGCCCATGCAGCTGGGAGATGTCCAGCGCACCTGGGCGGACCTGGGCCGCAGCCGCGCCGAGCTCGGCTACGAACCGAGGACCTCGTTCCCAGAAGGACTGCGCCGGCAATGGGCCTGGATGAGCGAGCGCTGGGGGGATTGATGCCCGGGCCGCACACCCATAGCCCTCGGCTTTGCCGGGGGGTCGCTTTGCCGGGGGCCAACCCGCCAGGACATCCACTGTCGTTCGACCCCCGGGCGGAGCCCGGGGCTATTGGAGGGCAATCGCCAGACGATCTAATCCGATGTCGATTCACGCCCGGGCCGAGGAAATCCTGCGCTAGCGGTTTGCGGCCACATGCAAAACCTGGACAAGGTGTCGGCCGATCTGGGGATCAATCAACTCGTAGGTTGACGCCCGCACCGTATCAGCCAGCAGGACATGATCGAGGTGGAACAGCGGGATGGCCCGATGGAAGCTTGCGCCGTAGCCGTGCCCGGCCTGGTTGTAGGCGTGTTCCAGGTCTGGGAACAACATGCGCAGCGATGCGCTGCCACGGGTCATGTTGAAGTCACCGACCACGATGTCCGGCGGCGGGGCACTCGTGTCCTGGAGCAATCGCCGCACCGTGCGAGCGACCTCGGCCCGCGACCTCCGCAGGTCGGACGGAAAGTCAACAGCGTACACCGTGATCGGCTGACCGAGGTGATCGCTCGTATCGATCTGAAACATCGCCACAAGGATGTCGTCGTTGGCGATCAGTGCTCGCGCTTCCAGGATCGGTAGTCGCGTAAGGACGGTGAACGGCCGCACCATCACGGGTTTAGCGCTTTCGCCCAGCCAGGCCTGCAGGCGTTCCGATCGGCGCGTCCCGATTGAGTGGCTCAGAATCGTCAGATCACCGCCC
Source organism: Planctomycetota bacterium (assembly GCA_022568135.1). Classification (GTDB taxonomy): domain Bacteria; phylum Planctomycetota; class Phycisphaerae; order Phycisphaerales; family SM1A02; genus JADFFQ01. The sequence continues at coordinate 16,820 of JADFFQ010000050.1, read as the reverse complement.
AGCTCGAGGATCTTTTCAACGTGGGCGTCGTACCGGCCGCGCTTCTCATGGCTCATGTTCCAGTGCACGACGCGCAGCCCGGGGACGTCGGTGACCGCAGCGCGAAACCAGAAGCGATGCTCGATGGTTGTGAAGTAGAGCCCGATGGCCGCGCCGATTGCTGCCCATATCCCTAGCCGGCGCCGCCTCAAACGGGGCTTCTTGGCCGGCCGGCTTGCCCCGGCTAGACCCAGGAGCGTGGCCAGGAGCACCGCGGGCGTCGGAATCCACAGCAGCCATTGACTCCAGCCGAAGCGGTCGGAAATGACGCGGCCCATCAGCCACCCTGCCAGGATGACCGTGGCCAGAACAACGCAACCGATGCCAAGCGTCTTGAGGATGATGCCGATCAAGGTGGCTTCAACGGTTGAGTCTACGAGGCGAGGTGGAAGGGGAAGAACAATGGCGCCACCAGCGTAGAGATAACGGCGACGAGCAATGTCAGCGGCGCGCCAAGTCGGGCGTAGTCCAGGAAGCGATACCCTCCCGGGCCGTAGACCATCAGGTTGGTCTGGTATGAGACCGGCGACATGTAGCTGGAGCCGGCGGCGGCCATCAACACCAAGACGAACGGCTCGGGATTGACGGCGAGATCCTGGGCGGTGGCCATGGTGATGGGGAACATCAACACCGCGGCGCCGATGTAGGTGACGAGCTGCGAGAAAATCGCCGCGAGTAGAAAAACAACGAACAGCATCGCATGCGGATTGCCGGCCATGTGCAGCGCGTCGCACACATTCATAATGTGGTGCGCGATGGTCGTGGCGGCCCCGGTCTCTTTGAGTGCCTCGCCCAGGCCCAGCGCCGCCGCGATAACAATCAGCACCTGCCAGTTGATGGCGTTTCGGGCGATGGTGCCGGTGATGCAGCGCGTCCCGACCATCGCCATAGCGCAGACCAACGCCGCGACGACGGGGGGGATCGGCGTGGCTATCAGCATGATCACCAGCGCCCCCACGATCCCCAACGCCAGCCAGGCCCACTCGTGGCGGACCGGCCGGGAGCCCTCCACGGTCGAGACCAGGTAGAAATCATCGCTGTTGCGATAGGTCTTGACGAACTCCGCGTGCGTGTCCAGCAAGAGCGTGTCGCCCGGCTGCAAGACGATGTCGCCAATCTTGGCCTTGATATGTTGGCCGTGGCGGTGCACGGCAACGATGGCGGCGTTGTAAATGGTACGGAACCGCGTCTCGCGTATGGTCCGCCTCACCAACGGCGATTCGCGGGCCACCACCGCCTCCACCAAGGTGCGCGGCCGGCGGCCCGCCGCGACCTTCTGGACCTGGTCCGTGGCCGGCGCCAACCCCCGGATCTTGCGCAGATCGATCACAGACTCGAGGATGCCCACGAAGCCCAGCCGATCGTTGGCTCGCAGGCGCTCGCCGGGCGGCACGGCCGGCAGAACCTGCGCTTCACGCTCGATCTGGGTGAGGTAGAGCCCGGGCAGATGTCGCAGCCCCGCCTCTTCGATCGTCTTGCCCACGATCGGCGAGTCCGGCTGCACCACCATCTCCACCTTGTACTTTCTCGCCTCTTCCGTGACTGGCTGAGCCGGCTTTCGCTGGGGCAGAAGCCACCGCGACGTGAGCAGAATCAGGGCGATACCCGCGATGGTGCTGGGGATTCCGATTGACGCGATGCCCCAAAACCGAGTCTGGGCGGACGGTTCAGTCACGCCCAGATCACTGAGCCAGGGTGGCTCGCTGCGGACGTAGGCCAGGTACAGTCCCATCACCACGATATTGGATGCGGTGCCGATGTAGGTGATCTTGCCGCCCAGGATCGCGGCGAAGCTCAGCGGCATGAACAGCTTCGAGGGGCTGATCCGCAGCTTGCGAGCCCAGTCGCTCACGATGGGAAGATACATGGCCACGATCGGGGTGTTGTTCATAAACGCGCTCATCAGGGCCACGGGGGGCATCAGCCGCAGCTGAGCGGCGAAGATGGTCTTGGGTCGGCCGAGCAGCCGCTGGGCCAGCGCCGCCATGCCGCCGGTCTCCTGCAACCCCGCCGCCACCACGAATAAGGCTGCGATCATCAACACGGCGGGATGGGCGAAACCGGCGATGGCGTCCTGCACCGGGACAATGTCCAAGAGCAGCAACAGGGTCAGGCCGCCGATCATCGCCACATCCACGCCGATGCGATTGGTGGCCAGAGCCCCGATCACCAGTCCGATCGTGCCGAGTGTGAACCACGCTTGCCATTCCATCGCGGTTTGACTGCCGTTGTTGTTGAGGATTGGCCCTGGCTACACCGTCGCGGCGATGCCCAGCGTCTCTATTGCCTCAATGATCCTGCCGTGAACGTCGGCCGCGGCGCATACGACGCCTCGGTTCGCGCGCAGCTTCCGGCCGTGGGCGAAGTCGAGTTGGGCGCCGGTGGTATCGGTGACCACTGCCCCCGCTTCCGTGGCGATGAGCATTCCTGCGGCGTGGTCCCAGACGTTCTCGACATAGCCTTTCTTCGTGGGCATTCGAAGGTAAGCATCGGCTTGTCCCCGGGCGACCACCGCATATTTGCATTGACTGTCCAGGTGGGTGTACTCAACCACAAGCTCAAGATGCTCTAAAATACGCTGTGTATCGCTTTGGCGGGAATGGGCGGCCTCCACCGATTCACACACCCGCACGGTCTTGGCGGGGCCTGATCCCTGACCGGTACCGCAACGTACCGGGCGCGGCTTGCCGGGCGGATCATCCGCAGGCCATTGCCAACTGCCCGATCCGACCGCGGCGGCGTAGATCGCTCCGTGGGGGTCGGCCTGATCAAACGGACGGCTCCAATCAAGCGACAGGTTCGGACAACCCATCACGCCTAGCACCACCTGCCCATGCTCGATCTTCGCCAGCGCGACCGCATATTGCTCGCCGCGCAGGAACCCCTTGGTTCCATCAATGGGATCGAGCGTCCAGTACGCCTCAGCCGGGGCATCGTGATCGCAGGCGTCGATGGCCGCGAGCACCTGCTCGGCGGTGACACCGGCGTGGATGGTGCGGACCACTTCGATAACCGCGTCGCGAACGCCCGCGTGCTCGTCGGTGCGCAGCCGGTCAGCCCGTTCCTCGCCCGCGATGAGCACTTCTCCGAAGGCGGTTCGCAACGCCATGACGATGATCGCCTGCACGGCGAAGTCGGCCACGGTGACCGGGCTGCGGTCGTCCTTGGTGATTTGCCGAACACGATCGAGGTCGCCTTGCACGGCCCGGGCCACGCCGCACGCCACGGCCACCGCATCAATCGCAGTCCCAAGCGCGGGATCGGAGTTGTTCATCTGGTTCCTGTTCATCCGAGCAGAGCAAGGGGTTCTCTTGTTTGCCTTGTGATTGGTCGTCGCCGCTTCGGAAGCGCTCAAGTGATGCGAGAAAGGCTTCGGCCCGGGACCGCTGTTTGTGCTCCTGCCTGGCGTGCTCGGTGAGGTAGCGCTGACCGTTGAAGTAGCGGGCTACAGTGAGGTGGAACATCTGCTCGCTCAATTCCATGCCATCCTGCAATACCGGCAACTGCTCAAAGCGATCATTTTTCACTGGTAGTCGTGAGAACCCATTCTAACCGCCACCTCGGGGAGGACCGAACCTGATCGGACGGGTAACAACGCTCCGAGATGTGCGGTGACGTTGCCATCGCAGGCCAGATGTAAAGAGGGGGCTCAACCCGTTACGGCCGCCGCTGGCTGCCAGTTCGCCTTGAACTCGCGCAGAGCCTCGGTGAACTCATCTTCGAGGCCCTTGAAGCTTTCGGCCTGGGCGAGCTTGGTGCGGAGATCCTTGTGGGGGCCGCGCATAGCGTCCAGCAGATCCCGTTCGAACGCAGGAACGTCGCCCAGCTTCAGGTCGTCCAGGAAGCCGCGGGCGCCGGCGAGAATCGAGATGCACTGATCGATCGCGTCATACGGCATGTACTGGCCCTGCTTGAGCAGCTCGACCATACGCGCGCCGCGGTCGAGCTGCTTCTGGCTGGCGGGGTCCAACTCGGTGCCAAGCTGGGCGAATGCCTCCAGCTCGCGGTAGGCCGCAAGGTCGAGACGCAGGTGGCTGGCCACCTCCTTCATCGCCTTGATCTGAGCGGCCGCGCCAACCCGGCTGACGGAGATCCCCACGTTGATCGCCGGTCGAACACCGGCCGCGAACAACTCCGGCTGAAGATAGATCTGTCCGTCAGTAATGGAGATGACGTTGGTGGGGATATAGGCTGAAACGTCGCCCTCCTGCGTTTCGATGATCGGCAGTGCGGTCAGGCTGCCGGCGCCATGCTTCTGCGACAGCTTGGTCGCGCGTTCCAGCAGCCGGCTGTGCAGATAGAAGACATCGCCGGGGTAGGCCTCCCGCCCGGGCGGCCGGCGCAGCAGCAGCGACAGCTGGCGATACGACTGGGCCTGCTTGGACAGATCGTCATAGACGCACAGCACGTGCTTGGGCGTTTTGCCCTCCTTGCCTTGCCACATGAAGTGCTCGCCCATCGCGCAGCCGGCGTATGGTGCGATGTATTGCAGCGGGGCAGGGTCAGCTGCCCCAGCCGACACCACAATGGTGTAGTCCATCGCCCCGTGCTGCCGCAGCGTCTCCACCGCCGCCACCACGGTTGACTCTTTCTGGCCGATGGCGACGTAGATGCACACCACGGCGTCCGGCGTGCCCCACCAGTCGCGCTGGTTGATGATGGTGTCGATGGCGATGGCGGTCTTGCCCGTCTTGCGGTCGCCGATGATCAGCTCCCGCTGACCCCGGCCGACGGGGATCATCGAGTCGATGGCCTTGATGCCGGTTTGCAGCGGCTCTTTGACCGGCTGGCGATAGGCGATGCCGGGGGCGACGATGTCGAGCTTCCGTGTGAGCCCGCCGGTGTCGATCGGTGTGCCGCCGTCCAGCGGATGACCCAAGGGGTCCACCACCCGCCCCAGCAACGCGTCGCCCACGGGCACTTCCAGCAGCCGATTGGTTGACTTGACCGTGTCACCCTCGCGGATGGCCAGGTAATTGCCGTAGATCACCGCGCCCACCGTATCCAGTTCGAGGTTCATCACCTGGCCCATCACGGCGCCTTCGGTGGTGTCGAACTCCAAGAGTTCCCCGGCCATGGCTTTGGAAAGCCCGTAGATTCGAGCGATCCCGTCGCCCACCTCTACAACGCGGCCAACCTCGGAGATCTCCAGCTCACTGGAGAACTGCTCGATCTCCTGTTTGATGACGGATGTAATTTCTTCGACCTTGATCTTCACGGAAGCAACCTCGAATGCTGACTGTCCATTCCCTAGTCTGTTCGTGTTTTCCTCACCGTTTAGCCGGCGCTCGCCCAGCGACGCGCGGGTCTGCGACCCGCGGCTAAACAGCAATGATAATCGCCGCAGTGGCTTGGGTCCGTAGAGTGATTCATTGCTTTGGCGCGATCTCGTAGATGACCGTGACGCCGGCGCGGACGGTGATCTTGCCGGGGACGATGGGCGGCGGGACGGCGGCTTCAGCCAACGCCACGCCGGCACGGGCGGCCATGGTCCGGATCGGCTGCCAGTGCGCGGTTTCGTCCAGGGTGATGGTGATGATCCGAACGAGCTGCACCGACGCGGCGTCGGCCAGAGAGTGCGCGTCGGCGAGGGCGTTGGCGGCGGCGGCGGCGATCGCCTCCGCTCGATGGGTGCGCGGATCGGCCAGGTCGAAGCCGATGGCGCCGATCGAGTTGGCCCCGGCCTGGTTTGCCGCTTCGATCAGCTCCCCGGCCAGATCGAGCCTCTTGGTTTTGATCGAAAGCGTGTTGGTCACCTGGTAGCCGATGATCTGCGGGCGCCACTCCGGACCCGCCTGGCGTGGGCGTCGCGAATACTGCGGCTGGAGGTGGAACTGACCGGTCTCGTACTCACCCTTGGTCAGGCCGACCTCCTGGAGCGCCTCGACGACATCGACCATTCGCCGGCTGTTTTCTTGCAGCGCCGCGCCGGCCTGGATTGCTTCGGTCACCACGCCAACGTTCAGCCGCAGTTGATCGGCAGGCTTGTGAAGCTGGGCGTCGCCGCGGACCGTGAGCTTCGCAACAGCCTTGTGACGACCATCGGTGTCCGAATCATCCGTAAACGCAAGCGCTGCTCCTGTGTAGCCCTGGTTCTCCGAGCCCGCCCAAGTCCAGGGTGTAGTGAACAGGCAAAGGGCGACCGCGGCGATTGGAATTGCCGCATTCATGGTTCGTCTCCTTCTTCAATGATCTGACGGGCGCGGTTGCGGATGGTCACCCCGCCGCTGGTCAGCAGATCGTGACGCATTCGGCGAAGCCTCCCGGCGACTGAGCCGTCGATGAGTTGATCGCCGATGCGCAGCTTCAGGCCGCCGATCATGGTCGGATCAGTGTAGGCATAGAGCACCGGCTCTTTGGCGAGCGCGGCGCCGATGCGAGTCCGAATCGAATTGAGCTGCTCTTCATCCAGCGGATCGGCAGTGTACAGATCGACCTCGACGCGGCCGAACGTTTCGTGCACGAGTTGGTCATAGGCGTCGCTGATCGCTTCGAGGTGCCCCAAGCGACCCTTTTTATTGAGAAGCAACAGGAACCGCAAGGTGAGGTCGGTCACCTTGCCGTGAAAGATTCTGCCCAGGCCGGCACCGCGCCTGGCCCGATCGATGATGGGGGAGCAAAGGAATTCGTGAAAGGTCCGATCGCCGCGGGCCAATTCGCAGATCTGCTCCAGCTCCTCGCCGACCTCGACGATCTTCGTCCGCCCACCGGCCTGCTCGGCCAGCTCGTAGAGGCTCCGGGCGTAGACTTGGGCCACGGCGTCGGTGTGCATGGAACGGGGTGAAGTCAAAGTCAAAGGTCAAAGAGATTCAAGGTCAAAAGATCGTAGGGTCCTCTGTGCGGGCGAGCTGTAGGGTCCTCTGTGCGGGTCAGCTCCTCTAGCGGTGTCGAGCGCTGGTCAATTCGCGCAGCGAATCATCGATCAGTCGCTGCTGGTCTTCGGCTGAGATCTCTCGTTGCAGGATTTTGGACGCGATGTCGGCGGCGAGGGTGGCGGCTTCGGCATGCAGCTCGCTGATCGCGGAGCGCTTAGCACTTTCGATCTCGCGAGCGGCGCGCTGTTTGAGCTCGGCGAGCTCGGCTTCGTTGCGGCTGCGAAGCTCCTGGGCCGCCGCTTGGGCACCGATCTTGGCCTTGGCGATCATCTGGCTGGCCTCGTCGCGGGCACTCGCCAGCTCCCGTTCATACTCCGCCAGGGCAGCCTTGGCCTGCTCACGGGCCTCTTCGGCGGTGTCGATCTCCTGGCGGATCTTGCGCTGCCGGTCATCCAGGCCCTTGACGATCTGAGGCCAGACCTTCACGTAGAGGAAGCCGAACGCGATGAGGAATACCACCAGCGTCGTGACCGCAGGCAGCCAGTTCACGTCCATGACTCCCACGTGTTCTACGCCCTGCTCAACAGCTTCTTCGGCAGCAAGCAACAATGGCATCTCGTTGGATCCTTGGGCTTCTTCGAACCATCTGATCGGCGCGTGCACGGGCGGAGATCGGACGATGGCGTGCGGAGATTACGGATTCGGAATCTTCCCCAGTGCAATGATGCCGACGATCACCGAAAACAAGGCTACGCCTTCGACCAGTGCGGCGGTGAGGATCATGTTGATGAAGATGCGGCCGGCCATCTCCGGCTGACGGGCGATCGCTTCCACGGCACTGCCGCCGATCCGGCCGATGCCGATGCCGGCGCCGATCGCGCCGAGGCCTGCGGCCAAACCGACGCCGAGACCGGTCATATCGCCTTGAGCGAGGAGCAACCCGCTCAGTGCAGTGACGGAGTCCGCGCCCTGGTCGGCTCCAGCGGTCCCGGATGTAAAGAACGCCAGACCGGCGAAGGCGACCAACATCATGAGCAAGGGAGTTTTCATTTGAGATTGGCTCTCTTTGGTGACGCGGTGGGCTCGCGTCGATGTGAGGTCATCACTTTCCGCCGGGCGACGTGGCCCACGTGCACGCCGCGCCGATGTTGCCGCGCCGAGTACGACGACGATATGCAAAGGCTCATCAACAAACTGAAACCACAGATGAACACAGATGGACGCAGATGGTAATAGCGGCAACCCACGTCGTGCGGCGCCCGTCCACTGGCCACGGCCCGACGGCCGCGCGACCAACGAGCGGATTCGCCACACGCCATATCTTGCCGAGCGGTGTTCATCGGTGTTCATCTGTGGTTCCATGGCTCTTTTAGTGTTGTAGCCCTACCCGCCGGCTGCCTCCAACGCCGGTTCGCCCCCAGCCTCCGCTTCCTCGTGTTCATGCTCCTCGTCGTGATGGGACATGAGGCTGATGAAGACTGCGGTCAGAAACATGAAGATGAACGCCTGGAGGACGGCGATGAACAACTCAAGGAAGGTGATGACCACGGCCGCCGTGCCGCTGATCAGAGAGATTCCGCCCACGCCCCACGCGCCCATGCCTCCCTTGGCCGCCGTCGCCCCGAAGCCCAGGAGCACCGCCATCAGCGTGTGCCCGGCGAACATGTTGGCAAACAGACGTATCGCCAGGGCAATCGGCTTGATGAGGTGGCCGACCAGTTCGACCGGCACCACGATGAGCATCACCGGCCAGATATACCACCGCTCGCGGATGAGTCCTCCCGTCTGGTGTTCCACCCATCCCTTGAATCCCAACTCTCTGAATCCGTGGATCTGGATCAAAAGCAACGACAACAACGCCAACGCGCTGGTGACCATGATGTTTGCCGTAGCCGTGCCGCCGAACCATGTTGACGCGTCGTGGCCAAAGACCAGATGAGTGATGTCGAGGACCGGCACGAGGCCGAAGAGATTGTTGAAAAGGATGAAGAAGAACAACGTCAAGAGGTACGGCAGGTATCTGCGGGTGTGTGTTTCGCCCAGCACGGGCACGAGCATCTGGTCTCGCAGATAGATCACCATCGCTTCGATCAGCTGGGCGAAGCGTCCCTTGGTGATGTATCGCTCGTTGCCCTCGGACTCCGGGCCGGTGGCGATGGCCTTGGCCGCCTTGGTCATCGCCGCCACGAAAACAATCGTCACCACGGCGATCGTCACCATGTGCATGGTCAGAATCGGCGTTCCCCCGGCCGTCTTGAGCAAGACGACATCGGTGACATGATCGGTAGGATCGTTAGCGGCAAGAAAGAGCATCGGCGGGCAAAACCCTGATCTATTGCGATCCTTAGCTTATGTGACCCGCTGCACGTGCATCGCCAGCACGGCCGCTTCACACACCTGCACGATCACGTACGTGATTGCGATCGACAGCAGCAACGGCGTCCCGCCAAGCGGAGCCGCGGAGTATAGCAGGTACGCCGCAGCCGGGGTCAGCAACAGCCGCCCCACGATCGCCGCCAGCCAGATGGTGACCCACGAGATCATCGGCCGTGATCGCCACGGCTGCATCGCCACCACCGCGACGACACCGACACCAGCCACCACCGCGGCGCCGGCCGGGCCGGCAACGCCCACTTCCCATCCGAACCCGCCTACCCACACCACGACCAGCCATCCAAAGCTCGTCGCCATCGCCGACCCGCAGACCGCCGCCAGCATCAGACCAGTCGGCAGCGCGATGCTCGGCTCGCTACCAGGTCTCGCCGGGCCTGTCATTGGGCCGGTCATCGCTCGACGTGTCGTCATCATCGTGAAGTTGCCACTCTTCATTCGGCGGCAGCGGCCGGCCTCGGCCGGTCGTCGGGTGCATACGATCCAGCTGGCGATTGAGCTTCAGTGCGCCTCTGATCAAGCTCCAGAGCCCGACCACGATCCCCAGGACCGAGCCAACCAGGATGCCCGTGGGACTGGTGCCTTGCCAGCGGTCGAAAAGCCAGCCGAGTATGGTGCCCGCGGCCACCTGCGCGGCGACCTCCATGCCCAGCCCGGCCATGCGCCAACCGACTCGAATCTCGGCTTCCAGGTCCCCTCGACTTGGTCGGCCGGCTGTACCCACGCTGTGCGTTATACCACCCCAGTCGCCACTGGGCAGCCGATTCAATCTCCGGCTACTATCCTGACGCACATGACCGTTCCTGAATCCCAGATCATCGACGTCACTCCGAAGCCGCTTGGCCGTACCGAGGGTCTATTCGTCCCCGCGATATTCCTCGGTCTGGGCACCACGCTTCGACATCTGTTTACCAACGTTGGCAGGGAAGGCAGGAACAAGAAGAACATCTGGGTCGTCCAGTACCCCGAGCAGAAGCGCGACGATCGGCCGGTGGAGCAAGGCGGCCAATACCGTGACAACTTCCGAGGCGTGCATCGGCTCAATCGCGATGAAGACGGCCGGATTCGCTGCGTCGCCTGTTTCATGTGTGCGACCGCCTGCCCCGCCGACTGCATCCACATCATCGCCGAAGAATCTCCCTGGCCGGACCGCGAGAAGTATCCCAAGCAGTTCGACATAGATGAGCTGCGCTGCATCTACTGCGGCATGTGTGAGGAAGCCTGCCCCTGTGACGCCATCGAGCTGACTCCGCATTACGAGATCGCCGGCCTCAGCCGGGCCGAAATGATCTTCGACCGCGAGAAGCTGCTGGAGATCTACGACCAGACCATCGACGAAAAGCCGATGTGACGGGGAAGCGGTCAGCGATCAGCCATCAGCGATCAGATGGAAAGCCGCGACCGGTGGTCGCGGCCTTGCCGGTTGCGGTCCGTCGGCGGAAGGCTACTTCTTTCGTTCCAAGGTGCCCTCGAAGTTCTTGAACTCCTTGCCGTCGGAGCCCGTTGCATAGCCGACGTAGGTGTGGCGGTTGGGGTTGGACAGATCGAGAGTACCCCGGCTGCTGATCATGCCCCCGGACATGGGGTCGCGGTAGCTGCCGCGGATGGTGAGGACCTTCGAGTCCGGGTCGTAGGAGCCGGTCGAGAACATGATCGCCGTGGACATATTCTCCATCCAGATGAACTCGTACTGCCCATCGATGTTGCTGTAGCCCATGTATCCGAGGCCGCGGAACTTGCCCCACTCGCCCTCGGACTCGACGGTCTCGCGGATATAGCGACCGTCGAGGACCCATTCGCGCTTGACCGTGCCGGGCATCTCCATCACCTCGGCCCCCGGCTCCATCCACATCCGGAAGGTGCCTTCCCACTCGCCGATCGTCCGGTTGAGGTACTGGTGATGCTCACCGGGTGCTCCGGCCTTGGCCATGGCCTCCATCTCGGCGGACATCTCCATGTCGGGCTGGTCCTGCGCCGGCTGGGCCGACGCTAGGGGCTGGCCGCCCAACACGAAGCTGAGCCTTCCGGCCGCAAACGCGATCCCGGCCACCGCCAGCAGGCCCCATACGCTCCTGTTCATTCTCATTTCAGATTCCTCACTAAACCTATCTTTCCGCAACAATGCGTGACCCGCCGACCGTCGGCGAGCCTCACTGGGACTTATACCGCGCAAACAGACCGAGTTGCAAGCGTGGAGCTCCACGATTGGTCACAAGGTGGAATTGGCATCCGGCGGGTGGCGACGGCGGACAATCAATCCCCGCGCCAGAAGCGGGGGGAGAACAGGACGATGATGGCGAAGACTTCGAGCCGGCCCAGCGCCATTAGCAGGCACAGGACCAGCTTCGTTGGGGAACTCATCCAACCGTAGTTCTCGATCGCGCCGACCATGGCCAGCCCCGGACCGATGGTGAACAGGGACGCGATGCTGGCGCTGGCGGCGGTGGTGTAGTCACAGGTCCCGTCGCCGGTCCATTGCTCAAGCAGCATCACCGCGCCGGAGCCGAGGACAAACAGAATCACAATGCCCACAACGTAGGCGAGTGTGGCGAGCTTGAGCTCGTCGTCGATGGTGGTGCTGCCGACCCGCACCGGGCGGACGACGTTCGGCCGAAACACGCGCTCGATCTCCGAGAGTATCACCTTGAACGCGATCCAGATGCGGATGACCTTGATGCCGCCGGCGGTGGAGCCGGCCGAACCGCCGATGAACATCAGCAGGATCAATACGGCCTTGGCCAGGAAAGGCCAGGTGTTGAAGTCGGCAGTGCAATAGCCGGTCGTGGTGGCGATTGAGACGGTGGTGAACACGCCGTATCGGATCGCGGCCCCTGCGGATGCATCGATTGGCCGGCCGGTGGTGGTGGTGATGGATTGGCCGGCAAGGCATAGCACGATGATTGCCGAACCGACCACCATCAGCCCCAGGTAGGTTCGAAGCTCGGGATCTCGCCAGACCGTATGGAGCTTGCCGCGGATCAGCGCGAAGTACAAGCCGAAGTTCACCCCCCCCAGGACCATGAAGCAGATGATGATGATCTCGACCGCCCGGGACTGGTAGGCGCCGATGCTGGCGTTGCGGGTGCTGAAGCCGGCGGTGGCCAGCGTGGTGAACGTGTGGCAGACGGCGTCGAAGAGGCTGGTTCGGCCGATGAGCCAGACCGCAAGGATCTCGGCGGCGGAGAGCACCAGATAGATGTACAGCAGCACCCGAGCGGTCTGGCGGATCTGTGGCTGCAACCCTTCGGTGGCCGGCCCGGGGGCTTCGACTTGAAAGAGGCGCTTGCCCCCGACGCCGAGGGTGGGCAGCACCGCCACAAAGAGCACGACAATCCCCAACCCGCCGATCCATTGGGTAAATGCGCGCCACAGCAGCAGGCTGCGAGGCAGGGAGTCGATGTCGGTGAGGATGGTCGCCCCGGTGGTGGTCAGCCCGCTCATGGCTTCGAAATAGCAGTTGACCGGGCTGTTGAATGGGTGGGTAGCGGCCGGTCCGTCGGGCAGGTGGACCCATAGCAGGTAGGGAAGCGCGGCCAAGGCGGCCCCGACCAACCAGGTCAGCGCCACCAGCAGCAATGCTTCGCGCCGGCCCAACTGGGGTCGAGTGGATCGGGTGAGCCCCCACAGGATGCCGCCGGCCCCAAGACCGCTGACGGCGGCGATCAACAATGCGCGGAAGGCTCCCGCTTCGGCTGGTTCATCTTGCAGAAGTTGCAGACCGGACCATGCTGCGACCGCCAGCAACAACAGACTCAACACCACGAGAAGCAGGCCGAGTTGTTTGAGAACGTAGCGCAGGTTCATGGAGGCTCATCCCGCGGCGAAGAGCTTTTTGAGTTCCTTGTCCCGGCCGTGGGGGCCGATGACCAGCGCCGTGTCGGTTGGCTGCAATGTGTCATCGGGTCCCGGGACCCAGGCGCGGTCGCCCCGGCGGATCGCAGCGACGATCCAGTGCGGCGTCAGCTTCACCTCCCGCAGAGCCTTACCGATGACCGGTGCGTCGTCGCCCACTCGAACTCGATACGCGTCCACCACGCCGTCGGCCAGCGACGACAGTCGTTGCAGCGGACGATCGTCCAACGTCATCTGGATTTCGGTCGTCGCGACCACACTCGGGCTGAATACGCGATCGACGCCGAGGTGATACACCAGGTCCAGGTAGGTGGACCCCGCCACGACCGCAATCACCTGGGTGACCCCCAGGCTCTTGGCCAGGACTGAGGCGATGATGTTGTCTTCATCATCACCGCGCAGCGCCACGAACACGTCGGCCTGGCCGATGTGCTCCTCCTCGAACACGTTGCGATCGGTGGGGCTGGCCTGGAGCACCGTGACCCAGTCCAGTTTGTCGGCAAGCTCCTCGGCCCGCTGGTGGTCGGTTTCGAACAGCCGAATGGAAAAGTTGCGGTCGTGCAACGCCCGGCAGAGCCAGACGGCCATGGCCGGCCCGCCCATGAGCACGACGCGTCGCCGCCCGAGCTTGTCATCGTGAAAGAGCTTGCGGGCCTCTTGAAAGGCGCTGGCGTTGCCGACGAGGATCACGGTGTCGCCGGGCTGTACCGCGCTCGACGCCTCGGGGATGAATGCTTCGCGATTGCGAGTGATCGCGGCCAGCCTGGTGCCCAGTGGAAGCGACAGCTCGGACAGTGGCTTCCCGATGGCCGTGGCGTTGTCGCTGACGGGAAACTGCTGCATCTGGATGGCGCCGCGAGCGAAGGTTTCGATGGCCAGGGCCCCCGGGTTTCGCAGCGTGCTGGCGATGGCCAGGGCGGTGGAGTATTCCGGGCAGATCAGGCGGTCGATCGAAAGATATTGCCGGTAATCCAGACCGCGGTGCTCAAAGAACGAGCCGTGGTGAACGCGGGCGATGGTCTTGGTTGCCCCGACCCCCTTAGCGATTGTCGCGGTGAGCAGGTTGACCTCGTCGCTGCCGGTCGCGGCCAGCAACAGATCACAATGATCGCCTCCGGCTTCGCGCTGCACCGCCGCCTCGGCCCCATTGCCACAGTAGGTGGCGACGTCCATAGTGTCGGCGACGGCCCGCAGACGCTCCGGGTCGGTATCGATGACCGTGATGTCATGGCCGGCCGCGACCAACACTTCAGCCGCGTGGGTGCCCACCTGTCCGGCGCCACAAATAATGACGTTCATAAGCCGGCCCTCGACCCCGGCACCTACCCCGCGCAATTCGCCTCTTACGGGCGGCGACCGGCGGTGCCCGCGAGGCGAAGATCATATACCAGCCCGCCGGTTGCGGGCGTGTGCCCAGACCCTGCGCCGCGAGTCGCCGTCGCGGCGAGCGTCACCCATACCGCACGCAGGAAATCGCCGGCAGACGAGTTGGACCGGGCTGCCAGGACTCACCCTGGTATTGGGAGACCCAAAGCGATCCGATCGTGGCGCCGAACGCCCGGCGGTCGCCGGTACGCTCCCACGGCAGACCCGCGGTAAGCCGTTGGTCGCTCTCGCAGCCGTTGTTTGTCGGCGACATCGATGTCGCGTCCAGGCATCGAACTGATGGCCCATACGCCCCAGAGCCCTGGTGATTCGGTGGCGCGGAGTTTGTACGCTTATGCCGTGGAGGCGAATGAAGATGAAAGGCAAGCTGTGGTGCGTGGCGTTGGGGGTCGTGTGGACGGCGGCCGGGAGCGGTTGCGCCTCTGGATCGGGTCCGGCAGACGCGGGTCGAGACCAGGTCAGATTCCTTTCGTCCAGCTTGGTGATGCCCACGCCGGCATTGCGGGGCGATGGCGCCCAGAGCGCCGCAACGTGGCCCGTGGATCAACACCATTGGGAGTACGCGCGCAACGATGCGCCCTTGAGTGTGAGCACGACGCCGCGGTACCGCCGGACGGCATGGGCCGAGATTCGTACGCTTGATCGTCTGCGCACGACCAACGGCCGGCCGCGGGAGTTTTCCACCACGACCATTCGAACGATTCACCAGCCGGTGGTCCGCTGACCGACCGCCCAGATGGCCCGCATTTGGGGATATGTGGCCGGGCACCGCCCACTCGCGGGCACGTGTCTGCGATTACCTCTCGCTACGGCCCAAGTTGTCCTTGACAGGGCCGCGTGCGACTGCCATACTGCAACGTAAAGACGGTTGCCCGGATCGGCTGGTTGGGCGGGTGTGCTGCTTTGCGAGTCGTCGCGCGATTGCGGGTGATCGTTCGCAACAGGTTCGGTCTGCTCGTGACAGGCAGTTAAACAGGGGCTGGAAAAGATGCCGACGACGACAAAGAAGGATCTCATCGACCGGATCGCCAAAGAAACGCGCCAGAAGCGGTCGGTGGTGAAGAGGACGGTGCAAAGCTTCCTGGACAACGTGATTCGTGAGATCAGCAGGGGGAACCGTTTGGAGTTTCGCGATTTCGGCGTTTTTGAAATCCGCCATCGAGCCCCTCGTATTGCTCAGAACCCCAAGACACTGGAACGCGTGCCTGTGCCGGCGAAGAAAACGGTGAAGTTCAAAGTTGGCCGGCTGATGAAGATTGCCCTGGAGGGAAATGTCCGGCTGGAGGGGGCCAGACGGGCCGGCGCGTCAACCTCAAGCAAGCCCAGGCAACGAGTTTCTGTGACCAGCGACTCGCAGGCCTCCTGATTATCTTTGCGGCGCTGGAGAGGGCGTCGTTGTGGATCAACTGCCGCTTGTTCGCCGCACCCGGGGCGGGCGGGGAGGCTGACTGGCTCACGGATGAGCACAACTCCCACCACGCAAGACACGCTGGGGCCCCCAATGACCGCTGGCCGCTCCCCGGGCGGCGACCCGCAGCGCATCGCCCGGCTGTTCGAGAAGCTCCCCCCGCACGCAATCGAAGCCGAAATGTGCCTTCTGGGCTCGATACTGCTTGAGCCGCGCGAGCTGGGCGACATCACGCTGATCATCAGAGACGGCGAGGACTTCTACAAGCCGGCCAACGGCGCCATCTACGACGCCATGGTCGAGCTGTACGACGCCCACGCGTCCCTCGATGTCGTGCAGCTCAACCAGGTGCTGGTGGATCGCGATGTCCTGGACGCCGTTGGCGGGCAGGATTACCTGGTGGAGCTGGCCAGTTGCGTGCCCAGCGCCGCCAACGCCGGCCACTACGCCCGGCTGGTCCGCGAAAAGGCCATGGTCCGCCGGCTCATTGAGCAGGCTGGTGAGATTCTTCACGAGGCCTTTCACAGCCGCGATGATGCGGCGACGATTCTCGATCAAGCCGAGCACCGCATCTTCTCGATCGCCGAGCGCTACGAACACAGCGAGGTGGAGACGCTGGGGCGCCTTGTCCAGGAAGTCGTGGCCAGGCTGCAAGCCAGCGACGGAAGACAAGTCAGCGGGGTGCTCAGCGGGTTCGCCGAGCTTGACGAGCTCACCGGTGGATTTCAGCAGGGCGATTTCATCATCATTGCAGGCCGGCCCTCCATGGGAAAAACTGCCTTGGCGCTCAATATCGCGGAAAACATGGCAATGCGCGGCGACGGCGTGGGTATCTTCAGCCTGGAGATGAGCAAGCACCATCTTGTCGAGCGGTTGCTCGCGTCACGATCCGGTTTGGAGCTCCACCGGCTTCGGCGCATGATGCTGGG
>JADFFQ010000080.1 GCA_022568135.1 Planctomycetota bacterium | reverse complement strand
CGCAAGTCGTAGCCGCACTGCAGACACTGACCGCGTTGCCGACGCCATCGGGGCAGGCCCCGCTTGCGACCGACCCATCCACCTGCCAGACTAGCCGCCACCATGCCGGCACCGCAACTAGACCAGAGCAGGAACGCAAAGGGCCCGTCTCGTCCGAATGCGCTCAATATGAAGAGCGCTGCCATCGCAAGCGTCGGCAAAGGATAGGCAAGACACCAAATCCGAAAGGACTCCGGCCAGGTGATTGAAGGAACCATTGCCAGAAAGAACGGGCCGACGAAGCCGACCACTACGATGCGGACGACCCAACCAGTCAACCCGCCGTAGCTGTCAGCGAACATTGCTGTGCCAAAGAGAAAGAAGTTGGCAGCAAACCCCAATACGAGGTAAACCGCAAACACTACGCCTCTCAACAATCTCGCCCCCAATGGGTTCTCGGCTTTGCCTGAAGGCTCCTGCACAGCTGTCCCAAGCGACTAAACACTTCAACACTTCGGCTGCTTGCTCAACCTTTGTTGTACCTATCGTACCCGATGGGCACAGTCGGGATGGGCACTGTCCCGACTTTCCCTTTCCCGACTTTTCTGAGCTGCTAGGAACAAGTGATGTTTCCTTCGGGCCAAAGCGGTTCTAGCTCGCTGGCTTCTCGGCTTTCGTTAGGACTTGATTCAGTCTGGCCTCTTGTGGTCATAGTGACAGTGCTCTCCGGTTGTAACGGTGGTTCTGAGCGGAGGCCGGTCACCTTCATTGTGCCCCCGGTTCCGGGCTGGTATGCGGTCGTTTGGGCGGGAGACAATTCGAACGACGGGTCGGTCGACAGGATTGTGCTGGACTACACCGCAACGAGTAGCCGAACCATCGTTCTTAACGAGACGTTCGAGGAAGGGTGGGCGAGGGACCGTTTCTTTGTGGTCAAGGACGGCAAGAGGCGCAAGCCATCCGAGATCGGCTGGAGAGTGCAAGGAGAGCGTAGCGGAACATTCGGCTTCGAGGGAAGTTCGTACATTTACGACGCGTTCTTCGTCGGGCCCCATCCGCCCGATAGCGATTTTGACAGATCAAATGTCTCGAAAGCCATGCAGGAGCATCGCGCCTCTTCAGATCAGTGAGGAGTTGCGGAGGGGAAAAAGTCGGCACAGATACCACCTTCTGGACCGCCTATCGCCTCACGGATGTCCAGTTCTCCACGGTGGCGGTGACCGACGACTCCGCGGATGGTTGCGGTCAGCCACGACCTCGGTTGCCTTCGGCGGTATCGCCTGCAATCGTCCACTTCTTGCTCGTGCGCACGTGCGTGTTGTCTCGCGGAGAGCTTCGCAGCGAGCCGGGTCCGCCGCGGCGGATCAACCCGGTGGATGCCCGACCTCGCGGTGCATCCGAACGCCAGGTGCATGCCGCATCCACCGGCCCGACACGAGCCGGCTCGCTCGATATTCCGCCCGTCAGCGAGCCGGGCCGCGTCGGCCCGGTGATCGTCCAGCTTTCGATAGCCCTCGTTCCTGCGACCGTCCCCCGGCTCGATCCGCCGCAGGCGAACCGGCTCGCTACGGTTCACGATCGCTTTCGATCACTCACCTGCGCGATACACCGCGCAGGGTCCTGGCCGCACGCCCGGCACCATCTGACGAACTCGATCGGGTCGATCCGCCGATCGCCGGTCTCGGTCTTGTGGACGAAGGTGTGGGGGCGCTTGAGCCTTCGCCCAAGCTCGCGCTGCGTCAGTCCCGCATCTAACCGCCACTGCCGCAGCAGCTAACTGAGTTTCCTGTAGTTCGCGCTGTGTTGGGGTCTTGTGCCCACGCGCGAAACACGCTATAAAGGTGTCTGGCCGTTCCTAGTTTGGGGAACATGCCGCGTGGGATAGAGTCTCGCTGTGGCTCTTGTCCCGATCTGAGGACGGAAGGTGGGAAGGTGGATTGCCGTGAGATTGCTGACTTACGCTCGTTCGCGCCGCCGTGCGGCGGTGCTGACTCTGTTCTCCTCCGTAGCCATGGCGTTCGGGGACATCGTCACGGCAGCGCCGGGTGAGGTCCTGTCTCACCAGAAGATCAGCGACACCGAAGGCGGATTTACCGGCACGCTGGATAACGGTGATGCCTTCGGCATCGCGATGGCCTCGCTGGGCGATCTCGACGGCGACGGGGTCGGCGACCTGGCCGTGGGGGCACCATTTGATTCCGACGGGGGCACCCAACAGGGCGCTGTGTGGGTACTGTTCCTCAATACCGACGGCACGGTCAAGTCGCACCAGAAGATAAGCGACACGCAGGGTGGTTTTACCGGCACACTGGGCGATGAGGTCGCCTTCGGTCGCTCGGTGGCCTCGCTGGGTGATCTGGACGGCGACGGCGTGGCCGACCTGGCCGTGGGGTCGCATGGGGACGACGACGGGGGGCCGAACCGCGGCGCGGTGTGGATCCTGTTGCTCAAGACCGACGGAACGGTGAAGTCGCACCAGAAGATCAGCGATACCGAGGGTGCCTTTACCGGCATTCTGGATGATGAAGATAACTTCGGCATCTCGGTAGCCTCGCTGGGCGATCTCGACGCCGACGGCGTGGGTGACCTAGCCGTGGGCGCGCTTGCCGATGACGACGGGGGCACCAACCGCGGCGCGGTCTGGGTGCTGTTCCTCAACCCCGACGGGACGGTCAAGTCCCACCAGAAGATCAGCGACACCCAAGGCGGCTTCACCGGCACGCTTAATGATGGCGATGCCTTCGGCCTCTCGCAGGCCTCGCTGGATGATTTGGACGGCGACAGTGTGTGCGATCTGGCCGTGGGGGCGACAGGTGATGACGATGGGGGCAGCGGCCGCGGTGCAGTGTGGGTGCTGTTCCTCAACACCGACGGCACGGTCAAAAGACACCAAAAGATCAGCGACACGGAAGGGGGCTTCACCGGCACGCTGGTTGAATTCGAGAGGTTGGGCAGCTCGGGTGCCTTGCTGGGTGATCTCGACGGCGACGGCGTGGCCGACCTGGCCGTGGGGGCAAGCCAAGATGACGACGGGGGCGCCAGCCATGGCGCGGTGTGGGTGCTGTTCCTCAACACCGACGGAACCGTCAAGTCCCACCAGAAGATCAGCGACACCGAGGGCGGCTTCACCGGCATCCTGGATGATCACGATAACTTCGGCTTCTCGGTGGCCGCGCTGGGTGATCTCGACGGCGACGGCCTGGGCGACCTGGCCGTGGGGGCAACCGGTGATGACGACGGGGGCATCAACCGCGGTGCGGTGTGGGTGCTGTTTCTCGACGGCGTACTAACGCTCGATCTCGACATCAAGCCGGGCGCGTGTCCGAACTCGTTCAACCGCGGCAGCCATGGTGTGCTGCCGGTGGCGGTGGTCGGCACGGACAGCTTCGATGTGATGCAGATTGATGTCTCCAGCATCCTGCTGTCTCGTGCCGATGGTGTCGGCGGCAGTGTGGCTCCCAACGAAGGTCCGCCGGGGCCGCACTCGGTGTTTGAGGATGTGGCTACGCCGTTTGACGGTGAGTTGTGTGACTGCCATGATCTCGAAGGCGACGGCATTACGGACCTGTCGATGAAGTTCAGGACCGATGATGTTGTGGCGGCGTTACTGTTGAACGACCTGCCTGCCGGCGACCTGGTTGAGCTGGTCGTCAGCGGCACGCTGCTTGATGGGACGGCGTTCAGTGCCAGCGATTGCGTTCGACTTGTGCCGCCGGGCACATCGAACGGATTGCTGGCCGTTGGGTCGAGTCTGCCGGGCGCGTGGCTCGACGTAAGTCCGCTGGATCTCCAGCTCGATGGCGGCGGGTTCGCGAACTTCGAGCGGACGTTCCCGGAGACCACGGTCGTGACCCTCACCGCACCGGCGGCGTTTCACGGCTGGGTGTTCCTCGGCTGGTTGACAGATGGTGGTCTACGCCAAGGTCAGTCCATCGACCTGATCATCCGAGAGCAGCACCTGCAGCAAATAGAGGCGATCTATGGACCAGCCGGTCCGATCGCCCCAACGATCGTTCCCTAGCTCCTGCGGCGCCAAGCAAGCTCGCGCTGTGAAGCAACGAGGCCCGCGGATGGGAATCCGCGGGCCTTTTCGCGTGCATCAGAGATTGCTCACGGATGCGTATGCGCGGCTATGTGTAGAGCGAGCCGGCCCGTGCCGGGCCCGGTGAATGACCGCAAATACCTTGCGTGAGATCCCACAATGACGCCGGGTGTCCACCGGGCTCATCCGCCGCATGCGGACCCGGCTCGCTCAGCCAACATGCCGGGGCTCGCCATGGCTGACACAGCCCGGCTGACCGCCGACGGCGCCGAGGCTGCGATTCAGCCGTGCGGCTTTGACTCAGGTGCAGTGCCGTCGATCGTGAGCCGGGCCGGATGGCCGAACCACGATCGTTCGCTGCCGCCGTACTTCCGTTGCATGAGCTCTTCCACATCACGCATGGAGCCGTCCGCGGGGACCCAGCCGCCGTCGATGTCGGGGAAGTCGATCCGGCAGTGCTCACATTTCCTGCCGTCGTAGAACCGGATCGGGCACCAAAAGGACTCAACATTGCGGAGCATCTCCGCGCCCAGCGAATATACGCCGGTCATCCAGTCGCAGTACAGACACCACAGGAGATCGTGGCCGATGAGCCCTTGGAATTTCTGACGGCTGACGTTGACCCATTCACCGTGCCTGTATGCCGGGAATCTCAGCAGCCACACCAGAAATGGATACCCAAAGATTTCAGTCAAGCGAATGACCCACAGCCCCGGCAGAGCCACAGCCGACACCCAAAGCGCCAAGTGGTTGTGCCACCATCCGATCCTGCGGTTCCAGAAGCGCCCGATTCGCGGTCCGGTCGCGGCGCGGCGGTTGGCCAACTCATGGATGATGACCCAGACGAAAATCGCCAGCACCTGGCCGAAGATCGCCCCGGCCAGCCCCGCCCAACCGGCCAGCAACCCCGCGACCAGCCACGGAATCCACGTCAACGCCGCCAGGATCAGGTCGAGCATCGGGGCCCGGGCGCAGGCGTTGGAGACGGCCCGCCCAAGCTTGCCGACCCGCGGCAGGAGCGTTAGCACCGCCGCTAGCGCCAGTTCAATCAAGCCGATGATGGCCGTGGTCTCCAGGAATGTGGTCATGGCTTGGCCTCGTTGATACTCGTGGAGCGATCGCTGACAGCGCGCCCGGCGGACACACGACGCCCCGCTCGCCGAACCGGGCCACCCATGATACGACCCGCCGTGGCTATGCCGGGCGATGGCCGTGCGGATAATCTTGATCGTGCCTGAGGCCGTGCTCGCAAAGGCTTGACCGTGGCTCGCCAACCCTTCCAGGTACGGTTCACGGGAATCATTTCACGGCGGCGAACTTGTTCGTAAACCACGCCCCCGCCGCCTCGGCCACCTGGTCCAGTGTGCCGGGCTCTTCAAACAGGTGGCCGGCCCCCTCGATCACCGTCAGTTCGCTCTGGCAGGTGAGTTGTTGTTGGGCGTCGCGGTTCATTTGTAGCACATCACGATCCAGTGACCCTACCAGCAGCAGGGTGGGTGCGGTCACGCGCCCCAGGGCCTCGCCGGCCAGGTCCGGCCGACCGCCTCGGGAGACCACCGCCGCCACGGTATTGCCCGACTCGGCCGCCGCGACCAGCGCCGCCGCCGCCCCCGTGCTGGCTCCGAAGTACCCCACGGCAAGCC
>JADFFQ010000009.1 GCA_022568135.1 Planctomycetota bacterium | reverse complement strand
CTGCGTCCGCGGCCCCAACATCATGCCCGGGTACTTCAAGCTGCCCCAGCAGACCGCCGAGGTCTTCGACGACGAGGGCTATTTCAAGACCGGCGACATCGGGCGGGTCGATGCCGACGGCTATCTCCGCATCACCGGCCGCATCAAGGAGATGCTCATCATCGGCGGGGAGAACGTCTTCCCCCGCGAGATCGAGGAAGCGCTCAACGCCCACCCCGCCGTCCAAGACTCAGCGGTCATCGGCATGCCGGACCCGGCCCGCGGCGAAGTGCCCTTAGCCTTTGTCGAGCTGAGCGAGGGCGCGGCGTTCGACCAATCCGCCTTGCGCTCCCACTGCCGGGAGCGACTGGCCCAGTTCAAGGTCCCCCGCGAGATTCGCGTGCTCCAAGAGCTGCCTCGCAACCCCACCGGCAAGATCATGCGCCGTGAGCTGAGCGTACAGACCACGAAATTGCCGCCAGGCGAAGCTCCGGCGGTGCTCGGACAACAGGATCAATCTGACTGAGACGGGGCCTGGACACCTCGGTTCATTCTTCAACTCCAAGACGACCCCAGACCCCCCATCTGCCCCTTGTTCCCTGGCCCAAGGAGGTCCCATGAGACCTCCTGGAGCACCATCGCAAACCAGCAATTTGTCTTGAATCGGCTCCAAGGCCAGCCTGCCGGCCGGCGCCCCCAGTCTTTTTTGCCCAGGAATCTGCCCATCCAACTATTGCCAAAAACGCCTCTAACGTGTGTGGAGACAGCACTTTGCGGCTACATCGCCCCCGCCGGCGCGGCCCGATGCCTCACCATTTGTAAAAACCTATTGACATCGACGCATCATCGAGTAATTTACTCTCGTGTGCGAACCGCCTTTCCGAGGCGCCCCGTGGGGCACACATTTTGTGTCGGGTACGAGGTTCCAGGAGACCTAAGGAACACCAGAGGAGGAATGGCCCATCAAAGGTCATGAATAGGTAGAAACCGGCTCGACCGGGGCCCGCACTTCGGGGCTTGGCTCGGCGTCACAAGAGTTGGTCCTGCCACGGACGGGGCAAAATGCGTCACTTCCAGCCGCATGTGAACGCGGCGGCGAGCCAATGACGGCCGCCGAGAGATGCAGCAATTGAAGAGAGAGTAGTTGTGAACGGCCGATTCGGACCCGGAACGAGGGTGACTCGACGGTAGCCGGTCGGAACACGGCGATGTCGGCGCGCGGCGCATCCGCATCCAGGGTGTCGCCGATGCGGCGCACATTGTCAGCGCGGTTATTTCGCCTCTGCTACTCCGTATGAAACGTCTTTCCCCAGTGCACTTAGAGGATTTGGAGGTCTTGAAGATGAATCACCGGTCAAAAACGAGACTGAGCATGTGTACGGCCAGCGGTCTGCTGATGGCCGCCGCGGGCGCCGTGGGCCTTTCGATGATGGCCCTGATGGCCCCCCGCGCCCACGTCGGCCAAGGCGTTCTCGCCCAGAGCGCGATTGCCGCCGCCACGGCCCAAGGGACCACGGACGAGGCGAAGGTGGGCCAGCTGAAAGATGTCGTGACGCCCGACCTGTCCAACGTGTCGCCCGATGGGCGCGACGTATGGATCCCCGAGCGCTTTGATGACGGTGTCGCCGGCGGGTGCGCCTTGGTTTGCCCGCCCGGCGCGCGCATCGAGGCCGAGATCTGCGGCGCTGATCTCAACGGCGGGTGCAACTCGACGCCTACAGCCTACGAGGTGATCAGCTGCGGCCAGACCGTCTGCGGCAGCGCCTGGGCCGACCTCGCCACGCGCGATACCGACTGGTACGAGCTGTTTGTGCCCGACCCGGACGGCAACGGTTTCTCCCAGATCAACCTGACGATCACCTCGCAGCTTCCGGTGGTCATGTTCGTCTTGGACATTGCCACGCCCGGGCCCCCGGGCCCCTGCGGGGCCATCACCTTGGTCAACGCCGGGGCGTTCCCGTTCTCGGATCTCTGTGTCCCCGGCTCGGGTATCAGCCTGTGCCTCCCGGCCCCGGCGACGTACTTCCTGTTTGCCGGCACAGGCACCGCTGCTGGTGCCGGAGTCTTCGACGGCTTCCCGTGTGGCGGGGTTGGGGGCAACGACTACGTCTTTACGGTCACGTGCAAGGACTGCGCGCCGCCGGATCCGCCCAACAACGACCTCTGCGCAGACCGCAGACCGATCTTCAACGGCAAGACAGCGTTCGACAACACCGCTTCGGCCCTTGACGGCCCCACCTGTGATATCAACATGACCACGGATGTCTGGTGGAACTACATCGCCGTCGAAGACGGCTTCGTGGAGATCGACACCTGCCAGGACTTCGCCGGCACGCTGACCGACACCGTGCTGACGGTCTACAACGGCTGCGACTGCGCGGCGCTGGGCTGCCTCCTTGATGTCCCACCGGGCAACGAGCTGGCCTCCGACGACGACAGCTGCGGGATCGACGGCTTCTCATCGCAGGTGAAAATCCCGGTCGTCGCGGGCAACTGCTACAAGATCCAGGTCGGCGGATTCGACGGCACCCAGGGCACCGGCATCGTCACTATCTCCAAGCAGGGTCCGTGCGAGCAGCTGCCGGGGGCGCCGGCCAACGACTGCTGTGATCGCCGGGTGCTGATCTCCAACGGCCAGACGCCGTTCTCCAATGTCGGCGCGAGCAGCGATGGACCGTCGCCATGCGGCGGGCTCGGTTCAGACATCTGGTACAACTACATCGCTGTCCAAGACGGCTTCGTGGACATCGACACCCTCCGTCCACCTCTTGCGCCTGCCGTGCCATTCGACACGGTGCTCGCGGTCTACAAGGGCTGCGACCCACTGGCCTGCCCGCCTGCGGGGGCACCTATAGCGTGCAACGACGACTCCGGCGGCACCCTCCAATCCGCGGTGAAAATCCCGGTCATCGGGGGCAACTGCTACAAGATCCAGGTCGGTGGATTCAACGGCGCCCAGGGGGACGGTTTCCTCACCATCACCAAGCAACCCCAAGGCGCCTGTTGCATCTGGGACGGCACGTGCGTGGACGGGACGACGGTGGACACCTGCGCCGCCCTCGGCGGAGCCTTTCAGGGTGATGGCAGCACCTGCTTGGACCCGCTCGTCGACTGCACCCCGCCGGTGGGCGCGAACTTCTTCAACGATCCCGGCGCGTTCCAGACGGCGCTGCTAGCGACGGACAAGCGGGCCAAGGCCAGTTGGGACTTCAAGCCCAACAAGGCTGCCCCGGGAATCATCGTGGCGCTCGATGACCCGCTGAACATCAACACCCACTTCCTGGACCCGGACTCTCCCTGGTTCAATCCCCTGCCGCCGAACAACGACCTCTGCCTCGACCGCAGACCGATCTTCAACGGCAAGACGCCGTTCGACAACACCGCTTCGGCCCTTGACGGGCCCACCTGTGATGCCAACATGACCACGGATGTCTGGTGGAACTACACCGCTGACTTCACCGGCGATCTGCAGGTCGACACCTGCCAGGACGGTCCTCCCGGCACGCTGACCGACACCGTGCTGACGGTCTACAACGGCTGCGGCTGCGGCGCGGCGCTGGGCTGCCTCACTGATGTCCCACCGGGCAACGAGCTGGCCTCC
Source organism: Planctomycetota bacterium (assembly GCA_022568135.1). GTDB lineage: Bacteria > Planctomycetota > Phycisphaerae > Phycisphaerales > SM1A02 > JADFFQ01. The sequence goes on along the minus strand of JADFFQ010000009.1, from coordinate 83,155 downwards.
GATGACGACTCCTGCGGGGTCGTCGGGTTCTCATCGACCGTGACCGTCCCGGTCGTCCAGGGCAACTGCTACAAGATCCAGGTCGGCGGATGGAACGGCACCACCGGGACCGGCATCGTTACCCTCTCCAAGCCACCGCCGCCGCCGGTGCTGAACAACAACCTCTGCATCGAGCGCAGGCCGATCGACCAGGATGCCCTCACGCCGTTCGATACGACGGCAGCCACGACGGACGGTGTGGCCGACCCGTTGTGCCTGTTCTTCGGCGTCCCCCAGATCTTCAACGACATCTGGTACAACTTCACACCGGCCGTGACCGACACCTTCGACATCAGCCTCTGTGGCAGCTCCTACGACACCAAGTTGGCGGTGTACCTTGGCTGTGTGTGCCCGACGGGGGCGCCGATCGCCTGTAACGACGACTTCTGCGGCTTGCAGTCGCAGGTCAAAGTCGATCTCGTCGCCGGCCAGTGCTACAAGATCCGAGTCGGCGGCTTCACCGACGGTGGTGGCGGCGCCGGCCAGATCCTCATCTCCAAGCAGGTGCCGCCGCCTGGAGCCGCCGGGGGCGGAGCCGGCCTCGACAAGGCCCGCACGGGCCGAGCCGCCATGGGCGCCTTCGCCCAACGAGTCGCCAGCGACCAAGGCGGCGGAATCGCCGGCGGAGTGAACCTCTGGCCGCCGTCAGTGGACAACGTGACGTTCCAGTCCAACGTGGGCCCGAACCCGCAGCCGCCGCTGCCCAACCCCAGGGGTATTGACGGCCTGGCGTTCGGCAACGCCGTGGCTAACTACGACAACAACATCCTGATCGCCAACACCTTCCTGGACAGCTTCGACATCCTCAGCGGTCCGCCGGCCGGTGACAACCACACGGCCATGTCCATCGAGATCGTCACCGCCCCTCAGGTTGGCGGGGTGTTGGGCCCGGTCCTGGTGACGGTGTGGGGCAAGCCTGATCCGTTGGGCGAAGAAGCGCTCCTGGGCAAGATCAAGGTTGGTATCTTCCAGAACCCGCCGCCGCCGCCGCCGCCCAACAACGACTGCATCGACGTGGTGCCGGTTCAGCTCGTGCGTGATGTGCCGCAGGTCTTCAACGGTGACAACACCAACTCGACCAATGACTGTCCGAGTTTCCCGGGTGGGCATGTCTGGGAAGCCATCATCATGCCCGCGGGTTCGACCATCCTGAACTTGGGGTATTGCGGCAGCGCCAACTCCAACAACGGCGGCCCGTTCGGCAACGCCTGGCTGAACCTGGCCGAAGGCTGCCCGTGCGTCAGCTTCACCGCAGCTGGCACGTTCGCCTTCAGTTGTGCCGATGGCAACGTCGAGATTCAGTGGATCGGGCTGACTGCGGGTGCAACCTACTACTACCCGGTCCTGCTTGACCCGGTGAACAACGCTATCGGTCTGTACACCCTTACGTTCACGGCCAAGAACGCGGCGCCGTGCGATCCGGGGGCGCCGGGGACGCCGGTCAACAACTGCTGTAGCGCCCGCGTGCCGATCTTCAACGGCAAGACAGCGTTCGACAACACCGGCGCCACCCTGGACGGGCTCGTCTGTGAAACCTCCATGACCGGGGATGTCTGGTGGAACTACACCGCTGACTTCACCGGCAATCTGACCGTCGACACTTGCCAGGACGGCCCTCCCGCGACGCTGACCGACACCATATTAACGGTCTACAACGGCTGCGACTGCCTCACGCTGGGCTGCCTCCCAGGGGGCAACGAGTTAGCCTCCAACGACGACACCGTCGGATGCGGGGTCTCCGCTTTCGGATCGAGCGTGACCGTCCCGGTCGTCCTGGGCAACTGCTACAAGATCCAGGTCGGCGGATTCTCCGGCCAAACCGGTACCGGCATCATTACCATCACCAAGCCTCCGGCTGGAGTCGCCGGTGGCCGAGGCGTCGCCATGGGCGATATCGCTCGCAGCAAACCCGCTGCCCGAAAGGCCACCAAGGGTAAAGCCGGACTCGACGAGCCCACCTCAATCCTCGGGGTCGCCGCCACGGGCGGAGCCCTGACCGACGGAGTCGGTGCGCGTGCGGGCGGAATCGCCGGCGGACCCGTCAAGAAGACGTTCCTCGGGATCCTCATGAAGGGTGATCTCACCATCGGCCGGGTCAACCTCCTTGACCTCGGCGGTGGAGCCGAAGGGATATCCAAGATCACCGTGTACACGGACTCCCCCGGGATCCTCCAAACGGATATCGCCGGCCCGCTCGGTGCCGGCATCCCCGACGGATGCGTTGACGCGTTCGACCTCGGCCTGCTGCTGGGTGCGTGGTGCTCCTCTGCGGGCGACCCAGACCCGCCCGGCGACGTAGATCCGCCCTGCGAGGGCTGCCTCTCCCCGAACTTCGGCCTCGCGGACATCTCAGGACCGGACGGCGCGCCTGATGGGTGTGTGGATGCGTTCGACCTGGCGAAGCTGCTGAACGACTGGTGCTCGGTCGCCGGTGGCAACCCCTGCGGTAGCTGCTTCTAAGAAGCAAAGGCCCGCAATGCATATGAAACCCCACCCCCGGCCTCATCGGCCGGGGGTTTTCCTTTTTGTTGGGGTTGCCAGAGCACAGGGAATGAGGTGGCCCACCGGGTCCACAGGACCCGGCTCGCAGGGGCCGGATCCGCCTGCGGCGGATCGGCCTGGTTGATCTTCGCGTAAGGGAGGCGTGGGCACTTCGCAAGGTAACCGGCTTGGGGACACACCGGCACGCTGGGAGATCCGACACAGATACCGTCCCCACGGCGGCGAGGCAGCGAATCCGGGTGCCGCACGGAGGTCGGACAGGCTGCTACCGGGGTCATGGAGAGGCCTGGCCGCCGAGATATTTGGCTCCTCCGCAACAACTGAGGCGTAATGACGGATAGGAACTTGGCACGACCCAACCCCCCCCGGGGAAACCTGGCGCGGGGCTCCAGACCGCACGCTCGTGGCTTGCGGCCCGGGCTGGCCGTGTCACCTCCCGTGGGAGCGGATTGCGGTGATTGAGAGATGACTATCTCGCGCATCGGTAGGCGTCCAGCGGGTCGTATGGGGCTCGCGGTGCTGGCATCGATCACGACGGGAACGCTGGTCGCCCCGGGTGCCTGGGGGCAGGGTTGTCCCGGCGGCGGCGGGCCCTGCGACGAGCCCCACCCGACGCCCGGGTGCGACAACGTCGCGTGCTGCGAGGCCGTCTGCGCAGCTAACCCCCTCTGCTGCAGCATGGAATGGGATGAGCTGTGCGTGCAGCTGGCGTCCAAGCTCTGCGTGGTCGGGGGAGCCGACCTATGCGCGGATGGCCCGGTCGTCGAACTGGGTGATACGCCCTTCAGCACCGAAGACGCGGCCACCGACGGCCCCGCCCATCCCGATGACTGCCAGTACGACGGGCAGACCTACCACGACATCTGGTTCAACTACATTGCCGGCTTCACCGGTTCGCTCATCGTGACGACGTGCGAGCAGCTTGGCGGGTCGGCCGACTACGACACCGATCTGGTGGTCTACGACGGCTGCGACTGCGACAATCTGGTGCTGCTGGGGTGCAACGATGACGACGCGGAGCATCCCTGCGGTGAGTTCCCGGATCACCACAGCACGGTCAACGCCCCGGTGACCGTGGGCAACTGCTACAAGATTCGATTGGGCGGCTGGAATGCAGGGGATATGGGCACCGGCGTGCTCCACCTGGCCCAGGGCGCGACGCCCCCTGAGAACGACGGCTGCGCCAGCCGCGTGTCGATCGGCCTGGGCGGTACGCCGTTCTCAACAGTGAACGCGACCACCGACGGTACTGCCCACCCAGTCGCGTGCCAGCACGACGGCCAGACCTATCACGACATCTGGTTCAACTACACAGCCGATTTCAGCGGTACCTTGAGGGTCACCACCTGTGAGCAGCTTGGCGGGTCGGCCGACTATGACACCGACCTGGTGGTATACGACGGCTGCGACTGCGACAGTCTGGCGCTGCTAGGGTGCAACGACGACGACGACACGAATCCCTGCGGTGACGCCCCAAGTTTTCACAGCACGGTCAATGTACCGGTCGCCCAGGGCAACTGCTATAAGGTCCGCGTCGGCGGCTGGAACCCCGGAAATACGGGCACCGGCGTGCTGAGGCTGCAAGACGCCGGCGGGAACCCCAACTGCCCCGGCGAGGGCGACTGCTCTCAGAACAACGGCACGCCGGGCTGCGACGACGCGGCATGTTGCAATTCCGTGTGCGCCGATGATCCGAGCTGTTGCGATGTGGTGTGGGATCAAGCGTGCGCTGATCTGGCCGCGGTCCTCTGCGATCCACCGACCCAGACCTGCGACGCCGTCGGCGACCCCACGCTCACGCAGAGCCTCTCACAGCAGATTGTGGATGAGACCGGGATCGCCTGTGACCAAGGCGGTATTACGTTCCCCAACCGTTGGGCCCGCTCGTACGATCTGTCGGCGATCCCCGGTACCGCCGGTCAGAACTACACGGTGCACTGCGTAGAAGTCGGTATCGACGTCAACACCGGGTCGGATATCGTCGGCACTGTCACGATCTATCAAGACCCCGATAAAGGCGACCCGGGCCATCCTGATAATCTTGTCGTCCTAGGTTCCAAGGACCTGTTGATCCCGTCCGATGCCGAGTTGGAGCTCCTCGTCGTGAGCTTCGATCCTCCGATTGTTGTCCTAGCCGACACGGTGATGGTGGTCGAGCTGTTTGTGCCGCAGCATACTAATGGCGGCGTCTGGCCCGGCTCAAACATGGACGGCGAGACCGCGGATACCTGGATCTATGCCGACGGAAACTGTGGCATAACCCAGTTCACAACGCTGTCAGAGCTTGGATTCGTTATGCATTGGGTCCAGAACGTCATCGGCACGGCAGGTGCGGGTGAGGCATGCCCGTGGGACCTCGACGACTCGGGCGGCGTGGGAATCCTCGATCTGCTTACACTGCTGGCGGCGTGGGGCACCAACCCCCTAGGCCCGCCCGACTTTGATAACGACGGCAACGTCGGAATCCTGGATCTGCTGACCCTGCTGGTTCATTGGGGCCCGTGCCCGTAGCGGCGACGGGTTCGGCCAAGCGTCGCCAGGCCGATTCTGTGGTTATCATCGCCAGCAGTGATGTCTGACGACCGGCCGACCCTGCGCATCGGACAAAGCCCCGATCCCGACGACGCGTTCATGTGGTGGCCGCTGGTGGGCGGTGCCGGCGGCCCGTCGGAGTTCCACACCGGCCGGTTTCGCTACCAGCCGGTCTTGGACGACATCGAGACGCTCAACCGCCTCAGCGAGCGCGGCGAGCTGGAGATCACCGCCATCAGCTGTGCCCAGTACCCCTACGTGTCGGATCGGTACGCGCTGACCAACTGTGGGACGTCGATGGGTGATCATTACGGCCCCAGGATCGTCTCAAACCGGCCGATGTCCGTTGATGATCTGAGGCGAGACGAGGTCGTGCTGGCGATCCCGGGCGAGCGCACCAGCGCGTTTCGCGCCGCCACCATGCTGCTGGGCGCGGGCTCGTTTCGACATGCCGTAGTCAGATTCGATCAGATCGTCCCGCGGGTCGCGGCGGGGGAGTTCGCCGCCGGTCTGGTCATTCACGAGGCGCAGCTGACATTCGCCGAGGCGGGGCTGCACCTGATTGCGGATGTCGGCATGTGGTGGTCATCGCATTGCGGTCTGCCGTTGCCGCTGGGCGTCAACGCGATTCGGCGAGACCTCGATGAGTCTTACGGGCAATCAACGCTACGGCAGATCACCGCCGACCTGCATCGCTGCGTGCAGTTCGCGCTAAATCACCACGATGAGGCGCTGGCGTACGCCCTGGGCCGCGCAAAGGACGTCTCGCCGGAGCTTGGGGAGCGATTCGTGAACATGTACGTCAACCGCTGGACGCTGGACCTGGGAAGCGTCGGGCGCGCGGCCGTGCAGACGTTCCTTCAGGAGGCCCATCGGGCCGGCCTGTCTCCTGACCCCGGTGAAGTGGACATCATCCTGCCCAATGCCGATTGACTGCGTGCCCAAGGGGTATATACCTGTAAAGATAGGCTATTTTTTGCTTGCTTTTGCATAGGGTTGGGCGGTACGCTGGTGGCTTACCAGCCGGTTCCTTCGGGTTCGGAACAGGCGTTTACTCGGCTTGGGCGAGGGGTGTGGGAATATAAAATGAGCCAGGCCGTGCCCCCTCAGACTGTCCAGGGCTATTGCCCACCGACTGTCCGCCAATTCAGCGTGTTTCTTGAGAACAAGGTCGGCAAGCTCTTTGAGCTGGTCCATCTGTTCGATGAGGCCCCCAATGTCCACCTGTGCGCCTTCAGCGTGCTGGAGTCTTCGGATCATGCTGTGGTGCGGATGATCCCCAATAATGCCGACGCCGCGCGGGCGCTACTGCGCGAGGAAGGTTTACCGTTTTCCGAGTTTGACCTCTTGATCGTCGAGGTGTACGGCGATCACACCCTCACCAGCATGTGCCTCTATCTTCTGGGCGCGGAGCTGAACATCCGCTTCGCATACCCGCTCATGATTGGGCCGGACGGCACACCGACGATCGCCCTGGCCGTCGATGACCAGATACTTGCCGGGCAGGTCTTGCGAAAGAAGAGTTTCAGGCTTCTGGGTGAGGAGGACCTCCCGTAAGGATCGGCGGATCATGGCAAACGACAGCACCGACCCTACGGCCGGTGCTGCGTCGATACTCTCGAGTGACTTGCGCGGTTCACGCCACCTTGCGGTACTGGCGGGTTGCGCGGCTTCTGCTCGCGCGCGGGAAGGGGTAGCCGGCGGATCGGCTCGTGCGACGAGAGGTGCTCCGTCGCTTGGGCAACGAGGTGGTCCTGGACCGATACGACGCCATGGACCGAGTCTTTCTCCCGCTGCCTGAGGTCCGGCTCTTGGCCTTGCCTGAGCCGCTGCTGGTGGAGGCGGCGAACTGCTTGTTGAAGAACTTTCGGCAGTAGCTCATGAAGTCCTTCTGGCTCTTGCAGTGCTTCAGAAGCTGCTGTGGAGTGCAGGAGCCGCTGGTGATGCACCAGTCGATGAAGCACTGCCACATGTTCAGCTGGCAGGGCTTGAAATTCGCAGAGGTCGTCTGCTTTGCCTCGCACGGCCAATAGATCCACTGACCGTTGAACTTTTGACGGAAGCACAATCCGACCTTGTGCAGCGATGCAAACACCGTCTTGGGATTCTTGTCATACCGTTTGGCGATGCTGGCGACGGCGTCGCCGCAGGGCGTGCCACGCTTGATCGCGGTCTTGAACGATGATGCATAGGGCGAGTTGCTTTTGCTGGGCATTGTGTACACTCTCCTGTTTGGTTGCCTCAGGAGCCTGCGAGCACGCGCGTGCGGCCAGGCTCATATCGAACGCTACGGCGAAATCGCCGAAGCACCGCCACACATCGGTCTGATCAGCCGGATCAATCAGCCGCAGCGGTGATTTCGCAGAAAAACGCGTTCATCGGGCCGCATCGTAGATCCGTCCGCGATGTTGGGCGCACTCCACAAGAAACGCACGCACAATGGTTTGCAAAGCAGCGCTATTGCAGCCGCCGACCGGTTCGGCTTCTTTGAGCCTCGTTCGCTGCCGGCCATTTGTGCTGTGTCGAGTGCGCCGGCTCGCGCGCTGCGGCCCCGCGTCTCGCACGCTTACCCGGAGCCGCGCTGCTGGATCGTGCTGGGCCGCGTCGCGGATCCATCGCGCAATGCCGGCTGCGTGGAGGGGGTTTCCGGCAGGGTCTGAGGACTGTATTCGTGGTCGCGCTTCCGAAGCACGGAAACGGATTCGAGCACGTCGTCGAGCTCGATGCTCCGGACCACCTCCAAGCCTTCGATCACCCGGCCGAACACGGTGTAGTTGCCGTTGAGTTGGGCAGGGGGGGTGTGGGTCATGTAGAACTGACAACCGGCTGTGTGAGGCGAGGCGGTCTTGGCCATGGCCAGACTCCCGGTGAAGTGGTTCCGGGCGCCCTCCCGGCCGTGTTCATCCGGAATGCGATAGCCCGGGCTTCCCTCTCCGGGAACGCCGGTGCCGCCGGGCTTGGAGTTGGGATCACCGCCCTGGGCCATGAAGTTGGGGATGACGCGGTGGAACCTGGACCCGTCATAGAAGCCCGCCTCAGCCAGCGAGACAAAGTTCGCCACCGTGTTGGGGGCCTCGTTCTCGAACAGCTCCACAACGATGCGCCCCCGGACCGTGATCAGCTCGGCTCGCGGCAGGTCGTCGGCTGCCTCCTCCGCCAATCGAATCTCCTGCTCCTGCACCCATAGTTCAACGTACTGTTGACGATCCGGCAGGACAGTCTGAACCTGTTGTGACACGGCCGCATCCTCGGCCAGTGTCTCTTGAGAAATCGACAGGAGCACATCAAGCGCTTCTTGAAAACGATGCTCAGCGAACAGGCATTCCGATAGCAGCAGCGCCGCTCGAGGGAGCTCCGTCAGATTGAACGCGTCGCTCTTGAGGATCTCAATCGCTGACCCGTATTGGTTGAGACCTCGCAGATACTCCACCCAGGCGAGGCGGGCCTCCACATTGTCCGGGTACAGTTCAGCCAGCCGGGTGAAGATCTCTTCAGCGCGCTCGCGATCATTGATTTGCACGAAGTAGTTTGCCCATGCCACGCCGAATTGAAAATCATCCGCTCTGAGCTCAGCGAGGCGCGCGAAGACCTGGTGAACGCGATCGTGGTCCTTCAGCCACCCTGACAACTGCAGCTCCATCGCCAGCCCCTGCTCGTGGTCGGGCCATTGCTCGTTGAACGTGGCTACCCGATCACGAAACGAACGGATGACTTCGCGATCTTCATCAGCAATTCCGCGCCTGGCTTGGAGAGACGAATACAGGTTCCCATAGGCGTTGCGAAGCGAGGCAAACTCGGCATCCACCTCGCTCGGGACCGTCGCGGGGCCCGGGGGAGCCGGCTGCGTCGCTGCCGGTTGCTCCGCGCTAGCCAGGATCATCAGCAGTACGGTGAGGATCATGGTCGCCATGTTTGTGTTGCTCCTGATCGGGGCGGCTCTTATGGGCCTCATAGGGTAGCAAGGTTGACGCGCACGCTAGGCGACCCGGTACCGATCGCGATAGGCTATGTTCGCTGGCTCGGTCTCCCACCCGTGTCAGATGCTTCGGCCACCCGCCCGTGGCAGCGGCGATCCATCGACGGCTATCGGGTCACCTTCCGCGGCCATGGCGCGGCGCCAAAGAGGCTAATTCTGCTGCGTATTACCGCTTGCATCTCCTTGGAAGTATGCTATGATGCGCAGTGTTGCTCAAATCCCTTTGCCCCCGGAAGGGCTCGGTATGGGGCTTGCCCCTACCGGGCCTTTTTTCTCGGTGCCCCCCGTTTGACCCACCAGCGACAGTACAGTTCGGCAGAGGCAGTGGGGGCATGAGACAGAAAACCGTCGTCTGCCTTGCGGGCGTGTTCTTGCTCGTCGGCGGGGGTTGTCATCGGGTGTCTCAGCCCCCATCACGGATGATCACGCCGTTTGACGGACTCGTGGTCTTTCCCGATGTTCCCGCCATCGAAATACAAGCATGGACCTGCCTCGATGCAGGCTGGCTTGAACAGATCGCCTGCTCGCCCGCCACCCGTGAGCATGAATCGCTCGTCGTGATCAAGCCTCGACCGAGCGAGATACACGCTGCGATGCTGCTGGCCGGATTCCAGCCCGGTTCGCCAGGCAAGTGGAGCTACGACAACGACGCTCTTGAATTCACACCGCCGACCGGCGACCGGCTCGACGTGTTCGTCCGCTACGAAAGCGCATCCGGGGAAACGATCGAGGAGCCGATTCGCAACTGGATTCAGGATCATCTCGGCCGGGCGCAGTTTCCCGATGATCCGTGGGTGTTCGGCGGCTCAGCGTTCTCGCAGAATCCCCAGGGGATGGACCCCGGCGAGCAATACGTGGCGGACATGACCGGCTCGATCGTCGGCTTGGTAACCTTCGGCGACGAGGTGATCGGCTTCTCACGTGTCTGGGCGGATCAACAGGCCGTTCAGCCACCCCAATGGCAAGTCCGCTCCGATCACCTTCCGCCGGTCGGCACTCCGGTCACCCTAATCCTGCGGCGTGTCCCCGGGGACGTTACCTCCTCGCCGTGACCTGCTCAGCGGTGCCCGGCGGCGGCGGGGCCGCTTCATGGGTGCCCTCCGCCAGCGCGCGAACCGCGGCCTCAACGCGCTCGGCAATGGCGTTCCAACCCTCTCGATCATTGCTCACCGAGGCGAAATTCAACGGCCAGCCGAGCCGCAGGCTGATCTTTCGGGGCCGCGGTAGCCTGCGCCCCGGGGCGAGGGCCTCGAACGCCCCCCTTATGTAGCACGGCACGACCGGCACCGGGGTCTGGGCGACGATCATCCCCAGGCCCGGTCTGAACCTCGCGATCGTCCCGCTGCGGCTGCGCGTTCCCTCCGGAAACAGAATGTAGGCGCACGGCTCACTCACCAGGCGCAGTCGTAGCTCCCGCAGGGCATGCGAACCGCAGTTGTGACGCCACATGGGCAGGGCGTTGAGCAGACCGGCGGCAAACGCGCTGAGCATCGGTGTCTCAAAAAACGTATCGCCCGACGCAATGGGGAACACGCGATCCCACAGCTGCCGACGTAACGAAGAGGCGAGCACGAGGGTGTCCAGGTGGCTGGTGTGGTTCGACACCAGAATAAACGGCGGCTCAGCCGGAATCTGTTCACGGCCCCTGATCGTTAGTCGATGGCTGACGGCAAGGTAGCTCCGCACCGCCGACCACCACCCCAGCCTGGCGATCGTCTCGATGAGACCGCTCTCGCGCCGGAGACTTCGCAGCCGATCTCGCAGGGGCAAGCCCAGGTCTCGCGCCGGCTGAAGCCTCCAGTTGTCCATCGATCAACCTCCGGTGATGATTCGGATCTCCTGGTCCAGTCCGAAGCCCCGGAAATAAGCGACGTAATGGTAGACCGCGGGGGCGACGAGAATGAGGCTGTCGAACCGGTCAAGCAGTCCACCGTGGCCCGGCAGCGTCACACCCATGTCCTTGATGCCCAGGTCGCGCTTGATGCTGGACAGCATGAGGTCGCCGAGCTGGCCGGCCACGCTAATTATCAAACCAAGACCCATCAAGTGTACAGGAGAGGCAAGCACCGACCCCTCAAACAGGAAATGTCCGAGCAGGGCGTACAGCGCTGTGGTCAGCAGCACTGCGCCTAGCGCGCCTCCCAGCGTTTTATTAGGGCTCGTATTCGGGACGAGCTTGCGGTGCCCGATCGATTTTCCGGCCAGATAGGCGAAGATATCGTTCGCTTCAACACAGACCAGAATGGTCAGGATCAGCGGCCGGTAGTCAACATCGTTGGCCATATACCCAAGATGACCAAGGCCGACGCCGAACAAAAGGAATCCCCACGTGCCCAGCGCCACCCGCTGGATGTAGCCCTTGGGTCGATCGGCAAGAATCGCGACGGCGGCAATGACACTGACACCCAGGGGCCCCAAGGCCATGAAGAACCCGTACCAGTGGTCCGCCACGGCAAACGTGATGAACAACATGCCGACGACCACCGTCGCGCTCATCATCTTTTCACGAAACAGCCCGGTCGCTCGCGCGAACTCGCGATAGCACAAGATGCTCAGGACGGCGATCGCGGCAATGGTCGTGGCGGCGCCGATCAGCACCGGCACGAACATCAACGGGGCTAAGACCAGCCACGAACGGTACCGCTTCCACAGCTCTTCACGTTGTGGTTGTTCGACCTGGCGCCATCGAAACACGATGGCCATGAGTGGCGCCGCCGCCACTAACGCACCGACCACGCCGATCGTAATTCCCACCGTCACCGGGTGATCAAAGGCACTCGTGACGCCGAACAGTCGGTCCAGGGTCGCTTGGTTCATCGCTCAAGATTCCGCAGCGTGCCGCCGATCCTCTGCAGGCGACGAGCGGCGGTGAAGAGACCGCCGATGACGATGACCATCAATCCGAACGCCGCGAGGCCCCAGTTCTGCGGATCTTTGAGCGTCGGTTGCCAGCCGCAAGGCGCGAGGCCACAGTACAGTGCGATGATCGTCACCACGAACATGCGCTGCGGCTTGGCCATGGGCCCACAGAATTCTTGAGTAGTACCGGCTGCTGCGCCCATGGCTCTGACATACGCCACGAACATCGCCACGCAGGCTGCGAGGTAGCCAAGTGTGACGGCGCCGCCCGCTGCATAGCCCAGGCCGATCAACGTCGCCGCATCGGAGACGCGATCAGGCGCCTCGTTGTAGAGTTCGCCGACCGGTGAGGCCCGGCCTCGCTCGATGGCCACCATCCCATCAAACATGTTGGCCAGCAAGCGCATCAGGACCAGCGCAGCCCCCACGATCCAGGCCACCCGATCAAGCGACGATGCCACGGAAGTTGCAGCCAAGGCAACGCCCGCGGCAATTCCCGCTAGCATGCCCAAGATTGAGATCAGATTTGGCGATACGTTCCGGTCGGCTAACCATTGTGCAATCCACTGCGCCGCCGCTCGCTCGCGAGTTGCAATTGGTCGGCGATCTTGCGGCTGATACGGTTTATCGCTCATGGATGGCGCCCCCTCGACTTCACCATGCGGCGCAAGCAGGGCAGAGGTCGTGGCACGACAGCGGTCTGCCGTTGAAGCGGTGTGCCGGCTGTATTTGGTCCTTGTATCGCCCTTGCCGTTGTAGATCAAGCGAGCCGACCTTGATAGACGATACAGCGGTCGAGTAACTGCGTCCTCGTCGAACTACCGCACGCCGGCATGATCCGAAACGACACGCCCCCGAGCACCTGGCGAACCGCCCTTTGTTGGTCGGTCCTGCTGTCGCTACTTTTTCTCGTCGTCTATGGCGGGTGCAACTGGATCACGTCCAGACGCAGCGACGTCGGCGTCATTCAGTTCGAGTGGGAGACGAGCATCCCCCTCATTCCCGCGATGATCATCCCCTACATGTCCATCGACCTGTTTTTCGTCGCGGCGCCGTTTCTCTGCCGCAGCAAACCGGCATTGCACACGCTCGTGGGGCGGATTGTGACCGCGACAATCGTTGCCGGGGCCTGCTTCCTCTTTATGCCGCTGCAGATGGCCCAGCAGCGGCCGGAGTTCTCGGGCTTCTTCGGCGCCATTCACGATCTGCTCAAGGCCGGCGACCGGCCGTACAACCTGTTTCCGTCGCTCCACGTGACATACCTGTTGACCCTCTGGTCGATCTACGGTCGGAAGCTGCGGGGGCTCTCGGTTGCGTTGGTGCACGGGTGGTTCAGCCTCGTGCTCGTTTCCGTTATGTTCGTCTACCAGCATCACGTCATCGACATGGCTGGGGGCGCAATCCTGGCCAGCGCCTGCTTCTACGCCTTCCCGGCGAATCGTCCGTCGAAGCGAGCAGGCCCGGCTGCTGTGACGCCGCGATCCAGACCGGCGGTGATCTATGTACTCGGGGCCGGGGTGCTTGCCACCGTCTCCTATGCCATCGGAGGGTGGGGATTGATTGGACTGTGGCCGGCGGTCTCACTCGTTGTTGTCGCGGCGGCATACTTTGGGCTGGGGCCGGCGATCTTTCGTAAGGCGCTCGGGCGAATACCGCTCTCCGCCCGGTTGGTGCTTGGCCCGTATTTGGGCGGCCTGTTTGTTTCGCGGCTGTGGTATTGGCGGGCGGGTCGTCCCTACCACGAGGTGGCCCCGGAGGTGATTCTGGGCCGACGGTTGGGTGAGCGAGCCGCGCGGGCCGCGATCGGTGAAGGCGTGACCGCAGTGCTTGATCTGACCGCGGAGCATGCGGCGCCCCCGGCGTTTCGCGGCTTGCCATATTTGAACGTGCAGGTGCTTGACCTCACTGTCCCGACGGTGGAGCAGCTTCGCGAAGCGGTGGATTTCATCCGGGAGCACGCTGGAAGGGGGGTGGTTTTTGTGTATTGCGGGCTGGGGTATTCCCGAAGCGCCGCCGCCGTCGCTGCCTACCTGCTCACCTGCGGCGCAGCGAACAACGTTCAAGACGCGCGCGCGATGATTCGCCGGGCCCGCCCCCGTGCCGTGATGAAGGGCGATCTCGTGGAAGTGCTCCGGGCATATCACGAGACGCTGCGCTGAACGAACATCACGAGCGTGTCGTCTTCTGCGCTAGTGTTACGGTGAAGATCCCTTGCTCGTCTATTTCCATGGCGATCTTCTCGAACCCCACCGCCCTGACGAGTTGATCGATCTCCGCCTGCGATCGGCAGCGCATCACCCACGGCTCGCCGTCGCGGTTGACCAGCACTCGCGCGATGAACGCCAGTTGCGGGTGCCGGGGTTGATTGGTGTAGATCAGATAGCCATCGTCCTGGACTGTCTTGGCGAGGCCGCTCAGCGAGGCGCTGACCATCTCGTTGTCGCTGAACAGTTCATACAGGCCGGAGACGACGGCGACGTTCGGCCGGGGACGAATCGCCGCCACGGCCTGCTCGTCGAAGGCGTCGCCCTGGTTGATCGTCACGTTCGTCAGCGTCAACTCCGCAGCCAGCCTCCGGGCGGCCTCCAGCCCGCCGGGGTCGCGATCGCGCAGATGCGCGGAGATGTCCAGGTTTGACCACTTCCTAAGCGTCTCCAGCAGATACCGACCGGGCCCCGATGCGATGTCCACGACTCGGACCGGCCTCTCGGTTGCGGATACGCTCTCGATCGCGCGGTCCAGCAGGGCTTTAAGATTGATCTCCCTTTGGCGGATGGCCGTCCACCCGGGACCGTTGAGGTATATGCGATCGATCAGTCCGCCGAGCGGCGTGATACCCGCTGGGCGGTTGCGGTAGACATAATCGAGCGACTCGCCGGAATCGAAGCCGCTGCGCCACCCCATCCGGATGCCGGTGCTGAGCCGGCCGAGCGTCTTGAGAAAAATCTTTGCTCCCGCGTAGTACAGCCGCTGCGGCGAGAACAGAGGCAGTGGCCGGGACAGCCGATCAAACACATTCCCTGCGTGCTGGCTCGGCTCGACGGTCCACCTCGACGGCGAATCAAGCTGCCCATCGAATGCCTCACCTACGAACTTGCGGATGCGGGCAATCGGTCGGTGCCGCTCGCGCTCATGCAGGATTGCATGGTAGAAGCCTTCATACGTCTCCATCTGCTTCACCTCAGACGCCAGGCGATCAAAGAAGCGCCGCTCCCACGAGAGCTTGACGACCAGGTCCGAGCCCGCAGCCAGCAGAAGCGTCGGGATGCGAATCGCAGCGGCGGCGGCGAGCAGGCGAGTGGAGGCATCGTGCATGTCGAGCAGGATGTTCACCGCGATGTTGCGTGAAATCAGCTCGTCGCGGGCATAGGCTTCCGCCATCGCCGGATCATGGGTCAGCATCCGCGGCTTGACGTAGCTTTTCACGAATGCCTTGCCGCGAAGGATGCGCCACAGCCGCAGAATCGGAATTGCCAAGGGAATATAGAGCTTGACCCGGAAGGCGGGGGTGACCAGCACCATGGCTCGCACGGGCGGCGCGTAGTCGTGTACCCATGCGCTCACCAGGACGCCGGCCACGCTGTAGCCGAGAACGATCATGTTTTCGACGGGGACGTCGTGCTCGCGCAGAATGAATCTGACGAAGCAGTCAACGTCTTTGACGAGCACGGCGAAGCTGTCCGCGTAGCCGCGCTCGCCGGGCGACCGGCCGTGCCCGCGCGCGTCCCAGGCGAAAACGTTGACGTCCTCAAGCCCCAGAGCCTCCACCACACTCTGGAATCGCCCGGAATGCTCATGCCCGCGATGAAAGAGCACAAGGGCCTTGTTGCTCGGCTTCAGAGCCGGCCAGAAGCGATAGAACAGCGCGGTTCCATCGCCCAGGCGCATGGTGCGCTCGACGGCTGATCGCGCTGCGGGCTTTGCTTCGGCAGTCGCTGCGATAGCCATATTGGTCGGCCCTCCCTGCTAAGGCGTCCATCAGGGTATCGTGACCGGGAAGAGGTTTCCGGCTCAACGCCGACGAATTCCGCGACACGCAGTCAGCTCTCGACCTCCGGCTGGTCAGGGCGAGCGGGCACAACAAGCGGACCGGTGGCAATCCGCCGGGCGGCGCACAGGGCGATGGCGATGGCGTCGGCCACGTCCGGGGGGCTGGGCAGCTCGGCCAATCGGCACTGGCTCATGATCGCCTGCTGAATCTGGGCCTTGGTCGCGTGGCCGTTACCCGTGATCGCCTTCTTCACCTCGGTCGGGAGCAACTCATCAATCGTGACGCCCCGCGACTCACCGGCCAGCAACACCACCCCGCGAGCATGGCCCATCAGGATGGCCGTCCGAACGTGGCGATAGTGTGAAAACAATTGCTCGACCACCATAATGTTCGGTCGAAGCTCATCGAGCAGCGCTGTGAGATCGTCATAGAGCTGGCCTAGCCGAAACGCCATCGGCGCCTTGGCCTTGAGTCGCAGAACGCCCGCCTCGACCAGCGCGGGTTCCTGTACGTTGGGCCTCAATTCGACGCACCCGTAGCCGGTGAGGCTCAAGCCGGGATCAATCCCCAGGACCCGCATTCACACAAGCATAACCGTAGGGAAGGCCTGTGGGCTGCCGGCTCATACGGTCGCCCGCGGATATGCATCCGCGGCTGTAAAATTCAGGTGCAGACAGCGGGAGGGGGCAAAGCCGGCCCAAGGACTGGCCTCATCTGTGCCTTCGTGCCTCACTGCCTCTTTACCGTGTCGCTTTCGATTCGGCCGTCGCGAAGCAGGACGATGCGCTGGCAGTGCCCGGCAATCCGCTCGTCGTGGGTGACCACGATGATGGTCATCCCTTGGGAGTGCAGATTCGACAGGAGGTCAAGAATCGTTTGGCCGGTTTTCGAATCGAGGTTCCCGGTGGGCTCATCGGCCATGATGACAGCGGGATTGTTCACCAGCGCCCGGGCGATGGCGACGCGCTGCTGCTCGCCGCCGGATAACTCGCTCGGCCGGTGGCTCAGCCGATCGCCCAACCCAACCTGCTCCAGTTTCGCCACACCGCGGCGGCGGCGCACGGCCCGGGACACCCCCTGATAGAACAGCGGAACCTCGACGTTCTCCAGCGCGTTCAGCTCGCTGATGAGGTTGTACGCCTGGAACACGAAGCCGATCTTCTCGCGGCGGATGCGGCTCAACTCATCGTCGCTCATGCTCGACACGTCGCCCCCGTCGAGCCGGTAGGAACCTGCGGTCGGCCGGTCCAGGCACCCCAGGATGTTCATCAACGTGCTCTTGCCCGATCCCGAGGCTCCCATCACCGCGATGTACTCGCCGACTTCAATGCGAAGGTCGATGCCGCCCAGGGCATCCACCAGCACCGAGCCATCCGGCTTGAAATAGGTCCGGTGGACCGCTCGCAGCTCTGCGACCGATGGTTGCCCGTTGGGACTCAGAGGTACTGCGCTCAAATCCATAGCGAAGCTCTACCGTGATTGTACCGATCGATATCGGGTGATATCCACCGCTAGACTCTGTTGCCATGCCCACGCCCGACTTGAGAACGTTTCGCCGGCTAGCCGACCGCGGCAACCTCATCCCGATCGTCCAGCGGGTGATGGGTGACCAGCTTACCCCGGTGCTGGCCTACCGCCGGCTTGTCGCCCCGGACGACCGAACCGCGCCGAGTTTTCTGCTCGAATCGGTCGAGAGCGGCACCACGGTGGGGCGATACTCCTTCCTCGGGGCGCAGCCGGCGGTCGAAGTCATTGCCCGCCAAGATGAGGTGACCGTGATCGATCATGCCCGGGGCGCGTCGATCACCACCCGCGAGGCTGATCCATTGGCCGTGCCGAAACATCTGATTCAAGCCTGGCGTCCCGCTCCAGAAACGTGCGAGTCCAGGCGAGGGCTCAACGCGCGGTTTACCGGCGGATGGGTGGGCTACGCGGGCTATGACACCGTGCGGTACCTGGAGCCGCAAAAGCTCCCATTCGACGCAGCTCCGCCTGATGATCGGGGTCTGCCGGACATGCACTTCGGTTTGTATCACCAGGTCGCCGTCTTCGACCACGTGGACAAGATGGTCTACGCGATCAGTCACATCTTGCTGGACGAGCACGATTCGGTCGACGCTGCCTTCCACGCCGGCTGCGAGCAGCTCGGTGAGTTCGTGCATCGATTAATGACACCTGCGGCACCCTTGGCGGCGGGAACGGTTGATCTGGATCTGCACGATCTGCCGGCCGCGCCGATGACTGGCAACTTCACGCGATGCGGCTTCGAGGCGGCGGTACACCAATGCAAAGAGTACATCGCAGCCGGCGACGCCTTTCAGATCGTCCTCAGCCAACGGTTCGATCGTCAAACCCGTGCCGACCCGTTTGAAATCTACAGGGCACTGCGCATCGTCAACCCGAGTCCCTATATGGTTTATTTACAGTCGGCGGGTTCGATCCTCGTCGGCGCGAGCCCCGAGATCCTGTGCCGGGTCGAACGAGGGGTCGTGACCAACCGCCCCCTCGCTGGGACGCGCCCGCGCGGGGCGACCATCGAGCAGGACCGCGCCCTGGAACAGGAGCTGCTGGCCGATGAGAAGGAACGGGCCGAGCATGTCATGCTCGTGGACCTGGGCCGTAACGATCTCGGACGCGTCTGCGACGCCGGTTCGATTGAACTTCAGCGGATCATGGAGGTGGAGCGCTACAGCCACGTGATGCATCTGAGCTCGACCGTGACCGGCCGGCTGCGCGCCGGGCTCGATGCCTGGGACGCCTTGCGGGCGGCCCTGCCGGTGGGAACCGTTAGCGGGGCACCCAAGGTCCGTGCCATGCAGATCATCGACGAGCTTGAGCCGACCCGCCGCGGACCCTATGCCGGTGGGATCGGCGTGGTTGGATTCAACGGCGACATGGATCTTGCGCTCACCCTCCGCACGATGGTGGTGCCAACCCAGCAACCGCGAAGGCGCGAAGGCACCAAGGCACGAAACGAATGGACCGTGCACCTTCAGGCCGGGGCCGGGATTGTCGCCGATTCAGTTCCCGCCCGAGAATACGATGAGACGGTCAACAAAGCCGCGGCGCTGGGCCGCGCGATCGATCTCGCCGAGTCCGCCTTCGCAGAACCACCGGCCGCAGAGGATGCGCACGGCGTTGACCGCACCCGATAGACGGAAACGGCGGCGAGATCACCTGGCATCGCAGGGAGGACTCTCCAGCCATCGATTCCTGTGCAGGGTCGCTTATGACTCCATCTTAATCGATGGAGGGTTGTCTTGGTCATCGTTCGATCGGTCAGGGACGTAGTGGGTCCTGGGGGTATCAACGAGGTGATCGAGCGGGTCGCGTTCCCGCTCGGCACCATTCGCCAGGTGCAACATGCCGGTGAATGTCAGCCCCAGCGCGACCACCAAACACAGAACCAGGAACATCGGCACGACACTTAGCATCATCCCCTGGGGCTGAATCCGAAAGAGGATCGAGAGCAGCCAGCCGGCCAGTGACAGCACGATGAACAAGGGCAGCAGGGCGAGGAGCAAAATGTATTGTGCACGGAGCTCACGGACGACGGATTCATATCCCAGCAACGCGGCGAGGCTGGCTCCCATCGACCCGGCCATGACTGCTGCCGCAAAGGTTGTGCAGAGCCAGGCCGCACCCGGCAGTACCACTGCAGCCTGGGACCAACTGGTCGCAGGGACATTAGGTTGGACCATCAGTAGTACGACAAACCAACCGATCGTGAGCACCACGTCCAGCAGCGACAACGGCCACAGCACACGAACCCGCCGTCCGACCACCGGCATTTTGTCGATGGCGGCCCGGAACCGCAACTCCGCGACACCAAACGCGCGGATGATCGCTGTCGCAATGAGGATGATCGCCCCGGCCCAACCCGCCCATGGGTTGGTGATGCTCCCGATTGCGACGAGGATCAGCCCGAACAGACCAAGATAGCTCTTCCCGATGCTTCGCAAGCCGCTGGCGACCTGGTCCGGCCTGGCCAGTGCCCACAGCGAGTCGCTGACAGGCTGGCCGCATTCCGGGCATACTCCCACCACCCGGGCTGCCCGCAGGTTGTACCCGCAGCTGACACACGGCAGATCGTCGATGATCGTTGCCTGTGGCGGGAAATACTGCTTTTCGAGCAATGCGGTCCAGTGCATCGCCGTCACATTGTACGACCGACGCCGGGCCGGCCGGCCGGACCGCGCGATCGATCTCGCTGAGTCAGCATTCAGTCACTGAAGCCTCAGTCTGATTGATTCGCCATCTCGTCGTGCGATCCGCCTCGCGGCGGGCTGGCGGAATTATCATTGATCCCACCATCGGGTAGATGGCGGCGTCCCTGCTGAAGCAGATCGCTGATCGCCTTCCCTTCCTCTTCCATCGCCTGTGCCAGGTGGCCAAGAGCCACCATGGTGTGCCCGATCGCGATTGCGCCGAGCAGGCTAACAACCATCGCGCAGCCAATGAGCATTGGCTCGGGGAAGATCAACGTCATAGCAGCATACGACAGCATCGCGGCTATTGCGCTGGCCCCGAGGAGTAGCCGCTGAGCGCGAAGTTGGACAATGATCCGCTCGTACTCAAGAATCGCTGCGACTTTGGATCCAATCAGTCCCGCAATCCAGGCTCCCCCAAGGATGACGAGCAGCCACGCGCATCCCGCAGCACCAAACCATTCGCTTTCAAGCGCACTCTCAGACCGCCAGGACACGTCGGGGAAACGCCAGAAGAGCACCACAGCCAGAGGTAAGGGTTCCAAGATGGTCAGCAGAGCAAGCCAACAGAGCCCTCTTCGAAGAATCGGTATTCTTGCGAGGCCTGCGGCGAACGACAATCTCCAGACACCGATCAGTCGAACGAGCGAAGCACCGCAGGCAATCATCACAGGGAGAAGCAAGCCTCCGAGGCATACAAGGAGAGCACCGTAGAACCCGACATAGGACCTGCCGATTGTTCTGAAAGCGAAGGCAACATCGTTCGGCCTGGCCAGCACCGTAAGCGTATCTTCGATCCTCCCTCCGCATTCCGGGCACCTCCCTTTGGTGCGGTTGCCACGAAGGTTATAACCACAGCCGAGACAGGGAAGATCCTGCTGTATCGTGTGCCCTCGATACGTTCCTGTCGTTCCCGAGTCGCTTGCCATTACACAGTCATATCTTTGATCAGCTCGCGCAGATGTTCGCGGATACCGTCGTGGCCACGATCGAGTTCAACGCCAAGCGAGCGCGCCGCCTCCTTGGTGAATGTGTTCTTGGGCTGCGGCGGGCTTGACGTGTCGATCTCGACCTCGAGGCCGAGCAGCTCGCCGGCCATCACCGCCCAGTCGGCCCAGCGGGCGTAGCAGTCTGCGAGGTTGTAGACCTTGCCTGCCGCATCGGGATTGCCGACCGTAGCGACCACCGCCGCCGCGACATCCTCAACATGGACAAACTTGCCGCCGCCGGGGCGACGAAATGGCTTCCCGCTTCTGATCGCCTCGATGATCGTGTGCCCGATCGAACGTTGGAGGTTGGGGTCGATGCCATAGACCGCGCAGGGGCGTAGCGCGCAGGTGTGTTGACTGAGGCTGAAGTGGGCGGCCCACAGGTGGGCCTCGACGGCGGCCTTGTACGCACCATAGAGGCTTGCCGGCCGCAGCGGATGATCCTCATCGATCAGTCCGCCCCACCGCGGCCGCATGTCGTGGTGGACCGCGACAGAGCTGATAAACACGAATTGCCGGGGCGCCGCCGCCTGCAAGAGCCCGATCGACGCCCCAATGTTGCTCTGGGCGTGCTGCTGGGGATCAGGCGGATCTCGCAGCGGCCGCCAATCAACGCTATTATGGATCACGCAGTCGGCGCCGTCGAGCAGATCCGGCCAGATTCGATCATCGGCCTGATCACCCACGACGAAGCGTTGTACGTATGGCCGGACGTGGTCGCGGCGGCTGCTTGGCCTGACCAGACCGGTCACCGAATGCCCGGCCTTAGCCAACCGCCGGGCGATGGCCGAGCCGATAAACCCCGATACACCGGTCAATGCAACCTGCATATAACATCTTCCTGTCCAGGGCACCGATGAACCGATGTCCCTTCCGATGTCCCTGTACGTGAACCGATCGGCACGACACATCGTAGTCTACGGACGGTGAACCCGGGCGCCGCCGGACCCAAGTAACGCCCGTGGAATATGGGTACCGCCGCGGGGTCACCATCCCGATGCCACCATGACCCAAGCTCACGCATCTTTCAGATTATCGCCAGGTCTGCGAATATGCCGGAGGCCCTCGCTGAGGGTGGTCGTGCTGGCGATCGCTCTCGCGCCGCTGCTGACGGCCGTGCTGCTGTGGCTGGCGACACCCTCATGGTTCATCATCTTGCTGGCCAGGCCCCAACTGTCGCGGAATCTCGGGGGCGAGGTAGGAATCGGCGCCGCGACCTATCTCGGCAACGGCACCCTCGTCTTTGAGGATCTCACCTTGCGTACCCGGACACACAAAGGTCCGGCGGCCCAGGTGCTCGGCATCGATCGCGTCGTGGTTGTTGTGGACATGAGCACGATCCTGCACGACCGGATACACATCAAGGACGTCCGGCTCGAGGGAGTTCTTCTTCGCCTCAGCGAAGACGCACAGACGCCCGGGGTCTTCAACTTCTCGGCTCTGGATCCCCAATGGTCACTGGACCGCGAGAAGGACCAGCCGTTCCTGGCCCCAAGCGTACGGATCGAGAGTGCGATTATTGAAATGGGCACGCACGATGGGGGCAAGTTCGTTCGGACCGGTTTGCGACGCGTGGCCGGGAAGATGTATCCTGCGACCGACAGCGGCGCGTGGTACCGCTTCGAGCTGACCGAGCTCGCCGAGGACGGCGTCAATCTGGGA
Organism: Planctomycetota bacterium; assembly: GCA_022568135.1. GTDB lineage: Bacteria > Planctomycetota > Phycisphaerae > Phycisphaerales > SM1A02 > JADFFQ01. Next base: position 60,397 of record JADFFQ010000009.1, on the reverse strand, counting down.
CAGACTGGCGTATCCATCAGCGGAACGTGGAACGTGGAGACGCTCGAGCACCGGGCGCAGATCGATGGACTGGTGCTCGACCAGCGGACCCTCGGCATGTGCCCGCAGATCGCACGGCTCTGGTGGCAGCGGATGCAGCCGCAAGGCCGCCTCGCCAGCGCTACCGTGCAATGGAGGCGGGGCCAGCCGTTCACCGCCGAGCTGGCCATCGATCGGGTTGCGCTGACGATTCCGATCTCGACCGATGATTTCTGGACCAGTTATAAGCAGGGCCGGGTCGAGGCGGCGGCGAGCCGGCCGAGAATGCGCGTCCACAGCGGAACGATCAAACTTCGCGGTGACGAACTCAGCCTCGACGAACTCATCGGCGAGTTGGGCAGCTCTGCGACATCCCAGCAGTCGATCGGTGTGCCGTATCGAGTCAATTTGTCGATCCATGACCTGCCGAAGTTTGATTGGGAACACCAGCAAGAATGGATGGAGCAGGTGCTGGCCACCGCGCCGTTCGAGATGAGTCTCGTGATGGATGACTTCAGCCTGGCGCCGAGCACCGATTCCGACACCCCGGCCGTGGACCTTCCACGACAGGTAGCCGAGACCCTGGCCAGGTTCAACCTGACCGGATGGTCGCTTGGTATGGACGTGCAGATCAGTCGTTCTGAGCCGACGGTGGGCGACGATGGTCAGCTGATCCCCCAGCCGATCCGTACAATCGGCGAAGCGACCATCCGAGAAGCCTCCGGAGCCTTCCAGGCCTTTCCGTATCCCCTGGAGAATGTCAGCGCATGCGTCGAGTTCGACAGCGACCAGGTGACGATCCACGAGCTGACCGGCCAGGGATCGAGCAACTCGACGATCAAAATGTCCGGTTGGATCGCACCTCCCAGCGGTGAAGCCGCGGTGTCGCTGCGGCTGTTTGCCAGCGACATTCCTCTCGACGCGCGGTTCCGCGAAGCGCTGAAGGGCGGTGAGCGGACGACATTCGACGCGATGCTGCATCGGCCGTCGTACGAGGCACTGGCCGAGGCGGGTCTGCTGCCCGACGACGCCGCGATTGCTGACGCTCGTCGTACCAAACAACGCAAGACCGACGACCTATGGCGACTCCGCGAAGACCTCAGCTCACTGGAGGCGGTCAGCCGTCGCCAGAGCCTCGAACGAGAGATTGATCAGCTGGAAACGCTAATCGCTGCCGGGCCGTTTGAATTGGGGGGGCGTGTGGACCTGGACCTGACGATCCAACGTCCCCGCGGGCCCGCCCAGCGCACCGAGATCACCGGCACGGTAACCGTCCACGAAGCCGGCGTCGTCTACGAAGGATTCCCCTATCCGATCTACGTGCGAGGCGGAATCCTGAGTCTGGAGAACCAACAGATCGTCATCGTCTCCGGCGAGCAAGGCGAGGGCATTCCCATCGTCACACCCGGCGGAGGGCGCGGGATGGTTACCGGCGAAGTCCGCCTGCATCGAACTGAGCGGGAGACCTACGCAGAGCCGGACCTTGCCATAGAGTTGACCGGCGACTCCCTTGGCGAGCTCCTCTATGCGGCCATGCCCCTCACCGAGGCCGAGCGGGCTGACTTGGACCAGGCGGCCGGACAACTGGGGACGAGGCGTTCTCGTATTGCGCGCTTCCTCGCCGATGCCGGCTTGAGCGGCTTGATGAACTACGCCGGCACCATCACCGCCGACCCTGCCGGTCAAACAACCTACGACTTCACCGTGGAGTTCTTCGACGGCGCCGCGCAGCCGTCCGGCAAGTCACCGACGGCCGGCCGGGGATTCGGCCTGCCCTGGCCGAAGGGCTGTTCACTCGATGCCGTTGAGGCTCTGATTCGGATAAGGCCGGACGCGATTGAGCTGGTTGACTTCGCCGGGAATCGCGGAGACGGTCGCATCACCGCCGTCGGCCAGGTCGATCTGACGGCGGACCCGCCCGAAATGAACCTCACCATGCACTTCAATGATGTTGCATTCGAGCGGTATCTGGTCGATCTCGTTCCTGATGAAGGCGCGCAGCGCGTGACGACCTTGTGGCAGCGTTATCAGCCAAAAGGAACCTACCACGCGAAGCTGCACTATCACGCGCTGGGCAGCGAGTCCCAAGAAGTGCAGCTGGTTCTCTGGCCGGAGGAACTCAGCCTCCTGATTGACGGCGAGCGGGTCTGGCTGATCCGCGAGCGCGGCGAAATTGTGGTGCGAGCCGACCAGGTGATCTTTGACGACCTGACCATGCGAGTGCGCGGTCCAGATCGGGACGACGGCGTAATCGTGCTCGACGGCCATTACGGCCCGTCCGATGATGGCCCGGACTTTCGCCTGCGGGGATCCTGGGCCGCCGCTCAGTTCGCCTCACCGCTGATCACCGAGGCGTTGAACCTCATCGGCGCCGCTGGCCAGGCCGAGCGCTATCGCCGCTACCGCCCCCAAGGAGCATTCGACGCCGAGTTCAGCTACGAATCGCCTCGTGAAGACCAACCTCAACGCTATGAGTTCACGGTCTGGCCGGACACGTTGTCGCTTCGGGTGAACGATACCCCGGTCTTTGCGGAATTCGACCAGGGAGCCGAGGTTACGTTGGCGCCAGGGCTGGTGACTTTGCGGGACCTGGCCGGGCGTCTTGCCGGGGGTATATTCCATCTCGACGGCACCGTGCAGACCGAGGGCCCGCTCGAAGCAGATTTGCAGTTGGATTATCTTGGCCGGCTCGACAGCCCGCAGGTTCTTGCATTTCTCCCCGCATCGCTGCGATCGGCTCTCGACTCACTCAAGATTGGATCGGCCGAGTCGGTTCACTTTGGTGATGCCGAGCTTCACATCGCCGAGGTTGAGCCCGGCGAAACGGGTGGGCGATGGCATACGACCCTTACCGGCCGATTGGAGACCCGAGGCGCATCATTGCACGCGGGCGTCAAGATCAGCGAACTGGACGGCGTGTTTGATCTGCACGCTGAGTACCAGCCGGGCGTGGGCACAAGTCTCGACATTCTGGCCCGCGCCGACCACGCGCGGGCGAATGGCCGTGAACTCACCAACATCAAGGCGCGCATCAGTCTGGGCAGTGATGGTCGCGTCCTTTCTATTGGGGAGTTTCGGGCTGACATGTACGGCGGTGTGGTCACGTTGCAGGCCTCGGTCGGCTTGGACTCGGGCAGCGAATACCAGGCTGCCATCGACCTGGTCGGCGTGTCGCTGGAGGAAATCGTTGTAGGAGATGAACCAACACGAGGTGAACCCGAATCCGCCCTAAGCGCCGGCGACCCGCCAAGCGGTGAGTTGTACGCTTCACTGCGCGTGGCCGGGCGACGCGGGCATCCCGAGACGCGGCGGGGCCGCGGCGCCATTCGCGTGATCCATGGACGCATGATCAGCATGCCCTTGACTCTTCGGGTATTGCAGCTCGTCGAGTTGATGCCCCCATTCAGCGGCAGCCTGGATTTCGCCGATCTGGAGTTCTATGTCCAGCGAGACCGTATCGTTTTCGAACGACTCTTTTTGGAATGTCCCACCCTGGAACTCGTCGGCGAAGGTAGTATGAGCTACCCCGGCATGGAGCTGGATGTACGCTTTCGCACTCGCGGCACGGTGCCCGTGATTAGGGATCTGATTGCCGGGCTGAGCGATCAGCTTTTCGTGGTTGAAGTGACCGGCCCACTTGGTGATCCTCAAGCGAGACTCATCCCCCTCCCTCGCGTCAGCCAGGGTAAGACACCGCAGCGATCAGTGACCATCGCCCAGCGGGTGGATGGCTGAGTGATGGGCCTCAACCGCCGGTGGGCACATACCGCCCGTCGAGCGGTCTCCAAGACTCACGTTTCGGAGGCGAATAGATTGCGATGACCCGCCCCTCCACAACAGATGAACAGACCGTCAACGCCATCCACGCGCTGATCGAATCGCTTGGCGGTGATCCCGAGTCGTTCGAGGGGCGGATGATCGTGCAGCTTGTCCAGACCAGCCTCAAGATGCTCGGCGACGGTCACGACACCGGCCAGCTGAAGCTGCTCAACCGCGCGCTGAAGGACATGCGTTATGCCTATCGCGTCTTCAACCGCTATACCCCGACGCGCAAGATCGCCATCTTCGGCTCGGCCCGCACACCTGAGGATCATCGCGACTACCTGGCCGCCAAGCAGCTCAGCGCCGCGATTACTCGCCAAGGCTGGATGTCGATTACCGGGGCCGGCGACGGCATCATGAAGGCCGGGCTTGAAGGTCCACGACGCGAGGCCGGTTTCGGTTTGTCCATCCGGCTGCCGTTTGAGACCACTGCCAATACGGTCATCGAAGGTGACCCCAAGCTGATCAACTTCCGGTACTTCTTCACCCGCAAGCTGATGTTCATGAGCCACGCCGACGCGGTGGCGGCCTTCCCAGGCGGTTTCGGCACACAGGATGAGGTTTTCGAGGCGATGACTCTCGTCCAGACCGGCAGGTCCAACATTGTTCCCGTCGTGCTGGCCGAAGGCGACGGCGGCACCTATTGGAAGCACTGGGACACCTATATCCGCAAGAATCTGCTCGACGGGGGAATGATCAGCCCCGAGGATCCCGGACTTTATTACATTGCTCCTTCGATCGATCACGCGGTCGAGCATGTCACCCGGTTCTACCGTGTCTATCACTCCAGCCGCTACGTGGGCGATCAGCTTGTCTTGCGGCTTTCTCAGAAGCTGACTGATGCCCAGATCGATTCGCTCAACGATGCCTTCGCCGGGCTGGTGAAGACCGGCCGGATTGTGCAATGCGGCCCACTGAACGGTGAGGACGATCACCTGGACCTACCCCGACTGGCGTTCCTTCATACCCGCCGGCAATACGGACTTCTGCGGGCGATGATCGACCGGATCAACACGTTCGCCGCCGACGCCTGCGACGGCTCAGACAGCCAGCTCACGTCGCCCGTTGGTGGGGTTGACACCGGCGGCGTAGGATGAGGTTCCACGGCGCCTGCGCCCGGCGCCGCGCTGGGCGAACTATTCGGCGATGATACGCATTCCCCGCTCGCTCAAAGTGTTGGCAGCCGCGGTCTTCACCGGGTGCGCGTCGCCACAGGCCCCCAGTGTGCCGGGCGTGATCAACGGGACCGTGCTGAGACCGCGATCAACCGAGGGATTGCCTCGGCTCATCAACACCACCAGTGGATTGGAGGTACGGCGATGGGTCATCCAGGACGATCCGAACCGCATCGGCGCTGCTCTCATGAAGTATTGGGACCCAAAGGAGGTCGGTCCGGCTCGTACTTCAGCGTTGCGGCGCAGCGGTCTGCGATTTGTGCGGGTGCGGGCGGATCAGGTTGACGCGCTGTTGGCGGAGCTCGGCCTCGCCTCGCTGGATGTCACGGCCTGGCACGGCCAAATCTATGACTGGCGCAGGCTCCAGCAGTATTGGATCGGCTCCGGGGGCGTCGAGGTCGCGGTTGACGGTCGCGTCGTGCGCTATGGACCCGGCTGGTTTCGCCTGATGGTTCGAACCTGGACGGTCCAGATGGAGGACGGCCTGTACCTGAATCTTGAGCTCCTGCCGCAGTTTCAGCCTCCGCATGCGCCACGATTTCGCAAACTGCTCGGGGATCGCACAATGTCCGGCGAAGTCTTCGCTTCGATTGCATTGGAGGTTCAGCTCGAAGCCGGCTTCGCCTACGTGCTGACGGGTGAGTCACCGCAGGTGCAATGGCGGGAGAATGGCGACCGATCAGAGCCACCGCAGGAAAATCCACCGCCCGACTCAGTTGGCTCTCCCCAGCGCCCCGCTGACGGATCATCCAAAGCAGACCAACGAAGCCTTGCCGCCGCTGCAACCATCGGCGAGCTTCTATTCGTCGGCCAGACCCAGCCGCCGACTCGCAACATGTTGGTGTTTGTCCCGAAGATCTCGACACCGCTGTTCCCGCGTGGTCAGGTTGCAGCTCACTCCCTGTCCGCCGAAGATGGGCCCCCAAGTGCAGCCCGCAAGTGACCGCATAAACCCGCCCACCGAGGCAACAGCCGACATGGAGCCCACCAAGGCGCATCGGCTGCGGCCGAGATCTCGCCGGCGTCATCGCAGGCGACATCTGCCCTCGATGTCGGTGATGGCCACCCTTTGCACGCTGGGGAACCTGGTGGCCGGCTTCGCCGCGATCCATTATGCGTCCATGCCGCCCGATTTCGCCGGACCGTGGGGATGGTCCGGTCTGACCTTTGCCGGGGCGCTCATCTTCCTGGGGATGCTGTTCGACGCGGTGGACGGGTCAATCGCCCGGCTGACGCGCTCGACGTCCGAAGTCGGCGGGCAGCTCGACTCGCTGGCGGACATGGTCACCTTCGGGGTGGCGCCGGCGTACATCATGCTGCGGTTGGTCGGACAACACCTTGCTGACGATGCCGGCGTGACCATCATCGGCCCGGAAGCCGACGACCTGCTGGGCAAGGTGCTGTGGGGCGTCGCGGTGTTGTATGTGTGTTGCACGGGGCTACGACTGGCCAGGTTCAACATCGAAGCAACCTCCAGCCGGATCGAGCGCCGAGGCAGCTTCCGCGGTCTGCCATCGCCCGGTGCGGCCGGCACCGTCGCCAGCTTGATTCTTCTGCATCAGCACCTGCTCGTGGCCAAGTACATCGGCGGCGTCTCGTCCGGCTTTGTGCGAGGGGCCACCCTGGGCATTCCGTTGATTGTTCTCCTCTGCGCCGTCGCCATGGTGTCTTCCATTTCATACGTCCACTTCACCAACCGCTACATCCGCGGCCCGCGGAGCTTCGCGTACGTCGTCCGTCTGGTCGTCCCGATGGCACTGGCGGTCTGGTGGCCGCAGGAAACCTTGGCGCTGCTGTTTACAGTCTACGCGCTGTCAGGTCCTGCGCAATTGGTCATCTCACGATCGCGGCGAGCTGGCGGCGACACTGATGCGCCGCACCCAAATGAGTGAATCCGAATCGACTGGAACCCGCGGTCGCTCGGACGAGGCGAGGGCGATTTCGACTTTCGGCCGCTTCGGCGATACCCTTGCCGCCGCATGAGCGAGTCGAAATCTTCCATCGTGCGCACGCGCTTTGCGCCCAGCCCAAGCGGGCATTTGCATGTCGGTGGGGCCCGTACAGCGTTGTTCTGCTGGGCCTACGCCAAGGCCCACGGCGGGTCGTTTATTCTTCGCATCGAGGATACGGACCAGAAGCGATCATCCGACACCGCTACCCGGGCGCTCTTGGACGACCTTGCATGGTTGGGAATTAGGTGGGATGAAGGCCCGGCACACGATGGCTGCGGTCCGGGAGAACACGGTCCGTACTTTGCCTCCCAACGGCTTGACCTGTATCACCGTTACATCGATATTCTGCTCGAGCAAGGCAAGGCCTACCGCGCGTTTGAGGGCCCTGAGCAACTCGAAGCCGCTCGCGCCGCCGCCCGGGCCCAGAAGCGAGTCTACCGATACGATCGAGCGGCGTTGAAGCTCGATAGGGCAACGATCCAGCGCTACCTGGATGAAGACCGGCCACATGTCGTCCGCTTCAAGGCGCCCGATGAGCAACCGGTCAACGTTCACGACGAGGTCTACGGCGAGGTAACCGTTCGTCCAGAAGAGATCGATGACTTCGTGATTCTCAAGGGCGACGGGTATCCGACCTATCACTTCGCGGTGGTCGTGGACGACGAGCTGATGGGGGTGACGCACGTCATCCGCGGTCAGGAGCACCTCTACAACACCGCCAAGCATGTCCTGCTCCAGGATGCGCTGGGGTTCCGCCGGCCCGTGTACGCACATCTCTCGCTCATCTTCAATCCCGACGGCTCCAAGATGTCGAAGCGCGACAAGGACAAGGCCCTTCGGAACGCCGTGCGCGAGCGCGGCCTGGAACGGTCGCCGGCGATGCCCCATTCGAGCAACGAAGCGGTGATGTCCGAAGAACATTGGCGGTCATGGCTCTCGAACAAGGATCATCCGCTTGAACTGGAATCCGCTGAGCGGTTAGCCCTAGCCCTGGACATAGATCTACCGGAGATTGACGTCAAAGACTTTCGGCGGGCTGGCTACCTGCCCGAGGTAATGGTCAACTATCTGGCGCTCCTCGGATGGTCACCGGGCGGAGATATCGAGAAGTTCGATCAGCAGTTTCTCATCGAGCACTTTGATCTTGATCGCGTTCTCAAGTCGCCCGCCAGGTTCGATCGCGACAAGCTCTTGGCGTTCAACCTCGATGCATTACAGGCGATGTCCACCGAGCAATTCATCGCTCGGCTGCGGCAGCACGGAGAGCGTTATCATCCGGAATATGGGCGGGAGCTTTCCGACGAGCAGTTCGCGATGTTCGCAGCGGCGAATCACCAGCGCTCCAAGACGCTCGACGATCCGTTCCGAAGCGGCCGATTCTTCATCATGAGTGACGACCAGATCGTCTACGAGCAGTCCAAGGCGGTGCACAAGGCGCTGGAGACCGGCGAGCCCAACGGTTATGCGCACCTTGAGGCGGTGATGCCGCTGCTCAAGGAGCTCTCGGAATGGATGGTCGAAACACTCGAGCGGTTGCTGAAGCGATACGCCGACGAGCGCGCCGACGGGAAGCTCGCCAAGGTCGCACAGCCGCTGCGCATCGCCGTCACCGGCACAACGGTCAGCCCGGCCATATTCGAGACGCTGGCGATCCTGGGCCGGGACGCGGTTCTCAATCGCATCGAGCGCTGCCTGAGCAACCGCAAGTTGTCTTCAAGCACATAGGAGAGGAACGCACGAGAAGGCGGCTGCCGATATGACTTCGCGCGATGCAACACCAACCTCCGACTTTATCCGCAGCAAAGTGGCGCAGGACCGCAAGGCCAACAAGAACGCAGGCCGAGTGGTGACCCGATTTCCGCCGGAGCCCAACGGCTATCTTCACATTGGGCACGCGAAGTCCATTTGCCTGAACTTCGGCATCGCGGCCCAGAACGGCGGTACTTGCCATTTGCGGTTCGACGATACCAACCCAACCAAGGAGGAGCAGCATTACGTCCAGGCGATCAAGCAAGACGTTCGTTGGCTCGGCTTCGATTGGGGCGACCATGAGTACTATGCCTCCGACTATTTCGACCGACTGCACGGATACACATTGGAGCTCATCAAGAAAGGCAATGCTTTCGTCTGCGAGCTGAGCGCCGAACAAATCCGCCAATACCGGGGAACGCTCACCAAACCCGGCCGGGAAAGTCCGTACCGCAACCGACCTGTCCAGGAGAACCTGGATCTCTTTGAGCGCATGCGGGCGGGCGAGTTCGAGGACGGCTCTCATGTCCTGCGCGCTAAGATCGACATGGCTTCGCCCAATCTGAATCTGCGCGATCCGGTCATGTACCGCATTCTCAAGGCCTCGCATCACCGCACGGGCAGCATGTGGTGCATCTATCCCATGTACGACTTCGCTCACGGGCAGTCGGATTCCATCGAAGGAATCACCCATTCGCTGTGCACGCTAGAGTTTGAAGACCATCGTCCCTTGTACGACTGGTATCTCGACAAACTGAGCATCCATCACCCGCAGCAGATCGAGTTCGCTCGCCTCAATCTCAGCTACACGGTGCTGAGCAAGCGAAAGCTTCTGGAACTGGTGCAACGGGGAGATGTCAGCGGGTGGGATGATCCGCGAATGCCGACCCTGGCCGGCTTGCGCAGGCGCGGCTACACCCCCCAATCAATCCGGAACTTCTGCAACCGCATCGGCATCACCAAGTACAACAGCACAACCGACATCGCGCTGCTTGAACACTGCGTTCGCGAAGACCTCAATCGACGCGCGACGCGGGTCATGGGTGTGTTGCGGCCGCTTCGAGTGGTCATCGACAACTATCCGCAAAATCAGGTCGAGGAATTGGATGCGGTGAATAATCCGGAGGATCCCGGCATGGGCTCACGCAAAGTCCCCTTCTCTCGCGTGTTGTTCATCGAGCGAGACGATTTTCGCCAGCAGCCGCCGAGGAAGTTCTTTCGTCTCGCCCCCGGCCGTGAAGTACGTCTGCGATACGCGTACTTGATTCGGTGTGTCGGCGTGGTCAAACACGAAGAAACCGGTGAAGTGATCGAGCTGCACTGCACCTATGATCCCGAGACCCGAGGAGGATCGCCTCCGGACGGACGCAAGGTCAAAGCAACCCTCCATTGGGTTTCGGCCGATCACGCGCTGGAGGCAGAAGTCCGCTTGTTTGATCGTCTCTTCATCAAGGAAAATCCAAGCGATGTCAAGAACGATGAAGACCTCGCCTCGGCACTCAATCCGGATTCTCTGGAGACGTTGACGTCGTGTCGGGTCGAGCCGAGCCTCGCCGGAGCTTCACCAGGGTCTCGATTCCAGTTTGAAAGACAGGGCTATTTCTGCGTCGACGCCGATTCATCCGTACGGAAGCTGGTCTTCAATCGAACCGTGTCGCTGCGTGACACGTGGGCGAGAATTGAGCAGAGGCAAACGTTGACAGCAGCTGGGAAACAAAAACACTCACCAAACGGCTAAGTGCGCCGTGATCCGGCACACCGTTGTTGAGACGCAGACGCTGGGGCTCCGACTCACCTCTCGGGGGGTGGTCAGGTATAGTACCGACGAGCCGTGTCGCGCGGTGAGTCGATGACAAGATGGGAGCGGCAGTAGTGACGGTGACGGCCTCACCCCAACCGGAGTCTCAAGAGACGGTGATCGAAAGTCTGCGCGCGCTTCTGACGGGGATCATCGACTACGCCGGACTCTTCCCTCCGGCACAGCTCGACATGGCCGCGACGGTGCGCAACTACGCTGATCACCTGGCGAGTAATGATGCCTGGATGCTTGGGCGGCTGGTGATTCCCGCTTCACGTCTCGATGAGTTCGAGCAGCACGCAGCATCCGTCCTTCCTAGGCACGACGATGCCGGGCCGTGGCAGATCAGCGCGCTGGCGAGCACCGCAGGCGACCCACAGCTCGAGGTGGATCTCCAACGGATTGCCGCGTTCAACGATGCCCACCGCCGCCCGACCGCCGGCTGGGCTGAAATCAATGTGATTGAATTGGGGGCGAAGATCGCGGCCGACATCGAGGATGCGCTCACCCGCATTCCCGACGATCTCTTTCCCTTCTTCGAGCTGCCGATCAATGACGATCCGCGCGGGCTGATTGCGGCCCTGGCCGGGAGCGACGCGGGCGCGAAAGTGAGAACCGGCGGCGCCGGGCCACAATCGTCTCCCCAGCCCGAACACCTCGCTCGGTTTATCCGGGCCTGTGCGGTCCCAGGCGTGCCCTTCAAGGCCACCGCAGGCCTGCATCATCCCCTGAGTCATCGCCCAGACGGCCCTGACACACTCGAGTTTGGCTTCCTGAACGTGTTTGTGTCTGGGGTACTGGCGGCGTCAAAGGACCTGTCCCAAGGTGATCTGCTTGCGCTGCTGACCGATGAATCACTCGACTCGTTTACGTTCGCCAAGGCGGGGCTGTGGTATCACGATCACGAACTGACGACTGGCCAGATCCAGGAGACGCGACTGAACTTTGCCACCTCGTTCGGATCATGCTCGTTCGATGAGCCGCGCGCTGATCTGCGAGCGCTGAATCTCTTGTGACGGCGCACGAACCATGCCGAATCTCGACCAAACCCATGACCGGTCGCTTCGCAGTTGGATTGAATCCGCCAACGAGCCGGACTGCGACTTTCCGATCCAGAACCTGCCGCTGGGCGTCTTTCGGCGCCGCGGGTCAAGCGATCCGCCGGGCATCGGCGTGGCGATCGGGCAGAGCATCTTCGATGTTCCAGGCGCAGTGCAGGCGAACCTGCTTGCGGGCATCAGCCCCGAGACGGCTTGCGCCCTCTGCGCGCCGTCGCTCAATCAGTTCATGAGCCAGGGGCGCGAGAGCTGCTCAACCGCGCGGCAGTCGATCAGCCACCTGCTCCAAGCCGACACCCCCACGTTGCGCGACAACGCCGAGCTGCGCGAGCGCATGGTGGTTTCGAGGGCTGATGCCGAGCTTCTCATCCCTGTCCAGATCGGCGACTACACGGATTTCTACGCTTCAATCCACCACGCGCGGAACATCGGGTCCATGTTCCGCCCGGACAATCCGCTGCTTCCGAATTACAAGCATCTGCCTGTGGGATACCACGGCCGGGCCAGTTCGATCGTGATCAGCGGGACAGCGATCCGGCGTCCGTACGGTCAGGCGAAAGCGGACGACGCCCAGTTGCCGACGTTCGGCCCATCGAAGCTACTCGACTACGAGCTGGAAATGGGTTTCTTTGTAGGCCCGGGCAATGGCCTCGGACACCGAATCGCCATGCGCGAGGCCCCCGAGCACATCTTCGGCATGGTGATCGTCAACGACTGGTCCGCACGCGATATTCAGAAGTGGGAGTACCAGCCGCTGGGGCCGTTCAATGCGAAGAACTTCGCGACGACGATTAGCCCGTGGGTGGTCACGCTCGATGCGCTCGAACCCTATCGCGTCGCCGATGCAGCGCGCGGCGAGGGGTCCGGAGGTGATCCGCCGCTGCGTGAGTACCTCAAGCCAACCGACGACATGGGCTACGATATCACTGTTGAGGTGTACTTGACATCGCAGTTGATGCGCGACCGCGAGCTCGAGCCAATGCTCATCAGCCGCGGCAACTTCACCGAAATGTATTGGACGATCGCTCAGCTGCTCGTGCACCACACGGCAAGCGGCTGTAATCTGAGGCCCGGCGATCTGCTGGCCAGCGGCACCGTCTCCGGCCGGACGGAAGACTCGCGTGGCTGCTTGATGGAGCGCACCTGGCGCGGGCAGAATCCCATCCAGCTCCCCGACGGCAGCAACCGCAAGTTCCTTCAAGACGGCGACGAGGTAATCATCCGGGCGTACTGCCACAAGGACGGGGCCGCCCGCATCGGCTTCGGCGACTGCCGCGGCGTGATCCTACCCGCGGGCTGAGACAGTCCCCTGCGGCCGGCTCACTGGCCGGGGGCCACGACGCCCCAGCTTCGGCGGATGTAAGCGACAGCAGGTCGTGCCGTTCTCCCTGGATGAGGCCCGCAAGGGCAACGCGTGCGGCCTGTTTTCAGCGATCGCCCCGCTGAGCCCCGGTCACACCGTCGCAAGCCCCCAAGGTCGTCCCATTCTGCCCAGGACCCCACCGCGGCAAGGGTCCGGCCGGTTGGCCCATAGCCCCTCTGGCCAGGGCCCGGCGGCAAGCTCCGGACAAATCGAAAATCGTGCCTATTTTATCTTGCATTGGAGAGGGTCTTGTGGGACAATAGCAGTTGAGGATCAGGAGGAACCAGGCAGAAGCCCTTCCCGAGTGGGCCGCGCGCATGTGGCCGTTCCCGGAGACAGAGCTCTTCTGAATCCCCTGAGGCTGGTTAGTTGTATGTAGTGTTTGGAGCTGGGCGTGGGCCGCCGTGAAGTGTTAGAATCTCACCTATGCTCCAGCGCGCGCGGTCGCAGGGGCCGCAATTTGTTCTGCTCACCAGGACCTTCTTGAGAAGAGGAGACGAGAATGAAGGCGAAAATCTTTTTCTTGGCAGTTGTACTCGGCGTCGCAACGCCGGGCTTCGGGCAGTCGTTCAACGTCGATGTCGGGGACCCGAACAGCCCCTATGGGGTTCCGGCAGACGTCTACGCTGCCGGTGCCGGCCAGAGTGGTACCTGGAACGCTGTGAACGCGGGCGCGTTCAATGTCCCGCTCTCTGATCTAGCAGGCGGCGCGACAGGGGTCACACTGAGCAATTCCGGCGGCGGTGGCGACTTCGACGACAACAACGGGGGCACCACCGGCGACGACGAGGCCCTCATGGACGACCTCCAGGACGTCGGTGGCGCGGGCATGCTTGCCACCTGGACGTTTTCGGGTCTCGCCAACGGGTCCTACACCGTGTATACCTATGCCTGGGCACCTGACAGTGCTGGGTACGTTTCGGAGGTGTCGGTGGCCGGGTCCCCGGATCCTTCGCAGTTCATCGGCGGTGGCTGGCCGGGCGGCCATTCTCAGGGTACAACCTACGCGTTGCACACTGTCGATGTTGTTGACGGAACGATCGCCGTCAGCATCGAAACCAACTCTGGGTTCGGCTCGGTCAACGGGTTCCAGCTTGTGGGTGAGGCCGGTGAGCCGTGCCCGTGGGATCTCGACGGCAACGGTGATGTCGGCATCCTTGACCTACTGGCTTTGCTGGCTGCTTGGGGCACCGACCCCGGCGGTCCGCCGGACTTCAACGGCGACGGCGACGTCGGAATCCTCGACCTGCTGACCTTGCTCGCAAACTGGGGCGCCTGCCCATAACAGCGGATCGGGCTTCGGCCGAAGCCCGACCGACAGCTTGGTCCCCCACAAACTGACAAACGAAATCACCCCCTGACTAAGAAGTCAGGGGCTTTTCTTGCGCCAAGGCCGCTCCCGATCACCGCTCAACAGGCGAAGCATGGTCCTCCCGAAGGCCCCGCCCGCAACGGTAGCTCCCGCGCTGTGATCCTCTCCGCGTATTCACGACCGCCCCGAGGATCATTATTCTTGCCGCCGCGGCTGATTGATGACGAAATCGAAGCCGCTGGTCTCCGGATTCACGAGCGTCCCGGCCCAGCCATACTTTGTAATTCCCGAGCCGTCGAGTTCGACGCCGTCATTGTCGGTGCGGTCGAGCCCCGTCGAGTACAGCAGGTATGCCCGACCATGCGGGTCATCCGTGACAAGGTGGTAGCCGAACGCTCCGCCGTGAATCGGGTCAGTGGGGAGCTCGCCCAGGATTTTGGGAACAAGGTCCCGGAGTGATGCTGGATATGCGCCATGCTTGCTGCGGTAGGCCTCAAGCGCCAGCATGACGCGAAGCCCTTCGATCCCCACATCGATCACTTCAGCCTTTTCGATAAATTTGCCGGCAGCAGGTAGCATGGCGTTCAGGAATATGTGCCGTGCTGTCAGCTTGGCCTCGAACGCATCGGCATCGAATGGCGACTTGGCCCGTTCAATTGGGTTCATTTTCGCTTCGCTAACCATGCCATCGTAGAACTCATCAACCAGCCTGATCGTCTCCGCCCGCCCGGCAAGGAATATCGATTGGAAGGTCCCTAGTACGCCCAGCTGCGAGGGCGAGCCGGCGCCTGTGCCAAAGCTGCTGTACTTCTGCAGGTTCAGTCGGCCGTCTCCGTGGCCGTCATCCGTGTAGGCCCATTGGATGAAATCGAACATCAACAGGCGTTCACCTTCAAGGGCCACCCCGGGGCGGGACAGGGGACGCTGGCGATCCAGGACGGACAGCAGCTCCAGACACGTCTGGGTGTCGAGCGATCTTTCCATCAGCTCGTAACGCAGATACGACGTCGCCAAGGCGGCGATCGCCCTTCCAATCAACTGGTCGATCAAAAATGGTTGGGCCCCGCAGGCGCGGCCCAGTGCCATTGTCTGCTCGAAGGTCGCGACGGCTTCGGCCATGTCGCCTTCATCAAACGCCAGCCGCATCGACGCGACCCGGGCCCTCGCCAACCTCTGGAACTGTGCGAGCTCCGGCAGGCTGACCGAATGAAACAGCGGGGATGGGCCGATGATCGGCCGGACCGCGCGCGGTCGAACCGCGGCCTCTGCCAGCAGATCGAATGCGCCACGCTCACGCAGCATCGCCAGGGCCAATCGTTCGGGCTCAACATCCGTTCCGGCAGCAGGAGGGTCGTATACCAGCGAGTAATCCACGAAAAACCCGCTCCCGGCGAAGCGCGGCTCGAATCCCCTTTCCCGAATCTCCGCCTCGACCTCATCGAGGATCGTGGCCGCTTCGATGAACAGCGGCCAGCAGTTTTCACCTGCGGGCTGGGCTGATTCGCACAGTTCAACCAGCTTCGCCGCGTAGTTGATTACTGGTGCCGGTTCGGCGGTCGCCGCCCAATACACCTGATAGGCGATGAACAGGGCCGCTGCGCCACCCAGCCCAATGGCCAGATTGCGCGGGCGATACCATCGCTTGCGTCGCGGGGTCATGGCCGCATTCATTGGATGAGCCTCCGCCGAACGACCCAGCCTAGCGCGCTCGGCTCGAGCTGGCGTGTCCGCAACTCGGGGCCGACGGACCTACGAGCGCAGTCGGACTATTCCACCACCCGGCCGATGATGCGCAGTTGCGTGGTATAGCCGGAGGCGTCCAATGTGAGTATCCCGTACAGCAGACCGGGCTTGGCCTCCACCGGCGTGATGCGAATTCGGAATTGGAGGAACTGGTCGTCTTGCTGTGCCTCCAGCAGCTGGGCCTCAAGGAACGGTGAATCGCTGGTTACACCGGCCGTCATCGGATCGGGCGTATATCGCTCAACGAACTCGATCTTGGTGGCCACCTCGAACGGTTCGCCAACGCGCACCTCGCCCACGAGGATTCTCTGATCTATCGGCACCCACGGCCGGCCGCGCGGTCGAATCGGCTTCGTGGACTCGTGGCGAAGTCGAACATCCACGACCGGGCAGTCCGCCCGGTCCGTCTCGATGACCCAGAACCATGGGAGAGTGGCCTCAGTGAATCGGTCCAAATCCCATCGGATTGTGTACGCACTGGCCGGCGGGTTGGTGGCGGGATCAAAGCCGATGAACTGGGGCGGCTCGCCGTGTGATCCCAGAATGCGAAACGGCTTGCCGTCCGTAGATTCCACGCGCAGTTCGCCTGAGGTCGTGTGCACCCATTCGTTGGCAACCCGATCGGCTGCCCGAATGTACGGCGGGGTGACGCGAATAGGCAAGCTGACCTCAGCCATGAAGTAATACACCGCGAAGGTCTCGGAATACCCCTCAAACACGATGCTGATCTTCTCCTTCTTCTCACCAAGTCCAGATTTCATATTCATTGTGGTGCTGAACTCGGTGAATCCGCCCGGCGGGATCTCCCGGCCGGCGAGGTTCTCGGCGACCGTGCAGCCACAACTCGTTATCGACCTGATGATCTTGAGCGGTTCTTGGCCAACATTCCATATCTTGACCCACCCTGTGCCGGTTCCGCCCGGGGGGAGGTTGCCGAAGTCGAGCAGGGGGGGTTCGAATTCGACCGGCGGCCAGCCGGGGGGGTTGTCCTCGACCGATGACCGCACGGGAATCGCGCCAAGGCTGGGATTGCCAGGCGGCTTCACCTCCGATGGGTCAGGGTCCGAGCTTGTGACAGGGTTCGGCTCCGCTCCACAGCCGGCGATGCCGACCAACATCAACAACGTCATTATCGAAGCCTGCACAGTGATCGCGATCCGCCGGCCGGTCATCAGTCGCTGCAATCGCGCCTCAACAGATTTGGTTCGCCCATGCATCGGACGTACTCCGATCAGCCGCTGGTATCGACGGCTTCAGCCATTGGCTGGGCTTCGGGTTTCGCCTCACCGTTGGGCAGGTGCGTCCCGGCGGTCTTGGGGAAATGGTCTCCCTTCCAGCTTTCCGGATACTCCTGGTCGTCCAGCTCCAACGCCGCCTTGGTCGGATACAGCGGGCGGAAGGTATCGCACATCACCGCCAGCTCACTGGTCCACTGCTTGCCGAGCGACAGCTCAACGGTACCGGGATGTGGGCCGTGGGGGATGCCTTGCGGGTGCAGGGTGATCGAGCCGATTTCGATCCCCTTACGGGCCTTGTAGTTCCCGTCAACGTAGTACAGGACTTCGTCGGAGTCGATGTTGGAGTGGTTGTAGGGGATGGGAATCGCTTGGGGGTGCCAGTCGAGCGCCCGCGGGCAGAATGAGCAGATCACGAAGTTGTGTGCCTCGAACGTCTGGTGCGTTGGCGGCGGCATGTGGTGCTTGCCCGTGATCGGGCTGAAGTCGTCGATGTTGAACCGGTACGGGTAGTAGCAACCGTCCCAGCCGACCACGTCCAGCGGGTGATAGTCGTAGATGTAGCTGTGTACGCGGTCGCGGGCCTTGATCCTCACCTCGAATTGGCCAGCTTCGTCGTACGTCAACGGAAGCTCAGGCGGGCGCAGGTCGCGCTCGCAGTACGGGGCATGCTCCAGGAACTGGGCGGTCTTCTTCGACAGGTATCGCGGCGGGGGCAAGATATGCGAGCCGTTGGCAGTCTCGATCACCAGGAACTTTGGCTTCGGCTCACCCTCGGCGGGCTTGTCGAACACCATCTTGTACGTGGCGCCTTTCGGGATAATGATGTAATCCTTGGGGCGAAAGTGCAGCGTGCCGAAGGAGCTGTACACAGTGCCCGAGCCGTAATGGATGAAGACGCACTCGTCGCCCATACCGTTCTTGTAGTGGTAGTTCATCGCCTCGGCGGGTGCGCAGAGGCTCATCTCGCAATCTGCGTTGCCGAACAGCACCACTCGCCCAGTGATCGGATCGCCTTTCGGCTTCATCGGCATCGTCTTGAGATGCCGCATCCGCATCGTGTCGGTCTCGACGTATTCGGGTTTCGTCGAGTAGAGCATCTTCCAGCCGGTGACCTGCGTCGGCGGATGGATGTGGTACAGCGTGGTGGTCGG
This sequence comes from Planctomycetota bacterium, assembly GCA_022568135.1. Taxonomy (GTDB): domain Bacteria; phylum Planctomycetota; class Phycisphaerae; order Phycisphaerales; family SM1A02; genus JADFFQ01. The sequence continues at coordinate 42,018 of JADFFQ010000009.1, read as the reverse complement.
GCCGACGAATCCCTCCGTGCCGAAGACCTCCTCGGAATACAGCGCCCCGTCGGGGCGACGAAACTGAATGTGCCGCTTGGGCGGCAATTGACCGAGCTTGAAGTAGTAGGGCATGGGGCGTGCTCCTCGGTTAACTGCTCGTATTCCACCCACATTGTAGCGGGATCGTCTGCTGACGACGGGGTTGTGTTGAGCGAGCCGCGCCGTGTCTGAGGCGAGGCGCGCCGTCCTCGGCCTCGGCCTGCCTATGAGGCACGGAGGCGGGGAAGGAAGCGCCCGGTGCGGCTCATGTACGCCCGGTACTCGTCGCCGAACTTCTTGATCAGATTTGCCTCTTCCCGCGAGGTCCGCACCAGCAACACAGCGAAGGCCAGCCCGCACATGAGCAATATGAACCAGTTGGCGGTGAGCAGAACATGGCCGGTGCACAGCACCACACCGGACGAATACAGCGGATGCCGAACCCAGCGGTAAGGGCCACCTGTCACCAGGGTGTGATGCGATCTCGTCCGCGCAGTACGAGTGAGGTTGGCTCCAAGGTGTCGCAGCGCCCAAAACACCAGAGCCAGCACGATCAGACCAAGTAGTCCGCCGAGCAGTCGCAGCTGCGGCACAAGTTCAAGCTGCGACCATGCCATCCACTTGGGATTGATGAGATAGGCCACAAGGCCCGCCATTGCTCCAAGGCCAAACAGCGACAACGAGGTGTCAATTGCGAGCCCACTGTCGCGTGAAGAGATGGGTCCGCCGGACCTGGCCGCTCCGCGGCGAAAGTAGATGCTTATGCCGAAGCAGCTGACGATGATCGCCAACAACACCCATCTGTACACGTTTTCATTGACCATGTGAGCTCGTCGCACGACTCAGGTCAGGGCTTGGCCTGACGCTTGGGCTGTGTTGCAAAGAACAGACCGTAGTCGGCCAAGTTTCGCTGCGGCACGATCTCCACATCAAAGCGCTTCGAGCGCAGGAAGGCGGCGAGCGCCGCGATCGACGACCGTTCCGCATTCGGCCTGGCAATGTGGTACTCACCGTAGATTCGAAGGATTCTCGCGTACGTACGGTCGCTGGCTGCATACAGGATATCGTACTCGGCACCCTCCACGTCGATCTTCAAGAGATCACAAGACTCGATTCGATGTCGGTCGAACAGCTCATCAAGAGTGATGCACGGCACTTCGATGAACGATTCAGGCAGATGAATCTCCGGCTGCGGATACTTGGCGAACTGGCCTGTCGCTTCATTCGCCTGCGGGAAGTGCAGCCGCATCATGCCGGTCTTGCCATCGACCGCTTCCTGCACCGGCGCCACGTTGGACAAGCCTTCGATGTTCCGCCGCAGCTGCGCGAAGTTCTCAGGAATGGGTTCATAGCAGATCACTCGTTCCGCCTGCTCGGCAACGCGGGATGTAAACAAGCCCACGTTCGCCCCGAGGTCAACAACGCACTGCCACGTCTCCGCCTCGTGGCGGCTGACCCGGTATTGATCCTTCAGATAGATTTCGCGGAAGACCAGGTGATCATGAGACCCGCCCCGCAGATGGAGCCGGTGGCCGGTGCGCATCCGGACGGTCAGCGTCTTGCCCGCGCGTTGTCTCTTGCGAAACCAGACGATCTGCCACGGATTCGCTGCGAACCGGCGAAGCTTCCACCAGTCCCGAATGTCATTCAGGCGCATCGTTCGCGCCCGATCGCTCTGGATGATCGTCGTGGCGGCGATCCGCCAGAGAGCAAGGCTGGGTGTGTGAAGCGACCCGCTCGTGCATACATGGGTCCTGGGATCTCGCCTGTCGGCATCATATCCCCCAGGCGCACAAGCCGCTCAGATTAGAGGTTTTCACGCCGCCGCCGCTCCAGCTCCAGGGACTCGAACAGGGCTTGGAAGTTTCCCTTCCCGAAGGACGGCGACCCACGGCGGCAAATGATCTCCAAGAGAAGCGTCGGGCGGGTATGGCGTGACGCGATCATGCTGCGGTCTCCACATACTCTGCGGTTGCGGCGGGCTTCGGGACGGGCAGACCATCTTCCTTCAAGCCCTGCACGTGCATATGGATCGCCTGAGCAATCCGCCTGAGAACGATCGCCCGCGTCCGTCCCGTTGCTACACAGCCGGGCAGATCAGGAACGTACGCAGAAAAGTTTCCATCCGCCTTCTCGATAACGACCGTGTACCGCAGTGAATTCGCGCGCTTTGATTTCATCAACAGCCTTCACTCTGGGGGAGCTCTACAGATTCCCTCGGCGGGCTTGTTCAAGCTCCAGCGACTCAAAGAGGGCCTTGAAGTTGCCTTTGCCGAAGCTCTGCGAGCGGCGGCGGCAGATTCATCCGGGCTTGCCACCCTTGTCGTCGATTCGCCTGACGTGATAGTGCCCGTGTTCATCGGGGACCGATTCGTAGATCCAGCCCATCTTCTGGGCAAAAGCGTCGGCTCGCTCGCGAATGTAAGCGTCCCGCTGTTCGGCGGTCATGCCCTTGGTCTCCGCCGCGACCCGGGCCTGAATTTCCCGCTTCATTTGAACACAGTCAAAGTCGTTCTTCGTCTTTGCCATACACAATCTCTGGGGGGGAGTGGATGCTCAGCGATCGGTAGTTCAGCCGCAGGTTGACGGCATTGAATCCACGTATCTTATCGTAGTTGACAATATGCCGGAAAATCCAACTCACCAACAGATCGGCGTTATGGGCTGTCGCGATGGCCACATGAGTCGCATCATCAAACGATCCCGTCCCCAGGACTCCGGCATCGAGATAGGCTTGGCGCAGTTCGGCAACATCGGGCGTTATGGGGCAACGGATGATTCGATCGTCGGATAGGCTGGCAACGATCTCCTGAACGCGACCCGGCGCGAGTGCTAACTCCGCTTCGGTCGTCGCACCCAGCAGGACGATCAACCGTCCGGCGTTGACTCCCTCGAAGAATCGCTTGCTTGCATCCTGAAATCGTTCCTCGAAGCATCCGCCGAAAACGGACGTATCGGCGTAAGCGCGGATCGGACGAGTAGAGGTCATAGATTCCCTCGGCGGGCCTGCTCCAACTCCAGCGACTCAAAGAGGGCCTTGAAGTTGCCTTTGCCGAAGCTCTGTGACCCGCGGCGGCAGATGATCTCGAAGAACAGCGTCGGGCGGTCCTGAAGCGGCTTGGTGAACAGTTGCAGCAGATACCCCTCGTCATCAGCGTCAACGAGGATGCCAAGGTCCCGGATGCGCTGGTGATCCTCCTTGATCTCCCAGCCCATCTTGGACACGCGGTCCCAGACGGTTTGGTAGTACTCATCGGGGATGCGTAGAAAATCCACGCCGCGGCGGTGCAGCTCCGCCACGCTGGCCAGCTCATCATCGGTGCGGAAGGCCAGGTGCTGCACGCCCGGCTCATCATCGTGCCAGTCGAGGTACTCCTGAATCTGGCTCTTGCGTTTGCCGTGGGCCGGCTCGTTGATGGGCACCTTGATAGTGCCGAAACCTGAGTCCATCACCTTGGACATCAGGGCCGAGTACTCCGTCGAGATGTCCTTGTCGTCGAAGTGCTTGAACTGCTTGAAGCCGAGCACCTCTTCATACCACTTCACCCAGTGGTTCATCTTCCCCAGCTCGACGTTGCCCACGCAGTGATCGACGTACATCAGCCCACAGGGATGGGCCTGGTTGTACTCGTTGAGCGCAAATGACTCCACCGGCTCGAACCTGGGCATGAACGGGCCGCCGCCCTGAATGTTCTCCAGTTTGTACCGGCCGTTGCGGGAGACGAAACTGTGGACACATCGGCCGAAGGTCTTGATTCCGGCCACGACCACCGTGCCGTCCCCGGAATCGTCAGTCATCTCGACGGGTTCATAGGCAGATTCCCCGCCGTTCTTGATGGCTTGTTCGTAGGCGGCGGCCGCGTCGCGGACGGTGAAGGCGATGTCCTTGATCCCGTCACCGTGGCGCATCACCTCGCGCTGGGCGGCGTGGTCTTTGTGCAACCCGGTGCTCAGCACCAAACGAATGTTGCCCTGGGTGAGCAGGTAGCTCGCTTCCTCGCGGCAACCGGTGGTGAGGTCCGCAAGCTGCGCGACCTGGAAGCCGAAACAGTGCGCGTAGAAATACGCCGCTTGCTTGGCGTTGCCGACGTAGAACCGCACGTGATCCACGTCGATCAATCGCAGCGGATCGGTCTCTGGGCCGGTCTTGGGCCTTGACGACGGTGTGCTGGCGGTGGTCATGGGAGTCGATCTCCTGGATCTGGGGCGGTCGCCCGCCATCTGCAGCGATGGCACAACACGCTTGGCGTATGATATGGGCCGCCACCGGCTCGGGGCATGACCATGGGCCCTGTTGGCCTAATTGCAGCGGGGCCAGGTCTGAACCCGCCTCGGCTATGGGGAATCATGGCCAGTCGGGCGGCGGTCGGGACGTGTCCGAGCGACTTGACCGGCGGGCCTGAACGGCCGGGGGGAGTTAGGGTACACTGCTTGACCATTTTAGAGAAAGGATAATGTCATGGGTGTAGTCATTGTCGTCGGGCTGGGATTGGCTATCGCGATTGTTGTGGCGGCGGTGAAATATCCCGCCGCAAGCCCCCGTGCCGCCGCCAGCCTCCGTGCCGGTGCGGGTGTGGTGGCGTTGGTCGTTTTGGCCGCGTCGGTCGTGCTCAGCTCGGTTCGGCTGGTTGGGGAAAACCAGATCGGCGTCGTCAACAAGCTCATCGGTGGCGGTTCGCTTGCCCCGGGCCAGATCATTGCCACCGAGGGTGAGATGGGGCCGCAAGCCAAGATCCTTCCACCGGGTTGGCACCCCTGGCTGTGGCCGGTGATCTACGAGGTCGACACACCACCTCTGATTCAGATCAGAGAAGGAAAGATAGCGCTGCTTACCTCCACTGACGGACAGCCGTTGCCGCCTGGGGAGATTTATGCCCCGGAGTGGGATGTATCGCTCCTGAAGCGCATGGCTGAGGATGCCGAGTTCTTCCTCACCGAAGGGGGCGGCTACAAGGGCCCGCAGGCCTCGGTGCTCCCTCCAGGCAAATATCGCATCAACCCCATGCTGTTTACGCATGAGATTGTCGACGTCACCAACGTCAAGAAGGCGACCGTCGGTGTTGTCAAGGCCAACGTCGGCGACGTTCCCTCTGGAGTGGGCGATACATTCAACGCTCTCGTTGAAAAGGGTCAGCGCGGCATCTGGCGCCAGCCGCTGCTGCCCCAGGAGTATTACCTGAACACCAAGGCCTACGAAGTAACGATGATCTCGACCGCCAAATGGGTGATCAGTTACACGGGACGCGACAAAGCAGCCGAGCAGCGGGAGATTCCCGTCCGGACCTCCGACGGGTTTGACTTCCCCGTGGACGTGCGGGTGGAGTATGAGATCAAACCCGCCGATGCGCCGCTCGTGGTCGCCCTCTTCGAGGATGACGGGGAGAAGCTGCGTGAGCGTCTGAACTCCGCTGTCCGCGCGATCTTCCGCAACAACGCCGAGACCGTGAAGGCCCTGGACTACGTGCAGCAGCGCTCGCAGCAGGAGTCGCAGTCGCTGGCCATGCTGGCCGCGGAAATGTCGAAGGTCGGCGTGACCGTGACCGCGGTTCGCATCGCCGGCGTGGCCGAGGACGGGTCGCTCGACAATCTGCTCAAAACGCAGACAGATCGGCAGATCGCCGATGAGGAGGTCAAGACCTTCAAGCAGCAGCAGCTCGCCGCGGAGCAGAAAAAGGAACTCACCCGCACGGAGCAGGAAGCCGAGGAAGAGAAGCGACTCGCCACCGCCAGGTACGAAGTCCAGATCGCCGAACAGAATAAGGAACGCCGCATCATCGAAGCGGGCGCCGAGGCGCAGGCAATTAGCATCAAGGCCGAGGCTCAGGCTGAGGCCTACCGGGTCATCGCCCTGCAGATCGGCTCGGGCAACGCCGCCCTGCTCGAGCTGCTCAAGATCGTCGGCGAGAGCGGCATCAACATTACCCCGCGGGTCATGGTCGTCGGCTCGAATAGTGGAAGTGCCGGCACAGGGGGATCAACCGAAGCCACGGCGCTGATCGGCACCATGCTCGACACCATGATCAGCCGCCAGGAGCCATCCGCCAAGCCTCAGTAGCAACCGGCGCCAACGCGCAAGATTGAAAGAGAGCAAATCCCCGGCCGGTTATTGCCGACCTCCATTCTTGGTCGGGGCTGTTGCACCATCCGGTCCAACGCCGACCAAGCGGACCTGCGCAACGTCAACGGACTATTATCACGGCGCCATGGCCAAGGCGAAGTCGTCAATCAAATCGCTTGAAACCGTCGAGCCGATCGGCAATCGCGTCCTGATCCGGAAGGATGCGGACAAGAAAGTGACCAAGGTCGGCATCCATCTGCCGGACAAGATCGAGATTCCGACCCTCACCGGCCGGATCGTGGCCGTCAGCGCCCAGGTGGACCACGATGAAGACTATCCGATCAAGCAATACGACCGTGTGCTGTTCAACCCCAAGAACAGCCTCCCCGTCGATTTCGAAGGAGACAACCAGCTGTTTGTGATCCCCATCGAAGATGTGGTGGCGGTGTTTCGTAAAGAGTGACGTGTAGACAAGAGATCCGTTTCGCGGGCGGGCTTGCCCCGCCGCTTTCTTCTCAAGCGAAGACAACGGTGAGGGTATCTGAAAACAAGCGAGCCGCCGCGTCCCCGCGGCGGTCTTCTCCCAACCACAGAGGAGGACGGCCGCGGTCGAGGACGACGCGGCTCGCTGAGGCGCGGCTCGCTAAGATCGAAACGTGATTGACTACACGCTGCCGCTGGATCGACTGCCTGATCCGCTGCCGATCGAGCCGCTGACGAAGCCGTTTGATGTCACCATCACCCCGCCGGGCTCCAAGAGCATCACCTGCCGGGCGTACGTACTGGCGGCCCTGGCCGAAGGCGAGTCACAGATCATTGGCCCGCTACGGGCTGACGACACGGACGCTTTGCTCGGCGCGCTATGCACGCTCGGCGCCGAGGCCCGGTGGGACGGTGACAACGTGCGCATCAACGGGGTGGGGGGACGGTTTCCGCGAGGCGGTCACGTCAACCTCGGCGATGGCGGCGCCCCGACGCGCTTCATGATCGCCGCCGCCTGTCTGGCCGCAGAGCCGGTCGTCGTCGATGCCAGCCCCCGCATGCGCCAGCGCCCCATCGCCGAGGGTATCGACATGCTCCGCCAACTCGGCGCGAAGATCGAGTACGCCGAGCAAGAGGGACGCCTGCCGGTGCGGGTGGTGCCGAGTAAAGACTTCGTCGGGGGGGAATTAGAGATAGGCACAACGACAAGCAGTCAGTTCGTATCGGCATTAATGTTGATCGCGCCATTCACCGAGCGTGGTGTCGTTCTTACATATGCACAGGATCCCACGAGTGCTTCGTACATAGAACTATCGCGGTGCGTGCTAGGCGATTGGGGAATCAAACACTTGGCGATACGTCGCTTTTGGCGATTCGGCCGAGTCATAGCGGATCGTATCGATTCCAGGCCACCGAATAGGCAAGAGTACACAGTCGAGGCGGACGCCAGCAGTGCCGCCTATTGGCTGACCGCAGTCGCAATCAATCTGCATACACACATGGAGATACGTGGCCTTGGACACCCGTGGTCGAGGTCACAGCCGGATATCAAGTTCTGCCTGACAGTTCAAAACGCCGGCATGTATATGGAACCTTGGCCATGGGGGATTGATGCCGCGAACTTGGGTGTATTGAAATGCCCAGATTGTGACGCAGCCGGGTTGCCTGATGCCTCGCTCGCCGTCGCGATATTGGCTGCGTGTAGCGAAACGAGCAGTACCGTCACCGGTCTCCACACCCTCCGCCACAAAGAGACCGATCGCATCGCGGCGCTGGCGAACGAGCTGCGCAGGATTGGCTGCACGGTCGAGACCACCGACGATTCGATCACCATCGATCCCTCGACTCGGCACGACGAGCCAGTTGTGATCGAAACCTACAACGATCACCGCATGGCCATGGCGTTTGCGGTGCTCGGCCTCGCCCGGCCGGGGATTTCCATCAAGAACCCGGCCTGCGTGAGCAAGAGCTACCCGACGTTCTGGAAGGACTTCGCAAAGTTGTATCAGTAGCGTGCCGCAGGAACCGCGGTCGAGGACGACGCGGCTCGCCCAAGCCAACGAAGAACCCAATCACTGGACGGCCGCCCCGCAGCAACCGTGGTCGAGGACGACGCGGCTCGCTGTACGGGCGAGTATCGAGAGGCAATACTATCCGCACTATGGCTGCCTTCTGGACCTATGCCAGGCAGATGCTGCGGAACCGGGCCACGGTGGCATGGGCGTTTGTCTTTGCACTCATCTCAGCCAGCGGGCTCGGCGTGGGGTTGCTCACACTTGGGCCGATGCTGCGGCTCATCCTGCGAGGTGATTCACTTGATCAGCTCGCCCGACAATTCAACGAGACGGAGCGTTGGATCCGGGTCCCGGACGAAATTATCGCCAGACTCCCGGCGGAGCGGTTCGACGGCGTGGTGTTGATTATCTGCGTGATCGCGGTGCTTACAGTGCTGGGCGGCGCAGCGAACTTCATGCATCAATACCTGAGCCAGACGCTGGCCACGAAGACCATCGCGCGCATCCGCCAGGACACCTATCGCCACGTGCTCCACCTGCCGCTGAGCCGGGTCATCGCCCGCGGGCCCTCGGAGTTCGTGGCCAGGATCGTTCGAGATGCGGCTGAGTTACAACGCGGATTCATCGCGGTCACGAGCAAGGCGGTCACACAAGTGCTCAAGGGACTGGCCGCATTTGCCGCGGCGCTGGTCTTCGACTGGCGATTGGCGCTCTCGGCGGCCGTGGTGGCCCCGTTGCTGTTGATCGTGCTCCGCAAGCTCGGCAAGCGGATCCGCCGTGGCACTCGGGGATCCCTCGAGGCCCAGGAAGGGCTGCTCCGGGTCGCCACCGAGACGCTGCACGGGCTGCGAGCGGTCAAGGCCAACACCGGCGAGCGGCACGCCGCAAGGTGGTTCCATCGCATCAACAAGGCGGTCGTGAAGCAGGAGCTCAGGGTACGCACGGCCCGGGCCTTGACGGGGCCGGTCGTGGAGACGCTGGCCGTGTTGATCCTCGGTTCCCTGGCCATTTTCGCCGCCAAGCAAATCATCGCCGGCAATCTCCCGTTCGAGCGGTTCGTCCTCACCCTGGGTTCGCTGGCCGTGGCGGGCGCATCGTTTCGCCCACTGGCCGGGCTGGTCAACGAGATGCACGCCGCAGCCGCCCCCGCTGGACGGCTTGATGAGATCCTCTCCCAACCGCGCGAGGCAGCGGGCCGGCTGCGACTGCCCAACCTGTCGCGTCATTCCAAAGCAATCGAATTCGCCAACGTCTCGTTCACCTACCCCGGGTCGGATCGCCCGGCGGTGGATCGGCTGACGTTGACGATCGCACACGGTGAACGGCTGGCCCTTGTCGGGCCAAACGGCTCCGGCAAGACGACGCTCATCAGCCTGCTCCCACGCCTGCTCGAGCCGGATTCCGGTCGGGTGTTGATCGATGGTACTGACATTGCAACCGTCAATCTGACCAGTCTTCGCCGGCAATTTGGGGTGGTGACGCAGGAGACGGTCTTGTTTCGCGGTAGCGTCGCTGAGAATATCGGCTTCGGGGCGGGAGCCCCGAGCCGCAAGCAGATCATCGACGCCGCCCGACGGGCACACGCTGAAGATTTTGTCCTCGAACTGCCCAATGGGTACGACACCGACCTCGCCGAGCAGGGCGCGTCACTCTCCGGCGGACAGCGCCAGCGTCTAGCCATCGCCCGGGCCATTCTGCGCGACCCGTCGATTCTCATTCTCGATGAGGCGACCAGCCAGATTGACGCCGAGTCCGAGGCGCAGATCAACGCCGCCCTGGCCGAGTTCTGCCAGGGTCGCACGGCTCTGCTCATCGCCCATCGATTGTCCACGGTGCTCAACGCCGACCGCATCGTGGTGATGGATGGCGGCCGCATCATCGCGGAGGGCTCGCACGAGGAGCTTCTCGAAGATTGCGATCTCTACCGACGGCTCACGAAGACCCAATTGGTCACGGCCGGCTAAGCGCCCAGCCACGAGCCGGCGGCGAGCCGGCTCGTCCCCAAGCTCGGTATCGTCCGACCTGCATCGGGCGCCCGTTGCGCGCCGGAAGAAACCGCGGTCGAGGACGACGCGGCTCGCCCACGCCGACCCCAGCTCGCTACGACAAATAGGCAACGATCATTCGCGCCCGTCACTTTCAGGCCAGCAGCGCCAGCGCCGCCATGATGATTGCGAGGATTGACGTCGCTCCGCAGAGGCCCACAATCAGGATCAGCCTTCTCTGCGCGCGTCCCAGCAATCCAAGCAGCTTGGCGTCGCGGTCCTGACCGGATCGGTCTGTGGCAGAGAGAACTTCCAGCGTCCGACGGGTGGACTTGGCAACGTCGTGAAGGTCTCGACTGACGGCGCCGATGGATTCCGCTGCCTCTCGGATTGTTTGAGTATTCAAATCGAGCTGCTGCTGAACCTGCTGAAGCCCCTTGGCGTCGTGTGCCGACGTGTCGCTGAGGCGCCCCAACGCGGCGTTGATGGCCTCCTCGCGGGCCCTGGTCTGATCAACCTGATCGCGGGAAAGTTCAATCATCTGCGTGCATTTACCGCTGACTTCCGCCAGGGCATCCATCGCCTGGGGCAGCTTCTCCATCGGTTGCAAGAGGCGCTGGGTCTGGTCGGTCTGGGCCCCCAGACGATCGTCAATCTTGCCCAATAAGCTGGCGACATCACTCTCGCCCCGCTTCGCCGCGGTCGATCCTCGCCCAGGGCCGTTGGGCTCGGCGGAGGCGGAGCGGTTGGCGAACGAAGGCTCTGCCGCCTGGACTCTCTCGGGCAATCTCTCGGCCTGCGTGCCTCGCAAATCAACCTCCACAGGCGTCTTCTTGCGCGTAACCAGATTGCGAATACCGGACAGCAATGTCATTTCGCGCCCCCTTTCGCTCAAATAGGACGACTTGGTTGCTCAGGACCACTGTACAATCGGCCTGATGCGATGGTCAACCCCCAAGGCATGGGGCGGTTGTCCTGCTCGGGCCGCAAGCGGCGTCTTGGGCACCCGCCCGGGACGCCCTGAACGGACTCTACGCTTGACGCACCACCTGGATTTCGTGTTCAATCCCTGTCCTTGCAGACCCATTGAGCCACGCCTATTGAAGACGTCGGCCCTAAATCTGGGGCAAACCAAATGAAAGCGTCTCGTATCCTTCCATCCGCTCTTGCTCTGGGTATCGTCGCTGTAATCGCGCCGGCGACCGTTTCGTTGACTGCCTTGGCCTTTGCTGGCTGGTCGGCAAGCGGCCCAGCCGGGCACCGCGTGCGACTCGTCGTAGACTACAACGACGGAGTGCAGAAGCACTTCACGGCGATTCATTGGCGCAAGGACATGACCGTTTTCGACGCCATGAATCAGGCGAAGAGTTCACCTCACGGCATCATCTTCGAGTACAAAGGATCGGGGCAGACGGCGCTGCTGACCAGGATCGATGACCTCGAAAACGAAGGCGGCGGCGCAGATCACAAGAACTGGCTCTATTGGGTCAACACGGAATTCGCCGACAAGAGCTTCGGGGTCCAGAAGCTGCAACCCTCCGACGTTGTCCTGTGGAGATTCGATGCCGGGAAGGATCAATGACGAGGCCGCTATGAACAAATGGGCTTTCAGACCAGGCCGGCGAACCCTGCTAGCGGTACTTGTCTTTGCGCTCTTGCTGGGCGTGGGAATCGCGGGTCGTCTCCTGCCGCACCCGCCGAACTTCACCCCGGTTGCCGCCGCAGCCCTTTTTGCAGGCTTCTTCTTTACCCGCCGCGCCGTCGCAGTGTTCGTTCCTGTGGCGATCTTAGCATTCAGTGACCTGCGCTTGGGTACCTACCATCTCGGCATCATGTTGATCGTCTACGGCGCTTTTCTCTTCCCCGTCGCGCTACGGCCGTTGCTGCGACCAAAGGTGACTGCCCTAAGAGTCGGCGCTTGCGCCGCCTCCGGGTCAGTCTTCTTCTTCCTCAGCACAAACTTCGCGGTCTGGCTGTTCGCGCCCCTCTACGCCCACTCGCCGGCCGGATTGTGGCAGTGCTACGTCGCGGCGGTGCCATTCTTTAAATTCACGGTCCTCGGCGACCTGCTTTGGTCGGGTGTGTTCTTCGGGACCTACGCCGTCGTAACCCAAGCGCTGACGGGCGGCGCGACCGGACGCAAGCGGCTTTTAGGCATCAGGTTCGAGTTGGTCGAGCCGGGGCAACCAAAGCCGAACCTCGTCGCAAGGACGTGATCGGCCGCCGATCGCCTATAATCTGCTCATGTTCAATAAGTACTGGTGGGTGATCGTCCTGGCCATTGTCGCCTGGCAACTGCTCGGCTCGCTGGCTGAGCGGCTGAATAAGAAGCAGAAGGAACAGCGTCTCAAGGACCCGGCCGAGCAACGCCGTGGTCAGGCGACGGCCCGCAGCACGGCATCCGGCATCGACGATCTTGTGGCTCGTCGCCGAGCCCAGATTCAGGAGCTTCGGGCCCGCCACGTGGGTAGCCGAGCAGAGCCCCAATTGCATGTGCCCACCGGTCCATCCGCGGCGACGTCAGCCCCACCAGCGGCCCGCACGCCATTCCCGCTGCCATCAAGCCCAGCTGCACGACAGCCCAGCCAGCGGTATGCCCCCCAACAGCTCCAGGCCCGAACCGGACCCGCCGTGGCCAGCCCTGCTCGTGCGCCGGTCGGCGTCGCCCCCGTCCCGCGTCGGCCAGCCCGCCAGCCGACCGCCCAGCGGCCGCAGCGACCCCAGGCGACGATGATGCCCGCTCCGGCTGAACCACCGCTGACGACGATCGGCACGGAGTCGCAGACGCTCCTGCAGCCTGCTCGATCGGCTCCGGAACAGAGACCACAACCGCCCGCCTCGCCACAGCACCTCGGGCACCCCCTCTTCGGCGCAGACGATACCCCCCGGGCACAGACCCTGCGGCGCATGATCGTGCTCAAGGAGCTGCTCGATCTGCCGGTGTCCCTTCGTGACCGCGACGTTTGGGACAAACTCTAGAAGAAACATGGCAGTTCGCAACAGATGGCTGCAAGATCGCGGCGATGTTATACTATTGGCCGATGAGCACGCCCGGCCATGAGCCCGTGTCAGCGGCCACCATCGCCGCCTGTTCAGCCCGCCGGCATCGCCTTGGTGAGGTGCTGGCTGGTCGCGAACTCGACGCACTACTGGTCTCGAACGCCAAGGATATCCGGTATCTGACTGGGTTCATCGGCGATGACAGCCTTTTGGTGATCTCGGGTGATGCCGTGGCGATCATCAGCGACGCCCGGTACGACGAATTCCTCGAACCCTGGCGGCAGAGCCCCATCGCGGAAGTCATCCTGGGCACCAGGCACCGTCTGGAGCAGTCTGTGCAGCAACATTGTCGAGGCAGCGGCGTGAAGCGCCTGGGCGTTCAGGCGGAACATCTCACCGTCACCAAGCGGGCAACGCTCGGGGCGGTCCTCGGCGAGTCAAGCCTGGTCGATACCGAGGGGCTGATCGGGCGGCTCCGAATGCGCAAAGACGATCTGGAGATCGCGACAATCCAGCGTGCCATCGCGATTCAGCAGGAAGCACTCGACGAGGCCCTTGGCCGGCTTTCTATGGGCATGACCGAATTGGAGCTGACCGCCGTGCTCGAATATGAGATGAAAGCGCGGGGAGCAACCGGTCCGAGCTTCCCAACCATGGTCGCGGCCGGGGCGCGCAGCTCGATCATTCACTACGTCAGCGGCCCCACAGAGATCCAAGAGGGGACACTGCTCATTGATTGGGGCGCCGTCGTTGACGGCTACTGCTCGGACATGACCAGGACGTTCGGCGTCGGCCAACTGCCGCAGAAGGTTCGCGAGATCTATCTGATCGTGCTGGACGCCCAGCGTGCTGCGATCGACGCCTGCCGGCCTGGCAAGACGTGCGCCGAAATCGACGCCGTGGCTCGCAGGCTGATCGACGCGGCGGGATATGGCGAGCAATTCGGACACGGTCTTGGCCACGGCCTGGGCCTGGACATCCACGAAGACCCCTATTTCAACCAGCTTGCCACCGATGTTGTGCTCGAGCCGGGGATGGTGATGACGGTCGAGCCGGGGATCTATGTTCCGGGCGTTGGCGGTGTACGCATTGAGGACGATGTCCTGATCACTGATGACGGCTGCCGAGTGCTTACGGATTACCCGAAGGATCCAGCGGCGTCGGTGATCGAGCCCGCCGTGGCGAGTGGACCGGCGAGGTAGAGGACCATGCCATGATTGACATTCGCAAGCTCAAGGAGCTGGTGCGCTTGATGGTCGCCAACGACCTCACCGAACTGGATCTTCGTGACAGCGAGGAGCAGGTGACGCTTCGGCGGGATGGTCTCAACCAGGTGCCGCAAGTGGTGGTGGCAGCCGGCGCCCCGCCGGCGTCGGCGGCGACCGCAGGGCCAAGCACGCCCGCGTCGGCCTCGGAGCCCATGGCTGCACCCGAGGCGGCCGGCGAACAGGGGCTCGCGACGATCGAAAGTCCGATGGTCGGCACGTTCTACGCCGCGTCGAATCCGGACTCCTCCCCGTTCGTGGCTGTGGGCTCGTCCGTGGACCCGGACACCGTAGTTTGCATGATCGAGGCGATGAAGATCTTCAACGAGATCAAGGCCGAATGCTCCGGGACCATCGAGAAGGTCCTGGTGAACAATGGTGAATCGATTGAATTCGGCCAGCCGCTTTTCATCGTGAGGCCGAGTTGAGTGATAGTGCAGGGCGAACCGGGCCTTGTTCGGCCCCGGCAACGTCGCCATGGGACCGACGATTCGTGCGTGTCGCCCGATGCCGGGCTCGGGGAGGCGCCTGCTCGGAGCCACCTTGGCGCCTTTGGGACTGATTCGGTTGCCCCATGTTCAGTCGCATTCTAATCGCCAATCGAGCGGAGATCGCACTTCGGATCATTCGCGCAGCGCGTGAGCTGGGCATCGAGACGGTGTGTGTCTATTCTCAGGCCGATGCGGACGGCCCGTGGCTGGAATTCGCTGACCAGACAATCTGCATCGGCCCCGCAGAGGCCAGCGAGTCGTATCTGCGGATCGACCGAATCATCTCCGCGGCTGAGATCGCCAACGTTGACGCCATTCATCCCGGCTATGGGTTCCTGGCCGAGAACGCCCATTTCGCCGAGGTTTGCCGCGACTGTCACATCGAGTTCATCGGCCCGAGCCCGGAAGCGATGAGCCTGCTAGGCGACAAGCTGTCATGCCGGCGGATGGCCAAGGCCTCGCGGACACCGATCTTCCCTGGAAGCGACAAGGCGATCGAATCAGAGGATGACGCGGTCAAGCTGGCTTCTGAAATCGGGTACCCGGTGATCGTCAAAGCCGCGTCCGGCGGGGGTGGCCGGGGCATGCGCGTCGCTCATAACGAGATGGCGCTGCGGCCGGGCATCGCGGCGGCATCGCAGGAGGCCCAGGCCGCCTTCGGCAACGGCGCCGTCTACATTGAGAAGTACCTGGAAGAGGCCCGGCACGTCGAGATTCAGGTGCTCGGCGACAAGCACGGCAATTCCGTGCACCTGTTCGATCGAGACTGTACGTCCCAGCGCCGCCACCAGAAGCTGATCGAAGAGGCCCCTGCTCCGGGCGTGGACCCCAAGAAGCGCGACGCCATCGCCAAAGCCGCAGCGGAACTGATCCGCCGGGCCGAGTATGCCGGCGCGGCCACCGTTGAGTTCCTCATGGATCGCGATCAGAACTTCTTCATGCTCGAAGTGAACACTCGCATCCAGGTGGAACATCCGGTCACGGAAATGGTCACCGGCATCGACATCGTCAAGGAGATGATCCGCATCGCTGCAGGAGAACCCTTGCCGTGGAAGCAGCGGGACATCACGCTGCGAGGGCATTCCATCGAATGTCGAATCAACGCCGAAGATCCCCAGCGCGGCTTCATACCGCAGCCGGGGCTGGTGACCGAGTTCTCACCCCCGGGAGGAATCGGCGTTCGTCTGGATACGCACTGTTGCTGCGGCTATCGCATTCCGCCGGACTACGATTCGATGATCGCCAAGTTGATTGTTCACGGTTCCAGCCGCGACCAGGCGATCGCCAGGATGCGCGGCGCGCTCGGGGAGTTCCGAATCGGGCCGATCAAGACGACGATTCCGTTGCACCGGCGATTGATGGACGAGCGCCAGTTCATTGATGCGGAATTCGACATTTGCTACATCGAGCGCCTGCTCAGAAGCGACGGCGCCGGCGTGACGGAATCAGTCAGCGTACCCCGTCCACCTTCCGGGCGGTAACCTGCCGGGGCGGTCTTGTTGCCTACTTCCGGTCTCGCAAGTAGTCCTTCGCGCAGCCGGGACGCTACGCGTCCCGGTACCGGCGGGCGTAGCCCGCCGGCTATGCGTCTCCGCCGCGGCCGGCGCTACCGTCTTCTTCTTCTCTCGGTCACGATCAGGTTGCATGTGCCGACGGAGACGTCGCCCAGCCGAAAGCCAACGATGGTGACGCTGTCGGTGACCCGAAACACCAACCGCAGCTCCTGGTCGCCGGTGGTCGGAAGATGGGGCAGATCGTCCGCTGACGCGATGCCCCGAGTGGGGTCCAGGAAGATTCTGACGCCCTCGGGGTTCACGTGGATAAAGCCAATGGGTGAGTATTGGTGGCCTTGACTGTCGATCAGGACGGGTCGCGCCTTAGCGCCGGCCCGGTCCCGCAGGGGTCCGAAGATGTCTGCGGAGCTTCCCCGGCTGACGTTGAGCTGGACGATTCTCGTGCCGGCAGGCTCGTTGATGCCCTTGATCCGTAACGCTCGAGAGATCATGCCTCTGCCCTTCTTGAAGTGGCCGTCACCGCTGACCAGGAACTTGTTCGATTCCTTTATTGTGCCCGGAAGCTGGTTGCTGCTGACGGTCACCGGGCGGATGGTGTTGGAAAGGCTGATATCAGCGTCATCAAGCGGGCGGGCCCCGGCCAAATCCGGCGGCGGCCCGACCGTTAGGGAAGTTTCCCCCATGCCGCTGAGAACTGCCTCGTACGCCTGCCTCGTCAGCTTCTGGACGCGCGGAAGGTCGTACCGCGTCCCCTTGATCTGAATGAATCGCGGCTCGAGCTCGGCGGGAAACGGAAACACGATCAGCACGTCCGCGGCTTCGCGGCCGGGGACACTCGTGATGTAATGCGATAAGTCGTCGAAAAGAAAGGTTCCGATTCCCCCACCCTTAATTTCCTGCGTCCAGCTCACCGGGAACGATACGAAGGGCTTATCTTTCCCTTGCGCCCATGCGATCAAGCGCAGCTGGGCCGCTGAGATCGTCAACTGCTCGCCAAAGTCCCTGGCGCCCCGGCCGAACCGCACCTTGACCGCGCATCGTCCCAGATCGGGGCAGACAAACACAGCATCAACCGAGGCCGCAGACGGTGGTAGCGAAACCTGGCCGCGCCCGCCACCATAGGAATCTCGTATGAGCGAAACCGCTTGATCCGACAGGTTGGGGTAGTAGTGTCGAAGCGGCCGGGGGGTGCTCAACGAGCCCACGCTCAGCTGGCTGTAGAACTCGTCGGTCCATTTGTGGAACGGCAGCCACATTCTCGATCCGACCGCACCGACCTGGCCGGTCCTGGCGCTGCGGGCCGACCCGACATATCCAAAGATCTCCCGCTCCGATTGAATGAACCCAATGCCGATGATCACCATTCCGATTGTTAGCACGCCCGACGCCGCGCCGACCGGGAAGCCGAAGGCGAGATTGGCCCAGTGTGGCAGGTCAACGTTGGCGGGAATGAGCTTGTTGGTGGCCAATCGCAGGGGGAGCAGCACCGCGACGAACAGACCAACCAGGCTGACGCCCCAGGCATAGTTATCGAATGCGTTGCCGCGCAGCAGCAGGCCGACCGTCACCGGCTCCCAAAAGGCCAACGCGATCGCCCCGGCAACAATCACGCACAGCAAATGAATGATCGCGCTGAACAAGCCTTGATTGGCCCACCAGTATGCGATCATCGCGACCAGCGCGATGAGGACAATGTTGAGGGCGTAGATCATGGTGACGGGAACCCTTCGAACTCCATGTGGTGAAAGGGGCCAGCGCCGCCGGTAGGTATGCTCGCCTGGGGGGCGGAGCTACGTGGTCGGCGCGGGATCCGGTTTCGGACGCCGTGCGGTCTCCGCGCTGCTTTGGGCGGGAGCCGTGACTCGAATAACCTCCTCGATGCTTGATTCACCGTTGACAATCTTGCTCAGCGCCGCTTCCTGCAGGTAGATCATCTTGTTGCGGCGGGCGGAGGCCAACGCACCCTTGAGGTCGCCGGCCACCAGAAGCCGGCGGGCTTCGTCGTCGATCATCATCACCTCAAACGCGCCGGTCTGACCGAGATAACCGGTGCCTCCACACACCGGGCAGCTCTCAATCTTGTTCTTGACCTGAACCTTGCCGTTGGCCCGGTACAGCTGGCTGACTTTTTTCGCCGGAAGGTTCATCCTCTTGAGCTGGTCGGGTGTAGGCTGATAGGGGTGGCGGCAATTCGGGCAGAGCGTGCGCACCAGCCGCTGATTCGTCACGGCACGAAGCGTCTTCGCCGCCATCTTCAGGTCGCCGACATATTTGACCCACTGGCGTATTTGCTCGGAGATCGTTTTGGCCTGCTGTGGGATGTAGATCAGCGGCCCCTGCAAACCGGGCGCCGCCGCGATTCTTGCGGTTTCATTGTCGGTCAGGGTAGCGAGCAGCACCACGTCGGGGTCTCGGCGGAGGATGGACTGAAGGTTCGTGGCGTAATCCACATCGGGATTGTTCGGGTCCCATTGGGCCTGATCAACGCCGTCAATCAACGCCTGGATTTCACGCTCCAGCGTCTTGATGTTGGAGGTGTAGGGGTCGTGCCTGGACATGAAGCTATACGAAGAGGTGGACAACCCATGTCCGGGCGGAGCCCCAAGAAGCAGGACGCCGTGGCGCTCATGCGACGGTTCCAGCGCTCGCAGCGACGCCAGTTGTGACCGCAGTAGCCCGAGCCCGTCAAACGGCTTGAGCAGTCGTTTGCTACGGTCGAAGTCGAGTTTCATCACCTGGCCGCTCGATGTGCCGACGGTGATCAGTGTAATCTGCACTTCGCCGTCGGGGGCGAGCATTCGAAACTCCGCAGTCTGCCGTCTTCGGCGGTCCTCGACGTTCAGCCCAGCGATCTCCTTGAGGTACGCGATCAGATGCGCTGCCGATTCGGGCTGAAGTGGTTCGCGCTTGTATTGAATGCCGTCGATGGTCTGCGAGGCCCTGCCGCCGCCTGCGCCAATGGTGAGTTCGATCTGAGTTGCCCGTGCGGCGACCGCCGGCGCGATCAGGTCCTCCGCCATAATGTGGATCGGATACAAAGGATCGTCTTTGGGCGGGACATTGCGTTCATTGCCCTTTGCGTCAATGAATCGCAGCATCGCGCCGCGGGCGCTGCGGGCGAGCTTGCGGGCTTCGAGTCTGGCAGCGAGTCCCTCGCCGGTGAGCTTGAATCGCTCGGTTTCGGGCACTGCACGGTTTCGAATCTGCCAGTAGGCGTAGAGGGGGGCGGCGAGGATAAACATGCCCAGGGGCCAGCTGAGCCAGAACGTCGGCGGAATGAAGAGCATCGCCGCCAGCGCGGCCACGCCCGCAGCGAGATGAATACCGTTCCACATCTGATGGTTGAGGTGGTAGAAGCGGGCGTCCTTGTCAAGCTTTGACGAGATCAGCCACGCCCACGGCACAAACGGCGCGAACATCAGCAGCGGCTTGTAGAAGCTCACCAATTGAGCGGAGACGTTCGCGACCAATATCTGCACGGTCATCTGATTGCGGCTCGTGGGGAATCAGGAGATGCCCTTGAGGCGCATCTTGAGTTCTTCGGGCTTTGGCGTCGCTTCCAGCGCGACGCGGTGATGAATCCATTCAGCTTCCACGAGCTCCACCAGCGCGCTGGTGAAGTCGATCATGCCTTCTTCCCGGCCTTGGCGGATGATGTCCAGCAACTCGCCCTCTCGGCCGTCAAGGATGTACTTCTGCACGGGCGGCGTGTTGATGAGGATTTCAATCGCGGGTATCCGGTGGATGTCCTCTCGCAACGTCGGCAGAAGTCGCTGATAGATGATCGCTCGAAGGTTGTACGCCAGCAGCTTGCGAATCTGGTCGCGCTCGGGCTCCGGGAACATGTCGAAGATGCGCCCGAACGCCTGCCAGGACGACGAGGCGTGGATCGTCCCGAAGACCACATGGCCGGTCTCCGCGGCGCGGATCGCCGCCTCGAACGTCTCGTAGTCACGCATCTCGCCCACCAACACCACATCCGGGTCCTCTCGCACCAGCGTTCGAAGCGCCTCGTTGAAATCAATGCAATCGATGCCCACCTCGCGCTGGTTGATCGTCGCCTTGTCGTCTTTGAAGATGTATTCGATCGGATCCTCGATGGTGACGATATGCACCCGCCTGCGTTCGTTGATGTACTGCAGCATGGATGCGATCGACGTCGATTTGCCGGACCCGGTGATGCCCGCGAAGAGAATCAGCCCCTGGGCGCTCAGGGCCAGATCCCCCAGCGATTGCGGCAAGCGGAGGTCCTCGAAGGTCTTGATATTCGAGGTGATCAACCGGGCCGCCAATGAAGGTTTGCCCCGAGCCATGAACAGGTTGATCCGGAAGCGATCGTCCTCGTCATAGTCGTACGCGAAATCGACCGAGCCGTGGTGATGGAAATACGCGTACTGCTTTTCATCCAGTACGTCCTTGGCGATCTGGAACATCAACTGCTCCGAACACTCCTCAGTCTGCAAGTTCTTCAACGCACCGCGAAGCCTGATCCGCGGAGGCAGATCGACTTTCACGATCAGGTCGGATGCCTCGTAGCGCACAGCCGCTGCGAGGTATTTCATCAGCATCCGCCGGCCTTCGCCCGGCACCGTCCCCTTATCGTGATGGACGGGATCACAGAGTTCCTCAGGGACTACTCTTGTCGTTGTAATCGTCACCTTGACCCTCCTGGAAGTTCTGCCGCCGGTTCCATTCGCCGCCTCATCGACGGCTAGGCCACAACGCAGGGGCTCTGTGGAATCAATTCGATGCTGACCGAGCCGAGTTCCCCCTTTTCCGTGCTCAACTTTCGGCCGAGCCATTCGGTGGGCCGGACGCGGCAGGAGAGTTCCCCGACCGGCCGGCTGATCCGAATCGAGCCTGTCGGGCGAGACGCTCTTAGCCGGCTCTTTCCTCCGTACGAAGATCTAGTCTACGCAGTTTCCGGCGAGCCATGCCCAGCGGTGGGCGTAGCCATCCATGTAGAATAGCACACCCCGGGTCGAAACCCAAGACCTAACCGGCCCGAATCTCGGCCGAGGGACGGCCCACGCCCCCTGCCGACGCCCACTCGCGGCGCGACGGATTTGACAAGTTCCGAGAATCCGCCCATCATTGGTCAATGGAACGCAAGATCGTCCAGCAAGGCATCACTTTCGACGACGTCCTGCTGCTTCCGGACTACAGCGAGGTCACGCCGGACAGCGTCGATACGGCCACCCGCCTGACACGCAACATTCCGCTGAACGTCCCATTGGTGTCCGCGCCCATGGACACCGTCACCGAGTCTGCGCTGGCCATTGCCCTGGCGCAGGAAGGCGGCATCGGAATCATCCACCGCAGCTTGACGCCCGACGACCAGGCCCGGGAGGTGGCCAAGGTCAAGCGCAGCGAGAACGGCGTCATCAATGATCCCATAACGCTTGGCTTCGGCGATACGGTCGCTGGGGCGCTTCGACTGATGGACGAGCAGAACGTCTCGGGTTTTCCCGTAACTGAGGATGGATCGAGCCGCGGCCGGGTCGTGGGAATCCTCACCCGCCGTGATATGAAATTCGTGATCGGATCATCCGACCGCCAGGTCGGGGATGTGATGACGAAGACCAACCTGGTCACCGCTACGCCGGACACCACGCTCAAAGCGGCGGAGTCTGTTCTCAACGAAGCTCGGGTCGAGAAGTTGTTGCTGGTCGATCGAGACGGGCGCCTGGCGGGACTGATCACCATGCGCGACATCGAGAACCTCCGCAAGCATCCCAACGCCTGCCGCGACGCCCGCGGTCGGCTACGCGTCGGCGCGGCGGTGGGCGTGGATCAGTTGGACCGCGTTGACGCCTTGGTCCACGCTGAAATCGACGTCATCGTGGTCGACACCGCCCACGGCCATTCCCGCAATGTCATCAACGCCATAAAGAAGATACGCAAGCGATATGACCTGGACATTATCGCCGGCAACGTCGCAACCGCTGAGGCCGCGGCGGATCTCATTTCGGCCGGCGTCGATGCGATCAAGGTCGGGATCGGGCCCGGATCCATCTGCACGACTCGGATGGTGACCGGCGTGGGCGTGCCGCAGCTCACTGCAATCTTCAACGTCGCTCAGACAGCCGACGAGCATGCAGTGCCCGTGATCGCTGACGGCGGCATCCGGCACAGCGGCGATATCGCCAAGGCCATCGCCGCAGGCGCAAGCAGTGTCATGCTCGGCTCGATGTTCGCCGGCCTTGATGAAAGCCCGGGCGAGTTGATTCTGCATGGCGGGCGGCGGTTCAAGACCTACCGCGGCATGGGCAGTGAGGGTGCGATGGGGGCCGGCTCCGCCGACCGATACAGCCAGCGGTGGGATTCGACCAAGTTCGTCCCCGAGGGCGTCGAAGGCCGCGTCCCGTATCGGGGTCCGCTCGGTGAGTTCCTCTATCAGATGGTGGGGGGCTTACGGGCCGCGATGGGATACTGTGGCTGCCGGACGATCGACGATTTACGCGAGCACGCCCGCTTTGTCCGCGTCAGCCCCGCCAGCCTCACCGAGTCGCACCCTCACGATATTCAGATCACCAAAGAATCACCCAACTATTCGCTTCATCCGCCGCGCGAGTAGGCGCCTGCGCGAAACGCATGTCCTTAATAGCCGCGGGCGGGTGGCGTCGCAACAGAGCAACAACGTCTGCCCACATGGGTGGCTGTGGCTAAGTCTTCGATGCCACAGCGTCAGAAGACTGGGGCACGCTTCGCTTAGCCCCAGCCACCCGCCGCGCGAGTAGGCGCCTGCGCGAAACGCATGTCCTTAATAGCCGCGGATGCATATCCGCGGGCTCCGCAGTCGCGTAATTCGGTTGCGCCCGTTGACACCGATCCCGGCCTGGATAGACTCGCACCATTAGCACGACCGGGGCCGTTAGCTCAGTTGGCTAGAGCGCCTGCTCGACACGCAGGAGGTCACTGGTTCAAGTCCAGTACGGCCCATTCTTTTCTTCTTGCTGCCGCAATGCTTGGTGTGGCCGAGCATTGCGGCTTCTCGGCTGCCTGAAGGGCAGCGTCATAGGGTGCTGGGATGAGAGGGTGCCCAGGGCCGGTCCGGCTCCCGCCAGAATCCGTAGGTCAGGCCTTGGCTGACGCGCTTGGCAATGGCTTGATCTGGCAGCCCAAAAGCGCGCACCACCACTGTTGCCGATCCACGCCCCGGCCACGTCGGCCCGCACCACGTTATCGGCGTCGTCGCGGGGACCCCAGCCTTCCGGAGCGGCGCAGACGTCCGTAGCGCAGGGCTGCCGCGGATCGCCGGCCATCCGCCTCAGAATCGAACGCTGGGTCAGGTCGAAAAGAGCGCGGATGAGCGACGTCGCCACCAACGCAGGCCATGTTGCACCGGGAGATGTGGTAGCGGTGAGTTCGCTAGACAGCGGGGCGCAGCGATCGGCCTCGGCCACGCTGCCGTGCTCCGGTGCCGATGCGCGCGACCGGCCGTCCGCACCGCCACGGCAGGACGGTGCGATCTCCCCCGAGCAGCTTCAGGCGATTGCCATTGCACATCGCCGGGGTCGCAAGATCAGCCGGGCCGCCGGAGTGGCCGCGTTCAGCGGGTGGACCTTGGCGTTCTTTGGGGCTGTCTCGCTACTCAGCGGGCTGTTCAGCCTGCCGGCGTTTCTTCTGGGTCTGGGTCTCTGCGCCGTCGCCTTCGTCGAGCTGCGAGGAGCCAAGGGGCTCCGCGCCATTGACCTCGCCGCCCCGCGCCGGCTGGCCCTCAACCAGCTCGGGCTGGTCGTCGTGGTGACCGCCTACGCGGGGTGGAACATTGTGCAGGCGCTGGTCGGTCCCGGCCCATATGACGTGCACCTCGCCGCCGGCGGCCCGATCGCAGAGACCCTCGCGCCGATCGACCGCCTGACCAGGCTTCTTACGGTCTCCTTTTACGCCGCGCTGATCGGCGGCAGCGTGATTGCGCAGGGGTGCGCCTCGGTGTACTACTTCAGCCGGCGCGGTCACATGCGCGCCTATCTCCAGAGTACCCCGAAGTGGGTCGTCGAGACGCTTCGTACAGCGTCCACGTGAAACCGTTACCCTCGTCCCGGCGGCACATGTCAACGAGGCGCTGCGCGTGTCTCCTCCGCAAACCGTCCTGCGGGCGGCTGGAGGATCAGGAATCGGCCGTGCGCGGTTCGAGCGCCGCTGCGCATTTCTGGCAGCTCTCCGACTCGCCTCGGAGTTCCCCGCAGAGCAGGTCGGGCAGTTGCAGCGCGCCGGTCCGAGCGGTGAACCATATGATGCGCCCCCCAGGCGGCTCAAAGGGCGGGTTTTCGAGAAGCGCGTCCACCCGTATGGACTGAGGCACACCTACGCTGCCGAGCTCGCTGCTGAGGGCGTCCCCCTCCGCGTAATCTCCCGTCGCCTATAGCGCACAGCAACGTTGGAACGACCAGCCGCTATATCGATCACCTGTCGACCCAGCAGGTCATCGAGGCGATGCTCAGAAGGGAGTGGGATGCGACAGACAGAGGTGGTGGGCGATAGGCAAGGCATAGCATAGTCCAGTGAACCGGTGCCTGCTCAGCATCTTGATCTTTCTGTTGTTTGGCGCGCTGGTGAACGTTGCCGTAGCCTGGGGGTGTGTGGCGGGGATCGATCCAACCTAAGGTCCCGACCGAGGAGCCGCTGACAGGCGGATGCGGACGCGCATCGATGGCAGCACGACCATGATCGTCGAGACATACCAATACGGTTCCCTTCGAAATCGCCTCGCCCGGCTCCGCCAACTGTTCCGCGGGCGATTCCACCGCAAGTTTGCCCGTGACGTCAAGCTTCTGCAGGCCTTTCTGCCGCCGACTGGCGTGCACTTCGACATCGGCGCCAACCATGGCCGGTTCGCGCTGGAACTCGCCCGCCAATGCGGGAAGGACTGCCGGATCCTTGCGTTCGAGCCGCTCGCGTACAACAGTCGGGTTCTGGAAAGGCTGATCGCCGATCGTAAGAACGTCGAATCTTTCCGCATCGCGCTGTCTGACAAGGAAGACCAGCTGGATTTCTATGTCCCTCTTGCCGGTGACGGGACACTCGACCACGGCGGGTCCTTCGTCGCTAGGCCGGATGACGCGAGCGAAGTCGCCTCGTCACCACGGGTATTTCTCCACGAAGTCGTCGCGGCCGAGCGTCTCGACCACTTCGTCGACCGGCATC
This sequence comes from Planctomycetota bacterium, assembly GCA_022568135.1. GTDB lineage: Bacteria > Planctomycetota > Phycisphaerae > Phycisphaerales > SM1A02 > JADFFQ01. The sequence continues at coordinate 16,537 of JADFFQ010000009.1, read as the reverse complement.
CCGTCGAACGGCTCGACTTTCTCAAGATCGATGTCGAGGGGCATGAGCAGTCGGTGATCACGGGAGCACTGCGGATTTTGAGCAAGTTCCGCCCATCAATCCTCATGGAGATCCACGGACGGTTGTCGTTTCGATCCGGATTCAATCCTTGTGGGGCCGTCAGGGCTCTTGCGAATTTGGGCTACCGTTTCTTCGACCTCGATCGTCGTGACGAAGGGCGCTGGTGCGAGCAGGTGGAGGAAGTGACCGAACCCATCCGCAAAGCGCCCAAGGGCCATGACGTCCTCTGCTGGCATCCCGAAGGTCCCGTCCCCGGGACGCCTCCTCCTTTCGGGATCGAGTTCTCGAAGACCCGCTTCGGTACTTGAGGTTGCCCGGTGCGCGGATGAGGGTCGGAGACCGTGAACTGAAGTCCGACCGCGACTTAGCTATCAGCACTCGTATCGTGGACTGCCCGCTTCGGTACTGAGATCCTGCGCACCTACGCGCACCCCTTCTCTGTGCAGATAACGTATATCAGACACGCTCCTCACATTGAGGCACGCGCTCAGTACTAAGAAGCGCGCCACCGTGTAGTTGGCTTCGGCTACACACCATATGATGCATGGACCGGCGGACCGCTGAACGGCGCCCGGCCGGTTCGGCAACTGCCTGCGGGGTCTTACGTGAACGTCATTATCGTGGAACAACTCACGAGGCGCTATGGCCGGCGGATCGGGATCGAGCAGGTGAATCTTGAGGTGCCCGAGGGGGTGATCTTCGGCTTTCTCGGGCCCAACGGTGCGGGCAAGACGACGATGATCCGCGTGCTCTTGGGGTTCCTGCGCCCAAGCGCCGGCAGAGCCCGCGTCTTCGGGCTGGACTGTTGGCGGGCCGGTCACCGCATCAAGGAAGATGTCGGGTATCTGCCCGGCGATCTGCGCCTGTATCCGTCGATGACCGGCACCGACATGCTGCGCATCTTCGGGTCGGTCCGCCGGCGCGATCTGCTCGCCCCAGGCCGGGCCCTCGCTGAACTATTCGTGCTCGATCTGACCGTCGCGGTCCGCAAGATGTCGCGCGGCATGCGCCAGAAGCTCGGGCTGATTCTGGCCCTGGCTCATCGCCCCCGGCTGTTGATCCTCGACGAGCCGACGGTCTCGCTTGATCCACTGATGCGGCAACACTTGATGCAGCAGCTCCAGGAGCTGGCCTCCGCTGGGCACACCGTGTTCTTCTCCAGCCACAACCTCAGCGAGGTGGATCGCCTGTGCGACCGGGTGGCCATCGTGCGAGATGGGCGGATCGTCGCCGACGAATCGCTTGACGCGCTGCGAGCCGGCGCCAAGCGAGAGGTCACCATTCGATGGGCCAGGGACGTGAACCCCCGAGACGTCAACGTCCCCGAAATCCTGGAGATTCATCATCGCCAGGACCGCCTCTGGCAGGGCAGTTTGAACGGTCCGGTGCCGGTCCTGGTCCGTTGGTTAGACAGCCAGCCGATCGAGGACCTGGCCATCGGCCACCCCGATCTGGACAGCCTTTTTCGACGCTACTACCAGCAAGGCCGATCCGACTGATGAATCGAGGATTGATCCTCAAGTCGCTTCGTGAGGCATGGGTCGCAACCCTGCTCCTTTCGCTGGCGCTCATGGCCATCGAGGCCATTCTCGCCTACGTTCTGCCCACCTTCGCCGACCAATTTTCCACCTTCTTGCTCCAGCTCGAGTTCGCGCAGAGGATGTTGCAGGCCCTGTTGGGAACGGACATCGGCGATCAAGTCGGTCCGGGCGTGTTCAGTTCCATGGCCTGGGTCCATCCGGTGGTGCTGGCGATCATTGCGGCGCACGCGACGATCCTTTCCACGCGAGTGCCCGTGGGAGAGATAGACCGAGGGACGATTGACGTCTTGTTGGGGCTGCCGGTGTCGCGCTGGGGAGTCTACCGTTGTGAGCTGGTTGTGTTCCTGGCCTCGGGGCTGGTGGTGATCGGCATGGGGCTGGCCGGCAATCAGCTCGGAGCGCTGCTGGTGGAATCGAAACCGCCTTCGGCAGTGCAGCCGCTTGTCGTTGTCGTCATCAACCTCTTCTGTCTGTACTTCGCCGTCGGAGGCCTGGGGTGGCTGGTGTCGTCGCTCAGCGATCGGCGGGGAAAGGCGGTAGCGGTTGTCTTTACCATCCTGGTGGGATCGTTTCTCCTGAATTTCCTTGCCCAGGTGTGGCCGCTGGCCGAGCCCGTGTCGTTCCTGAGTGTGCTGAACTACTATCAGCCGATGCTCATTCTTCGAGACGGGGGGGGCTGGCCGGTGACCGACATGGTCGTGCTGACCGTTCTTGGAGTCGCCCTGTGGCTCGCTGGCGGGCTGTGCTTTGCCCGTCGTGATATCTGTACGGTCTAACCAAGACGCCGCGAAGCTTGACGGCGGTCCAGCTCCGCGTAGGCTGATCGCGTTGACTGCCGCGGGTGAATGCCCGCGGGAACCCCGCACTCCCGTGCGGGGCTATTGAAACGAATGAAGGCCCACGGATTGATGAAGATGCGTACCCCAGCGGCCTCACCGAGGATACGGCTCATCCTGCCTGTGTTGATGGCCGCTATCGTGGGTTGCAGTACGCCGGAGGCGACGTCGCTGCTCGGTAAACTTTTATACGAGCCGAAACTTTCTTCCGAAACGCGCGCCAGGCGCGTAGATGAGCTTTCCCAGGCCAGGGCGCAATACCAGCAGAACCCGCGCGACGAGGCCAACATCACCTGGCTGGGCCGCCGGCTGGCATACCTGGGTCGGTATAACGATGCGATCGCCGTCTATCGCGACGGCCTGGCGGAGTATCCCAACAGCTACAAACTGCGACGACACCGCGGGCATCGATTCATCACCCTGCGCCGATTCGATGACGCGATCGGCGACCTCAGTCGCGCCGCCGAGCTGATCCAGGGCCGGCCCGATGAGATCGAGCCGGATGGTCTGCCCAACCGCCGGAATATCCCCACCAGCACCAGTCACAGCAATATCTATTACCACCTCGGACTCGCGCACTACCTCAAAGGTGAGTTTGAGAATGCTCTTGGGGCCTATCGCCGGTGTATGGACTTCGCGACGAACAACGACATGCGCTGCGCGACAAGCTACTGGCTCTATCTCACGCTTGGCAGGCTGGGTCGCGACGATGAAGCGGGGGCAGTGCTCGAACACATCACCGCCGATATGGAGATCATCGAGAACTTTGCGTACCACAAGCTGCTGCTGCTGTACAAGGGGGAGCTGACGCCGCAGCAGGTGCTTCACAGCCTCGCTGCCCTCAGCCCCCAGCGGCGTGGGGACACGTCGGCTCCGACCTCGGATGCGATCAACGATGCCACGATCGCCTACGGCCTCGGGGCGTGGCATCTGATCCACGGCCGGACAAAGGAGGCGTTGGGAATCTTCAAAGAAATCGCGTCCGGCTCCGCTTGGCCGGCCTTTGGGCACCTCGCAGCCGAAGCAGAGCTTGCGCGGGGTGGAATGTGGCGCGGCGCTGTCGGAGCAGATTGAAAAGCCCAGGGTAAGCTTTCCCTGGGCTTTGGGTCATCGATAGTCGTCGATAGCGCTTGACCGATCGCTCACGGGCAGAATCCCCAGTTGGATATGAGGGTGAGCAGGTCGAAGATATCGACTGTTCCGCCGCCATCGAAGTCCGGCGGGCAGGGTGCCTCGCACGGACCCCACGCGGCCAGCAGCGCGAGCAGGTCGAGGATGCCGACATCGCCGCTCCCATCCAGATCCCAGGCGCATGATGCATCGCACGCGCTCGTTCCGCCACTCGTGATGATGAGCGACCAACTTTCAAACGTCCCGAGAAGGGCAGCCGCATTGTCGCTGACGGTCAAGGTCCAGTCCCCGGCCGAGTCGAGCGCATTGAACGCCGCGAGCGGGTTGTTCGGGTGGTAGCCCGGCGGTGACGAGAGATTGAACACACATTGACTCTCGATGGGACCGCCTGCCCCCGCGTCGTCAAGGACAATGTTGAAATTGTCCGCAGCGCAGCCGAAGGGACCGCCGGAATGGCATACGCCGGGGGTGCCCATGCGCTGGATCAGGTCCACCGTTGTGCCTGTGGGCTGATGCACAAGGGTCACGCACAGATCGCCGACCCAGGTGTGGATCACTTGCAGACCGACATCGACGTCGGTGATCGTCACCGAGTCCGGCACGGTGATCGTGTCGCTGACACCCGCGGCATTGTCATCCGGCAGCGGCGCATGGGGGAATGACTCATAGGTGAGCGGTGTTCCTCCACTGAAGCACTTCGACAAGTCACCCTGGTAGCTTCCGCCCTTGGCAGAACAGGCGTCTGCGGTGACGACGACGCAATCCGTGCCGATACAGCAGGCGCCGGACGGAACCGGCTGGCACTGCGGGCAATTGACAGCATCGGCGTTCGCCGCGTCTGCGCAGATCGAGTCCCATGACACGTCACAGCAGAACGAATCATTGGCGCAGATCGCGCTGCAGCACACCTCATCATCGCATCCGGGCGTTCCGTTGGGGACGCAGCAGTCGCCGGCGCCCGGGCACTCCCCGGCCACAGCGTCGTTGGCTGCCACGGCAATCACGAGACCGCAGGCAAGGCCAAGGGTGGTTCTCAATGCTGAACTTCTCATCTCCAATCTCCTCAATAATCACAAGCGGTCTCATGCCGCGGCTCACACCACGGCCGAAGGTGCTCATCTTCCGAGATGCCGGCCTGCCCCCCGGGGGCTCTTGCCTCGGACTTTCTTGCCGGGCAAAGAACCGTTATCTCCCCTCTTGCCTCGCCATGCACGCATGCCTCGGCGGGACCCGAGAGACGTTACCAAAGATGAATATACGCGATCTCCCAGCGATCCAAGCGCATAAATCTCAAAAAGCCGACTTCGGGCGGCATCGCCCCAGATCAACCCTCCCTCACCACCCAACAGCGCCTCGGCCGGTGTCGCGTCTCAGGGGCACGGCCCCCAGTTGGCCAGCAGGGTGAGTAGGTCCAGGATGCCGACGTTGTCATCACCGTCAAAGTCGGCTGGGTGCCCCGGGTTCGGGCCCCAGGCCGCCAAGAGCGCCAGCAGGTCGAGGATGCCGACATCGTCGCTCCCATCCAGATCCCAAGCGCATAATGATTCGCACGCGCCGGGCCCACTACTTGTGATAATGAGCGCCCAACTGTCAAACGTCCCGAAATCGGCGCCCGCATTGTCGCTCACGGTCAAGGTCCAGTCCCCGGCCGAGTCGAGCGTATTGAACGCCGCGAGCGGGTTGTTGGGAGCGTAGCCCGGCGGTGAGGAGAGATTGAACACACATTGACTCTCGATGGGACCGCCGGCCCCCGCGTCGTCAAGGACGATGTTGAAATTGTCCGCAGCGCAGCCAAAGGGAAAGCCGGAATGGCATCCGCCTGCCTCGCCCATGCGCTGGATCAGGTCCACCGTTGTGCCCGTGGGCTGATGCACAAGGGTCACGCACAGATCGCCGACCCAGGTGTGCGTCACTTGCAGAGCGACATCGACATCGGTGATGACCACCGAGTCCGGCACCGTGATGGTGTCGCTGACACCCGCGGGATTGTTGTCCGGCAGCGGCGCATTCGGGAACGACTCATAGGTGACCGGTGCTCCTCCGCCCTCGCAGTTCGTCAAGTCACCCTGGTAGGTTCCGCCCAGGACAGCACAGGCGTCCTCGGTAACGATGACGCAGATCTTGCCGATGCAGCACGCGCCGGTTGGCCCGGCCACAGCATCGTTGGCTGCCACAGCAATCACAAGACCGCCGGCAAGGCCAAGGGTGGTTCTCAATGCTGAACTTCTCATTTTTAATCTCCTCTTACATATCCCAAGCGGTCTCATGCCGCGGCTCACACCACGGCCGAAGGTGCTCATCTTCCGAGATGCCGGCCTGCCCCCCCGGGGGCTTTTGCCTGGGCCCCTTCGCCGGGCGGAGAACCGTTATCTCCCCTCTTGCCCAGCCATGCAGGCACACCTCGACAGGACCCGTAGAGACGTCACCAAGGATGAATATACACGATCTCCGAGCGATCCAAGCGCATAAATCTCAAAAAGCCGGTTTCGGGCGGCCTCGGCCCAGATTAACCCTCCCTCACCACCCAGCAGCGCCTCGGCCGGTGTCGCGTCTCAGGGGCACGGCCCCCAGTCGGCCAGCAGGGTCAACAGGTCCAGGATGCCGACGGTGCCATCGCCATCAAAGTCGGCTGGGTGCCCGGGGTTCGCGCCCCAGGCCGCCAAGAGCGCCAGCAAGTCGAGGATCCCCACGGAGCCGTCGCCGTCGAGGTCGGCCGAGCAGAGGCTCCCTGGCACCGACACCGTGGCTGACACAACCCCCGGCGCCCCCGGGCGGAACAGCCCGAGGGTCACCTCTCCCTCAACCGGCTGAACATCGGCCTCGAACCAGAAGTTGTACATCGTCCCCCAGCGCAGCGCGTTGGTGTTCGCGTTCTCCGCAAATGTCTCCGGGCTCGACCAGGTCACTTCAGTGTCGGTGACGCTCATGATCCAGTCGGCGGTGTCGTAGACCTCGCCGGAGTGATAGTCCACATCGTGGAAACCGACACCGCTGACAATCGCCCCGGAGGGGATCGGCACACTGAATACCCCGGCGCTACGGTGCGAGTTGAGGTTAAAGACCGCGTAATCGTATCGCCAGGTGCCGTCACCGCTGTCGCTGGCCTTAGCGCTAACGACAAACCGGCCCTCGCCGGGCACATCGACATTGACAGTCACGACCGAAGGGTCGGGATTGTTCGGGCCGTTGCCGTGATCATACCAGGCGAAGATCGCGGGGATGGTCAGTTGAATCGGCCCCGTTTCGACCATGGAGAAATCACCGCCCACGGTAACCCGCTTGTAGGAGGCGTTGTTGAGCCAGTTGCCGTACTGCGCATCGTCGGTGCCGACGTACACACCCTCGACGAAGTACAGGGCCCCCGGATAGATGTTGGCGTCAAGGTCGGACTCTGCGATCTGCAGCCTCCTGAAGATGGCGTCGCCCCCGCCACCGGGAATAGGTGAGAACGCACCGGAGTAGGGATCAATCCCGGAGCGCGGCCCGAGTCTGCTCTGGATGGCATTCCACACGGAGCTGTACACGTCGCGACATCCCGCCCCGAGCACATTGCCGCCATGCCCGTTGCAGGCCAGGCCACAACCGCCGGTGGCGAAGGCACAGCAGGCGTGCTTGACCCAGGACATGCCGATCTGCATCAGCCGGCCGTCGTGCAGCCGGTACGCGTTCATCGCCAGACCGGGCGTGCCGTTGCTGGTCCACAGCAGGTCCTGATCACCGATGTTGCAGGTGAAGCTTCCCAGCGTGTAGCCGCGGATACCACCAATGGCTCCATAGTTGGAAATGCTGCCCACGTTTGTGTAGACCACGTCCGGCCCGCCTCCGGCGATGCCGCCGCCGACATCGTTATCCGCCGTCCCAACAGCGCCACCGCCGCTGGGTCCGGTCGAATTGCCGGCGCCTTCCCCGGCGTTCAGTTGGGCGACAAGAATCGCCGTGCCAGCCAGAGCAGCGAACCCAAGAAAGATTCTGTACTTCATGTCTCCACCGCCTTTCCCGCAAGGATTGCTCAGGGATTCGCCTCCCAGGCCGTGTAATCGTACTCCATTCGGGAACCGTCGGGAAGGACTTTTCCTCGAGACAGCCAACATTGAGACACCGATAATGCGGAGAGTGGGCCTGGCACTTCTTCCGAGAGCGGGGAACGAGGCTGTCGGGGACATGCCGGCGACTGGCGGCCCTCAGCCGTAGGGGCTGGTGCGCGGACCTTTCGTCTTACGTGCTATGCGCGACTGGCCCGTACAGCCGACCCTACAAACTGGTCCGCAAAGCGGGCCCGACAAACGACTCGGCCGGCGTCGCGGCCGCCGCGCCTTGCAGTTGCATGAACACCATTTGTTGATACGTCTCGCTTCGTTGCAGAAGCTGTTCATGCGTGCCGTGGTCGAGGAGCCGGCCGGCTTCCAACAAGACGATGCGATCGGCGTGCATGATCGTGCTGAGGCGATGCGCGATCACAAAGGTGGTGCGCCCTTCCATGAGCGCGGCGAGGCTCGCCTGGATGAACTGCTCGCTTTGGGTATCGAGGTTGCTCGTTGCCTCGTCCAGGATAAGGATGCGAGGATCGGCCAACATCGCTCGGGCAATGGCCAGTCGTTGGCGCTGCCCGCCGCTGAGCCGCACGCCGCGCTCACCGATCAGCGTGTCGTAGCCGTGGTCAAGTTCGGTGATGAACTCATGGGCATGGGCGAGTTCAGCCACGTGCGTGATGTCGTCGATCGTCACCCCGCGGCGGGCATATCCGATGTTCTGGGCCACCGTGCCGTCGAACAGGAAGATGTCCTGCTCGACAATTCCCAGCAGTCGCCGATAGCTTTCGACATCGATCTCGCGCAAATCCCTCCCGTCGAGCTCAATGACACCTTCGCTCGGATCGTAGAAACGCGCAATCAAGTTGCAGAGCGTCGTCTTGCCGGCGCCGCTTCGGCCGACCAGTGCGACGGTCTCACCGGGCATCACCGTCAAATCGATATTGTCGAGGACACGAATGCTCGAGCCGGGATACACGAAGCCGACATCCTTGAGCGTGATCCCTCCGGCTACGGTGGGGGCATCGACGACGATCGCGCCGGGCGCGGGCGGCATCTCCACCGGCTCTTCGAGCAGATCAAGGATGCGGTCCAGCCCGGCCAAGCTGTTTTGGAACTGCGTCGCGCTGCTGGCCAGCGTCGCCAGCGGAGCAAGCAGCATCACCAGGTATGCAAGGAACATCACCAGGTCGCCCGGGGAGATCGTGCCGCTGAGCACCTCAGAGCCGCCATAGAACAACAACAGCGCCGCGGCGGCGGGAATCAGCACTGCCCAGGCCACCTCCACGCTCCGCGTCCAGCACCACGCGCCGAGCTCCTGCCTGGCCATGAGGTGGTTGTTACGGGTGAAGCGAGCCGCTTCGCTGCGTTGCCGGCCGAAGGTGCGCACCACCCGCATTCCCCCGAACGACTCGGTCGCGTGGGTGTCGATGTGCTGGCGGGTGGCCCGGATATCTCGATACAGCGGCCGGACCCGGCCGATCCAGGTGCGATGGGTTAGAAAAACCGTTGGCAGCAACACCAACGACCCCAGCAGCAACCGCCAATCGACCACCCCCAGGATGATCAGGGTGCCCGTAAGCTGAATAATTGCTCTCCACGGGTTGTAGAGCATGCTGAAGATGAGCTCGGCGACGCCCCCGGCATCTTCGCGCAAGATGCTTGCTACGCCGCCCGACTTCAACGCATAGACACGATGCAGCGGCAATCGCACCGCGTGCTCGAAGACCTTGCGGCGAACGCCCACCTGCAACCGCTTCGTTGTCTTGGTCGCCTGCCAGCGACCCCACATGCTGACGGAGATCGATACCAGCGAGATCACAACGATCCCCAACGCCACCGTCCCCAGCAGCGCTCGGCGATCCGATGGCAGGTGAAGCCGTTCGGAGAGCACTGCCGGCAGGGGGTTGTCAATCAATACGTAGTCCACCACAACTTTCGTTGCAGCGGGTGGGACCAGGCCAAGCACCGTCGCGATCGTCAATGTCGTCAAGGCCAGCGCGATCCGTGAGCCCTGCCCTTTGAGCAGCGCGAAGAACTGCCGCAGAAGTTCTACGAACGACCGTTGCCTGGCTCCGGGCGGCTTGACAATGGAATCCAATGACGGCGCCGCCGCTGCAGCAACACCCGTTGCCCGGCTTTCCTTGAAGTCGAGCTTGTACTGCTGATAGCGCCGGCGACTGGATTCAAGATGAGAGGTCATCGACGGATCATAGCCCGCGTGCGAAACCGTCGTTCTCCGAGCAATCAGCCCGTCGATACGGTTGTCCGGGCGCAATCCGGGTGATTCGCCTCGATTCTTTTCTTGCGGTGCAGCGATCAGCGTGGTACGATGGTAACGATCGATTCAGATGAGGTCGCAGGAGGCTCGCGGCTGCCATGGATTCGGCCACCACCTTGATGCCCCCGACGGTGCGGCCTTTCTGCCCGCAGGAGGTGTAGCCATGTTGTCGAGGCACAAATCGGTGAAATGGACGGTCGAAAAGATGGCCGACCAGTGGAAACGTCTATTGCCACTGGGCCTGCTGGGGCCTTGCCTTGCCCTTGCGGGCGCATTGAATGCCGGAGATTCGCAGCTGACCACGGTCCTGGTCGCGAACATTGGGTTTCCCGTATTCCTGACCCACGCGCCGTGTGACTTCAACCGCCTGTTCGTGGTTGGGAAGTTCGGCCGGATCTCCATTATCAAGGATGGGGCGGTCCTCGATGATCCGTTTCTTGATCTGACCGATCTCGTGGTGAGCGGTCCGAATGAGCAGGGCCTTCTCGGCCTCGCTTTCCACCCCGATTTCGAGACGAACGGATTCTTTTACGTCAACTACACGCGCACCCCGGACGGGGACACCGTTGTTGCGCGCTATGCGGTGAGCGCCGATCCTGACGTGGCGGATCCTGACAGCGTGCAACCGGTCATGCTGGTTGAACAGCCCACCAATCACCACAACGCCGGCTGGATCGGCTTTGGTCCCAACGACGGCTACCTCTATATCGCCCTCGGCGACGGCGGGGGCGAACCTTACGACACCGGTGACAACGCACAGAACCTCGACAACCTGCTCGGCAGCATCCTGCGCATCGATGTTGATTGTGACGATTTCCCGGCCGACCCGAACCGGAACTACGGCATCCCGCCGGACAACCCCTTTGTCGGAATTGATGGCGCTGACGAGATCTGGGCCTATGGTCTGCGGAACCCGTGGCGGTGCAGCCTCGATCGCGAGACGGGCGACCTGTACATTGGCGATGTCGGTCAGGATGCCTGGGAGGAAGTCAACTTCCGGCCGGGCAGCAGCGCCGGCGGTGAGAACTACGGCTGGGATTGTAAAGAGGGCACCCGTTGCACCGCCGAAAAAACCTGTGACTGCACCGACCCCACCCTTGTAGACCCGATGTTCGAGTACGCGCATGCGTCGCCGGCAGTGGTGATCGGCGGCTATGTGTATCGCGGTTGCGCAATCCCCGATCTGGTTGGCGCCTACCTGTTTGCCGACCTCTTCGGCCGCATCTGGCGGCTTGAGCACGACAACGGGACCATCATTGAACTGCGAGAAATCCAAGACGAGCTTGCGCCCGTTGGCGGGCCTCCCCTCAACTCGGTGACCTCGTTCGGCGAGGACGCCTTCGGTGAGCTTTATCTGTGCGACCGCACAGTCGGCGGCAAGGTCTTCAAAATTGTTCCCGCCGCCGCGGTCACACCCGACTGTAACATGAATGGCATCCCTGATGACTGCGACATCGTCGTCGGCGCCAGTACGGACCGAAACGGCAACGGTGTACCGGATGAATGTGAACCCCCGGCCGACATCTCCGGTCCGCTCGGCCCCGGCTTCCCCGACGGATGCGTTGATGCGTTCGACCTCGGGACGCTGCTGGGTGCGTGGTGCTCCGCTGCGAGCGACCCAGACCCGCCCGGCGACGTAGACCCGCCCTGCGAAGGCTGCACCTCCCCGAACTTCGCCCTGGCGGACATCTCAGGACCGGTGGACGGCGTGTCTGATGGGTGTGTGGATGCGTTCGACCTGGCGAAGCTGCTGGCCAACTGGTGCTCGTTCCTCGGCGGCAATCCGTGCGGCACCTGCTTCCGGTAGGTGCGCGACGCCCTGCCCGCCTGACTTCAACTACGACGGCACCGTCGGCATCCTCGACCTGCTCGCGCTGCTGGCCAACTGGGGGGCGTGTGCGTAGCGCCGCCAACACCGCGCATCGGCTGAACAACTCGGGCTGAAATCTCACAAATGCCGCTTGGATACAGCCCGCCTGTGGTAAACTGTTCCCGTTCGGTCACACGGGTGCGCCTACGGGCATAGACTTGCCGGTAGGCATCGCTGTACCGACTCACGCTGGAAGGAGGCGAGACAGTGTCTGAATTCAAGACTTCGGTACGTCAGGGGAGCTTAGCTGCTGCGATCGCGGTCCTCGTCTTTGCGTCAACATCGAGCGCGCTCATAAGAAATGTGCCGGGCGACTTTCCCACGATCCAAGAAGCCATTGCTGCATCCAAGGACGGCGATGAAATCGTCGTTGCGCCGGGCGTCTACAACGAGGCGATCGACTTCCTGGGCTTGGCGATCATTGTGCGCAGCTCCGACGGCCCTGACGTAACCACCATCGACGCAACGGGACTAGACACCAGCGTTGTTTCGTGCATCAACCTGGAAGGCCCCGATACGGTGCTTGATGGATTCACCATCACCGGCGGGTCGGCCACCAGGGGCGGGGGGATGGTCAACCAGTCCAGTGATCCAACCGTGAACAACTGCGTATTTCTCGCGAACGCGGCCCAGGCACCTCCATTCATCAATTCCCAAGGCGGTGGAATGTATAACTTCAACAGCAACCCGATGGTCAGCAACTGCGTGTTTCGTGAGAACACATCCCAGGCATCTGCCTTCGCCTTCTCTCAGGGAGGTGGGATGTTCAACCAGAACAGTCACCCGGTTGTGAGCAACTGTGTGTTTGCCGAGAACGCTGTGTTTCACAGCCTCGATTCGCCCACTCAGGGTGCTGGCATGTGCAACATAAACAGCGATCCGATCGTGATCGATTGCCAGTTCATCGCGAATTTCGCTGGCTCCTCCTTCCTCGGCAACGAAGGAGGCGGCATGTTCAACGACAGCAGCAGCCCCACGGTCACCAACTGCACATTCGAGGGCAACGTAGTTGATGTCGGAGTCGGGGGCGGGATGTCAAATGCGTTCGACTCCAATCCAATTGTCACCCATTGCACCTTTGTCGAAAACGATGCGCCATTCGGCGCCGGGATGGACAATGTTGGCAGCGGCCCGATCGTCATTGACTGCTTGTTCAGCGGAAATGTCGGTAACCTCGGTGGGGGAATGAGCAATGGCACCTTCAGCAACCCGACGATCCGCAACTGCGCGTTCAGCGGCAACCTTGCGGGCGTGCCTGACAAGGTTGCCGGCCGCGGCGGTGGGATGCGCAACAACGCCAGCAGTCCAACAGTGACCAACTGCGTATTTGCGGGCAATGTCGCGTACGGGACCGAGCAATGGGGCGGTGGCGGCGGAATGTTCAACAACTTCTTGGCCAGTCCGACGGTGACCAATTGTACCTTTGTCAACAACGAGGCTGGTGCCACGGGTGGGGCGATCTACAACTTCCAGGGCGGCAGCCCGACGTTGATCAACTGCTCACTCATCGGAAACACCGCCGGCCGGAGCGGTGGCGTGATGTACAACACCAACACGTCATTCTTCGAAAGCAGCCCATCAATGGCCAACTGCATTCTCTGGGGAAACAGCCACGATCAGGTCTTCGACGGCAAGAACGCCGCCACCACCATTACATACAGCGATGTTGAACAAGGCTGGACGGGAGACGGCGGCAATAACATCGACGCCGATCCGATGTTCGTCGATCCCGACAACGGCGACTATCGCCTCGCCTCCGGCTCGCCGTCTATCGACGCCGGGAACAACTGGGGCGTGCCGATCGACGCCAATGACTACGACCAGGACGGCAACACCGCGGAACTGTTCCCGGTTGACCTCGACGGCAATCCGCGCTTCAACGCCGATGAGGCCGACTTCGATCCCGGCTGCGGAGTGCCGGTCGTCGTGGACATGGGGGCATACGAGTATCAGTTCGCTCCCGTGGAAGATGTGATCTTCGCCGACCTCAACGCCGACGGCGTTGTCGGCATCCTTGATCTGCTGGCCGTCCTTGCAGCGTGGGGCGATGCGCGCAACAACTGCCTGGGCGACCTCGACATCGACGGCAATGTCGGCATCCTCGACCTGCTTACTTTGCTAGCTCATTGGGGGTGACTTGACCGATCCCGGCGGACCGCCCGACTTCGACAACGATGGCACCGTCGACATCCTCGACCTGCTTGCGCTGCTGGCCAACTGGGGGCCGTGCGCGTGAAGGAAACGCCGCCGAGCACCCCGTCACCCTCGCAACTTTCTGCCCTCCTAACTGCTGGCTTGCCATTTCAGGTTGATATCAGAGCTTGATTGACCAAGCACATGGCCGTACTCTGACAGTTGAGGCGCAGAAGACGAAAATCGCCCTGACTTGCCTGGGCTGACGCCAAACCAAGTCGCAGGAGCGCCCTCATGCAGAGCAACGCTTACGTTTACATTGGTGTCGCTGTGATTTGGGCCGCGGTTGGCTGCCCTGCTTATGCGTTCAGCGACGATGGACGCCTCGGGCCTGTCGATGAAAAAGCCCCGTTCGTTGCCGGTCAGATCATAGTTCGGTTCGCCGACCAGCCCGAAGCTATTACGATGGAACGTGTCGAGGTGGTACTCGGACCTAACGTGCAATGGCAAGCGCCGCATCATGCGCCGCACGCGAAGGGAATGCCCGAGAAGCCGCACCCGTTGAGCTATTGGCGGCTGGCGATCGTAGAGCCGCAGGCCGACGTTGTCGCGCTTAGCGCCCAGGTCTCAGCGCTCCCGGGCGTTGCGTTCGCAGGCCCGAATGGTCGGCCGGAACCGACACACGTTCCCAACGATCCAATGTACCCCCAGCAGTGGTCGCATCAAAAGATCAGCTCCGAAGGTGCTTGGGATGTGTCAACCGGAAACAGTGACATCATCGTCGGAATCATAGACACCGGCTGCCTGATCACCCACGAGGACCTGCAAGCGCTGATCTGGGTCAACGACGATCCGCCCAACGGCATCGACGACGATGGCAACGGCTTCGTTGACGACACCTATGGTTGGAACTTTGCGAACAACAATAACAATATAGATGATGTGAACGGACACGGCACACCAGTCTCGGGCATTTCCTCGGCTGTAATCGACAACGGTGTTGGCGTCGCTGGGATCGCCAACTTGACCATCATGACGTCCAAGTGGTGGCACCTCACGGGCTCAGACTTCTCCGCATCCGAAAGTGTTTTCTATGCTGTCGATAACGGCGCTCATGTTCTCAATCTCAGTCTGGGTTCCCCATTCCCGTTGCCCATGACAGAAGATGCGGTGAACTTCGCCTACAACAACGGCGTTGTCGTTGTGGCGGGCGCAGGCAACTTCGGCACTTCCGCGCCTTTTTATCCCGCTTGGTATCCCAACGTCATGGCCGTGGCGGCGATCACCATCAATGACACGCTGGCGATCTTCAGCAACTGGGGACCGCAGCTTGACGTCGGCGCACCGAGTCCCGGTATTCTCGCTCCAAGCAACCAAGGCGTTTCGTCCTACACCCCGGATTTCGGCGGGACATCAGCTGCAAGTCCACATGTCGCGGGGCTCGCGGGGCTGGTTCTTTCGGTTGATCCAACGCTCACCCCTGATGAGGTGCGCACGTTCATCAATGAAAACGCTGATGACCTGGGCGCACCGGGCTTTGACGACTTCTTCGGAAACGGGCGCATTAACTCCGACGCGACAATCGCTGCGGTGAACCGGCGATGTCCGGCCGATTTGGATGGCGACGGCAGTGTGGGAATCCTCGACCTGCTCACGCTTCTCGCCGCTTGGGGCACCGACCCCGGCGGGCCACCGGACTTCGACGGCGACGGCACCGTCGGCATCCTCGACCTGCTGACGCTGCTGGCCAACTGGGGGCCGTGCGCGTGAGCGTTGCAAGCGACACGGGCTGAGAGGCGACAATCGCCCGAGATAAACATTGGAACCGGCCGTGAGTCGTGGTACACTGGTGCCGGACAGATTCTCCGGCCGCATCAGGGGGTGCTGGCGGCCACGGATCGGCCAACAAGCTGAGCAGCACCGCCGTGCGGCCTCCAAGCCCAAAGGAGGCTCAGCGATGTCGTGCAACCACTCCGCCGCAGGCGGAATGAATCGAGTGCTTGCGGGCGCCGCCGTGGTCCTGGTCTGGTCCGCGGGCAGCGCCCAGGCCCAGCCCGGCTGGGTGCTCTCCCACCAGAAGATCAGTGCCACCGAAGGCGGCGGCCCACGGCTGGACAATGAGGATCGCTTCGGTGTCTCGGTGGCCTCGCTGGGGGATCTGGATGGTGACGGTGTGGGCGATCTGGCCGTCGGGGCACAGCTCGATGACGACGGGGGCTTCGACCGCGGCGCAGTGTGGATCCTTTTCCTCGACGACAACGGCACGGTCAAGTCCCACCAGAAGATCAGCTCCGCCGCCTGCGGTGGAGCCCCGCTGGATAATGGCGATCAATTCGGCTTCTCCGTGGTCTCACTGGGTGATCTCGACGGCGACGGCGTGGGCGACCTGGCCGTGGGGGCAATCGGCGATGATGACGGGGGCTTGGACCGCGGTGCGGTGTGGGTGCTCTTCCTCAATGTAGACACAACCGGCCCTGACCCCGTGGTCACCATCAAGTCCCACCAGAAGATCAGCTCCACCCAAGGCGGCGGCCCACGGCTGGATAATGAGGATCTCTTCGGCTTCTCGGTGGCCTCCCTGGCCGATCTCGACGGCGATGGCGTGGGCGACCTGGCCGTGGGGGCGCCCTTGGATGACGACGGGGGCTTCGACCGCG
>JADFFQ010000008.1 GCA_022568135.1 Planctomycetota bacterium | reverse complement strand
ACGACAAGGGTGTGTCGTGGGTCGGGTTATATCTTGATCAGCCGGGCGATCCGGACGATCAGCGGCTGGTGCTGGGACCGTGCCGGGACAAACCCGCCTGTTCACCGATCGGCTTGCATGGCGTGTGCGGTCAGGCGTTGCGGTTCCGCACGACACGTATTGTCCGGGACGTGCGCGAGCTCGGTGATGATTACGTCGCTTGCGATCCGCGCGACCGGTCGGAGATCGCGGTGCCGTTGATCGACGAAACCGGTGCCGCCTGGGCCGTCCTTGACCTCGATTCGCACGAGATTGCGGCATTTGACGACTCCGATGACCGCGGCCTGCGACGTGTGCTTGAGGCGGCGGGGTTGTTGCCGGGAGCAGGGGAACCCCCCGGCAGAGCCGGGGGCTGAGGGGGAGACCGGCTCATGTTTGACAGAGTCGCACGTCGCGCAGCTCCGCTTCGACGTTTGTGCGGCCGTTGTAGGTGTTGACCTTGGGCTCGATGATCGCGTCGACGCACATGCCCGCAGCGAGATCAGCCGCGAGCGCGCCCGCGTTCCACCACACGCAGCGCAACCACCGGCGACCGGATGGCTGGTCCTGGCGCAGACTCAAGGCTAGATGCCGGCCGTTGGCGCCAATCTGCTTTGGCGGTCCGGCAAGCGTTGCGCTGCGAATGCGAAGCGTCGGTCTGGGGTTGGCTCGCCCAAAAGGTGACATCAACCCGATTCGCCTCACTGTCTCGAGATCAAGCTCGCCAAGCGAGGCATCGCAATCGATGCGGACGGTGGCGGTCAGTTGCTCGACAGTGATATGGCAGTTGGCATGCTCGGTGAGGGCTTCGGTGAAGGCGGCGAGATCAGCGGCTCGAAGCGTCAGCCCCGCCGCGACGTCGTGTCCGCCGTAGCTCGTGAGGTGTTTGGAGGTGGCGACCAGCGCGTCGTGGATGGAATAACCGTCGATGCTGCGAGCCGATCCCTTACACACGTCGCCTTGTCGATGCAGCAGGACCACCGGCCGGCAGAACCGTTCAACCAACCGCGAGCAGACAATGCCCACCACGCCCGCGTGCCACGATTCATCAGCCAGCACAATCGCGCGCCGATCATCCGCGGTCATCCCTGCGTCCTCGGCCATCCGCGACGCCTGCTGGAGGATGTTCCGCTGGGTCTGTTGACGCTGACGATTGTCGCGCGCCAGTTGCTTCGCAATCACCTCCGCCTCCTGTTGTGTGGCCGCGGTGAGCAGGTGAGCGGCTTCGGCGGCATGGCCCATTCGCCCGGCTGCGTTGAGGCGGGGAGCGAGCACGAACCCGACTTTCTCCGAATCGATGTCCTCGTGCATCAGGTCCGACGCTTCGATCAGGGCGCGGAGCCCGACGATCGGAGTGTGCTTGATCCATCGGAGTCCAAACGCCGCGATGGTTCGATTCTCATCGACCAGCGGCGCCACATCAGCGATCGTTCCCAGCGCAGCCAGCGGAAGCATGTCCAGCAGCACCTTCTGCACCGACTCGCCCACCCGCCGTGATCCGCACCAGATCGTCGCGAACCGCCACGCAAGCTTGAACGCGATGCCCGCTCCGCAAAGCTCGCCGAAGGGATAGTCGCTTCCCGGCAGCCGGGGGTGAACCACCGCGATCGCGTCCGGCAACGGGCCGCCTGAGCCGGGAAGGCTGTGGTGATCGGTGATGATCAGATCCAGACCGATCTCGCGGGCCACCCTGGCCGGCTCCAACGCCGTGATCCCGCAATCGACGGAGATCACCAGGTCGGCGCCGTCGGCTCGAAGCTGCCGCAGCGCGTCGCTGTTCAGACCGTAGCCTTCATCCAGACGATGAGGGATGTAGGTGCGCAAATCGACCTGCGGGGCTATGGCCTTGATGACGTGGTAGAGGATGGCGCAGGCGGTGATCCCATCGACATCGTAGTCGCCGTAGATCACGATCGATTCGTGTCCCCGGACCGCCTCGGCCAGCCGCCTGGCAGCCGTGTCGATGTTCGGCATCAACTCCGGCTCGTGCAGGTCGGTCAGCTTGGGTTCGCAGAATCGGCGAATCGCCGCGGCCTCGGTCAGCCCTCGAGCGTGAAGCACGCGCTGAACCAGCGGGATCGTATCCCCCCGGCGCACCTCGGCTGGATTGCGAAAGACCCACCTTCGGGTCATTCCTCGCATGATGGCAGACCATACTTGTTGCTCGGCCGGACTGCCAGTCGGGCGTAACTTTCCACCGAGCCTGATCCCGGCCATACTGGCCACTTCCCGACGGGCCCCTGGAGACCGATGATGCCAGGCCGGTACAAGAGCGTCCTCCTCTTCGGCGCCCCAGGCGTGGGCAAGGGCACGCAGGGCAAGCTGCTCGGCCGGATACCCGGCTTCGTCCATATGGCCAGCGGCGAGATCTTCCGCGCTTTGGACAAAGATTCCGAGTTGGGCCGGCAATCACTGAAGTACTCCTCCCAAGGCCTGCTCGTCCCGGACGACCTGACCATTGCCCTGTGGCGGGAGTACATGCAGCGCAGGATCAATGAGCAGGCCTTCCGCCCCGGCACGGACCTTCTGGTGCTGGACGGCATCCCGCGCAATCTCAATCAGGCGAAGATCGTCGATCAGCACATCGAAGTGATGCGCATCATTCACCTCACAGCGCCGAACATCGACGAGATGGTCGAGCGCATGAAGCGCCGCGCTGTTCAGGAAGGCCGCAGCGACGATGCCGATGAAGCAGTCATCCGCCGGCGGTTCGAGGTTTACGACCGGGAGACGTCGCCCATGCTCGGCCATTATGAAACAAACCTCATCTGCGACGTCAGCGCGGTCGGCAGCCCGGCCGAGGTGTTGCTGCACGTTCTTCAGGCCGTGGTGCCGACGTACCGCGAACACTTCGGCAACCCGCTGGAGTGAGTGTTCAGTTGGTGGGGTGCCTCCCCGCTGATTGCACTGTGCGAAGAAAGCCTTCGAGATCGGTGTAGTCCTTGACGACGGCTCGTGCGCCCTCCGCCAGGAGCCGGTGCGCTTGTTCACCCTCTGCGACGCCAATGAAGCCGAGTCCGAGCGCCCGCGCGCTGCGGGCGTCCCACACGCCATCGCCGACGTAGATTTGCACGTCAAACGAATCATCCTGATGACGCGCCGCCGCACGCTCGCGCGCGATACGCATGATTGCTTCTCGCGAAACGTCGTCGTCCGACGTCGCCAGCGGAAGGTCAAACACGTCTAGGCCGGATCGCCGCAGCTTCAATTCGGCGGATGCCCGCCAGCCTCCGGTTGCCAGCGCCGCGACGACATCGTCTCGGGCAATCAGGCGCTCGAGCATGGCCATTGCTCCCGGCGTCTGTTGGCATAATGATGCATCACGGTTCAGCGCCGCCGTTATCAGTGTGATGAATCGATCATGGAGTTGAGCAAGCAGCGCATCGGCCGGTGCGCCGCAATTGGCACGATCGACAAGCTCTGCGGCAATGCCGGCGTCGGTGGCATGCCGGTAGCTCGTCCAGTCGGTTTCCACTTCGTCCAGACCGAGCACGTCCTTTACAGCCTGGATGTAACAGCATGTATCGACATGGTTCGTCTGCGTCAGTGTGCCGTCAATGTCGAAGATGACCAGGTGCATGGCGGGAGGCGGTCAGGCAGATCGAGGCAACCTCAGCGTGAACATCCTAGCGATGCCGCGCCACCTCTGGAATTCGGGTTCTTGGAGAGCGTCACTTGTTCTTGCGATTGCGCTGCGCTTCCGATCGACGGCGCGCTTGTGGCAGCGGCGCCAGGTCGGGCTCGACGAACTTCGTCCCGGCGTCCGGATGCGTCCGCTGATCAGGCGAATAGGACAGGCGCAGGATATGCTTCCTCAGAAGCTGCGGATGCGTGTCGCAGAACTCGTCAGCCGTCTCGGTGGGAAAGACTGACTCATATTCGCTCATGACCGCGTGGATGATGCGCATGAACGCCTGGGTCGTCGTCTCGTTGTAGCCGGTCGCGGGCCCATCCGGAACATCATTGGCAGTGTTGTAACGCTGAATGCCCGTTCGCATCCTGGCGATGGCTTCGTCAAGCGAAAAGCGGCGCAGGTAGAGATAGGCCACTTTCACGTGCGCGCGGTGCGTCCAGTTATGAAAGCGCAGAGTGCAGTTCTCGAACTGTTGGAGAAAGATCCGGTCGTCCACGGTTGGCGTCCTCATAGAGGGACAGCGACGGTGTGCGATCAGGTTTGCCGCTCAACGAATTCAAGGCGATTCCCGAACGGATCTCGACACTCGAACCGATCGCATCCGGGGATTGGAGCACTCTCCAGAATCTCCAAGCCGTAGTCGTCGAGAACCCTTCGCCAGTGCTTCAGCTCGGTCACTTCAAAGGCGAGGTGTGCCTTGATCGATTGGCGCTCGACACCCTCTTGCGTTCCGACATGGACGACGTGCTCGCCTACGCGCAGCCAGAATCCACCACGATCGCGCAAACTCTTAGGCTTCGGTATCTCTTTGAGTTGTAACAGATCACAATAAAACGCACGGCCCTCAGCCTCCGCGGCGGTCGGTATCGTGATCTGCGCGTGATGAAGGCCGATAATGGTCAATGTCGTGAGTCCTCTGCACCGGCAACCCGCTGGGGTGAGGGATCGAGGCATCAACGCGTCGAGAGGTTGATAGCCGCGGGTGCATACCCGCGGGCGCTTCAACCACAACACGTGCAGATCAACTCGGGTGGCCGCTTCGTGCGGACGATCGGCGAGTCCAGGCATCGTACCCTAGTCGTAGGCAGTACGCGATTCCTTCCACAAATACGATGAACAGAAGACCAGCACAAAAGACGTAAGCGAAGGCCTCTAGGTACGAGTGGGCCATCATCGCGTCGAGGTAGACGAGCAGTTCCTGATGGGAATACGTCTCCATAAGTTGTTTGTCATGTCGATCGATCTCAAGGCCGGCCCACGCCAGCGGGAAGCTGAGGGCGACAATTGCCAATATTCTTGAAACTACATGCCGTCGCATCGGCCGGTCCACCCTGTTGTCTGACCGCAGCTTCTCGATTGTCTCCGTCGACATTGCGATGTCAATGGGCCGCGCCTTCTATACGAGCCTGGCTGTCCTCAGCCCGGATGCGGCGCAGCCGCATGAGGCGATCCAGATGTATGAGCCGCCTTCGGCGGCCCCGGCTTGTGGACAAGCTGGCTCGCTGGGGAAGCCCCGATTCAGGTTCAGTGGGGATTTCGATACGAAAGCTGTCAACTCGGCACCGGGACTGGACGAGCCTAATATTGATGGAGTCAACAGGCCCCGGGCAACCCCGGGGCAATTTGGCTGTAAGCTGACCGCTGACAGCTTCGCGCTCTTTGACATCTTGGGGCCGAAATGGATTCGACCGGACGGGATACGCTTGTCGTTGCGCGTCGTGGAGCATCCTTGCCACGTAAAAAGGATGCACATTAATAATTGCTGACACTCAGTTAGCACTCGCCGCTTAGTTGCGGTGACGATCATCGGCCCGACGCCCGATGAGGCTGGTGATCGAAGACATCGGGCTGGTTCCAAAGGGCTGACAGGCCCCCGCGGAACGAGACAACCGTCTGTCATGGCGAAGTGAAACGCCGTCGTTCGCGGTTCACCAAGCCGAGATCAAATGAGCGACTACACGTGTAGACGCGGCCTGCTGACTGTTCCGGCACGGGGGTTCGATTCCCCCCGGCTCCATTGTTCTTCACTTACGCAACCAGTCGCAGATTGTTGCAAGGCCCCGCACACAGCGGGGTTATCTGCATCATGCGCTTCGTCGCGTTTTTGCGTTTGCGATGAGTTGCGAGCCGATGCGGCCGGATGCTGCACCGGATTCTGCACCGCCTCGCGCGCGGTGCTCTTCGCCGCCTTGTCAAACAGTTCATCGGGGACGCTGTTGGCGTAGTGCTTGCCCGAAACGGTGATGCTGTGGCCGATCCACTTCGATACCGCATACTGCGGAAACTGTGCCGCCAATTCCTTCTCGCACGATCGGCGCAACGTCTGGAACACATCAGGCCACGGCTCGACACCAACACGCTTCACGATGCCGACCAGCCGCCGGCGTAGCTGCCCGCCGGCCGTCATCGTGACAATGTGTTCCAGCCCCGGTTTGGCCGCATCGAAGGCATCTTGCAGAATCCGCATCAGGTTGGGCGTGATCGGGACTATGCGCTGCTCATGGCCGACGTGGTGCTCGGTCTTGGGGCTTCGGACCGTCAGCCGGCCGCGCTCCCAATCCACGTCCGCCCAGGTCAGCAGATGAGTTTCGGACGGTACCCGTAGCCCCGCGTACCGTGCCAGGGCGAACAGGGCACGCCATTGAACCGTTGGGCAGGCATCCAGCACCTTCTCGGCTTCTTCGGGCGTGACATAGCGGGTATTGCGGGATGCTGTTGATCCGCCCTTGAGGTTCCGGAATGGTGATTCGTGCAGCAGATCACGGCCCACCGCTTCGTTGAAGATCGTCTTGGCGTTGCCGACGTGCTGCTTGATCGTCGCCGTGGCGATGCCCTGCTGGGTCAGCCATACCCGCCAATCCGCCGCATCGTTGGTTGTGATGGATCGCAGCGGCGTTTCGGCATCGAAGTAGGCCAGTAGCTTCGCCTTTGTCTGCTCCAGCTTGCGAACGCTGGCGGGTTTCAGGTCCGTGCGGGTGGTGATATATTTGGCCAGGTAGTCGCCCAGCAGCGCGCTGGATCGCCGCCTCGCCAGCCCGACGGCCGCCAGCCGATCAATCATCACGTCCTCCAAACCAGCCAGCCAGCGCGAGGTCTCTTCGTCCAGCGGGTGCCCGGTGATGCTGGCCGAGACCAGATGCTCCACCCTCAGCTTGAACGCGGCCGCAGCTTTGCGGGTCATCTTGCCCAGGCGAATGCTCTTGCGCTTGCCGCCACCCCCGACAAACTGGATCGTCTTTCGGCCGTTCGATTCGTTGTTGATACTCGCCACGATTCACCTACCTTTCGCCCGCTGGAGTTTGCCGGTTGTGATGTTCAGGTCTAAGAGGTCAGCCACGCGGTCTAGGGCCTTCATGGATAGCCCGCCTTGGCCGGACATGAACCGGGACATGGCTGCCTCGCCTATGTCGGTCTCCTTGCAGATGCGGTAGCGCGACAGCCCGGAACCATCAACCGCCGCTCTCACTTGGTTGCTTAGGCTTGTACGTCGCTTTGCCATCCTTCACATTCTAGCAAGTATTCCAATAGCGTCAAGTAGGTGCTAGCTGATTCCGTCTCTGCTACATTGTCCGCGATGGCCAGGATTGTGGCCGCCTTCGCGTTGCTTCTTCGCCTCAATCCAGTTGCTCAGGTCCACGGGGTCATATCGCACCGATCGGCCGATTCGAACGCAAGGGATCTCACCGCAGTCGGTCAAACTCCACAGCTTGCGGGGCGAAATGGCCAGGACCCTGGCTGCTTCAGCGACGCGCAGCAGCCTCGGAATGTCAGCGAGCGCCAGCACACAACTCGAATCACTCGCGGTCGCTGGTTTCCTTGGCTTTGTCTTCAGCTTCGTCACGGTGGCGGTCTCCGAGGTCGGTGCCGGCTGGGGGGTCTGGGACTCGCCGACCAGGGTCGATAGGCCGACCACTACTCTCGCAGCGGCCGACCTGTGGTTTCAGGTCAGGATTCCTCCCGACCCTTCACCGGGGGGGGTCAAATCCTCTGTTCTGACATTGATGGGCTGATCCACTCGGCCACTTCGATGGGCCTTTGCAGTACCGCCAGGGCCATCTGTCCTGAAAGTGGACAAGGTGGTCAAGTGATTTTCTATTCTGAGCCATAGTCGAAAACGAAAACAAGGTAGAGAACAAATACAGATTCACTGAGCCACCTCGGCCACCCCAGCCACGTGCTCCGGCGGCTTGACGCCCTTCTTGAGCTTGATGCCTTTGAAGACACGCTCCCGCAGTTGGTCGATCTGCAGGCGACCAGTCGTCACGGTCGGGCAAACGCGGAAAAGCTGCTTTGTAAAATCCTCACCAGCGATGGGTACGATGTCTCGTTCTGCCGCAAAGTCCTTGAATGCGACACGAAGCCTATCTTTGCGAACCGAGTAGTCCCTGCCAACGTCGCAACACTCTGCGACGAAGGCGGCCACTGGCGCCACTCTGGTGCGGAAGCGCTCGATAAAGGGCTTGGACGCGGCGGGCTCGGTGAATCGACCCCGTTCACGGAGCCGCTTCAAACCTTCCAGGAACAGTACGGCAATTCCCGGCGCCTCAGCCTTTATTCGATCCTTCAGGGTCGGGTCCTCCTGGCCCGCGAAGCTCCGTGGGAAATGCAACAGCAGCAACCGCGGCAACAATGCTCCCACGGTGTCGGGAAGATCCGGCAGCTCGTTGACCGCGATGGTGAACCGGATCGGTGACGAATCGCCCGGCAGCATCGGCTTGTGTTTCCGATTGACGGGCTGCGGGTCCGCACCTACGACGCTCTTGATCCGTTCCATCCCGCGGACCACGTCCATGCGCGGGCTGATGTGAGCGTCCGCCATGAACGCCGCCAGTTTGCCGATAAGCGGTTCCATGCCAAACTGGCCGGACAAATCGGCGAAGGTCGTGTACGCGACCTGGGGCTTGCCTAGAGCAGTCTCCATGGCAGCGAGGAAAGTTCCTCGGCCCGATCGCGGTGGACCGAACGCCAGCATGAACTTTTCATGCCTCCGGTCAGGCACCATGTTGTAGCCGCCCCACTCCAACGCCAGGTCGATACTCTCATGGTCGCGGTCGAGGGCTTCGTTGAGGTATTTGCGAAACACCGGGCACTCAGCGTCGAGATCGAAGTCGTAGGGCCGCACGCCCGTTGTGGTGAAGAACACCGGTGTTGCTGGGAGCAACTCCACCTCACCTTGGCAGTAGTCATCCACGTCGAGCAGGCCATTACGAAAGGCAATGAGGTTCGCTGGCTTTGGCGTTTGCCTCAGATCCAACCAGACCGGCGCTGGTGCGCAGACTTGCACAATGCTTGCCAGGGCAGCTAGGACATCGGCAACCTTGTACTTAGTAGGGCGGAATGGCTTCCAGGTCACGTTCCCTTGCCCATCAACGTGGCGAACTTTCACATCACCGAGCCACAGATTGAGCACGGACCGGATCCAATCATCGGGGATTGCTTGGTAGCCGCCATCCCCGTAGACCCACCACTCGCCCGCGTATCGCCGGAGTGCGAGGTCATTGCCCTGAGACCATTCGTTGTCGAGATAGTGCTGACCCACGACCAATGGCTCGTCCGTGATGATTCTGACCTCCCGCGGGCCATGCGGGGCAGGTGGAAGTCGGTCGTTGGAAGTAATACACTTCATTACCGATTTTCCATTCTCCCTTCGCCCCGTTGCCGCGGGGCGTCGTGGTTTTTGGGACTCATCTGGCCGCGCCCTCTTGTACGAGGCGCTCCACATCTGACAATCTGTATCGTGTAGAACGGCCCAGCTTGACCGCGTACAGGGCACCCGCCACACGCAGCCTGTCGATCATCCTCGGCGAGCAACCGAGAACTTCGGCCGCTTGCTTTACGTTGAGAAGGCGGTCAGAAGGATTGGGGATCACCGCGTTCGATGCAGACACTGTTGACATCCGACAGTCCCTTTGTGTCGTGAGCCGCACCATTACGGCTCATGGTGACCATACGGGCCAATCCGACTGCTATTCGAAGTCGTGTGACCAGTTTGCGCTAGTTGATGTCAGTTCGCCGCAGTTGACGCCAGATCCCAACTGTCAACTGGCTTCTTCAAACCCGCGCCGTATGCCCGCGTCCATTGTGTCGAGGCGAATGCGGAAGGTCTGTCGGTTGATTTGGTCCAGGCCGAATTGGGCTGCAAGTATGCTGAAGGTGGTGTTCGACACGCCACCCAGCCGCTTCTTGAGTTCTTTCTTTGTCATCGGCTTCGACCACTCGCCTTCGATCGCTGAGCGTTGCATATGCGCCGGCTGGCGTGGCGGTTTCGTTGCGGCGGCAATCATTTCCTCTAGACTGTTGGCGAGAACTTCAAGCCGCGCAGGCTCGTCCGGCCTGATGTTTGCTGCGTATATGTCCTGAGCTGTGAGCTTTGGACGCCAATGGATGCGGCTGCGTAAACCCGTCCTCGTTGCCAAATTACAGAGTGCCTGTACCGTCTGAACGAGGGAATCGGAGATTCCTTCCCTGCTCTCGTTACTCAAGGGCCGTACGATGCAGCATGGGAATGAGTCTTTGGGACGCCACTCGCAGAATTTTACCGCTGACTGCAAATCTGGGAGCGGACCGCAGTTCAGTTCGGCAAGCTCCGAATTGATTGCAACCTCTGGATGCGGTTCAAGTTCGCCGGGACGTTCGAACGATTCCGTGCACCGATCACGAATCGCACGGGCAAGTCGCCTTGCTCGCGCAGCCACCTCTGGAGCGAGGCGCCG
Organism: Planctomycetota bacterium; assembly: GCA_022568135.1. GTDB lineage: Bacteria > Planctomycetota > Phycisphaerae > Phycisphaerales > SM1A02 > JADFFQ01. The sequence continues at coordinate 78,033 of JADFFQ010000008.1, read as the reverse complement.
CACCTCCTTCAAACGGTCCGTCGGCGTCCGTGGATCACTGAGTTCGCCAACTCGATCCACTTCATTTGCCGCGTCAAGCAGCTCGCGTACCCGTTCAGGGAAATAGCGGAGCTGATGTGGATGTCCGAGCATTTTGGTGTAAACAAAGGTGGGAAACCGTCCGGCGACCCGAACTGGAACACCTTCGGCGCGCACTGCTGATTCACCACTTTCGGGCGGTTGCTCCTTCGGAGTGCGCGCTACTCGGCGCATTGATGTCGTCCTTTGCCGGAGCTGAATCAGGAGCAGCTAGCGGACCGTGATGACGGCAAGCCGCTGGCCGGCCCGCGCCGGCGAGTCACAAGGATGATAGCGCGGGTTGACGCTGACTCGCCTCAGTGTGTGACCCCTCACGTCGCCGCCACACCACTTGACACCGACGAAACGGCGTGACCAGCTAGTCGCCAATAGGCCATGTGGGCGGAGCCTCTCGCCGTGGGGCTCCAGTTTCGACTCCTTACCACCTGACGGCCACGTGGGCGGGAGGCCAAGCGGTTCGGCGGTAGGCTGGTCACTCTGCCCCCCGTGATAACACGTTGGAGATGGCAGCGTGAATCTCCCCAAACTTGACCTTTGTGGCACCAAGTGCCACGAGTTTCGTGAGACCAATAGTCTTTCGTGGGCCGACGGCTCGGTTCAGATTCGCGGTGCTAATGACATGGAATACCCATTGATTCACATCGAGGGGATCAATGCTTGCCTGGTCCTTGTGCGCCAGTACGCAGAACACGTAGACGTCGGCTTGACGTTGCTTCGTCTTCTCGAACGTATCTGTCTTCGGATCCCAGGCATATGTAGGCGTGATACTGAATCGTAACTTGGAATAATCACGCTGATACCAACTCTGAACGTAGGCGGCGGATTTGACCTCAACCTTTGTCCCCTCGGGTGTTCGCAGGTCGTACGCGTCCCATCCGTCCCGCGCCCCGTCAGTGACACCAAGGTCGAGAGCAACGAGAAACTCCGCGAGTATGCCGCGTTGAGTGTTCCCGAGCAGATCCGAGCCAGACCACTCCCAGAAGTCCTGAAGCGAAGCGCCGAGAGATTCCCTGGAGCGGTGAATCGGATCACTCCCGCGTCTTCTCTTGACCGGGATGGGGCCCAGTTCGTTTGTCATCCGTTCTTGGTGCGCCGTGGGCAGAGACGGGGGACCGTAGAGCCTTCTTTGGTAAGCATAGAACTATTCAGTGTGGACTTCGTCACCCAGCCCGAGTCCCCGCAGAGCGGCTTTGGTTTCCTCCAGCTGCTGATCAGTGACTCCGTCCTTGGGTTTGGCCTCAATGCTCACGTTGATCCTGAGCTCCCCGCCCGAAACGAGCTTTGTCAAGACCTTCATGTACAGGTTGGTCCATTTCTGCGGTGGCACCTCCCCAGTCCAGGTCAACATTGTTGGCGATTGGGGCTTTGGTTTTGCCCCTGGCCTAGGTTCTGCCTTCTCCGCGACGATCACCCCGGCGGTACCGACTTTTCCCTGGGCTTCGGCGGTGACGACGAAACTGCCCAGTGAGACAGCAGTGAATACGCCGTCCGCGCTGATGTTCCCTCCGGTTGCGCTCCACTTGACATCGCCCGTCAGTACCTCGTGGCCGAACTGATCAAGTCCCTCCGCGCCAAATGTCTGTTTGGTTGCGGGTTTGATCTGCACCTGTGGCGGGGTAATCAACAACCTGGCGAGCTTGGGTGGCTCAATATGCCTCTCAGCTTCCTTCGCCGTGAGGATGAACATGTCCTCCGAAATCTCGACATTCGCAGCCTGCAGTGCCGTTTTGTACAGGAACGGCTTATAATCACCCTTTGGGGATTTCCCGACGTAGGCGACGTGGCCTTCAGAGACACCCCGAGCGATGGTGTCCTTGATCGATTCAGGATCGAGAAGCCGCGGGAATTGCGGCGACGCATAAAACGCGTCGCGGACTCCCTTGGTACTCCACTCGGTAAAGGCGGGGGGCCAGTTGCGGACTAGGAAACGAGGGCTCACTTCTTTTTCTACATCGCCACTCTGCCGTAGCCGGGAGAGAATCAACTTTGGCATCGATTCCGCGGCGCTTGACGTGACCAGCCCCAGGTCCACCGTCTTTATCGTGTTGTCCTTCCCCAGCAGCATGACGTTCTTGTATGTACGCCATCCGCTCTCGGCCAGGTCGCGTCGGGCCTTCTGGACGTTCGTGTTCAACTGTTTCTGCTGAAGCTCATCCAGGCTCAGGCCCTCATCTGCCATGTCTTCCCAGGCAATCAGTTTTCGCGCTTCTTCCCGTAGAAGCCCACTCGATTCCGGGACGACCCAGATCAGCGCACTCTTGTAGGACCGGGCAGATTTTCCGTACTCCCTGGTCATGGCCTCGATCTTGTCCCGAATCTCGGGAACGTCCTGCACCGACTGGTCTGGCCCCACGACGATGAGAGTGATCGCCGGTCGATCGGGGATCTGACCACTCTTGTCCGGAAAGAAGATCCTTTCCACCCCCTCGCTGGCGGGGAAGATCTTTTGAATCGCCTCCCGTACTCGGCTATCAACGTCTTCGTCTCTGACGCTGGCACGTCGGTCCGCAAAGCGCTTTTTCAGGTTTTCCTTCAGACTGAAGCGGTAGCGGTTCCGTTCCGTGGTCAGGTAGTAGCAGGCTTCGGTCAAGCCCTCCAAGGCGGTCTCGACGTTGCCGAGATCCATATCCGGACCAGCAACCGCGAGGCGGATCTCTGGCAGACTCGCCTCGCTCCTGGTCTGCCCGCCATTGGATTCGAAGAAGATAGTCGTGGCGACTTTCTTGTGGAGTCGGGCATTCTTGATCGTGTCCACCGCCTCTTCATCCAGGCGCACCGCGTGGGAATCCTTCTTGCCACAGATGTCGGTGGTCAGCGCACCCTCGAGACGGGATTCACCCAGTTGCTCAAAAACCGCCGACCTGAACTGCGGATCCTCCAGAGGAGCGGATCCCAGATCGATCACGGGATCCTTTCGTGCGCCCTTGAAACCCTTCTGGTAAGCGTGGGAGACCCACAGCGCCAGTAGACGGAGGATGCCGCGGGTGCGCTGGAAGCGGGGCAGCTCTTGCCACTTCCGCTCAAAGACGGAGAGAACCATGGGGTGGAAGGGATAGGTGGCCTCGAACGCGTCCTTCGCACGATCTATCGAGAACCAGTTCGGGATCTGTGGGCGGTTGTCATTCATCCAGTCCGCGTACTCGCTGCAGGTAACGACGGCATCGTTGGGGAGCAAGATCGTCCCCGTGCTGCTGACTGCTCGAGGGTCCCACTCAAACAGACGGCGCCGGATGATCTCGGCCGCGTCCGACTCGGCCGACATAATCACGGCCTTCCCCACCCGGTCGAGCAGCTTCTTGAACCGCTCGTAGTCCGAGCGGTCCTCGGCGGTCATTTCCAGCTCCGAGGCCGGAATCGAGACCACCAGGACCACGCGGTCGCTGCCGCGCGCCTCCTCACAGAGATTCTGGACGAAGTGGTACAGCTGTGCTCCCAGCCCACTCTTGCGATTTCGACCGACGTAGTTCATCAGTTCATCAAACAGGATCAAACAGGGTTTGTCCTTGGGGAAGAACTTGCGGATGACTTCGCCGGCAGGGGCGGTCATTTGCTTTTCGTGTTCCGCCACGACGTTGAAACCGCTCTTGCCGGAGAGCTGGAAGGCGATCTCCCCCCACGGGGTCTTGCGCCGTGGGGTGCCATCGTCGCCGCCTCGGCCGTGAATGGAGTCGAACTCGGTGCCCACGAACACTGCAGTCGCGGCCCCAGGCACTTCCCGGATCCCGGCCTGCTCGAGGATCTGGGACACTCCAAACCACTTGCTTGACTTCTGCCCGTGTGTTGCCAAGTGGTAGAGCAGGGTGAGGGCGTGCGTTTTTCCGCCGCCAAACGGGGTGGCCATGTTGAAGACCGCGGAAGTCTCGGTCTTCTCTCCGGAAAGGCGGCGCACAACTTCGCCCGCCATCTGGCGAAGGTTCTTCGTCAAGAATGTACGCTCGAAGAAACGCGCCGGATTCTGATAGTCCTCGATTGCTCGGCCATCGCGCACCTGATCCAGATGTACCGCGAACTCCGATGCATCCAACGGTTTGCCCTCCCGCAAATCCTCGCGGGGGGTAGCTACCTTGTACCACGGCTTGATCTTCGCCATTGTCCAGTTCCTAGTTTCTTCGCCGGTCCAACTACAACCCCAGTCCCTTCTTCCGTCCGAGCACACCGTCCACCCAGCGTTTCTCTTCGGTTCCCGTTGGGTAGAGCGCAGATAGGACCTGCGCCAGCCGCCAGAACAGCGCGTTTCGCCCCGCACCTTCCTCGACCAAGAGGCGCTTCATTGCTTCGGCCCGTCCGGCGCCGAAGAGGATCATGCTTTGGTGGAGCTGGTCAAGTATCGAGAGCCCTGGCCGGCCCGAAAACTCGCCGGCCCAATCCTCGTCTTTCTCCTCGAGCTCTTCGATCTCCTGGCCGAAGTCGAGCGTCATTTGCTGCTTCTTCTTCTTGCGCCGGCCCCGCGGCGCCTCGGCTGCCCCCTTGCCGAAAAGGTATTTGGTACGCGCACCCGCTGAGAGCAGCGTCGCCGTGTCACCTTTCACCTCCACGAGGTGGTCGAGGTTCTCGAGGTGCGCCCCGAGACCCTGCGCGATCTTGCGAGCTGCGTCGTACACAAGGCTGTAGCCGCGCAGACTCGTAGGTTGCTCGCCCTTACTGCCTTCCTCATCGTCGCCGTTAGCGCTCGTGTGCAGAGTCCAGAGCCACATGGCCGTCAACCGTGCGTCTTCTTCAAAACCGGAAGCGTCGGCGCCCTCGAAGATCATGCTGAGTGCCTCGCGGGAGACCACCCCCCACACGTGTTCCAGATACTCGCGAAGCATTACACGCTCGCCGCTCGACTTCTCAACCCTGGCATAGCGACTAAAGATCTTGAGCGCGGGACCAAGGCACGAGAACAGCGCATCTGCGCCAACTATGCCCTCTGTGGCGAGACGGGGGAGCCATTCGGAAATCTGCTCTGGAAGCTCGGCGAGAACCTCGCGCCATTCGCCGATGGAATCCTCGTTCTCACCACCTGTCAGTTCACGGGGGCGACATATCATGAAGATGGAAGACTGCAAGGACGCACTATGACGAGCCCTGGTTCGTCCCTGCATCTCTGTGTCGATGGGCCACGATGCAGTGAGCTGCCATCCACCCTCAATTACCGCTGATAAAATTGCCTCCCAAGAGGCAGTACTTGCATCTGCGAAGACGATGCAGCCCAAGGCAGAAGACTTCACTACGCGCCTACCTTCTTCCAGAGCACTCGTCATCCCTTCAGTAAAGAACACGGAGTCCTTCGTCTCTCCTTTCGGTCCTTTCGCTGAGTCAGTTACGACCAGTTCGCGTGCTCGATCAACTAACTCCGTTTGGAACAACGACGAATGTATGTCGCCAAGGCCCCGCCGTAACCATACGTAGAAAACATCTGATAGATCTGCGTAGACGATGGCAGCGAAGTAAGGAGGATCGGTAAAGAAGAAATCAACGGCACCGTCTGGCAAGGGCAAATCCTGTGCAGGGCCCGTTGCGATCACTGCATTCTGGCGCAACCAATCGTTCGACCCAATGACGAGTTCCATCCATCGTGTCGCTCCGTCCCAGTTGGCCATGCCGGGTCCAAGTGGATTTGCCTCCACGAAATCCCAGATGACTTGCAGTGCTTGCTTCGAAAACAGACCCTCGATCGTTGAACGAGCAGTATTCCACCGCGACAAGGAAGTATTCTGCATCACTAGGCGGTCAAGCGTCAGATGCAGCAACGTTGCCACCGCTCGCGCAAGTTCCGCATCACATGATGCTCGGGACGCCACGTTCGTGATAGCATCCTGGAAGACGAGGAGCGAGACGAGTTGCCTCGCGGTGTAGAGGTCACTAAACCTCGCTATTCCAAGGCGCGTGACGATGCAAACTCCCACGGTGTTCTTGTAGGGGCGAACAGGGTTGATCTGTTCGTTCGGGATACGATCTGGTTGTTCACGACGCCACTTGGCCCGAAGGTGGAGAGCGTTGCGAATTGCTTCGGAGTCAGAATCGTTCGGCCGGCGGAAGCGTCTTGATCCATCCTTCTCGACCATTACGCATAAGAGACGAGCGGAATCAGCCCCCCCTTGATCTCGGGAAGTCTGGGCCTTTACCCGCCTCGCTGGAGTTGTGTAGCCGCACTTCGGACACGTGGCTTTGCCGCCACGGACGGTGGCGCTGCTGGAATGTTCCGGACCGTCCTTCAGAAGCACATGGACATCGTTTTTGATGCATGTGACTTCTAGGTGGGCCAGCGGTTCCCTCATTGTCAGCGTTGTGGAGCGGACGAGAGGGATCTGTACTCCACAGCCGGGGCCCTCGCAGTTGATGGTCCGGGCCCAGAAGTAGGCGATCGGGATACTCCCATCGGAGTCAGCCGGGTAAAGGCGTCCGAGTACATCCGCGGCCGTCGACTTCACTTGCAGCGCCCACTGCCTGTACTCCGCTAGGAGTTTCTTGCCGTGCCTAGGGACATACTCCAGAATCGCTTTGTTCAGGAGAACTGCAACGGGATTGAGTTCCGAGGCGAAGGCGTCGGCGCCCACCCGCAGCGCCTCCAACGGAATCGCCCCTCCACCGGCGAAGGGATCCACGACGAGGGGCCTCGTGCCAGGCTCGCCACCCAACGCGTCGTGCGCTGTCTGGGTCAGCGCGCGGCTCGTCTCCAAGTACGCAGGAACTGTCGAGTTGTCCCAGTTCGCGAAGTCGGCTATGAAGTCGAGCAGGGCTTGACGCAGCTCGACATGGTCGTCGAGCTTGCGTTCACCCTTCGAAATGGCAATGAACCTCGGGTAGCTGTCCCCACTGAGCAGTTGCAGGTGACTCTTCGCCCACTTGGTCATCTGTTCCCGTGCGACGTTCCGGAAAGCGTCAGGACACAAATCATCCGCCGGGTCAGGCCAAAGCGAGGCGCAGATAACGGCGCGGCAGGCCGCCAACGGCCGTCTCGCCCACCAAATGTGCAACGTCGAGATGTGACCGTGTCGGATGCTCTTTTCTCTGCGTGCATGCGCCGAAATCCGCCGGATCGGCAGGTCGACCTCGATCAGCCGCTTGCAGTACCTATCCATCCTGCGTCTCCGACTTCAGGATCTCAGCGGCCCCAACGTGGTAATGCGCCACGCTCACGACCGGCTTCCAACCCATGCGCGCAGGGTCTTGGATCACGTGGATCTCGGGCTCAGTCGCGCAGTTGAACACCACGTAGAGCCAGTAGTCCTTCTTGAGCCGTTCAGCGGTCTTGTACTCGTTGGTGGTCAACGCCACCTCGTCTACATGAGAACGACCCTTCACCTCGATGAAGCGGACCCCGATGGCGGATTGCGGATCCTCCGGGTGCGGTTTCCGGGAAATCAAGTCAAAACCGCGGTTCTCCTGCTCCACACTCTCCACCTTCCACCCACGTGCCTTTTCATGAGCCGTTACGGCCTCTACCGCGATCTTTTCGATCTCCGGGTTGCTGACCATCTTCTTGACCGCGGGCGTCTGTCGCTCTGGGTGCGCTAGGACCCAGGCGCTTCCCAGATGCTGAATGTTGCTGATCGTGCACTGCTGCTCCTTTTCGAGCTCATCGCGCCGCTGCTCCAGGCGGTTGTTCAGCTCGTCGAGCTTGTCTTCCAGCATCTTCATGCGGCCTTCAAGTCCTGCTTCCTGTGAGCCGGAGTCCTTTTGGTTTAGCAACGCGGCAAACTGGAGTTGAGCCCGGTCAATGATCGCGTTGAGGCTGATCTCCATGTGCTCGGAGATAATCCTCACTTCCTTCTCGCGATGCGCCCGCTCGTCTTCGAGCAGCGGCATCAGTGCCTGCTCGTAGAGAACTGTTTCCGCACGGTCCCTCCCCAGCATGTCACCGCCGTCCGGTACCTCGGTGCCCTTGGGCGCCAGGGAAAAGTCCAGAAAAACGGTGGGCTGCCGAATCGTGACGACGCCGTCCTGCGCGATCTGGGCAACGAACAGGCGCTTGTGCAGGATGTTGCCGCGGCCATCGCGGATCTCCGCGGAATAGACCTCGAGCCGAGCAGGCTCGGTGCGATGCAGGTCGTAGAAGACGGCGCCCCGCTTGAGGTCGCTCTGGACCTTGTCCTGGACCATGGCCCTTACGCTCTCAAAGAGCGGATGGCCGGGAGTGACCCATTCCAACGTTGGATCCGTGGCAAGTAGTTCCTTGTCGAATACGATCTGCTTGTACTCGCGCCCCAACTTCCCAAACTGTGGCTCGAGCTTCTCGCCGTACGGCAGAAGAATGCGGGGCAGACGGCCCACTCGGTAAACGTGCTGTTGTTTTTTGTCAGGCCTCGCGGAGATTCCTGCCAAGGGGGATGCCTGCACAAAGAAGTCCTCGATCACCTCTGGCACAAGGCGCCGCTCCTTGGCCTCTTCGGACTTACCCACGATGACCGAGAGGTTCAATTCTCGCTTGGCCAACCCTTCCAAGGTGGATTCGGTGATTCGCTTCAGCCGTTCAGTATCTACTTGCGTGACGATCCGATCTTTGATGACATCTTCGGTCAGGTTGCGGGCATACATGTCGCGCAACATTCGCTCCAGCTGGTTGGCTGGGAAGACATCCCCCAGAACGTTGAAGACCATTCCAGTTCGGTTTGGGTCGAGATCGCGCTCGATCTGTTGGATGCGGTCGAACAGCTTCTCCAGCACACGGCCCTCGCGGGTGTTGGTACTGACGAAGTTGATGATCAGGCAGTCCTTCTCCTGGCCATAACGATGGATGCGCCCCATGCGCTGCTCGAGACGGTTGGGATTCCATGGGATGTCGTAGTTGATCATGTACCAACAGAACTGCAGGTTGATGCCCTCGCCGGCTGCTTCGGTGGCTACGAGCACCTGACTGTCCTCCCGAAACTCTCGTTCTGCGTAGATGCGGGTGCCGGGGGTGTCCCGGTCCCCGATTTTCATACCGCCATGAATCTGGGTGATGTTCAGGCCCCACTCGCGCAACTTGCCCAGCGGCCGGCCATCCCGCCCGTCACCGGCTAGGTAATCCAGGGTGTCCTTGTGCTCAGTGAAGAGCAGGAGTTTCATCTTTGGGTCTTTGAAGATGCCCTCCTCGGTGATGACGTCCCTGAGCTTGTTGAGCTTGGTCTCGACTTCACGGACTTCGAGTGAGCGGGCCTGGTCCACCAGCTTCCCGAGCTCGATTATTTCCTCGCGCAGGTCTTCAGGATTGATGGAGGCGACGACGTCTTCCAGGTCAGCAAGGATCTCCTGCTGCTCGTCGTCCGGCAGCTCGTCGAAATCATCTGGAACCCTCTTGCTGATCTGTTCCTGTCGGTACGCCTCGGGGTCTTCGAGGATCTTCTCCCGCTTGGCTTTCATGCGTTCCAAGGTGCGCCGAACCGCGTAGAGGCTGGACGCGAAGCGGCGCTGCAACATGGCCATGGTGAAACCGAGCGCGCGGCCCCGCGCCGAATCGTCCTGGGCGGCCTTGATGGATTGGTCTTCCACGTAGCGAGTAAGGCTGTCGTAGAAGTCGAGTTCGTCGTCGTCGATTTGGAAGCTGGCGGTGTGGACATTCCTTCTTGTAAACAGGCTCTTGGATTCCCCCGTGTCCGGATCGGGGAAGGTCACCATGGCTTCCTTCACGCGGCGCAGGTAGAAGGGGGCGGACTGTCGCTCCATCGCCTTTTCCAGGCTCTTAACGTCGCCGTAGACGTCCCTGTCCAGCAGCCTGAGAAAGAGGCTGAAGTTCTCCGGGTCGCCCTTGTGCGGGGTCGCGGTCATGAGGAGGAAATGATCGGTCATCTCCGACAGCGATTCCCCCAGTTGATAGGCCAGTGTCTTCTTGTCCTCGCCATAGGCGCTCATCTTGTGGGCCTCGTCGACGATGATCAGATCCCATTGGCTGCGCAGGAGGCTTTCCTTGGCGTCTTCGATGCGGGAGACCCAGGAAATGGAGGTGATGGCCTGGTCGGTTTCCTGCCAGGGATTCGTGCCGTACGTGGCCCGCAGCAGGTCACTGCGGATGATCTGAAAGTTCTCTCGAAACTTGTCCTTGAGTTCCCGCTGCCACTGGAAGGAGAGGTTCGCCGGGGTCACGATCAGCACGCGCCGGACCAGGCCGCGAACCTTGAGCTCCTTGATGAGCAGTCCGGCCATGATGGTCTTGCCGGCGCCGGGGTCGTCGGCCAGCAGGAAGCGGATGCGGGGCAGCTTTAGGAAGTGGTCGTAGACTGCTTCAAGCTGGTGGGGCAGGGGATCGACACGTGCAATCGAAAGGCTGAAGTAAGGATCGTACTCGTAGGCCAATCCGAGCCGGAGCGCTTCTACACCAAGTCTAAAATTGCCGGCGTCACCGTCGAAAGGCTCCTTCTCAGGGGCTACCTCCAGCTGCGAAATCTGATCAGCGGTGAGGATTGGCTGGTGAACTTTGCCCGTCGTCATCCCTTCGCCGATGAGCTTGATGGAGCTGCCCATCGATACAGTGGCGATGACCTTCACCGGCTCCGGAAACAGCGGGCCGGTGACGATGTCGTTGGGTTTGAGCTCAGTGATCCCCATACATCACCAGTTTTGGCAGCGAAGTGACATTCTTGATGCCCAGCGTTTCCTTAGTGCTGATCGCCAGTGCAGGGGAGGCGCCAGTCGGCCCGGGCGCTCACTGATCCTCCGGCACCATGCGACCATCGTACTCGAAGTACGGGGGTAGATGCTCCGGCGTCGCCGCTCTCGGTGTCAGGAAGCACGCTCATCCCCACTATCCCTCAACCTAGAGCAATCACTACGGCTGCGAATCGACCGGTGCCGCTGTCGTCGCAAGCAACGCTCTGGGCGATCCGCTAACATGCCGGCCGGCGATGGGACTCCACTACCTCAAAACTACCGAGCTGACTGCAGCACAACGGGCGGACAAGTACCGGCTGTACGTTGAGGCGGTGCAGAACCCAGCCGCGGATGTGCGCTTTTTCTCAGCGTTGTATGAGCAGATGAACGGGAGGCCACCCCAGACGATCCGCGAGGACTTCTGCGGAACCGCCGCTATCTCCTGTGAGTGGATTCGCAGTTGCGATTCGGCCCGGGCCGTTGGCGTAGATGTTGACGCCGAGGCGCTGCACTGGTGCCGCGAGCAACGCTTGTCCGAGATGACTCCGGAGGAAGCTCGTCGGCTAGAGCTGATTCACGCGGATGTACTAGATGCCAGCACGCCTTCTGTGGATGTTATCCTCGCTCCGAACACGTCGATCTGCCTGCTCAAGAAGCGTCCGCAACTTATCCAATACCTCAGCCACTGCCGCGGATCACTGAATTCGGGTGGCCTGGTCGTCATCGACATCTACGCTGGCCCCGAGGCACAACGAACCGGCGAGGATCGGATCAAACAAGACAACTTTGTCTGCATCTGGGAGCAGGCGGAGTTCAACGCGGTGACGAACGAGGCCCTAAACCGGATACACTTCGTTTTTGCCGACGGTTCTCGCATAACAGATGCTTTTGTATACGACATGCGCATGTGGATGCCGGCAGAACTGTGTGACGGGCTCCTCGAGAGCGGCTTTCACGGACCGAGCGTGTATCGCAGAGTTGAGGTCACGGCTGCCTCAGTCGATTGCTCGATTCTTCCGTGCCAGGACGCCGAGATTCGGGATCATTGGGATGTGTATGTTGTTGGGTTCACGAACAGCCCTTAGGTGAACAGCGTCAGGTTTACCCATCGCTGTCAGAATGATTCCATCAACAGCACGTCGGATCGGAGATTCCATAAACAGATGATACAACCGCTGCGAAGGCTCGTTCGTCGTCCCATCCGCTACCTAAGGCCTCCAATCTCACTCACAGGGGCCTGAAAATGGCGCAACGACAGCGTCGCCGTAAATACCTAGACGTTTATCCGCCGGCACCTCCGTGGACGGTTTGGCTGATTCGACTGCTGCTGTTCGCGAGCCTGTCCTTCGTCGCGGTGGTTGTTTATCTCCAGTATCCAAAGCCGCCCACGCTCTCTGTCTATTGGGCACATCTTGGCTTCTTGGTTGCTCTGCTTGCGATTTTCTGGGATCTTTGTCTCACTCATGAGGCGCGCGTCCATCGGGCACGTCTTCGGGACTATAGTGAAGTGCGCGCGTCGATCGGCGAAGCACGCAGCGTGGTACCACGTCTCACGGAACCAGAAGAAAGACCCGAGGATTTCCGGGTAAGCAAGCTGTATCTCCTAAGGGAAGTGCGCCGGTTACAAAGGCTTCGCCATCGCGGTTGGACAGAGTATCAGGTCTTGACGCTCCATCAGATGCTTGTGGATTATCTAAATATAGATGAGCTCCAGGCCACAGCTAGATCAACACTCGCTGATCTTGAAGAGTATGCGAAGGACACTAGGTATCCCTACGATCGCGACCAGTTCTCGATTTGGGAAGGACAGATCAATGACGCGATCAAGAGACTGGATGGCGAGCAATTCGACGATCCAATCAAGCGCGATATGGCCGCTGAACCACTTCGTGCTAGGCTGCGCCTTTTGCTGCATCATGTCGCCGACTATCAGGCAAACTGGGCTTGGGGCGGAGGCTTTCTGCGAAGCCTGATACCCTTCTGTGCTGTGGCGGTGCTTATTCTCCTCGCGATGGCACTACTCCCTGTTCTGTTCGGCTTGGCTGACGGAAGGATTGTGCTGTGGGGACTTCTAGGTATCGCTGGAGCACTTACGGCGGTTCTGCTCGAACTGCACAAGACCGAGACGATCGAGGTTGGCGATACCGAGGGCAGGCAGGTGATGGTGCGCACTATGATCGGCGCGGTGCTGGGTTTGGTCGCCGGCATTCTGTCATATGCGATTATTGGTGGGGGATTGCTGGAGGGCGCTGTAGTTCCAAGACTTGATTCCTCGTCCTTACGGGATATTTGCCTGATGATCGTTTGGGCGATGGCAGCCGGGTTTGGTTTCGAGCGAATCTTCGATCGCATGCGGAGCGCCACAGGCGGAGCGGGGTGATGAAGATCGACCCCGCACCGGCAACGACTTCCGCCATGACAAGACTCTCCAGCACGAATCAGATCTGTTGGGATGTGACCACTCCTTCAGCTATCTATATCGAGAAGGAGTTATTGGCCAAGCTGGGATTCCTTGAGACACTGACCGCTGCCAGCTGTTGTCGCGTCCTTTATTCGATCAAGGCCTGCTCGCTGACGGCCGTGCTGAATACCGTTGCACCAGTTGTGCATGGATTCGCGACAAGCTCTGTCTTTGAGGCCAGGCTTGCGCGCCAAATAGTTGGGGAGAACGGTGAAGTGCATTTTGCATCGCCCTGTCTCAAGGGGAGTCAGATCCGTTCGCTGGGACGGCTGGTCGATCGGATGTCATTCAACTCGATCGGTCAATTGCGGGCCCATAGTCGGGAGCTTAGTAGGTGCGTGAAGGTTGGCCTTCGACTGAACCCTCGGTTGTCGTTTGTGGCAGATTCACGGTATGACCCTTGTCGTGAGCATTCCCACTTGGGAGTGACTGTCGATCAAGTTGGCAAGATGCTCGAGCGTGGAGATAGGGAGTTGGGCGAAGTTAGCGGCATTCATTTCCACAACAATTGTGAGGCAATCGATTGGACACCACTGCTCGAGACGGTAGAGAGCCTTTGTGCACGGCTCGAACCGTTGCTAAAGCAGGTGGAGTGGATCAACCTTGGTGGAGGGTACACCTGGGATAAGCACACCGATTTCGGACCACTTCGGCGAGCTATCGAACTGCTGACAACGAATTATGGCCTTGAGGTATTCTTGGAACCGGGGGACGGCATTGTGAACTCGGCTGGCTATCTTGTCGCATCGGTGATCGACCTGTTCGACAGTGAAGGCAAGACCGTCGCTGTCCTCGACACAACGGTGAATCATCTGCCGGAAGTGTTTGAATATCAGTATGAGCCAGATGTGGCAGGACACGTAGATGATGGACCTCACAAGTACATCCTTGCGGGGTGCAGTTGCCTGGCCGGAGATGTTTTTGGAGACTACGCGTTCGAGGAGCCGCTGGAAATTGGCTCCCGCATCACGTTTGAGAACGCCGGGGCGTACAGTCTCGTCAAGGCCAACATGTTCAACGGTATCAATCTGCCGAGCATTTACATTCAGCGCGAGGATGGTGAACTCGAACTGATCCGCGAGTTCACCTATGAGGATTACCTCGCGCGCTGTGGAGGAGAAGCCCATGCTGCTGCGCGAGCAGGAGTTTGATGTCCCGGTGCGCTTGGGACAGGGGGGACTGATTGATCGGTTCAAGGCTGCTGCAACGGCGCAGACACCGGACGGCGCGAGCCCCGTTCGCTTTGCCCTCGCCGACTCGAGCGAAGGCAACTGTCGTTGCGAGCTCGGGGTCATCGCATCGGAAGATGAGGAGCGTCTTCCCGCGATGCCCGAACTTTTCGAGTTGCATAAACGCGTGCTTCAGGATCAGACCACATTCAACGCGGTGATGATCGTGCCGACGGGCATCGGTGCGGCGCTGGGCGGTCATGCCGGTGATGCAACACCTGCTGCCCAACTGCTGGCCCAGGCATGCGACAGGTTGATCACGCATCCTAACGTCATCAACGCCTCCGACATCGCGGAACTTCCCACCAACGGGCTATATGCGGAGGGATCGGTGCTGACCCGCCTGATGATGGGCACGGTGGGCCTTCAGCCGGTGCGGTCCAACCGAATTCTCGTGGTCATTGAGCAGCATCCAGAGGAAGTGTTCATCAAGGATACGATCAACGCCGTCAACGCCGCGCGGGCGACCTACGGGCTGGACTGCCCGGAGGTGATCATCCTCGATGATGCGCCGAAGATGCGGATGCGCTTTATGGAGAGCGGTGTGGCCGCCGGGCGCATTGAGAACCTTGGGCCGCTGGTGGAGGCCTTGGAAGAACGTCGCGGAACGTATGACGCCATCGCTTTGGCCACGCTGATCGATCTCCCGGATCACACGCAGAAGGAGTATTTCACGAGCGTCGATGAATGTGTAGTGAACCCGTGGGGCGGTGTGGAGGCGATGCTCACGCATGCAGTGTCTGGGATCTTCAACGTGCCGTCGGCCCACGCCCCGATGATGGAATCGACCGCGGTGGCCAACATGAACTTCGGCACCGTCGAGCCGCGAAAGGCCGCGGAGATGGTCTCCACGACCTTCTTCAACTGCGTATTGAAGGGTCTTCAGCGAAGCCCGCGTCTCGTGATGGATGCAGAAGCGATGCGCCACCCGTCGGTACTCACGGCGGCCAACATTTCGGTGCTTGTCCAGCCGGACAAATGCATTGGATTGCCGACACTTGCCGCGCTGGAGCAGGGAATCCCCGTAATCGCGGTGCGCGAAAACACCACGATTATGAGAAACCGGCTGGAAGAACTGCCATGGGCACCCGGCCAGTTTCATTCGGTCGCCAACTACCTGGAGGCGGCAGGGCTGACGCTGACGATGCGGGCGGGAATCTCCGTTGAGTCGATTCGGCGCCCTCTTGCCTCAACTCACGTGTGCAATGCGAACGTCGTCGACGTCGATCGTGATGTACATCGGGAAGCAGTGGCTGCGCGATCCTGAGATGCGATTGCCGCGGCTTAGATCGTGTCGCTTGCAACGTTCACGCACACGCCCCCCAGTTGGCGAGCAGCGCCAGCAGGTCGAAGATGCCCACGGTGCCGTCACGCGAAGGGGGTAGGGACCCCCATTGGCGATTCAGCTGCGGTGGAGTTGCCCCCCTTCATATTCCAGCCGATTCCACAGCGCTTTGCTACCCGCGTGGTCGTGCGGCTCGGCGACGCACCCAGCGCCTAGACTAGACGGCAGTCTGCGTGGAGGAGCTATCATGAAGGCGGAAGGACTCATCCTCCATGTTGAGAATCTCGTTCCGGGTATTGTCACGCTGATACTGATACTTGCGTTACTACCGAGTAGTGCCCAGCAATGGTCCACTAATCCCCAGATATCACCCCTACTTCAGAACGGCTTCATCGCATCGGTCGCCTTCGTGGCGGTCTCGTATGTCGTAGGAGTCTTTACCGTCGCAGCAAGCCGGTCGGTAATCGCAACCATTTCCTCAACTCTAGTGCGGCCAGTGCTCCTTCGCTGGTTATATGGTGACACCTTTCGGGGAAAAACTTTCGGAGAGGTACACCGCGGATATCACGAGGCTATACAGAAGGCTCTATATCATTCAGGCGAGCATAAGCACTCGGAAGTGAGGAATCGGCGTCAACGCGCTCGAATTCTCAGAAGCGCAATCGTTCCATTAGTCCTTTTCGTTTGGTTGCTTTCTAGTAACAGCGCGCTCTGGATCACGCTGCTATACGAATTCATAACCGTCGCGGCAGCATTATTACTTTGCTCATATAGCGAGGTAACAATTTATCAAGAATCTGCGGTGGATGTGGAGCTGATCGAGGTGAGGGACAAGTAATCTAGGAAGAATTGGGCGAGGCCGATGTTCTCAAGAGTCCGCTATCCTGCCAGCGACCGTCGCCGTCGAGGTCGGGTGGGCACTGCCCAACCGCAAGATCCTGCCCGGCGTTGATCGTTGAGCCGGCAACCGAGCCCAGCCCGAGCAGATCGAGCGCGAGATTACCGCCGTCGCCATTACGGATCGGTTGCGGGACGGAGTTGTAATCGGTCCGACCGGTGCCGGGATCGAGGCGGGTTGTGGCGTTCAGCGCGTACAGGTCGGCGGCGGTGATGCCCGACCCCCACACAAAGAAGGGGATCGTATAGTTGGCGGGGAGGCCTGGATTGCCATGGCCGAATCCGGTTCCGCCGTGGTCCGCGGAGAGGATAACGGCGGTGCGGCCGGCGAGCAGGCCGTCGTTCTCGATCAGGTCGAAGATGCCTCCAAGGTACCCATCCACGGCTGCGACCGAACTGCGCCACGCGGCGCTGCCCCAACCACTGGCATGACCCGCCGAGTCGGGGTCGCGGTAGTGCACAAAGCTGTAGTTGTAGTGGTTGGTGCTCATGTCGGCGATGAATGCGGCGTGAAGGATCGCGGCCTTGGACGGAGAGCCGCTGGAAAGGTTGACGTAGGTGTCGATCTTGTCAGGGCCGTCATTGGGGCCGGTCGTGTCCGGCGCACCATTGGCGGCGTTGTAGCCCTGCTCGAAAATCACAAACTTGCTCTTGCTGGCGAACTGGGCGGTGCACAAGCCATTGTCGTGGGCGACGTCGAACACGCTGGCGATGTAGGCGAGGTTGGGGTTGCCCTGGTTGTGCAGCGTGTCGCCGGGGCACGGCTGCGTGTTGCTGGTGTAGCCGTGGTGCACGGTGTTGGGCTGACCGGCGGGTTGCAGGACCGGCCGGCCGGTCAACATGCTCGTATGGTTCGGAAGGGTGTTGGTGTGGGTGAAGTCGGTGCGGGCGTTGAAGGTGGTGGCGCCCTCGTCGAGAAAACGTTTGAAGTTGGCGAAGGTGCCGGTAGTGTCGGTTTCGATCAGGGTCTCAAGCAGGTCTGCTCGCAGGCCGTCCACACTGATGTGGATGACATATTCGACCGAGGCGGCGCTCACCACCCCGGGCAGGGCCAGGAGCACAACGGGCACGATCATCCGAGGTGACATCGTTTCTGCAACGCTCCTCCGCGCGCTCATGGCTCGCGGTCAGACGTCCGGGACACCGCACCAGGATACCACTGTCCCCCGCCAAGATACAATGGGCAATCGGCGCAATCCCCTGACGCGGCCGGAGAACGCTCGTCAGGCACCAGTATACCACGGCTCACGGGCCGGTTGCAATGTTTATCTCGGGCGATTGCAGCGGCTCAGACCGCCGCGCCCGCAACGCTCACAGACACGGCCCCCACGCCGCCAGCAGCTTCGCCAGGTCGAACGCATCGACGCAACCGTCGGGGGCGTTGCCCGGACCGGAGATGTCCGCGAAGGCGAGAAACTCCGGCAGGCAGTTCTCGCAGGGCGGACTCGGCGGGTTCGGGTCGTTCACCCCCGAACACCACGCGCCCAGCACGGCCGCGAGGTCGAACGCATCGACAACACCATCGGGCAAGGCGACCGGACCGCTGAGGTCGGCTGTGCAGGGCGGGGGCGGTGGGTTGTTCAGCATCACGGAGACCGTGCCGCTCAGCGCGGAAATGAGCACATCCAAATCGCCGTCTTCGTCGAGGTCAGCAAGCACAACGGATTCGGGATTACTGCCAGGCACATCAGAGTTCACCGCATCCCCGAAGGTGGCGTCGCCCTCGTTCAGCAGATACGACCAAGTGCTGGTGAAATGGACCACGACAAGATCGAGGTCAGAGTCCGCGTCCAGGTGACCTAGAGCCAGAGAGCTTGCAGGCCCGCCGCCGCTCGTGTACCCGACAGCCTGCGCGAATGTGCCGTTGCCGTTGTTCAGCAGCACCAAGGTGTTGACGTTGTTGGCGTGGCTTGCGACGGTTAGATCGAGATCGCCATCGTTGTCCAGATCCCCCGTTCCAATCGACCAGGGGCCAGAACCAGAACGGCCGTCTCCCACTGCATAGGCCACAGCGATTGAAAAGGCTCCATCACCGTTGTTGAACAGCACCGAGATGTCACTGACTTCACCACCGGTCCCATCGTTTGCAACCGCAAGGTCGAGGTCTCCATCGCCATCGAAATCTCCGGCCGTAACATCGCGCGGACCGGCGCCAACCGGGTAGGCGCTTTCCGCTGGTGTGAACGTCCCGTTGCCAGTTGCGTCGTTGAGGAGCACCGACAGGTCGTTGGAACGGCCATTTGTGACCGCGAGGTCCGGGTAGGAGTCACCGTTCAAATCGCAGGCGACGATGAACCTCGGCCTTTGGCCAGCGCCATAGGTTGCCACGACTGAGAAACTACCGAAACCATCATTCAACAGCACCGAGACATCGCCGAGGTTCTCGTTTGCGCCGCTGTTCGCCGTGGCAAGGTCGAGGTGGCCGTCCCCATTGAAATCTCCGATCGCCACACCGAGCGGCTCGATGCTCCCCACAGCGTAGTTGGTCGCTGCTCCTAACGTGCCGTCTCCATTGTTGAGGAGCACCGCCACAGTGTGACTGGTCTGACAGGCGACGGCAACATCGAGGTGGCCGTCCCCGTTGAGGTCCCCTACGACCATCTTCCTGGGGCTTTCGCCGCCAGTGTCATAAACCACAGGGCGGTCAAACGCGACTTGGGCGCCCACTGTGGAAACGGTTGCGGCCGCGATACAAATGCCCGTCACCATCGGTCTGGCTGTCAGGTCCATCGGCCAATCCTCCACAGGGGTGTGATGGTGTTACCAATCTAGGAACAGCCGGACACCCTTATAGCGTGTTTCCGGCGTGGGCACAAGACCCCAACACAGCCCTTCTTACCGGCGACTCCGCACACTGCTGCGGCAGTGGCGGCTGGACGCGGGATTGACACAGCGCGAACTGGGCCGGCGGCTCAGGCGGCCCCACACCTTCGTCCACAAATCCGAGACCGGCGATCGGCGAATCGACCCCATCGAATTCGTCAGATGGTGCCGGGCGTGCGGTCAGGATCCAGCCCGATGTATCTCGGAGTTGGGATACGGAAGGCGGTCTTGAAAGTCGGAGGGCCTCCAGGGTCGCTCACGAACACAGGCCCTACTCGCCGAGCAGAATCCCGAGGTCGTCGTCATCAACGTCACCGTTGAGGTTGGCGTCCGCCTCCACCTCAACGAGACCCCGGCAACCCCCGCTTAGATAGACCCCCCTGCAAGGCCGGAAGGGGAGACGCCACCCGTTGCGTCACGCGATGATGAGATGAACCCCTACGAGGCGTCACCATCAGCCAGTACGAAACCGATGGTCGGCGCAGATTTTTTTTTGAAGCGCACCAGGCGTTTGCAAGGGGGGCGGCCTGTAGAAAAAAATGATGGTTACACGACTCCGGGTGGTCCTCACCCTTACAACAACCCCCGTCAGGGGAAAACACCAAACCGCCACGACCGCAGGAAGTCGAACCCCCCGCCGGCCACGACATCACACCCACCGCACGGCGGCCGGTGTCGGTGGTGAGGGACCGCGACGGTGGTAGGGTCATAAGTCAGATGATGGCATTGGTCATTCACTTGGTCCGCGCGCGCAGTTCAAAGGCAACGCAAAGAAGTCGAAAACTTTGTCGAAAGCGCGCTTGCACTGCCGACACAGTGTGTTACTTTGCGTATGAGAATGATGCTTCTCAACGGTAACCGC
The DNA here is from genome assembly GCA_022568135.1 of Planctomycetota bacterium. GTDB lineage: Bacteria > Planctomycetota > Phycisphaerae > Phycisphaerales > SM1A02 > JADFFQ01. Next base: position 57,847 of record JADFFQ010000008.1, on the reverse strand, counting down.
GCTTCGCCGTGAAGCGCACCGAATGAAATGCTCCCGCGCTGCGTGAACAGCCGGGAGCGTGGCCACAACTGGAGTTAGCAGTCATGGCACAACCACTGTATCAGCAGTACCGTCCGAAGTCGTGGGCCGATCTGGTCGGCCAGGATCGAGCTGTCAAGACAGCCCGACGCATCATCGAGCGGCCCGGCTTCGATCGCGGCGCCTTCTTCATCGACTGTGCCGGCGGCAACAACAGCGGCACGGGCAAGTCGTCCCTGGCCTGGGTGATCGCCAGCACCCTGGCCGATCCATTCTTCATCACCGAGCTACCCGGCGCGAAGCTGGACAAGGCGGCCGTGGCCGAGATCGAGCGGTCAGCGCACCTTTGTACGTGGTCGGCAGACAAGCCGTACCGGGTCTGGATCGTCAATGAGGCACATGCGATCACACAGGGCGGTGTCGATCTTCTGCTGACGTTTCTTGAGGCTTTGCCCAAGCATTGTGTGGTGATCTTCACAACCACGCGGCAGCCGGACTCCGATCTGTTCGGCACCGACAACGGCCCGCTCTACTCGCGCTGCCACTGCATCCGGCTCACCAACCAAGGGCTGGCCGAGGCGTTTGCCTGGCGCGTCAAAGAGATCGCCGCGGCCGAGGGTCTGGACGCACAGCCGCTTGCGAAGTATGTGGCCCTGATGCGTCAGTGCAAGAACAATATGCGGCGTGCGCTGCAACTGGTCGAAGCGGGGGAGATGCTATGACCACGAAACCGCTGACCACCATCGAAACGACCACCCTGGCCGAAGCGGGACGGACCGACCATCCGGTTGAGGTCTACCTGGCCGGTCTCTCGGCCGGCTCGCGGCGCACGATGCTCGGTGCCTTGAACACGATCGCGGACATGGCCACCGGAGGCCGGGCGGATGCTGAAATGTTTTCCTGGCATCGGCTTCGCCACGAGCACACGGCTGCGATCCGATCCACCCTGGCCGAGCGGTATTCACCCTCCACCGCCAACAAGATGCTGGCGGCTTTGCGTGGCGTCCTGAAAGCCTCCTGGCGGCTCGGCTTGCTGGACGGAGAAAGCTACCAGCGGGCAGTTGATGTGTCGGCTGTCAAAGGCTCCATGCTCCCAAAGGGACGCGCCTTGGGCGCTGGTGAGCTGCGCGGGCTGTTCGACGTTTGCACCGACGACCCAACCGCATCCGGCCGACGTGACGCGGCACTGCTGGCCGTCCTGTACGGCGCCGGCCTGCGGCGCTCCGAAGCCGTGGGCATCGATCTGGCCGACTACGACTCCGAGACGGACGCCCTCACCGTCCGCGGCAAAGGCAACCAGGAACGCATCGCCTACGTGACCGGCGGCGCCCAGCAAGCGCTTGAGGATTGGATCGCCAGCAGAGGCGACGACGATGGGCCGCTCTTTGTCCCGATCCGCAAAGGTGGCAAGGTCCAGGTCGGCCGGCGACTGTCGGCTCAGGCGGTCTACGGCATCCTCAAGAAGCGAGCGAAGCAAGCGGGGCTGGAACACTTCTCACCCCACGACCTACGCCGCACTTTCGTGGGCGACCTGCTCGATGCCGGGGCCGATGTGTCGCTGGTACAGAAGCTCGCCGGCCACAGCCAGGTCACCACGACGCAGCGATACGACCGACGGCCTGAGCAGGCGAAGCGCAAGGCGGCCGGGCTGTTGCACGTCCCCTTCCGCAGCCGCAGGGTCTCGGACTGGACCACCCCACAGGGGAAGGGTGATGAGTGATGATTGCTTAGGGTGTGGTCGCGCCTCGGTGGGAGTTTGCGCGGGAGGGTGCTATCGAACCGTACCCACGACACCCCGATCCCTCATCGACTCTACGTCGCTCGACCCCAGCATCCGCGACACTGCCAGCCGGATCGCCACGCGGCGCGATGCACCCCCCAACACCTCGGTCAACTCATCGACCAGCGCCAGCGTATCGTCATCAAACCCCACCACCTGCCGCAGCCTCAACGGCGGCCCTTTCACCTGTCGCCTGCGCAACGACTCCAACCGCCTCGCCGCCCGGTTAGCACGATCCCCCTCGCGCATCGCGTCCCGATCAACCTCTGGAATCTCCGCCCACCTTCGGTTGCTCATACCAAAGCATAGGCGGCCGGCTCCCGCACACTCAATGCCCCCTGGACCGCGCTTGGCAGCGTCACTTTAGGGCCGTGCCGTTCTCGCCGCCATGAGCGCGGAGCAGGGTGGCAACGTCTTCATTCTCGAACTTGGTCGCCCAGTCCAGGGGGAACGAGCCGTTCCTGGCCATGGCGTTGACGCTGGCCCCATGATCGATGAGTCGAGTGGCGATCTCGGTGTGACCTATTCGTGCCGCACAATGCAGCGGTGTCTTCCCGTACTTGTCGCGGCCGTTGATTTCGGCCCCGTTCTCGATGAGGAAGGCGACGATGTCGGCATCCACGCCCAGGGCCGCGGCATGCAGCACCGTGTTGCCCGCGGAGGTCTGGGCGTTGACATCGACACCGGCATCCAACTGGTCCTTGATAGCTTTCAGATCGCAATTGAGCGTTGCCGCCAGCATGTTGGCAGTCGAGGGTTCGGTCATTGTCACATGCACCTATGGTGGCATTATCACCGCCTGCCAGTCCACTGCCGCACAGGCGGGGCAGCTCGGACGGCTACCGAAGCATCCGGGTGATCGGCATGCCATCACGCTGGCTCATCACCGGTACGGTAGTGTCCTAGTTTGAGATCAAGTCCTTCCGAAGTATTCATCATCTCCGAGATCATTCCTCAGTTGCCGCTCGGCCAGATAGAGAGCATCCTTTTGTGACTCGTCAGGCAGCCCATCCGTCTCCACGAGCTGGTCAATCAGGGTGATCGTTGCATCATCAAGATGCTTGCGGTGGCGATTCAAGTTAGCAATCATTACCTCAATTACAACATTCATGCCCATTGCCGCGATCCTTTTGGAAGCTCATAGCGTCAGTTGGGCCGCCGGGTCTCGACTGCCCTGCCATGTCTCTCCATCCGTGACATGGCAAGACAGGACTCGCCTCAGTTAGCGCTATCTTCACCCGCACCCTAGCCGTTCACAACCGTTGCCGCCAGCGCCGCGACCGTTTGCCCGGTTTGTCGACGGTCTGCTCATGCCTTGGGATCGTAGGCTCGTACCATCGCGACGATGCCCGCCTTGACCGGCTTCGACAGCGTCGGCCAACCGTCGATCAGGTGTTGCAGATCGGGGTCGATCGGAGCCGTTTCGGTGTCAACTGCACCGGATTCTGCACCGCCTTGGTTCGCCTTGGGCGCGAAACCACTGTTATCGCAGGGTTTCGTGGAGTCAGCACGGGGGTTCGATTCCCCCCGGCTCCATTGGGGGAAGGATTGAGGCTTGAGGCGCGCGTCGAGGGATCAGTGGTATCCGTCGGGATGGGTCTGGCGCCAGTGCCAGGCGGTGGCGATGATCTCGTTGAGGTCGGTGATCTGGGCGGACCAGCCGAGATCGTCGCGGATCTTGGAAGCATCGGCGTAGAGGATGGGTGGGTCACCCGGCCGGCGCGGGCCTTCTTGGGCCTCAAAGTCCACGGCGGTGACGCGACGCGCGGCGTCGATGATCTCTCGCACCGAGTATCCCTTGCCGATGCCGATGTTGTACGCGCGTCCATCGCCGGGCCTGAGCGAGTTCATCACGGTGACATGGGCGTCGATCAGATCGTCCACGTGCACGTAATCACGGATGCAGGTGCCATCCGGCGAGTCATAGTCGGTGCCGAAGATCGTGATCGCGTCGCGCTTCCCCAGCGCAACGTCAAGGCATATTGGAATCAGATGTGTTTCCGGATGGTGGTCCTCACCGAGGCGGCCATTGCGGTCGCTGCCGGCGACGTTGAAGTAGCGCAGGGTGGCGAAGGCGAATTCCTCGCCTCCGGCCGTCTTCGCGTGCAGGTGGTCAAAGAGCATTTGCTCCACGGCCAGCTTCGACCGGCCATAGGGATTGATCGGCCTCTGCGGGCAGTCTTCTGTGATGGGGATGTGCTGCGGGGCCGGCTCGCCGTAGGTTGCACAGGTGCTGGAGAAGACAAATCGATTGACGCCGGTCTGCTCCATCGCGTCCAGCAGTGAAAGGGCGTTGGCGGCGTTGTTGCGGTAATAGCGCAGCGGCTGGCTGACCGATTCGTCCACGTAGGTGAGCGCGGCGAAGTGCATGACCAGGTCGATCGAGCGATCGCGCATCAGGTCGATCATGGCCGGCTTGTCGCCGAAGTCCGCTTCGAGGAATTGCAGCTCGGCTACGTCTTGAAGTGCGTTGATTGCGCCGCGCCGGCCGCGCGAGAGATCATCGACGATCATGACGTGATGACCGTCTTGCAGCAGTCGCAGCGCCGCGTGCGAGCCGATGTATCCTGCCCCGCCGGTCACCAGCACGTTCATTGATTCGGCTCCACATCGGCCAGCGCAACAGTCGATGGCATGGTAGCGAATGCCGTCGTTGGTTGAGCGGGGATGATCGAAGCCTGGATCGGTCATGGCGGGCATGTGATGGGGCCGAGCGAGATCGCTACGATCGTGCCGGAGCGATCAGTCATGCCCAGGCAATTGTTCGGCTCAGCGAAACCCGACGGCCCGACCATCGCTATCAAGGGTGTCCTCGGCGGGTTGCTCATGGGATTGGCTAATCTCGTGCCTGGGATTTCGGGCGGGACGATGCTGCTTGCGGTGGGCATCTACCCGCAGTTCATACGGGGCGTTGCCGAAGTATCCACGTTTCGGTTCTCGGCGAGGACGCTTCTTCTTCTTGGCTGTGTGGCGTGCGCCGCAGCGGTGTCGATTGTCGGCCTGGCCGGCATCGTCAAGGATCTCGTCGTTGACCATCGCTGGATCATGTACAGCCTGTTCATCGGGTTGACCCTGGGGGGCGTGCCGGTGCTTTGGCGGTTGCTGAGTCCCGTTGACTCGACAGTGGTCGTCGGCTCGATCGTGGGTTTGGCGGCGATGGTCGCGCTGGCTGTCACTGACCCGGGCGGCGCGGCGCCGGCTTCGACGGACGCGAACCGGGTCATGGCCATGCTCGTGTTGGCGGGAATCGCCGGCGGCTCCGCGATGATCCTCCCGGGCATCTCGGGCGGGTATGTCCTGCTCGTCCTGGGACAATACGTCGTGATTCTCAGCGCGATCGACAGCGCCGCCGAGGCCGTGGCCCACCGCGATTGGGGGCAGCTCGGCCAGGCGATGCGAGTCTTCATTCCCGTGGGACTTGGCATGATGCTCGGCATCGTTGCGGTGAGCAATTTGATCAAGCTGCTGCTGGATCGATTTGAAAAGGCGACGTTGGGTGTGCTGCTGGGGCTCCTGCTGGGGGCGGTCGTCGGCTTGTGGCCGTTCCAGAGGCCGGGCGTACCAGTCGGCGACCTCGCGGTCCGGGCCATCGAGGAGGCCGAGTTCTTCGCCCCGTCGGCCACGGAGGTGGCCGTGTCGCTGGGCCTGATTGTGGCCGGTTTCGCCGCCTCGACGGCGGTGTCTCATCTCGGCCGAAATACCTACGCCGGCGGCCGGTAATCGCCGATAAGACCCCTCACCTACTTCCGCGATCGCACCGCACGGAGGCGTTGTGTGAGCCAAACGGCGATCATTATCGGCCTGCCCGAGACCTGCCGACGACTTGAGCGGCAGCTTGACCTGCTGCCTCATCGGCCGGTCACGCTCGGCTGGGTGCTGGCTGAGGGCCATTCACCGAACGCAGCGGGAGACACTCACCTCAGGGCGACGCTGAGGTCCTGGGCGTGGTCAGCGAGCTTGAGGCCATTGTCGCTCGCCGAAGGCCGGATGTGGCGCTGGTGGCCTTGCCGAGCGCGATGAGCCGTCTGATAACAACCGTCCGCACCAGTCTTCGGCGCTTGGGGGTGCCTGATCGATTCATGCCCACGCTGGAAGATCAGATTGCGGGCATTGGGCCGAGGAGCCAACTGGAAGTCGATTTGGCTTCGCTGCTTGATCGCAAGCCCAGGAGTATCGACGAGCAGGCGGTCCGCCGAGTGATCCAGTCCAAGCGGGTGCTGATCACGGGTGCCGGAGGCTCGATCGGAAGCGAGCTGGCCCGGATCGTCTGCCGCTTCGGCGCCCGGGAGTTGATCCTGGTCGATCGAGCCGAGAACGCTCTGTTCGAGATTGATCGGCAGATCGCGCGCCTTGCGCCGGACATGCCGCGCCGGGCCGTTCTGCATGATGTTGTTGACGCCGAAGCGACGCTGAAGCATTTTCGGCGCCTCAGGCCCGCCGTTGTCTTCCACGCTGCCGCCCACAAGCACGTGCCGATGATGGAGGGCCATCCCGCCGCGGCTGTCGACAACAACCTCTTTGGTACGAAATCCGTCGCCGATGCCGCAGACGCCGCCGGTACTGAACGGTTCGTCCTGATCAGCACGGATAAAGCGGTCAATCCTCGCTCCATCATGGGAGCCACCAAGCGCCTCGCCGAGCTGTACGTCCAGCACATCAATCAGCGGTCGCCGGTGAGTTTCTCGATGGTCCGTTTCGGCAACGTGCTGGGGTCTGCGGGCAGCGTGCTGGACATCTGGTCGAAGGAGATCGCCGAGGGCGGGCCGTTGACCGTGACCGACCCGGGCATGACGCGATATTTCATGACCGTGGCCGAAGCGGCGGCGCTGGTGATTCAATCAGCGGCGCTGGTGGATCCGCAGTCAGCGTGCCCGGAGGTGTTCCTGCTGGATATGGGTGAGCCGATCCGGGTGGTTGATCTCGCCCACCGGTTCATTGCGCTGCATGGCCTGGAGCCCCAGCGTCCGGATTCCTGCGACCAGCAGGGCGGGCCGGGCCGCGTCCGCATCGTCTTCACCGGGGCCAGGCCGGGGGAGAAGCTGCATGAGGAACTGGTCGGCGGCGGCGAGGCGATCCGACCCAGCGCCCATCCCGACATTCACATCTGGCAGCTACCCGCGCCCGATCCTGACTTCGTTGAGCAGATGATCAGCATTCTGTCGCCACAGCACCGCAGCCCGCAGGCCGATGACGTTGCCGAGATGGTGCGCCATCTGGTGCTTCATGAGCCCCAACCAGCGGCGGCGTAGGAAACCCAAGCGGCCAGACCATCGGCGTAGGTCGAGACCCTATCAAAATGAGGCTGGCTTGCATCAATTCATCGCCCGCAGGAAGATGGCGGCGGCCTGGGAGATGAACCGACCTTTGGATGGGTTGCCGGCCGGATTGGGTCAGCACGAGGCAGGGGCTGGACGATGAGTAATCCGCATGCCAGGGGCGGTCCGAAAGGAGGCTCCGCGCGGGGTCGATCAGGCGCCGGCACCCCCGACGGGGCGATCTACATCGGCCTGGTGATGATCGGCGGGTTCGCAATCTGGCTCTGGTCGATCGTCTTGCCCCAGGCCGGCAGTTGGCAGCAGGGTCTGCTTGGGTACATCATCGCCATCGCGTTTCTTGTGAACCTCTACACCTGGCGAGCGTGTCGGGGCAGGCGGCTGGCCGGCTGGCAGCAGAGCCTGGCGCGCCTGCCCTTGCGCTGGGCCGGCTACGGAACCAAGGAGGGTCGTCCCCTCGAGGCCGCCAAGGGATCTCCGCGTGCGAAGATGATGCTTCTTCTCAGCATCGCCGCCAGCATGCTCATCATTGCCATGCTGACCTGGTTGTTGATCCCGCTCTAGCGAGCCGGCTTGTCCTCAAGCCGGTGGACATGCGAATTGTGTTTGGCTTACTCACCGCAACGATCACTCGGGAACACTTCGTCCACCGGCCGGATTCGCTCTGGCGGCGGTTGTTGTTCAGCGAGCACCACCTCCCAATATCCGACATCATGCCAACTCTCGAACTTCCAGCCGACGCGCTCGAAGCAGGCGACGCGGCGGAAGCCGAATGATTCGTGCAGCCGCACACTGGCGGGGTTCGGCACGGTGATCCCCCCAAGCAGCGTGTGATAGCCCTGCGCTTGGAGTGTGGGGATCAACGCTTTGTACAGTGAGGTGGCGATGCCTTGGCCGTTGTGGGCACGTCGATGGTCGATTCCCTCCGAGTCGACGATGTCTCGACGCCTGCGGACACCCTCGGTTGAGGCGTTGCTCGATCAACTTGAGCACAGGTCGCCACAGCGGTTGCCGTGTCATTGGCACAAGAGCTCGAAAGAAACCCGAAACCGGGTTGGGGCATCGCCGCCACAGTCCGCATCGTCTTGGAAGCATCGAACTGCTGGAAACCGGCTCGCTCTTCGGTCGAGCGTTGTACCGTAGGCGCACAACAATCCAAGCCACCTTCGGCACCATGGGCAATTTCGGCTGCGGACTGGGCCCCCTGCCCAATTGGGTGCGCCGTCTCCAGAGAGTCCGACGCTGGGTGCAGATCAAGGTCATCATCCACCATGTTCGACTCGCTCATCCCACTCGCTTCGCAGCCTAAATGCAATCTCCTACTGTAAGGGAGGGGGAGTTGTGCAACAGGCTCCAAACGGCCGGTGCAGCGGCGGGCTATGCTTTGGCCGATGGACGGTTCGCTCCTCGCGATGGTCGCTATGTTGGTGCTCGTGCCGGCGGGCTGGGCGGCGCTCTTGCGATGGGCACGCTGTCCCGGATGGGCAGTGGTCGGCGGCCTCATCGGCGGACTCATGCTCGGACCGACGATCTTCGGCCGGGTGATGCCGGACCAGTATGAAGTGATGCTCCTCGGCGGGGTGCAAGAGCGTCTGGCCTTGCAACAGCTCACCGGCCGACACGGGGCTGATCTCATTGCAGCGGAGCATGCCAACCTCGACGCTCAGCAGACGGCGCAACTCGAAATAGAGCAGGCCGGGGAGCTCGAAGAAGCCCAAGGCATCTGGCAGGACGCAACGTGGGCTCACCTGCGACCGCTTCGACTCTTCACATCCGCCATCGTTGTGTTGACCCTGCTGGGAGCGGGGGTCATCGCCCTACAAGACAGCCCAAGTCGCCCCGGATTCGTCGGCCCGCTGAGCGTCGGCGCCTGGTCCGCTGCCGTGTCCGGGGGCCTGGCGTTCTTTGCTATGCGTTGGCTGTGGGATGAGGGAGTTGCCGAATCGGCGGTCATCGCATCGGCGGTGGCGATGGGGCCGTGGGTGCTCACCGCAATGGATCACGAGGCCGCGAATCACGCCGAGCTTGGCGGCGCGGCGATGGTGCAGAGGGCGGGGCGGTTCGCCACACTGCTGGCGCTGGTGACCGCCGGCTGGGCGTTGTGGGCAACCAGGGGGTGGGGTGGCTTGGCGATCGCGGCCCCACTGCTGGCGGCGCCGGTGAGTTGGTCTATCGCACCGTTCAGAAAGAAGGTTCCCGCGACCTTCCTTCTCGCCGATTTCGTGCGGTCGATCATCGTGCCGGCACTCGCGGCTTCGGTCGCGATCAAAGTTGACCTGTATCAAGATTTTGCCGTCTGGCCGATCGTGGTCTTCATGGTGCTCAGCGGCGATGGTCGCTGGCTGGGAGCGTTTACGGGGGCGATGGTCCTCGGCCAGCGGCGCGCTTTGCGAACCATGCGACTGGTCCTGGGCTCGATGGCTGCGGGGCCGACTCAACTGGCCGTCACGGCCATCGCCGTCCACAGCGCAACGATCTCCTCGAAATTCACCATGGCCCTGCTGCTCGGCGCCGTCTTGATCGAAGTCACGGCCCCGGCCCGGCGGTCCATGGCCAGGCGACTGATTCAAACCGAACAAGAGATCGAAGCGATGAGCGATGAGGGGTGAGCGAGCCGCGGCGTCCTCGCCAGCGGCGTATCCCAAGCCTGCGGCACCCTCACACCCCGCACTCTCCACCAGCCGGGGGCTAGGAGAATGACGCGATCAATCGCCTCTTGCCGTGCGCATGCGAAGCCGACGAATCGTCTCCGGACTCTCGTTGTACTTTACACCCAAACATCGCTGGCAAAGAAGCCGGCGCGGGTGAAACAACATCCCGTAGCGATCCAGGAGCCGCGCGATGGTCGGGTGCTGCTTGCGGCGCATAGGTAGCGGCAGACTGTCGATCCACCACCGGGCGATCAGAGAATCAGCAAGCTCCGCCTCTGTACATAACACCATGAACAACTTCAAGACGCGTTGGGGACAAATGTCCATGTTGCATTTGAACCCGCGCCGGATCGTGCTCAGCCCGGGCAGACGGGGGTCCCGTTCGTTACCGCCTCCGTCCGGACCGCGAGCGCAATTCCGAGGATGCGGGCAGATGAGGAATGGCTTGCGAAGCGGCGGGCTGAGCTGCCACAACTCGACGCGCAGCGGATGCGCCCAGTCCTGGCGAATCCCCAGCATCTTCGTGCGTGTCACCCCCCGGTTGGGGTTGCCGTGCAGCCCGAAGTCTGGGTATGGCGATGGCAGGCCCGGTGTAAGACCTCGCCGTACATACCCCTGCGGCTCCATCGTCGGCGGCCGCATCGCATTGGCCTGAGCGGTTCGGAAGTCGCCCGACAGCGCCCGCGGCATCCGGCGATTGTGCAGCCGCAGGAGCCAGTCCGCGGTGAGCGACACGATTCCCGTGCTGATCCGGCCGTTGCTCGTGCGCGCCGGCTGCATACGTGCCGCCCGCCACACCTCGATCTGCCGCACCTCGACACACGCCGCACGATCGACGTTGCCCGCTCGATTCGTCCACGACGGCTTCTGCGCGAACGTCGCAAGCTACGGCTCGTGAATGATGAACATGGATCGTTCGCCCCGCGCAGGAAACAAGACGCCCCCATATAACCCGCAGACGGCAGCGTCTGCGCGCCCAGGGGGGGCCCTCTTGCCGTGGACGGCCCCCCCGGCAAGCCGGGGGCTATATGGATTGGCATCGGCTGTATATTCCGCTCATGGGTGCAACCCGGGGGATCCACGTCATTTGGACCACGTATGGCACGTGGCTGCCCGGCGATCGACGCGGACATTGGTCGGCGATGCTTGATCTGTACGGCCGACTGAAACAGGCTGGACATCAATTGAACATGCCCGACGCCGAAACCCACAGCCGCGCGCGATCGCTGATGAAGGAATCACCCAAGGAATTGACCATTGACGACATCCACATCGTCACCGACATTCTCGGCTCATATTTAGCCCCCGGCTCGCCGGGGGCCACTTCTTGCCATGCATGTGCGATCGAACCTGCGCACGTGCACCTGCTTTTGGGGCCTGTTGGCGAGCCAATCGGCACATTTGTCGGCCGGCTCAAAGGCGCATCCTCCAGCGCAGTTCTGCGCCGTCCGGGCAATCATGGCCACAAACGCATTTGGACCGCCGGCTATTGGAAGGTGTTTCTCTTCGAAGATGAGGCTGTGTACGCCGTGGCCGAATACATCGAAGCACACAACACACGCCGCGGATTACCCCCTGCCCCGTTTCCCTGGATCACCCCCATATAGCCCTACATAGCCCCGGGCTTGCCCGGGGCCACACTCAAAGCGGCTCCACGCGCTCTACTCACTGCCGACTGGGACGCAGGGAATCTCGCGCGTGAAGTATGCCTCGTATGTCGATCGCTTGCTCAAGACCTCTTGGTGGACTGTATTCGTGTCAAGCATTTCGACGAACCTTTCGATGGCGTCACAGAATCGGCGAGTCAAATCGATCGGGTCGGGAAACAGAACGGCCACCTCGCTCGCGTTCTCGAGACTCTTCCAGAGTTGCTTGCGCTTGTCACCACCTTCCGAGGAACCGTAATATTTGCGGACGAACTCTTGATCGATGACAGCCTTGAAGCAGGACCGATCAAAGTCCCCGTCTCCGTCGATAAAATAGTCCGGATGATGCACCAACAGGAACGGGCCCGGGTGCTTGATGAAGTTTGCCCACTTGCGGACATCCGTCAACACCGCAAAGTGCTTGTACCTGTACTCACCGATCAGTTTGATGATGTCCAGGATGACGTCCATCCGCTCGACGAGGAGATACAGGCGCACAAGGTAGAAGCGATATGCCTCCGGCTCGTAGTCGAACTGGGCATATGTTGCGAGGTAATCACGAATCGAGTGCGTTTCCTCGTTGAAATTGCACCCGAGACAGTTGTGGCCGGAAATACAATCCGCGCCGAGAATTGAGTGCAGTTTGCACATAATCGAACTGCCATTGCCGGGATGGACACGCGTCGAAAACTCGTTGTAACACACCTTGAACTTCTCTTGAAACGGTGTCATTGCGGCCTTCCCAGTTCGCTGATACTCGCGACAGTCACATCTTCTGGACATGCTCCTCATCGAGAATCTCCTGAACGGTCAGGAGTTTGATGAGTCGTCCGGTTCTCATGTGGAAGGCGGCGCTTGCCGCCGTCTTCGCCGGGGTAGTCTACCACGTGCGGCGTGCGTGTCTCCACCGACACGCTCGGGCCGGTCGCACGCGGGTAGCCCCTATATAGCCCCGGGCTTGCCCGGGGCCACACTGTTGATCTTCAACCGGCAGACCCAGAGGAGTCCCCCGGCGGAGCCAGGGGCTATGGGACGGGGCGAATCGGGCGCCGGTTGCTGCGCATCGGAGAAGACCGCGACCACTGGTCGCGGCTTTCCATTTGGCGTTTCGACGTTTCACCCGGACCTTCCTCGTCCCGACAAGTCGGGACTCGTCAGGACCGGCTTGGAGCGCCTATTCCACCGTCACGCTCTTGGCGAGGTTGCGCGGTTTGTCCACGTCCTTGCCGCGGATGACGGCGGCGTGATAAGCCAGCAGTTGCAACGGCACCACCGTGAGCATCGGCTGAAGCGGCTCTGAAACGTCCGGAACGTAAAAGACCTCTTCGCAGTGATTGGCGATGTCGTCATCGCCCTCGGTGGCTACGGCGATGACATGACCGCCGCGGGAGCGCACCTCCTGGATATTCGTGATGATCTTCTCGTACTGGCTGTTGCGGGTGGCGACGACAACAACCGGCATGCCGTCGTCGATCAAGGCGATCGGGCCGTGCTTCATTTCCGCCGCCGACATGCCCTCGGCGTGGATGTAGCTGATCTCTTTGAGCTTCAGCGCCCCTTCCAGCGCGACGGGATAGTTGTGACCTCGGCCGAGGAACAGCCAGTTCTCGCGGTGCGCGTAGCGTTTGCTGACAGCGCAAATCTGCTCGCTGAGCCCCAGCACACGTTGCACATGATCGGGGATGGCTTCGAGTTCAGCGAGCAACCCGGCTACGTAATCCACGGAAAGAAATCGTCGCCGGCCGATGAACATAGCCAGCATGGTGGCCACCATCAACTGCCCGAGGAAGGCCTTGGTCGAAGCCACGCCGATCTCCGGGCCGACCCGTAGATAGATGCCCGCGTCGGTTTCCCGGGCCACCGAGGAGCCGACCACGTTGACCAGCCCCAGCGTGAGGGCCCCGCGCTGTTTGCCCTCCTGCAATGCCGCCAAGGTATCGGCGGTCTCGCCCGACTGGCTGATGGCGATGACCACGGAGCCATCCTCGAGGATCGGGTTGCGATAGCGGAACTCGCTGGCGAACTCGACCTCGGTAGGTATCTTGGCCAGATCCTCCATGAGGTACTCACCGACCAGCGCCGCGTGCATGGCGGTGCCTTGTCCGACGAAAATGATGCGTTTGGCCTTGACCAGCTCCCGTGCGTATTGGGCGATCCCACCCAGCACCACCTGTCCTTCGCGTGCATTGATGCGTCCCCGCAAGCACAATCGCAGCGCCTGCGGTTGCTCGAAGATCTCCTTGAGCATGTAGTGCTCGTACGTGCCGCGCTCGATTTGATCGAGATCGAACTCCAGCTCGCGGATCTGCGGGGTGATCGGGACGTTGTCAATCGTTGTCGTGCGCAACGAGTCGCGGGTGAGCCTGGCGACGGTGTAGTCCTCGAGTGTGAAGGCCTGCGTGGTGTGGGCGACGATCGCGCTGGAATCCGAGGCGACGATGTATTCGTCTTTGCCGACGCCAACCATCAGCGGCGAACCTTTGCGGGCGACGATCAGCACCTCCGGCTCCTTCTGGCAGATCACGGCGATCGCATAGGCGCCGGTGACCTGGCGCAGCGCGGCCTGGACGGCTGCTTCCAGATCGCCGTCGTACAGCTCGCCAATCAAATGGGCCAGCACCTCGGTGTCGGTCTCGGAGCTGAAGGTATGGCCCCGCTCCTGGAGGTAGGTCTTCAAGGCCACGTAATTCTCAATGATCCCGTTGTGAATCAGGGCGATGCCGTGCCCGTTGGTCGGGTCATCGCGGTGCGGATGGGCATTTCGCTGGCTGGGTTTGCCATGGGTGGCCCAGCGCGTGTGGGCGATCCCGATGGTGCCGTCGAATCCGCCACATTGAGCCAGCATCTCCTCCAACACTCGGACCCGTCCCTCGGTCCGCGCGACATGAATCTCCTTGTTGATAACAGCCAGGCCCGCCGAATCGTACCCGCGGTACTCCAGCCTCTTGAGGCCTTCCAGAAGAATCGGCTTGGCCGGCTTGTGCCCGATGTAGGCCAATATGCCACACACGATTGCGTCCTTTCTACGTTGGCGGCAATACTACGCGGACCGCGGTCGATCGGATCGACCATTATTGCCTCTGGGCCCGCTTGCCGCGCCGTACCCGGCCGCAAGGACCGCTAGAATTGCCCATATGGCCAACCTGTGGTCAACCCAACGAGGGCCCAAGCGGGCGACCGTCGAGCCGCTGGCCCTGTGGATGGGTGCACAACAGCTCGGCCACGGCGAAAACTACGTCTCCCCACCCGACTCGGCCGATGGATACGTACCTCAGAACTACCTGGGCATCGATCGTGTCTACTACCGTCCCACGCATCGAGGCTACGAAGCCCGCATTCGCAAACGCCTCGAAGATCTCCGGGCTCGCCGAACACAGCCCGACCAGCACTCAACCGCCCGGCACCCGCACCATGACTGACGCACACCGTCAGGCGAAGTCGGGCGTTCGAGCCGAGATGCGGGCAATGCTTGCGGCGATGACCGACGAGCAGCGCCACCTTGGGTCAGCCGCTGCATGTTCCCGCCTGTGCAAACTCGAAGTGTTTCGTGACGCCGCCGTGAGCATGTTGTACATGCCGTTGACCGACGAGATCGACCTCACTCCGGTCGCCATACGATGTTTCCAGATGGACAAGACCATTTGCGTACCGAAGGTGGATTGGAAACGCCGGGACATGATCGCGGTCGAAGCCACCTCATTCGACGACCAGTTCATGGAGATCGACGAGCATGGCCTGCGCGTCCCGCGTGAAGGCCGGCCGGTGCCGCCGACGATGATCGATCTCGTGGTCGTCCCCGGGCTGACCTTCGACACTCAAGGCCATCGCCTTGGTCGCGGCGGCGGGTTCTATGACCGGTTCCTGAGCCGGCTTCGCCGATCAGCCACGACGATCGGCCTGGCTTTCGATGCGCAGATCATCGACCGGGTCCCTGTGGACGACCGCGATATCGCTGTGGAAATCATCGTGACCGATCGCCGTACTGTTCACGCCTAGCCGTCTGGGACCATTCTTGAGACAATATCGCCGGGTCAAGATCAACGCATCGAACCATCGCCAAGCCACGCTACCCCTAGCCACAGGAGAGCCGCCATGGCACTGCATAGCCAAACCGCTCGACCGGTGAGCAGACGCAGTTACATGTATCGCCGGCCGCGACGACGACGCAACCGCACCGTGATCGCAATCGTCATCGTGCTGCTGGCGGTGTTGACGGGCATCACGTTGTGGTCGAGCAACGGCGCTGCGGGCCCGGCCGAGCGATCGCCCATCACCCCGGATCGCCCCGGCAATATCGACCCAATTCTCGGCGCCGCGGCAACGGGTGACGCCGAGCCGGTCGATTCCATCCTACACGTCACCGCTGCCGGGCCGCAATCCTTCGGAGCGGGCGAAGCGTCCCAACCGCCGGCCGACTACGCCACAGACCCCGACCCCGCCCCGCCGGCCGACTACGCCGCCGACCTCATAGCGGCTGATGACGAACTCCGGCCGCAGCCGACAGTGCCAGCCATGGCGCCGTCGATCCGAGACCGGCAACGAGCGCTGCTGCTTATGGAATCCGGGCTCACGCTCGCCGATGCCAACCGCCCCCTCCAGGCAAGGCAGAGGCTCACTTCGGCCCTGGAGTTGCAAGCTCTGGCCCCGGGCGAGGCCCAAGTGGTACGCGACGCACTGATCAACCTCAACCGCCGACTGGTCTTCAGCCCCGAGATCGTCGATGGCGATCCGTTCTGCCGCCGGTACGTTGTTGGGCCCAACGACCAACTGGGGATAATCGTCAAGGAGCAGTCCCTCGCGGTGGACTGGCGATTCATCATGCGGATCAACCGGATACCAAGCGAGCGCCACCTCCGGGCCGGACACCGCCTGAAGCTGGTCACCGGGCCGTTCCATGCGGTGGTGCACAAGTCCGATTTCCGCTTGGATCTGTACATGGGCTCCGGCGCCGGCCGAGTGTTCGTCGCGAGTTACTCCGTCGGCTTGGGTGAGTTCAACTCCACGCCGCTGGGCATGTTCAGGGTCCGCGCGGGCACAAAGCTCATCAACCCCGCATGGACCAATCCTCGCACCGGCCAACGATTCGAGAGTTACGATCCGCAGAATCCCATCGGCGAACGATGGATCGGCCTGGCGGGAATCGACGAGGCCACGCGCGACCTGATCGGCTACGGGATCCACGGAACCATCGAGCCTGAATCAGTCGGAAGGCAGTCATCGATGGGGTGCATACGAATGCTGCCGGAAGATGTCGAAATAATCTACGAGGTGTTGATCGAGCAGACGAGCACGGTCGAGATCCGCCCGTAACTGCAAGGATTCACCAGCCAGCCGCTTTGCGGTGAGTTTCTTGGGTCGAGAGCCGGACAGGTCAAAACAGCAACTGGAGCTGCGTGCGGATGACGACCTGCGGCTCCGAGCCCGCCGCGTCAGACCGCCATCCGGCAATAGTGCTGTCCCAGGCCTGCTCGATCTGAGATAGGCCGAAGCCGATGTCGGCCGACAGCTTCGCGTCGTGGCCGTCAAAATAGTAGTTGCCACCCAGGGTGAGCAGAGACAGATCCGCAAAGTTGGCGGCTGCAAAATCGAATATCCCGTATTCGAAGCGGGCGAACGCCTCGAACTTCGGGGTGAGATAGGCCCCCCCTTGGATCACGAGTCCATAGACGTTAACGTCACCAAACCCCGGGTCGTCAATGAGATGATGGGTCAGGGAGGCGAAGACGCTCGCGCCGCCCCACTCAGCCGACGCGTCGATGGTCCAGGCGAACCACAGCTCCTCATCGCGTGCGGATCCGAAGCCAGTCCCGAACTCGTCCTGCTGCAGGTGCGCGCCCACGCCGACCAGCAGGCCGAACTCTTCACCGGCGGGACTTGTGAAGTCGTCAAACTGCGCCCAACGTCCGGCAATCAGATGCTCATACCGCGCGGTCCCGGCGTATTCCGCCAGGCCCGGCGCACTAAACCCAGTGTTGGCCGGCGATGTCCCCACAATCCTGAAACCGCCGACCTGATCCTGGCCGGCGTCGGACACTGCCAAGCTCAGCCGTGACGTATGGTTGGCATAGGTCAGCTCCACGCCCTGCGAGCGACCGAGATTCAGTGACTCATTGATCAGCGACCGTTCGACCGCAAGCTGCCTCGCGCTGGAGACGAGCTCTTCGCGGCCAAACGGCAGTTTGAACTGCCCGGCTCGCACGCTCCACTCGTTGTTGAGAAGGTACCGCACCCAGGCGTCCTGGAGGCCGAATCCTCCGCCGTTGCGGTCAAAGCTGCCCTTGACCAGATAAGCCAGATCGCGGTTGAACACATGCCCGCGAAACGCGAGCTTGGTGCGAGTATTTTCGAAGCCGCCGATATACCGGTCCGGCCGGTCGTGGTGGTTCCAGACATATCGAAATTGAAGCTGCCCTTCCAGTTGCAGCTTGAAGCGACCGTCGGGGCTGGCCAGGAAGAAGTGATCGCTCCATCCTGCAATCAAGCCGTCCTGAAGCAGGCTGGCGCGGACGTCGGCGTCGGAAAGCACATCCGCAACGAGGTTGCGGACCTCGTCGGCCCGCTGCTCGGTGAGCCAGGTGTCGCCGAGCTGTGCATGCAGCTCGTCGATCTCGCCCCTCATTGTGGTCTTGTCTTCTTCGAGGATTTCGATGCGCTCCAGGAGATCAGCGATTGTAGGCTGTGGCGACCGCTCGCCGGCGTCACCGGCCAAGGCCGAAGAATCGACCAGCAGCGACGCACCCGCCACCAGCAGTCCCAGTCCCACACTGCGTTGCATCTCACCCAACTCCCAGAAAGGCTCTGGGCGACACTTCGGCGCGGCGATACACCCGCCGATCGCCATTCCACCGGCGGCGCCTGACGACTTCGAGCTACCGAAGGCGCCTCGATGAGGTGTATCGACCGAGCAGGAGCGCGACTTGTCCGGAAGCGGATCGAAGCTTTGAACCCAGAGATATCCCTCGCGAGGCCTGATTCCCTGTGATATCGGAACTAGAGCGACCATTGAGCTGCTGGTGTGGCCGTCACGAGCCACGAGCGCACGAAAGCCGACGCGCTGGCGCATTTAGCCCGGCGTGAATACACGCCGGGCCGGCTGACCCCCGGTGTGTTCGGCGCGATATGCCCCCGGTGTATTCACCGGGGGCTAAATGGCTGCTGTGTTGCCCTGTGATGAATCTCTCGGGCTAAGAACACAAAAAAGAAACGACCGGCCGGGGGTGCCGGCCGGTCGATTGGTTTTCGTCAATGCCCCGTGCGGGGGGATTGGCCGATCGCGTCTGAGCCGATCAGAACAGAATCTGCACCTGGCTGCGGATGACCACCTGCCCGTCCTCACCGGCATCGTCAACCCGGAAGCCGGTGACGTTGGCCGGGATAACGCTGACCTCGTCGAAGCCGATGCCGATGTCGGTCGTCCATTTGGCGTTGTGCCCGGCAAAGTAGCGGGTAGCGCCAACGGTGAAGATGCTCAGATCTTGAGTGGCAGGAACCGAAACAAGATCAAAATCGCTCCACTCATACCGGCCGAACAATTCCCAGTTATCGCTCAAGTAGTACCCGCCCTGGACAATGATCGCGGTCTGATCAGTGTCGGCCGCAGGTGCGGGCAGGGCCGTGTCCATGCTGGTGTAAACCAATGCTGCGAATGCGTTCCAGCCGTCGTACTCCACGGAGACATCACCGGTCAGGATCAGGAAGTCGGTATCCGGAGCGCCTGGGGTTCCGACGTCCTCCGACGTCTGGTAATGCAACGCGCCTCCGACCATGATGCCTCGCTCGCTCCCGTTGGGGCTGGTGAAGTCGGTGAACTGGTCCCAGTTGCCCTGCGCCAGCCACTCGACGCGGGCGGTGAGGGCGAAGTCCGTATCCTGAACAGCCCAAGCAGTGCCGCCGGTGCGCATGCCATCGCTCACCATAGCCATGACATGGAACTGGTCGCCCAGGTAGTCCACGGCGATCCCGTCCACCCGGCTGGCCGTATAGAAGTAGTTGACGTTCGACCGCTCGACGAGCAGTTGATACTGGGTTCCCACGAGCTCCTCACGGAGCAACGGGGCCTTCATCGTGCCGAGCATCACCTTCCAGCCGTTGCCGTAGTCGTAGCCCAGGTAGGCGTCGTGGAACACGCGGGGATCGCCAGGAACACCAGTCGCAGCAGGGCCGGACGGCACAGCTGCGCCCACACCGCCGAGGTTGGCCCCGAACTCCAATTCGAGCTTGTAGAACCAGTCGGGGCTGACAACGTTGCCGGTAAAGATAAGCCTCGCTCGGGTGGTCTCAAAGCCCCAGCGGTCCTCGTCAGTACCGGAACCGACGGCGGCGCTCTGGCTGTTGATGATGAACCGCTGCTGCATGAGAAGATTGGTGCGGAGCAGCCAGTTTCCATCGGCACTGGCGATGACGGCCCCGTGGTCGTAGCCGGCGGTCATGCCCTGGGCGAGCAGACTCGCCCGGGTGTCGGCGTCGGCAAGCACATCTTGGACGAGGCCTCTGATCTCATCCGCACGTTGTTCGCTGAGCCAGTTGTCGCCCTTGGTCGCCTCGACCGCGGCCAATCGCGATTCGAGGTCGGCGACCCGGGCACGTAGTTGTTGGTTGGTCTCCTGTGACGTGGTGTCGGCAAAGCTGCCGCCAGTTAGCACAAGCGCAGCGGCACCCGTAAGGAAGCCAACCCGCTTCGTAAGATTCATACGTAGTCTCCTAAGTCTGACGGACACGCAGGCCGACACGGAGCCATCGCGTCCATAATCATCCACCCGCCCGCACTCGCCCGTGCCGCCAAGGCACGGAAACGGACGTGAACCCACATATCGACCGATCACGGCCGATCTATTGAACGCGAAGATGATACTGATTTGGCATGTTGTCGCTACCTCGGCGGGTAATTTAGGAAAAAAAGTCAAGAAACATCCAAGGCCCGCCGCTTGCACATAAGCCTAAGTGCAACTGTCCAAAGATGTTAGATCGGTTCCTCCTGATCTACCGATCCGACCGCCGGGCCTTGACATTCCTGCCCCAGCGACGGCCCGAGCACCGAGCAAACATTCGGCTGGTCGCCGAGTCATCCAAGTCCGGCGCCAAAACAGGTGAACCGAGCCGTTATCGGAGCCCCCGCCGAGGTTTCGGGGCTTGGCGAGACCGGATGCGCCGCTGAATCAGGTAGGATCATCAGCCAACCGCCTAAGTCGGCGAACATGGCGATCGGACGGGCTTGGGCTCTATCTGGCCAGCGCGTCCCAATCGATCGGGTGACGGTGATCGAGCGTAGGCAGGTCCACACGGATTGCGTCCACGTATTTCTGCGCAGCACCAGTACTAAAGAGGATCACGTGTTCATCTGGGTCAATGTGCCCCTCGGCAAGGGCCTGCTCCAGGACGCCGACACACACCGCCGCTTCAGGGCCCAATGAGATGCCCTCCAGCCGGCCGACCATCTGCATCCATTCCTTGAGACGGGATTCATCAGCAGACATTGCGCGGCCATGAGATTCACGAATGGCGTCAAGGATCATGAAATCGCCAAGCGCTGCTGGTACGCACAGCCCCGCGGCGATGGTCTGCGGATCGGTGAACGGCTCGGCGAACCGATGCCCGCCTTGAAACGCGCGCACCACCGGATCGCAGCCAGTGGACTGGCAGCAGAACATCCGCGGCCGATGGTCGCCGGCGAGCCAACCCAATCGGTGAAGCTCGTCGAACGCTTTCCACATTCCGATCAGCCCGGTCCCGCCGCCGGTGGGATACAGAATCACGTCCGGCAGCCGCCACCCCAACTGCTCCGCCAGCTCCAGCCCCATGGTCTTCTTGCCTTCCAGCCGGTACGGCTCGCGGAGGGTGGACAGGTCGAACCAGGACATCGCGTCCACGCCACCGCGCACAATTTGCGCACAATCGGAGATCAGCCCGTTCACCAGGAACACCCTGGCCCCGTGCAGGGCAGCCTCATATTGGTTCACGACCGGGGCGCCGACGGGCATGAACACGTAACACTCCATGCCTGCGCGGGCTGCGTAGGCGGCCAGCGCGCCCCCGGCGTTGCCCGCGGTGGGCACCGCCACGCGCGTGATCCCAAACCGCTTCGCCATGGAGACCGCCATCGCCATGCCTCGTGCCTTGAACGAGCCCGTGGGCAGGACGGATTCATCCTTGATCCAAAGATTCGTCATGCCCAGCGCCCGGGCGAGTCGCCGACACTCCAGCAGCGGCGTCATCGTCTCGCCCAGCGAAACGATGTGCTCATCATGTTCAATCGGAAGCAGCTCGCGATACCGCCACATGGTCTGGGGCCGATCGCGCAGAGCCTCGCGCCCAACGGCTCGGCCGACGGCCTCGAGGTCGTACCGCACCCATAGCGGTCGATCACGATGCGTCGTCTGGAGGGTGCCCGGCGGAATCTGGGTGCCGTCGATCGCGGATTCGAGATGACTGACAAAGCAAGGCACTGAGCGCTCTCAATAGCCGCGGGTGGAAACCCGCGGGGGGCGACGATTGAACTTGTTCCTGCCTAACCGCGGGCTGCCGCCCGCGGCTACTACCGGTCATTCATCACGCCCCGCCTAGTATCCACCCCGCTTGATGCGATATATCCAGCGGCCATAGGCCAGCACGGCACGAACGCGCTGCCAACGAGCCGGACGAGCCGACGGGTCGCTGCCGAACGCGGTCTCGAATCGCCACCGCCAGTACGGGCCACGGAATCGAAAGCGGCTCCTGAGCCCCAACAGGAGCAGTTCCCATAGGCCGCCGAAGGTCTCCACGACGTATCGCATCAATTCGATACCCCTGGTCGCTGGAGGCTGGAAACAGGATCGCCCCCGCCGAGGTCGGCTACCATACTCTCAAGAAGCTAAGGGTGAGGAGGCATTGGTGAGCTACCACGCAACGGTTCAGCAGGTGTATCGGCGGGCGGCCCGGGAGCCGGACCGATCGTTGTGCTGCGTGCCCCAGGCTCCGATGTTTCTGCCCGGGCTGAAGATCCCCCCCATCATGCACGAGATGAACTACGGCTGCGGCAGCACCGTGCATCTCCAAGACATGCGCGAGGGGCAGACGGTGCTCTACGTCGGTGTCGGCGGCGGCCTGGAGGCGCTCAAGCTGGCCTACTTCACCCGCCGCGCCGGCGGCGTCATCACCGTTGATCCGGTCGCCGAAATGCGCGACGCCGCCCGGAAGAACCTCCAAGAAGCCGCACGGCTCAACGACTGGTTCGATCCGTCGTTCGTTGAGATTCGCGACGGTGACGCCCTGGACCTGCCGGTCGAGGATGAGTCATGTGACCTCGCTGCCCAGAACTGTCTGTTCAACATCTTCAAGACCGCAGCGGACCCAACTGAGCCCGGCGACCTGGAGCGAGCGCTGACCCAGATGCATCGGGTGCTGAAGCCGGGCGGGCGATTGGCGATGTCCGACCCGATCACGCCCCGGCCGATGCCTCGGCACCTGCGGGATAACGAGACGTTGCGGGCTCAGTGCATCTCCGGTTGCCTGACGTACGACCGCTACATCGACAAGATCGTCGGGGCCGGCTTCGGCAGCATTGAGGTGCGGTCTCGCCGGCCATATCGAATGCTTGATCAGGCGCGCTATGGACTGGACGCCGGGCTGCTCTTGGAGAGTATCGAAGTCTGCGCGTTTCGGGTCCCGATTCCGGGCGACGGGCCGTGCGTCTTCACCGGCCGAACCGCTATCTACACCGGAGATGACGAATCGTTCGACGACAGCCGCGGCCATTTGCTGCTGCGGGGCATGCCGCTTGGGGTGTGCGATAAGACCGCCGCGGCGCTGGCGGCGCTGGGACGCTCAGACCTGACCGTCACCGACTCCACCTGGCATTACGCCGGCGGGGGATGTTGTTAGAAAAGGCTTGAGGCTTGAAGGCTTGAGGCTGAGACTTGAGGAGGAATGAAGCGCTCGCCAGCGGCTCGCGGCTAAACTCCCAGCTGCTGACACCTGCCACCTGGCCCCTAACTCCTAACCCCTATCTCCTGACTCCTGACCCCTGCCTTGTCCACCCTCGATCTTCCCATCCTCAACGGCACGCGGTTCCGAGCCCGGTTCGAGACCGAGCTTCATGCGGCGTCGAAGATCACGACGTTGCAGATCAACATCGGCTATGTCTGCAATCTGGCCTGCCACCACTGCCACGTCGAGTCGTCGCCGGCGCGTACAGCTCCGCAAGACAATATGGACCAAGCGACCGCCCGCCGGGTCGTCGATTGGGTGCTGGCCCAGCCATCCATCAAGACGGTGGACATCACCGGCGGCAGCCCGGAGATGAACCCCAACTTCCGATGGATGGTCGCAAAGCTTCACCGCCACGGCCTGCACCTCATCGATCGCTGCAATCCAACGATCATCGAGCACGTCGATCGCCAAAGCGGCGAGGACTATCGATGGGTCCCGGCGATCCTGGCCGACAATCACGTCGAAGTGGTCGCTTCGCTGCCGTGCTATTCGCAGGCCAACGTGGAGAAGCAGCGGGGCAGGGGATCGTACAACGCGTCGATCCAAGGGCTGCTCAAGCTCAACGCGGTCGGGTACGGCAAAGACTCGGCGCTGCGGCTGAACCTGGTATACAACCCGATCGGGCCGCATCTCCCGCCGCCGCAGGACGCACTCCAGGCCGATTACAAGCGCCAGCTCGAATCCCGATTCGGACTCGTCTTCAACGAACTGTGGACGATTACCAACATGCCGATCACGCGGTGGCGGCATCAACTGCAGCGCGACGGGCAGCTCGAAGCGTACATGACCATGCTCATCGACGCCTACAACCCCGACACCATCGACGGCCTCATGTGCCGGCATCAGATCAGCATTGATCCGCAGGGCCGCCTCTACGATTGCGACTTCAATCAGGCGCTGGGACTGCACACACCCGGCATGGAATCGTCGTACATCTGGGATCTGACCGCAGACGATCTCGCCGACCGCGCCATTGCCACCGACGATCACTGTTACGGATGCACCGCAGGATGCGGAAGCAGTTGCGGCGGCGCAATCGTTTGATCGCGGCGACCAAGCGCCGGGCGAAATTCATTGTGCATTTGACTTGTGCGAACGGGTGGTCGTTCCCTACAGTAGTGGAGATGCACAACCGGCAGTTGATGCCGCGAATCGCCACCGCGCTCTTCACAGGCGCCGATCGAAGCTCCGACACGACCGGCGCCTGTCTTTTGGCCAAGGCATCAAGTAACGGAAACCGACTACGACGACGATCCACCGCTCGCCGCTTCGGGCCCAGCAAGTGATTCGGCAGGCGGCGCGAGCGTGACTTCGCCGGGCAGCGGACTGAACCGACTTCCGATCAACCCGACGCGATGATTGGGTCTGGCCTGCTTGGGCATCATCGGCCGCACCAGCCAGATGAACGCCACAGTCCCCAGCGCGGCGATCCACATGAACCCCGTCCAGCCCATGAACACCATGAAGCTGGTCACCAGCAACACCAGCAAGGCCGTTGGGATCATGCCCTCCCACGCCAGTCGCATCAGTTGGTCGAAGCGAAACCGCGGCAGCGTCCAGCGGACGGCCATGGCCAGGCAGATGAGCACGAAGACCTTGGCGAAGACGATGCCGCACTGCAGCAGGATCATGCCCAGCCCGCCGGTCATCGGCAGGTCCGTGCCCCCCAACGGATTGATTGACCAGCCGCCGAGGAAGAGCACGGTGAAGAACGCGCCACCCACGATGAGATGTCCGTACTCGGCGAGAAAGAACAACACCCATTTCATGGATGAATACTCGGTGTGCCAACCGCCGACCAGCTCCGACTCCGCCTCGGCCAGATCAAACGGAAGGCGGTTGGTCTCGGCGAGCATGCACACGTAAAAGAGCAGCGCCGCCACCGGCTGCTGAACAAGGAACCACGGCCCATCGAGCTGCTGGGCAATCATTTCGCTGGGCCCGACGGTGCCGGCGGTCAGGATGATCGTGAGGATGGCCAACCCCAGGGGGATTTCGTAGCTGACCATCTGGGCCGTGGCCCGCAGCCCGCCGAGGAACGCGTACTTGCTGTTCGACGCCCAGCCGCCCAGCACCACGCCATACACTCCCAGGGAGCTCACGGCCACGAGATAGATGATGCCGATGTTCACATCCGCCCCGGCAACCTGAACCGCTTCGCCTGCGATCTGGAGCGTCCCACCCCAGGGAATGATGGCGAATCCGATCAGGGCGGGAATCACAGCAAGCGCCGGGGCCAGCAGGAACAGCACGCGATCCGCTCGCTTAGGAAAGAAATCCTCCTTCAAGAGCAGCTTGATCGCGTCGGCGATCGGCTGACCGAGACCCTTGGGGCCCACCCGGTTCGGACCGCAACGATCCTGCATCCAGGCCGAGAGCTTCCGCTCCAGCAGAACCAGGTACAGGGCTCCCAGCGTGATCACATGGATCATCGCCACGATCACCACAAGCGACACGATGAACTGCGGCGTGACGAAGTCGGGCATCCAAGAGGGCATGAGGTCAGGAGTGTATCGGTTGACCAGGCGGGACGCTACGCGTCCCGGTCTCGGCGGGCGTTGCCGGGGGGCTTTCCTGATCGGGGAAATAGTCCTGCACGGCGGCAACCGACCAGGCCCCGGCGCGCAAGGCGGTGATCGCCGCAACCGCAGCCTTGGCGCCCGTGATCGTGGTAATCATGGGGACACCCGCCCGCACCGCTGTGGCCCGAATCTTGCCTTCATCCGTGTGCGCGCCCTTGCGAGTGGGCGTGTTGATGATCAATTGGATCTCTCCGTTGGCGATCTTGTCGAGGATGTTCGGCCGGGCCCCCTCTGAGATCTTGCGCAGCACTACGGTGTCCACGCTGTGTGATCGCAGCAGCTCGTGCGTCCCCTGGGTGGTGAAGACGGTGAACCCCATCGACACCAGCATCCGCGCAATCTCCACACACTGCGGCTTATCCGGATCGCGCACCGACAAGAAGACATTGCCTTGCGTGGGCAGGGTAATGCCCGCAGCCATTTGTGCCTTGACCAGGGCCACCGGCAGCGAGCGATCCATGCCCATGACTTCGCCGGTGGAGCGCATCTCCGGGCCCAGGATTACGTCCACGCCCGGGAACTTTGCAAATGGGAAGACCGGGACCTTCACCGAAAAGAAGCCCGCATCCGGAACTTCGCGCACCTGCAACTGGTCCAGCGTAGCGCCCATCATGACCTTCGCGGCGATCCTGGCCCACGGCTGACCCTTCGCCTTGGAGACGAACGGCACTGTCCGGGAAGCACGTGGGTTCACCTCCAGGATGTAGACTTTCTCATTCTTGACCGCCATCTGCACGTTCATCAAGCCACGGACGCGGAGCCGTTCGGCCAGGCGTCGGGCGTGATCCTTGATGCGGGTGACGATCGACCGGCCAAGCGAGTAGGCCGGGATCGTGCAGATTGAATCGCCCGAGTGCACGCCCGCCTCCTCGATGTGCTCCATCACGCCGCAGATAAAGGCTTGCGGCTTGAGGCTTGGGGCTTGAGCGTCAATGTCGAGTCCATAATCCGCGATGACGTCTACGTCGATCTCCACCGCTTCTGAAAGAAACCTGTCAATCAGCACCGGTTCATGGGCGAGATCGGAGGCATCGACGGCGGTCCGCATGTAGCGCCGCAACGACCGCTCGTCAAAGCACGTTTCCATGCCTCGCCCGCCGAGCACGTAGCTCGGCCGAACCAGCACGGGATATCCAATCTGCTGAGCAACTTTGACGGCTTCATCGAGCGAATACGCGATGCCATTGGGCGGCTGATCCATCCCCAGCTCATCAAGCATCATTTTGAACCGATCGCGGTCCTCAGCCAGATCGATCGAATCCAGGTCGGTCCCGATGATGGGCACCCCCGCGGCGACCAGACCGTGGGCGAGGTTCAACGGCGTCTGGCCGCCGAATTGCACGATGCACCCGGCCACCTTGCCGCTGCGATCGGCAACCTCGGTTCCCCCGCCGTTGAGCCGTTCGATCACGTTGAGCGTGTCTTCGAGCGTTAACGGTTCAAAGAACAGAAGGTCGGAGGTGTCGTAGTCGGTGCTGACCGTCTCGGGGTTCGAGTTGATCATCACCGACTCATACTCCATGTCCCGACACGCGAATGCGGCCTGGCAGCAGCAGTAGTCGAACTCGATGCCCTGACCGATGCGATTGGGACCGCCCCCAAGGATGATGATCTTGCGGCGATCGGTGATTCGGATTTCGTCGTCACATTTAGCCCCGGGTTTACCCGGGGTAATCGTTGGTGCCGGCGCACAGTCTGAATTGGGAGAGTCCATCCCGGGTAAACCCGGGGCTAAGTACGCCGTCTCGTAGGTCGAGTAGTAATACGGCGTCGTGGCTTCAAACTCCGCGGCGCAGGTATCGACGAGCTTGAACACCGGCTCGATGCCCAGGCGTTTGCGATGGTCGCGCACCTTCAGGATGGTCTCGCTGGTGATGTCGCCCAGGTACAGGTTCGCTAACTGCGGGTCGGAATAGCCGAATTGCTTGGCTTGGAACAGCACTTCACGCGGGACATCCTCAAGCCGCTCGTACGAGCACAGCACGTCCTCGAACTCGACAAGCTGGTTGATCTGATCGAGGAACCATCGATCGATGCGCGTCAACTCGTTGATGCGGTCGATCGACCAGCCCATCTTGAAGGCGTACCGGATGAAGTACAGCCGGCCCTGCCCGGGGACGCTGAGCTTGCGGACGAGCTTTTCTTCCTCGATCGGCCATTGGCTCTCCCCTACGGCTTCGGGGCCGCGGCCCGGGGTGACGGCCAACTCCCCTCTCCCCCTGGGAGAGGGGTTGGGGGTGAGGGCTGAGCGCTTTGCGATCAACCATTGGTCGTTCTTGTCCAAGCCAAGGCCGAACCGTTTGACTTCCATCGACCGGATCACCTTTTGCAAGCTTTCCTTGAACGTCCGGCCGATGCTCATCGCCTCGCCGACGGACTTCATCTGGGTGGTCAACGTCTCGTCAGCCTCGGGGAACTTCTCGAACGTCCAGCGGGGCATCTTGGTGACGACGTAGTCGATCGACGGCTCGAAGCAGGCTGAGGTCGTCCCGGTGATGTCGTTGCGTAGCTCATCGAGGGTGTACCCCACGGCGAGCTTGGCCGCGATCCTGGCGATCGGGAATCCGGTCGCCTTGGACGCCAGGGCTGAGCTGCGCGAGACCCGCGGGTTCATCTCGATCACCAGCATCTCGCCGTCGGTCGGATTCACGGCGAACTGCACGTTCGATCCGCCGGTATCCACGCCGACCGCCCGCATGATCGCGATCGACGCGTCGCGCATTCGCTGGTATTCCTTGTCGCTGAGCGTCATGATCGGGGCGACGGTGATGGAGTCGCCGGTGTGAACGCCCATCGGGTCCATGTTCTCGATGCCGCAGACGATGACACAGTTGTCGTTGCGGTCTCGAATCACCTCCAGCTCAAACTCTTTCCAGCCAAGCACGGATTCATCAATCAGGACCTGGCCGATCATCGACGCGTCGAGGCCCCCACGGACGATCTGGTCGAACTCGTCACGGTTGTACGCGATGCCCCCGCCGGTGCCGCCGAGCGTGAACGCGGGGCGGACCACCACCGGCAGGCCAAGCTGATCGAGCAGCGCCCGGGCCTCATCCAGGTTGGTGGCCTTGCCCGCACGGGGTTGGCGAAGACCGAGCGACTCCACGATCCGGCGAAACTCGTCGCGGTCCTCGGCCCGATTGATGACCTCCCGGGAGGCCCCGATCATCTCGACTCCATAGCGCTGTAGCGTTCCCTCGTCGTGCAGCTGACAGGCGCAGTTCAGCGCGGTCTGCCCGCCCACCGTCGGCAGCAGAGCGTCGATCCGCGTGCCCAGCTCGACTTCCCTGGCCAGAACCTTTCCCACCGCCTCAGGCGTGATCGGCTCGATGTAGGTGCGGTCGGAGAACGCCGGGTCGGTCATGATCGTCGCCGGGTTGGAGTTGACCAGCACCACGCGATACCCCTCCTCGCGCAGGGCTTTGCACGCCTGGGTCCCGGAGTAGTCGAACTCGCAGGCCTGGCCGATCACGATCGGGCCGGAGCCGAGGATCAAAATGGTGTGAAGGTCATCGCGACGCGGCATGGTTCAATGGGTGCAAAGTTCGGCAACGATAGGCCCCAATCTCCGATTGCTCAATCGCATTCGCCCCAAGGCAAGCTCGCCCGCCAAACCGGCTGGCCGCTATCGTGTGAAAATCGCACCGACGGTGCCCAGGGTACGCAGGCAGAATGTCAACACCCCTGATCGTGGTCGTCATAGCCCTGGGCTGGCTGGCACTCCTTGGGCTGGGCCGCTGGGGGGCGTACCGCTGGCTTTGCGATGGGCCCAGAGCCGAGCCGATCTCCGGCCTGATGTGGCGCTGCTTCCAGGTGTACTGCCGGTTGATGCACCGGGCGACCTACCGAGGCCTCGAGCATGTGCCGGACACCAACCGCCCGGGCGGGCTGATCGTCGTGGCCAACCACACCGGGCCCGTCGATCCGATGCTCATCCAGTCCGCCTGCCGATTCGATATCCGATGGATGATGGCGGCCGATCAGATGATCCCGCATCTGGATTGGTTCTGGCGGCGGCAGGGCATGATTCCCGTGGCCCGTGACGGGACCGACACCGGCCCGGCCCGCGAGGCAATCCGACATGTCCGCGGCGGCGGTGTCATCGGCATGTTCCCCGAGGGCGGCATCGTCCGCCCAACCGGGGAGATTCGCCCGTTCTACAACGGTGTCGGGCTGATCATCGCCCGGACCAACGCCCCGGTTCTGTTGGTGTGGGTCTGCGGCACGCCCCAGGCGACGGAACTGTTGCCCGCGCTGCACAGCCGCAGCCACGCTCGCGTGCAGTTCATCGACCGCATCGAGTTCGCCGGCCAGCGCGACGCGGCCCAGATCACCCGGCAGCTTCGACAGCGCCTCATCGAGGCCAGCGGCTGGCCGCTCAACGATCAGCCGGTGATCCCGCCGCAGGCCACGACCGATCCGTTCGCGCCCTAGCGAGGTGCAACGTACGACCACCGCCTGTCGCCGGAAGCAGCTCGCGCTCGACGCGGCGGATCGCTTCCTCGTCCAAGCTGATCGGCTACCATGCGATCATGATCAGCCGGATCGAAGGAGACCTCGTGGCAGCGTGCGGCGGCCGGGTCGAGCTGCGATGCGGGCCGCTGACTTACGAGCTGCTGGTTCCCGCTTCGGACCAGCCCCGACTCGCGGGCCTGGTCGGCGACCGCATCGAGTTCCACACGCTGCATTTCCTGGAAAGCCAGACCCAGGGGGCCAGCTACGTTGAGCGGCTCATCGGCTTCGCCACCGCCGACCAGCGAGCCTTCTTCGAGCTGCTGACGACGGTGAAAGGCCTTGGCACCCGCCGGGCCCTGCGAGCGTTGCAGTTGCCGCATCAAACCATCGCCGAGGCCATCGTGAACAAGGACATCGATCTACTCATCTCGCTGCCGGAGATCGGTCGGCGTACCGCCGAGACCATCGTCGCAGAGCTGCATGGCAAGGTGGACCGGCTGGTCGAGCTCAAGCCCGCCGATTCGTCCGTTGACGTTCCCCAGCGGACCGCCATGATCCGTGACGCGGTAGCCGTCTTGACCCAACTGGGCGAGCCGGCGCTGCCGGCGCGGCGGCTCATCGAGCATGCGCTGGCCGATGACCCGAGCCTCGATTCGGCTGACGCGCTCGTCGCAGCGGCCTACCGTGTGAAGGCAGTCGGATGAGACACCCTGCGCCCATCATCAGCCGCGGCGCGGCCCGGCGCCGCGATTGAACCTTGGGAATCCACCATGCGGTACGCAGTGATCATGGCCGGGGGCGTCGGAACCAGGCTTTGGCCCATGAGCCGAAGGAAGCGCCCCAAGCAGTTGCTGCCGCTGATTGACGGCCGGTCGCTGCTTGAGTTGGCGGCCGGGCGCCTCGAGGGGGTGGTTGATCCCCCAAGGCGACTGATCTGCGCGAGCGAAGCTCACCGCGCGGCCATTCGCGAGGCGATTCCGGAGTTGACCGACGAGCAGATTCTCGGCGAGCCGGTCGGCCGCGATACGGTCAACGCCGTGGGATTCACTGCAGCCGTGTTGGCCAAGCGTGACCCGGAGGCGATCTTTGCGATCCTGACCGCAGACCACATCATCGAGCCGCAAGATGAGTTTCGACGCAAGGTCGAGCTGGGGTTCCAGGTGGTGGAGGACGAACGCAGTCGCTTCGCAACATTCTCGATCATGCCGACCTACCCCGCCACGGCCTACGGATATGTGGAGCGTGGCCGGCCGATCCCGGGGTTCCAAGGCGCTTACGAGGCCAAGCGCTTCGTCGAGAAGCCCGATGCCAAGACGGCCCAGGGGTATCTCGATGCCGGCACGTTCGGCTGGAACAGCGGCATGTTCGTGTTCGGCGCCCAAGAGTTCCTCGACGCGCTACGGCGATTCAAACCCCGGTCATACGAAGGCATCGCCCGCATCGCCGACGCCTGGGGCACTCCGCAGCAGCAAATCGTCCTCAACGAGGTCTATCCGACCCTTCCGAAGATCAGCGTCGATTATGCGGTGATGGAGCCGGCGTCGCAGGACGAGCAGATCAGCGTCTGCACGGTCACCATGGGCGTGTGGTGGATGGACATCGGCAGTTGGCCCAGCTACGGCGAAACACTCAGCGAGGATCAGCACGGCAACCGCGCCAACACGATCACCACCCACCTCGATTCACACGATGTCCTGGCCGTCTCCGACGATCCCAACCACACGATCACCACCATCGGCTGCAAGGACCTGATCATTGTCCACACCTCCGAGGCCACGCTCGTCTGCCCAGCCTCCCAAGCCGAGCGAGTCAAGGAACTCACCGACCGCGTGGACAAATCATTGCAGTGACCGCCCCCATCACTCATCACCGATCACTCATCACTCTTCATCATCACCCCCGATCCGCAGCGCTCGCCTGCGGCTCGCGGCTAAACTTCCCCCTGACTCCTTGACTCCTGACTCCCCACTATGCGCTACCTGGCCATCGACCTCGGCGAGCGACGCACCGGCCTGGCCGTCGGCGACGACCAAACCGGCGTCGTCACACCGCTGAGCGTCCTTGAGTTGCCTCGCGGCGGGGCACTGATTGAAGCCCTGGTCAAAGCGCTCAAGGAACATTCGCCCGACGAGATCGTGCTCGGCCTACCGCTGAACATGGACGGTACTGAAGGAGCACCGGCAAGGCGTGTCCGCGAGTTCGCCAAGACGTTGCGAAAGCGCTGCGAATGTCTCGTGCACTGCCAGGATGAGCGGCTCACCAGTTACGCCGCCGACCAGCGCCTCGCCCGCACCGGGCGAACGCACAAGCAGAAGAAAGGGTTGCGCGACGCGCTGGCCGCCGCGGAAATCCTACGGGATTTTCTTGACAAGTCCAGAAGCCGGGCCTGACGAGTCCGCAAGCCGGGCCTGACGAGTCCGCGAGGAAGGCCCGGGTCCGGAAGGCAACAAACCGGACCTGGTCCGGTTTTCTCCCCGCGGGCGCTACTCGTAGATTAAACTGCCGCCGGATGCACGAAGCTGAGGTGCATCTCAGCGTGGCGGGAGTGAAATTGCACCCATTGCTCGTGCGTCAGCGCACCAAGGAGGGGGCTGGCCTTGGTCATACGCTCGCTCTTGGCCCGGCCGATCGCCTGGCGGAGGCTCGCGATAGCTTGCTCAAACGGCACTTGGTCGCTGGGAAGCCTAGCTCTCATCGCCTCGGGCACGCTGAATCCCGGACGCATCGGCCTGGTCAGCGCTTGCGACCGGAGCGACCGCCCCAGCACACGCAGTGGCAAGGCCAGTCTGAACCCAAAGCCGTCCACCGACAAGGTGATGACATCCGTCACGTGCTGGACGATCTGGGCGGCTGTCCAGTTCCCGGTGGTGCGGATTGCGCTGCCATCCAGCGCTTCGACATCGGCCTGAATATCCTCCAGACTCGTGAAGCTGAGCCTGCGCCGATCCGTCACCTTCTTCGTATCAATCATGGTCGAGCTCCCATGCTTCGCCCGGCCGTTAGCCCTCCAGACTGGCCGCCTCGGCGTCGAGGTACCACCTCAACTCGCCGGCGACCGGCCGCACACCCTTGATCGGCAGCTCTTGGAACGATTCCTCGCCGGCGGCCACCCGCTGGATCGTCGGCGCCTTCGCCGATCCGGTGACGAGCACCGCGATCATTCGCGCAGCGTTGATCAGCGGGAACGTCATCGTCACCCGCTGCGGCGGATCGGCGCCTTGGGCGGCGATGCAACAAACGAGGCGCTGGGTTTCGCGCAAAGCCTCGCTGAACGGGAAAAGGCTGGCGGTGTGGCCGTCGTCTCCCATCCCCAGCAAGACGAAATCGAGACGATCCTGCCCCTGCTCTCGACGCTGCATGACCTCACGCAGCTGATTTTCATAATCGATATCGGCGCTGTCGGAGTCGGTAAAGATCGGATGCACCTGCTCCCGCGGGATCCCCGAATGGTCAACGATCGTCTCCTTGATCATTCGATAGTTGGATCGCTCGTCATCGAAGGGAACGCTCCGCTCATCGACGAACCACAGGTGTGTGCGCGCCCATGGAAGGCTTCGGCAGTTGGGGTCGTACATCAACCGTTCATACAACGGCTGCGGGGTCGAGCCGCCGGACAAGGCCAGGTGGAAATCGCCGAACTGCCGAACGCACGCCTGGGCCTGAGCCACCATCTCGGCCGAGAGCCCGTCGATCAGCCCCTCGGCGGTCTCGGCCACGATTACTTTGCCCGGCAGCGGCGGGCCGATCAGCCTCGGCTCCGCCAGATCGTAGGTGTCGGCGGTCTCAGTTCGGGCAATATTGGGCCGTGGTCGTTTCATCGGTGCCGCATCATGATTGCACGCCGCGAGCCGATTGACCAGTGCAAATCCCCCAGACCCGTCTTTGCGCCGTGCCAGGCGCGTCGCAGCCCTACCCTTGGTCTATGGTGGGCTTGCTGACCTGGCCAACCTACGGGACCCGGTTCCCCGGCCACGGCCGAGGGTGGATCGACCGCAACCGCCAGCAGCCAGCCCGCTCGATTCCCGAACCCGTTTGGACTGTCCCCACCCAGCAACCCGACCCAATGAAGTGGCTGACGGTGCGGCTCAACGATGACCAGCGCCGGCTGATCGTCGATGACCTGTCGCGGATCGCGTCACTGCGCCGCTTCAAACTGCATGTCGTCGTCGTGGCCGAGAACCACGTCCACGTTCTCCTGTCGTGCGAACCGGGCCGCGACATTCCACGCCTCGTCCAGTTGATCAAGGGCTCGCTGAGCCGGGCGTTGTCGGTCGCCGCCGGTGACAACCCGGCCGTCTCGGCGCGGGGCGAAGCCCTGGGGCACCACAAGTGGTGGGCCCGTCAATACTCGTTCCTGAACATTGGTGATCGCGCCAGCCTCGACCGCGTCCTCGAGCAATTGATGGATCACCAAACCAGGCCGACCGCGCTATGCAGCGCTCCGCACGGATGGAACACAATTCGCCTGGAGTGACAACCCAGCACGAGATTGAAAGGACAAGCCCCCCTATTCTGTCCCTTCAGGTCAATCAAAGACTCCGGCCGCCTTGTCCCCTCCAAGCAAGAATGGCATCCACACAGCGCTTCATTGGCTTCTGTTCGCGGTCGCGCCACACTCGGGACAGACATCATGCTCTGTCCCGCGCAAGTCGTAGCCGCACTGGAGACACTGACCGCGTTGCCGACGCCATCGGGGCAGGCCCCGCTTGCGACCGACCCATCCACCTGCCAGACTAGCCGCCACCATGCCGGCACCGCAACTAGACCAGAACAGGAACGCAAAGGGCCCGTCTCGTCCGAATGCGCTAAATATGAAGAGCGCTGCCATCGAAAGCGTCGGCAAAGGATAGGCAAGACACCAAATCCGAAAGGACTCCGGCCAGGTGATTGAAGGAACCATTGCCAGAAAGAACGGGCCGGCGAAGCCGACCACTACGATAAAGATGACCCAACCAGTCAATCCTTCGTAGATGTCAACGAACATTGCCATGGCAAGGAGAAAGAAGTTGGCAGCAAACCCCAATACGAGGTAAACCGCAAACACTACGCCTCTTAACAATCTCGCCTTCACTGGGTTCCTGGCATGGATAGTCGGGACAGTTACCGGTTTCGATCACATGATCCGCTGCTGGTGCAGGGATTTGTCGAGGTCGGTGTCGGCCCGCTTGATGATACGGCAGTTGACGGCGTTGTAGACATGCTTGGCGTGGTCGGTCTCGCTGCCGTGGGCTGGGCAACCTCGATCCCTTTGCGACGGTATTGACTCATGAAGGGCTGACCCCACTGACCCTCCTCGCCAAGGACTCGCTATTCATCAACGGACAATCTCAACGATCTCGAATCGTTTTGGTCCTCGCTTGAGCGTCACGCGCACAACCTCGCCCACGTGCGCCTTCATCAGCGCCTGCCCCATCGGCGAGTTCGGGGTTACGTCCATGATTTCTTCGTCGAACTCGGCCCCCGGATCGCCCACGAGCCGGTACAGAGATTCATCTCCAGACTCGATCTCGCGCAGCTTCACGGTCGCGCCGAGGAAAACCATGTCTTGGGGCACCGACTCGGTATCGACAACGACGGAGTTGGCCAGACGACGTTCAAGCTGGCGGATTTTCGCTTCGTTCAGCCCCTGGTCCTCCCGCGCTGCGTGATAATCTGCGTTCTCAGAGAGGTCGCCCAGTTCACGTGCCGTTTGGATTCGCCTGCTGAGGACTAAGCGATTGCCGGTACGTTCCCGCAATTCAGTTTCGAGACGCGCTTTCTCTTGAGCTGAGAAGTAGTCCATTATTCCATCCAGGCTGGGGACGCAATGCCCATTTGTCATGATCCGCTGCTGGCCGAGGGTGCCGTCGAGGTCGAGGTTTGCCCTTGATGATACGGCAATACAGGGCGTCAGCGGAAAGAGGAGGAGCCTCGCCTATTCTGTCCCGTCAGGTCAATCACAGACTCCCGTCCCCCTTTTCTTCCCCCTTTTCTTTCCCAAATTCTTGCGTCATATTGACTACTTGGTAGTTGACGGGCAACGATGCTAAGTGCTATGACCTAGCGAGCTGTCATCACCGGATGAACGCGGCGAGCACTATAGAAACGAGTTCCGGAGGAAGGAGTTGAACGATGGCGCGACGACGTAGGATTCGGACTCGCATGATCACATTGGTGGCATTGCTGCTAGCCCTTACCGCCGCTAGTGCAGGCTCTGCGCTACCTTGTCCCTGGGACCTCGACGAAGACACCACCGTGGATATCTTCGACCTGCTCTCGCTCCTAAGTCAATGGGGAACAGACCCCGGCGGACCGCCCGACTTTGACGGTGATGGCTCGGTTGGCATCAGTGACCTGCTGGAGCTCCTCGCCAACTGGGGACTATGCCCGCGGCCAGCTGTGGAGCGGTGGTTCGGCTATTACACCGGAACCGCACTGGTGACAGATTCGGAGTTCTTTCCACCGGGAGATTATGCAGCCGAGGTCGCGATCGCGCAGACCGCATCAGGCGCCGTAGGGTACATCAACATCACGTTCGATCCCCAGGATTTTCTCGGCGGTACCGTGACCCACACCTTCTCCGGTGCGCTCGTCACGGGAAACAAGCTGGAGTTGCAATACTCCGATCGCATCTGTGGGGCAGGTGATCCCATTGGATATTGCTACCCGCATTACTCTGGGGGCTTTGCGCAGTATTCCTTCTCGGGTCCGGCGGCGGTGAAGGGGGAAGACCTGTTTCTGTCGGCACCGGTCGTTCTGCCCGATCTTCACTACTCGGCAACGCTTCCCTTCGAATCCGCCAAACTGACGCGCACAGCCGGTCCGCTGCGCAACACGTTCAACGGCAAGTACTCGAACCTGGAGTACATCTGGATGGGCACGACGCTATTTCCGCTACCGCTACCCATGTTCGGCAATAACCAGGTGCAGATTGTCGACTCGCAGATTGTTCAGTGGGTCAACAATGGGTTTGACATGCCGCTGGCCGGAGAACCGGGGGCGGTCATCAGCGCCTGGTGTTTCGATGATGCGGTGGGGTTTGGATGGATGAATCAGCAGGGCACGTGGGACTATGATTGGATTCTCGATCCGGCAGGGCAGGGCGTAAGTGTGATCGTGACCTTCGATGGTCCCGCCCCGAACTGCGCCGCTCTGCAGGACCCGCTGGAAGGAGCGGGGCTTGACGCGGTCCACCTTGACCTGGCGGGCCTTATGTTCGAGTTGCCGTAGCCAGCCCATCCTCATTGCCATCGTTAGTATGGCCTCCAGGCTGGTCAGCGGAAAACGGGGAAGCCTCGCGTTCATGTCCCTGCGGCGCGCGTAGACATCTGCGGCTAAGATCAACCATGATGATCGGCCCCCGAGCCATCGCGTTGACGATCGCCGCGACGGTGTTGGGTTGCGCCGGTGGATTCGCGGCGGGGCCACAGGCGACGCAACCGGAATCGGATATCCGTGGCGGCGTCGCCGAGGATGTCTACCAGCCGCCGCAGCGCGCGCTCGATCCGCGTATCGATGCGGCGAAGCTCACCGAATACGACCCTCCGCCGCTGCCCAAACAAGTCATCCAGCCGATGCCGGCGACTTATCGCATCGCCACCCAGCCCGGCCAGGTCCCGATCAATCACGATCACTGGCTCAAAGCGAACCAGGCAATCACCGAAGGCCTGGCGTACCTTCGATCGGCGCAGGAGCCAAACGGCGGATGGATGAGCAAGGTCCAGGCAACGCCGACCGATCAACCCGACAAGCCATCGCCAATTGCGGTGGCGGTGACTGCCCTGGCCGTCAAGGCGATCATCCAGGCCCAACCACAGAGCATCAGCCAGGCCCAATTCCTCAACGCTGTTCGTTTCATACGGTCCGCACGACGGGATGACGGCTCGTTCGAGGGCGGGGCGCTGACGAACTATGTCACCTCCTCGGTGGTCATGGCCCTGGCCAGCATCGACCGGCACGACTTTCACGATGAGCTCGCCGACGCGGTCCGCTGGCTGCAAGTAAATCAATGGGACCACAGCGAAGGACTCAGCCCCCGGCAGGACTGGTTCGGCGGCGCCGGCTACGGCGATCGCGGCCGGCCGGACCTCTCCAACACCCAGATGATGCTCGATGCGCTGCACGAAGCCGGCCTCAGCGCCGACGAACCGGCCGTCCAGCGGGCGTTGGCCTTCGTCTCGCGCGCCCAGAACCTGCAAGCGACGAACAAAGCCGAGTGGGCGGGCAACGACGGCGGATTTGTCTACACCCCGGCCAACGGCGGCGAATCGTTGGCCAGTGCATCGGCCGGTGAGGGTCGATCCGGTCAAATGGTTGCCAGCGGTCAGCCCCGCAGCCTGCGCAGCTATGGGTCCATGACCTACGCCGGATTCAAGAGCATGTTGTACGCGGGCCTTTCGCCGGATGATGTGCGGGTCCGTGCCGCGTTCGACTGGATTCGCCGGCACTGGACGTTTGATGAGAATCCCGGTCTCGGCCAGCAAGGTCTGTTCTACTACTACCACACGATGGCTCGAGCGCTGCGGGCAGCCCAGCAGCACATCATCACGGACATCGACGGCCACAAGCGCAACTGGCGCGAAGAGCTCATCGACGCGCTGGTCGCCCGCCGGCGTGATGATGGAAGCTGGAAAAACTCTGCCGACCGCTGGCTGGAAGGCGAACCGGTGATGGCCACGATCTTCGCCGTGCTCGCCTTGGAAGAGGCGCTCAAGCCGACGCTCATCGCCGGCGACTAACCGTCGACGCAGCGCCCACGATCCGCTGTGCCGCTAGCAACAGAAGCGCACGAATTGCAATCCGCGGGCTTGTGACGTTACGATCCACCCACGATCAACCGCAACCCCTGAGCACTGGTTTGACCGATGCCACTGATTCACCGGAAGTCGCTTCCCTCGCTTTTCGCGCTTGTCTTTGTTGCCGTCGCGGCCTTGGCTCGCCCGGGGCTTGGGCAATCCACGGGGCCGCAGGCACTCGCCGAGCCGTCGCCGCTTCGCTTCGTGGTCACGTACGACGAGTCAATCAGCCGTTCGTTCACCGGGCGTGTGTACGTCATCACCACTGAGTCACAGAGGCGGGAGCCGCGTCGGGGTCCGTCGTGGTTTCGTCCGGCCCCGTTCTTCGCCGTGGACGTCATCGACTGGAAGCCAAACGACCCGCTGATCTTCCACGATGATGCGCTGGGGTATCCCGGGCTGTTGTCAACGATTGCCACAGGCAACTACGCCGTGCAAACCGTGATGCGGCTCAATCCCGATGCACCGACGATCGGCGCCGCGGGCAATGCCTACAGCGTCAACGCGCGATTTCAACTGGACGCCAAGTCGAGCGGCACAATCACCCTGCACATCGATCAGGTCGACAAGGCTCAACCGTTTCCAGAAACCGATCGCATCAAGCTCGCCCAGCTGCGCAGCGACCTGCTCAGCGAGTTCCATGGCCGCGACATGATGATGCGGGCGGCGATCATCCTGCCCCAGGACTACGACGAGAAGGGTGATCGGCGGTATCCGGCGTATTACTGGATCGGCGGCTTCGGCAGCGATCACAGGATCGCCCCCCGGATGCGGCGCACGTGGGACGCCACCGGATATGCCGATCGCATCGTCCGCATTGTGCTCGATCCCACATGTTACGGCGGCCACCACGTCTTTGCCGACTCAGCGAACAACGGTCCGGTCGGCCAAGCGCTGGTTGAGGAGTTCATCCCCTATCTGGAGAAGACCTTCCCGCTGACCGCAGCGCCGACGGCCCGCTTTGTCAGCGGCCACTCGTCCGGCGGATGGGCCAGCCTGTGGCTGCAAATCACCTACCCGGACTTCTTCGGCGGCGTGTGGTCGCTGGCACCGGACCCAATCGACTTTCGCGACTTCCAGCGCATCAACCTCTACGAGCCGGACATGTACATGTATGTGGACGCCGAAGGCAACCAGCGTCCGGTGGCTCGTCGCGGCGACCAGGTGATGCTCTGGTACGAGCCGTTCGCCAAATTGGAGGTCATCCTGGGCGAGGGTGGTCAGCTTCGATCCTTCGAGTGGGTCTTCAGCCCGCGCGGCCCCGATGGCCTACCCCGGCCCCTGTACGACCGAGAAACCGGCGCTGTGAACCACGTCGTCGCCCAAAGCTGGAAGCGATACGACATCCATCTGATTCTCCAAAACAACTGGTCCACCCTGGGGCCGATCCTCCAGGGCAAGCTCCACATCATCGCCGGCGAACTCGACACGTTCTATCTAGAGGGACCGGTGAGAGCGCTGAAGGAATCGCTCCAACGGCTCGGCAGTGATGCGGTGATCGAGATTGTTCCCGGCGCGACTCATGGCAGCTTCGCGACGCCCGATCTTCGCAAACGCATCGATGAGCAGTTGCTGGCGATCTTCGAGATGCATCACGGACTGCCGGCGACGCGCGCTGAACCCAAGACCCCGGCCACCGTTCCCGCCTATTGATCGCTCGCGTCCGGCGACTCTTGGGCCTCCATCTGGGGCGCCGTCCCAGACCAGCCCGTTCGGCCGACGGTGGGCCCTTGGCTGCCGTAACGGATACGGGCCACGGAGCGCGGGCAGACGAGGTCGATCTGGCGGGTGCGCTCGATCTGGAGCGTGACCGGCTCATTCGCCGCCCTCATCAGACGCACCGAACAGCCGGGGATCAGCGTCACCGACAGATCCGTGGTTCGGCCGGAGATAGTCACGCGGCGAACCACCAGGGCATCCTCGCCTTGACAGGTCACGACGACCTTGTCATCCAGCAGATCGATCTTCACCCCCTCACGCTGAAGCGACTCCGTCACCTCCAACTCAATCATCTCCACCGGCTCATGCTGGGCGTTGAACACCGCCACGTACCGATCGGTGTAATCAACCAGGTATCCGGGCAGCTCGCAGACCGGTGAGTCGGACCCGGGTGGATTGGTCAGCTCCAGGACGACCGGCCGGCCGATGTAACGTTCCAGAATCGGCTCGTACGCGTTGCCCACCGCCCCCACCAGGGTCTTTCCCAACTCGTCAATGCCGCCGCGTTGGCTCTTGATCGCGCCGCCGACCGGACTGGTCCGACCGACCTGCCCCGCCGCCATGCCCAGCGCTTTGGTGAATGCGTCACGGACGGTGTTGACGATGTTGCGCAGCCACCGCGCCAACCGGCGAAGCAGACCGGGCTCGAAGCTGCGACGGATTTGCCGCTCTCGATCACGCCGTTCGGCCTCGGTCAGCCCGTACACCGTCCGGCAGATCGCGAGACAATTCGACAGCTCATCCTGGAAGATGAGCAAACTGTTCTTGGCCAGCCCGCGGCGGGTGCGATACGGGGCATCGAACTGCAATTCAAGCCCCTGGCTGGCCACCGACAGATCCCCCCACATCGTCCGCCCGTCCACCGTCAGGTAGGTCACGTGATACTTGTCGATCAGCTTGAGGCACTTGTCCTTCTGCCGAAGTCGCAGCAGCGCTCCCACGATCGCCACCACAAAGACCAGCAGGATGGTGAGCCAAAAGACATCATCCAGCCCGAACCACGCGCTCGATTCGCCGGGTTGGTCTTGAGCCAGGATGAAGCACCGAATCATGGCTGTGGTCTCCGAGTATTCAAGTTTAGCCGCGGGCCTCGGGGGGCGCGCGTCAATCCCTCGGCGGCGGCTAATCCTGGCGACAGCAACCGGCTGGTCCAGACCAGCAGGAGCGTTGCGGTCGCCAGGAGGATCGCCCCGGTCGCCTGGTGGGCAGTGGTCATCGCAACTTCAACGGCACCGATCGTAGTGTCCGGGTCGCGCGGCCCCGTCGGCACCACAATAAACGACCCGACCCCAAGCACGACCTGCAACAGCATCGTGAGGATCAGCGCCACACCAAGGCGCTTGACGATCGGCTGCCGGCGATACATGCCCCATGCTCTCACCCCGCAGAATAGCACCATCGCCACCACCAGCGTGGAGCCGACGAAGCTGTGGCCGTGCAGCAAACCCATCAACAACCCGCGCGGAACATCGGGCAGCGGTTGGAGATGCCGAAACAACGCGCCCAGGACGATCTGCACGGCAATCGCCGCCAGCAGCACGATGCCCAAGGTCCGATCGGTGCCGGCGGTGGCGGAGGATGCGGCCGGGCGGTCACTGACCCACGTCGTGGAGGTTGCGGCTGCAATCACGACCAGGGTCGCAAAGACCGCCTGGGCGAAGAGGCCGTGGATGATCGCCAGCACGATGCTTTGTTCGGTGACGCGGGTTCCGCCGAGGGTTCCCTGGACAATGACCGCAAGGACCGTTGCGACCGCCAACCAGCGCAGCCAGCTTCGACGATCAACCATCCACAAATGAATCGCGAGGATGATCGTGGTCAGCCCAACCAGCAGGCCCCAGAGCCGATGCGCGTGCTCGACGAACGTCTCCACGTCCCGCTGCATAAGCGAAACGGGAAACAGAACCAACAGATGCCCTTCGGGGATCAGCCATCCCTTGACGGCCAGCCCGGCTTCCAGACCCGTGACCACACCCCCGGCGATGATCAGCAGCAAGATCGTGATGGCCGTTACCCCCGCCAACCAGCAGGTCCAGTTGACCCGGCGGATATCATCGCCCGCCGACTGTTTCCCGATCGCCGCGCCCACCGCCCCCAAGCCGGTCGCGGTCAGGAAAAACCCGATGATCCACCCGGCCGCCGACGGAACCAGTTCGCCGGGCTCCCCGCCGCCCAGGAGGCTCAGCAATATCAATAGATTGACACCCGTCAACAGCCCGCCGAGGACCACCCCACCGAACCAGCCACGCCCGGCGTAGCGCCCGGCCATATAGCCCGCAGCCGCAAGAAGGGCTCCGAGGATGGTCACGACCAGCCACATGGGAACGACGACCGGGGGCATGGCGGCGATGTAGATGACCGTCCACATCGCCACGATCGTCGCAAATCCGATGGCCAGGATGTCCCCCCCCTGCGATGCCTTGGACCACTCGCTCATGCCGGACAATCTACGCGAACTGCCGATCCTCGCGTGCTCTCGACGGCTTCGGCGACTCCGTATACTATGTGACGAATATCACAATCACCACGGCCCCAGCCAGCCGAGCCGGACACCATCCAACATTGCTTGTCCCGGTTGGCCGGGCATGCTCCCTTGCCTCCCCGGAGCCGGCGTACACGCATGAGTCTGGTGACTTCCACTGCAGAGAGCCCGGCCGCGGCCGGCACGCACGCCTTGAAGCGCAGCCTGCCCAGCCTGTATTTGCAATTGACCAAAGCGCGACTCAGCGCCATGGCCGTCCTGACCACGGCGGTGGGCTTCGTCATGGGCAGTACGCAAGCGATTGACTGGCCGAAGATGTGGTGGACGATCGCGGGCACCGCCCTCGCCGCCGGCGCCGCCAACGCACTGAACCAGCTCGCCGAGATTCGGCGCGACGGGCTGATGCGGCGCACGCACGATCGCCCGCTGCCGTCGGGGGCCATGGGCGCGATGCACGCATTCGTCCTTGCGATGGTGATGGCGTGCACCGGCCTGGCGATCCTTGGTCTGCTGGTGAACCTGGCGGCGGCGGCGCTGGCTTTGCTGACCATTCTCATTTACATCCTGCTGTATACCCCGCTGAAGACCCGCACCATATTCAACACGCTGGTCGGAGCGGTCTGCGGCGCGATCCCGCCACTGATCGGTTGGGTCGCCGCGGGGCAGAGGCTTGACGGCGGCGCGTGGATTCTCGCGGCCCTGTTGTTCGTCTGGCAAATCCCCCACTTCTTCGCCCTGGCCTGGTTGTATCGCGACGACTATCTCCGCGGTGGGTTCCGCATGCTTCCAGCGATCGACCGCTCCGGCCGGCTTACCGGCCTGGTTGTTCTGCTGGGAAGCCTGGCCCTGCTGCCACTGGGTTTGGCGGCGACGGTGTGGGGGCTCACCGGCTGGGTCTACGCGGTGGGTTCGATCCTGTTGGGCGCGTGTGTATTGGGCCTTGGCGCGCGGTTATGCGCACGGCGCACCCAGGCCAACGCCCGGGCGGTGTTCCTCGCCAGCATTATCTATCTGCCCATCCTTCTTTGTTTGATGGTGGTCGATCGAAGCCCATCGCCGGGCGATGCGCCGGAATCGTCGGCGTCGGCCGGCGTCGCAGACCTGCCGATGAGCGTGGCAGCAAGGGAGCATTCCGGTTTACCGGGAAAGTAGAATGCCCTCCTCTGCCTCGAATCAAACGAGATTGTTCACCTTCCGCAGCGCCGGCTGGGTGCTTCTGCTCTCGGGCCTGTTCACGGCCGCGATCGTGGTCTGGGCGCTGGCCGGGGCGCTGTTGCGGCCGGGCCCTCCGCTCGTGGGCGACGGCAGAAACGTTGACACCTACGGCTTCGATCTGACCACCTGCCTCGTTGCCCGCGATCAGATCGTGGCCGGCGGATTGCGCAAGGATGCGCTGCGGGCACTGGTCGATCCGCCCACGATCCTCGGCGACGAGGTCACGGGCATCAACGCCAAGCTCTATGGCAAGTACCTCGTGTCTGCCGATCGTGTCATCGGTGTGACCGTCAACG
The DNA here is from genome assembly GCA_022568135.1 of Planctomycetota bacterium. Lineage (GTDB taxonomy): Bacteria > Planctomycetota > Phycisphaerae > Phycisphaerales > SM1A02 > JADFFQ01. The sequence goes on along the minus strand of JADFFQ010000008.1, from coordinate 12,992 downwards.
GCGAGTCCCGCGCCTATCCGATCCAGATCCTCAACGTCCACGAGATCGTCAACGACACGCTCGGCGGGGTCCCGATCGCGGTGACCTACAACCCGCTTTGCGATAGCGTTGTTGTTTTCGAGCGCCATGTTGCGGGCGAAACACTTCAGTTCGGCGTCAGTGGACTGTTGTACAACTCGAACCTGCTCATGTTCGACCGCAGGCCCGACGCCCAAGGCGAAAGTCTGTGGAGTCAACTGTTGTGCAAGGCGATTGCCGGGCCGGCCGCCGAGTCCGATCGGCGCCTGCGGGTTCTGCACGCGTCATTGGTCTCGTGGGCGGACTGGCTGAGCCGCCATCCCCAAACCACCGTGCTCGACCTGGACGTAACGAGGTTCAAGCGGTACCAGGAGACGCGGTCGCGGTACAACGATTACCTCCGATCCAGCAAACTGATGTTCCCGGTCGATCCGCCGCCGCCGGTCGACGGCCCGGCCCCGAAGGATCGGGTGCTGGCCGTCGAAGTTGACGGCGTGCGCCAGGTCTACATCGTGGCGGAAGTCGCCGAGGGCGCAGACGCCAGCGGAACATGGACGACCACCCTCGGCAACAGCACGCTGCACTTCCACTACCGCGATGATCCCGAGACGGTAGTGGTGACCAGTCAAGACAGCGACGCCGCGCTCCAAGTCATCTACGCGCTCTGGTTCGCCTGGCACGCAATGTGGCCGCAGGATGTGCCGGCGCAGTGATCTGATACAGATAGCCCCCGGCTTGCCGGGGGTCGGCTCGCGTACAGATAGCCCCCGGCTTGCCGGGGGTCGGCTCCTGTATGCATGTAGCTGAGCCGACGCAAGATCACCCCGGGCAAGCCCGGGGCTAAATGTTCAGCAAGATCACGTCGGGCAAGCCCGGGGCTGAGTGTTCAGATTCCCAGCATGAGCGTGGCGAACAGCACCAGCCACACGCCGTCGAGGAAGTGCCAATACATCGCGCAGTAGCGCACAGCTGCGTGGTCGGCGCTCGAATACCGGTTGCCGAAGGACCGGATTGTCACCACGGCCAGCGGAATCAAGCCGCCGATCACGTGCAGCGCGTGCACGCCGGTCAGCACATAGAAGCCGGTCAAGACGAACGCCTTCTGCGCCTCGCCCAGGGACGCGGCCAGCGGACCGGACCACTGAATCCAACATACGGTTTGCGTGCCCAGGAAGGCGAGGCCCAGCAGCGTGGTCGCCGCCATCCCCACACGCAGCTGCCGATGACGATCTCGTCGCGCGGCGCCCAGCGCCCACTGCACCGTCACGCTACTGATCAACATCAGAACCGTGCTCAGCCAGAGGCCGGCCGGCAGGGCGGGAATCTCCGGCGCCGGCCCAGCGGTCGGCTGCAATCGAATCACCAGATATCCCACCAGGACGGCGCCAAAGAGCACGCCAAGCGAGACGAGGAAGAGCGTCATCCCCAGCATCCCCGCGGCCAGCCGGGCCCGGCGATCGGCAAACGGTGAGGATTTCGACGCCGATCCCACCGTGGGGGACATCACGGCTGGACTTCAGCCAGTTGCTTCTGGACTTCCGTCGCGTCGCCCGGCAGGATGTCCGGCGCGTATTCCCTGGTGTCCGTCAACGCGAAGCTGATAAACAAGGCGACGAGGGCCAAAGAAGTTACGAATACGACACCGTTGAACGGCCGATCGTACCGCAGGTGCATGAAGAAGAGCACCACCAGCGACCCCTTGAATGCCGCGATCGCCAGGGCGGCCCAGATATTCAGGTTGCCTAGATCGAACCCCGCAATCCATACGGTGAAAACCGTGAGAATCAGCAGCGCGATGCCCGTCGCGGCAAGGATCCGCACCGGGACGATGTGCCCGACGCTGTGATGCTCGGTCGTTTCTTGCGGTGATGGAGTCGTATCAGTCATGCTGGGTAATCATTCAGTTGGGGGGCGGTTGACCCGGACCTTCCTCGTCCGCCTGCGGCGGACTCGTCAGGTCCGGCTTCTCATGCCTCATGCCTCATGCCTCATGCCTTCCTATATCAGGTAGAACAACGGGAACAGGAAAATCCATATCAGATCGACCACGTGCCAGTACAGTCCGCCGAGGTCCACCGGCGTGAAGTATGCGCTGCTAAAGCGCCCCTTCGCTGCACCAATGAGCAGCCAAGTGAGCACACCGATGCCGGCGGCGACGTGAACGCCGTGCAGGCCGGTCATCAAGTAGTAGATGTTGAAGAACATGTGGACGTTGGCGGGTCGATGCGGATCCTGCAGGGGATGCGTGAGATGCTCGGCATGGCCATCGTCGGCCGGGCGATCGCCTGGCTCCAGCGCGTCTTGGGCAAGCCCGGCCGGCCCGATCGCCGCGGGGGCCACGGTGGTCGGCTCTGCCTCGGGAGTGTCCGCAACGGTGACGTCTTGCCCCAGCGGTCCCGTGCCTTTGACCAGCACAAGATCAACACCGCCCGCATCATTCACCAGACTTCCCGACAACGTATGCGAATCCCCGGCCGGCTTTTCGTAGAACTTCAGCCCCGGGTAGATGCCCAAGTGAAACTTGTGCGTGTACTCGAAGTACTTGATGACCAGAAAGGTGACGGCGCCGGCCAGCGTGAGGCTCAGGAACAGCATCAGGGCCCCGCGCTTGTTGCGCTGGGCCATGGTGACCGCCGCGGCCATGGTGATGCTGCTGAGGATCAACACCGCTGTGTTGACGGCCCCCAGGTTCGTATTGAGGAAGATACTGCCCGCTTTGAACATCTCCGGGTGGTTCCCCCGCCAGACGGAGTAGCCGACGAAGAGTCCCCCGAACAGCAGGACTTCGGTGGCCAGGAACAGCCACATGCCGAGCTTCCCCGCCTCAAACTGCTGCTTGGGCGTGTTGAAGTGGTGCCGGAGAAAGTCCGGATGCTCATGGGCGTGTGCGGGTGAAACTGTCATTTCGCTAGACGCTCAACAAAGAAGACTCACCGCAGAGACGCAGAGGACGCAGAGGGGAAAAGAGTTTGATCAGTATGTTCGATGATTGGTTCATATCACCATCAGTTTGCTGTGCATTGCACTCGCTTATCACTGAAACCGCTCAGATTCTTTCTTGTTCTCTGCGCTCTCTGTGTCTCTGTGGTGCATTCTTGACTCTTACGGGCTACGCTTCGCCGACGGGATGGGGGATGTCGTGTCGCCAGTGATAGCCCTGTTCCTCTTCGTCCCATTCCAGGACACTGAAGTCGTAGCAGTCGCCGACGTGCGGCGGCTCGGGGAAGTTCTCAGCCGGCGGGGGCGAGGAGCATTGCCATTCGAGGCTGCGGCCGCCCCAGGGGTTCGCCGGCGCTTTGCGACCCCGAAACAGCGAGTGGATCAGGTAGGCCGCCGTGATGAAGAACCCCAAGGCCATGATGTATGAGCCGACCGTCGAGATCACGTGGTAGATCATGTACTTGTCGGTGTAATCCCAATACCGCCGTGGCATTCCCTTGGAACCCATGACGAACTGGATGAAGAAGGTCACATTGAACCCCACAAAGACCAATCCGCAGGCGATCCGTCCCCAGAACTCCGAGTACATTCGCCCGGTGATCTTCGGCCACCAATGATGGATGCCGCCGATCAGCGCGATGATGGCGCCGCCCATCATGACGTAATGGAAGTGGGCCACGACGAAATAGGTGTCGTGCAGGTGGATATCCGTGGCCAGGGTGCCCAGGTGCAGCCCCGTCAGCCCGCCGATGGTGAACAGGAAGATGAACGAGAGCGCGTAGAGCATCGGCGTGTTGAGGCTGATCGATCCTTTGTACAGCGTGGCCAGCCAGTTGAAGATCTTCACCGCGGAGGGAATCGACACGCTGAACGTGATCGCCGAGAACAGCACGTTCATCAGCGGACTCTGGCTGGAGACGAACATGTGGTGCCCCCAGACGATGAAGCCGAACAGGGCGATCGCCACCGAGCTGAACGCGATGAATCGGTAGCCGAAGATGTGCTTGTGGCTGTGCACCGAGATCAGCTCGCTGATAATCCCCATGCCCGGCAGGATCATGATGTATACCGCCGGATGGGAGTAGAACCAGAAGAAGTGCTGGAAGAGGATCGGATCGCCGCCGAGCGACGCGTCGAAGATGCCGATCCCGAACGCGCGCTCCACGATCAGCAGCAGCACGGTGATGCCGATGACCGGGGTGGCCATCACCTGGATAATGCCGGTGGCGTAGATCGCCCACAGGAACAGCGGCATCTTGAACCAGGTCATCCCCGGCGGGCGGAGGCGGTGGATGGTGACGATGAAGTTAAGCCCGGTAAAGATCGAGCTGAAGCCGAGCACGAAGACAGCCATGGACAGGAATATGATCCCGTTCATCTCCGTTCCGGTCGTGCTGTAGGGCACGTAGAGCGTCCAGCCGGTGTCCACCCCGCCGAAGATGATCGCAGCCACGGCGAAGATCGCACCCGTCACCCACAGGTAATAGCTGAACAGGTTCAGCCGGGGGAACGCCACGTCCTTGGCCCCGAGCATGATCGGCAGGACGAAGTTGCCCAACGACGCGGGCACGCTGGGGATGATCACCAGGAACACCATGATCGCCCCGTGCAGGGTGAACATCATGTTGTACGCGTCCGCATCCATGATCGTGTGGCCCGGTGCGATCAGCTCCGTGCGTATCAGCAGGCCGAAGATGCCGGCCAGGAAAAACGACGTGAGGATCGACACCAGGTACATGACGCCGATCCGCTTGTGGTCCATGGTCAGCAGCCACGACTTGATGCCGGTGGTATGGTTGAGGTAGTTGGTCCCCTCCGCGGGGCGTCCGGCCTCCGGTGGCATCGGTTTGGTGACGTCGATCGTGGTCATTTCATTCGGCCTCTTCGGCTTCCACTTCTTCCACAACAATGTCTTGCCGGTTCACCTCGATGAGGTTGCCGTCGGGAGCCACTTCATCGAGACGGATGATGAACTGAACCAACGCCTGCAATTTGCGATCTCCCAGTTGCGTGCCAATACCCGGCGGCATCGAGCTGGGATACCCCTTGGCGATCTGGTCGAGAGGTTTCAGAATTGATTGTTGCAGATAATCGTCATCGACCGCGACGGTGGTGCCGTCGATGAGCTGGCGTGTGCCCGCGGCCTTGAACAACTCGTGCGTCTCTTTGAACGATGGGCCGATCAAATCCGAGCCGTCGAGTGTGTGGCAGGAAGAGCACTGGTTGTACATGAGCGCCCCAGCCAGGTGCAGCTTCTCATCCGGCACCTTGTCGATCCACCGGGCCAGCTCCTCGATGACGACTTCAAACTCGTCTTCGTCATACACGATCACCTTGCCGATCATCTGCGAATGCTGGGTGCCGCAATACTCGGCGCAGAACAGGTCGAACTCGCCTTCTCTAGTCGCCTCGAACCAAAGCTCGGTGCGCCGGCCGGGCACCACGTCCTGCTTCACGCGGAAAGCCGGGATGAACATGGCGTGGATCACATCATCGGATTCCATGGTGAGCTTCACCGGCCGGCCGACGGGGACGTGCAGAATGTTCGTCTCCGCTGCCCCGTTGGGATAGCGGAACGTCCAGAACCACCGCTGTCCGATCACCTCGATCTCATAGGAGTTGGCGGGCGGGGTCGTGATGTGCACGTATCCCTTGAGACCGATGTAGAAGATCGCAATGACCAGGATCAGTGGAATCACCGTCCACGTCACCTCCAGCGGCGTGTTGTGCGTGGGGCCGCCGGTGTCCGCGACGTGTGCTCTTCGGCGATACTTGAACACGAAGTAGACCATCGCCCCGACGATCACCACGAAGAAGAAGATGCACAGCCAGGTGATGAAGTCGTACATCCAGTCAACGTCGCCCGCGATCGTGGAGGCCTGCTCCGGCATGCCGAAGTAGCTACCGGGAATCTTTGCGGGGCTCGGAGTTCCGAGCAATGCGAGGAGGGTCGCGTGCGCAATCACGATTGAAGCCCGCTGATCATTGCTTTGTCTCGTTTGGTCCTGAGTTCACGTCGCCACAGCACCCCCACCCCGCCAAGCACCACAAGCACCATCAATCCGCCGCCGATCGCCATGACTTTCCGGGCCGCGACGACGTACTTTCCGGCACTGGGATCGTAGCTGGAGCACCACAAGAGAAACTGATCCCACGGCGAGCCGATCGTTCCAGCCGACGCCTCGACAATCGCCTTGCGCAGCGTCTTGGACTGGGGCAACACGGTATTGATGTAGCGCGCCACGCGCCCGTCCGCAGTGCAGACGATGATGCTCGCGGCATGGGCATACTGACCGGTACGCTCGACATACCGGTAGCGGAAGCCAATCGCGTCCGTCAGTGCGGCAATGCTCGCCTGCTCGCCGGTGAGGAAATGCCAGCCATCCGCGGCCGTCGCCCGGTCGTAGAGCGTGAGGTAATTGCGCTTCTTCACTTGGGCAAGCTGATGCGCTTCGTCGGGGTCGATGGTGAACGTGACGATCTGGAACTCCTCGCCGGCCGACCATTCGATCTCATCCAGGGCCTCGGCCAGCCCGGTCAGCGTGGCCGTGCACAGCATCTGGCAGCGGTAGAACACCGGCGTGAGGATGACGGGCATGTCCCGGTCGAAATATTCGCCCAGCGTGACCGCCCGGCCGGAGTCGTCGGTGAACTGAAGATCCAACGGGAGTTGCTGGTTGAGCCGCTCGTCAATGCCGACGCCTTCGGGCGGATCGCTCACGGTCGATTGCCTGACCGCCCCTTGAGCGCTGTACGCCCAGACCAACACGCTCAGCAGCGCGCCGGCCGACGCCAGGCCGCTTATTGATCTTCGCTCAGTCATGGTGTGCCACCCACTGCTTGGGTCCGTGGCAGGTTCTCGGCGTTCGCCTCCTGCACAATCAGCTCCATCGCCCGTTCGATCGGAATGACCAATGCATCGACGGTTTGGCCCTGGTCGTCACGTTCGACCCACCGGGTCGGCCCGGTGAGCAGCGCCCCCTGTTGCCGGCGAAGCTCCTTGATCTCCGCCTGGTCCGGTGCGATCACGACCGCCTGGACCTTCGCCGCTTTCACATTGTAGTAAAGCGCCGTGACGCCCAGCAGCGTCACCACCAGCAACACCGCACCGAGAAACCCCACGAACCACGTCGCCCCGGAAACGGGGTCCTCGTGATCTTCCGGGTTGTGTTCGTAAAGGTCAGTCATCGGAGTAGGGGTTAGGAGTTAGGAGTTAGGAGTTCGAGTGTCGTGTTGGGTGCCTACGCTTCTTTGCTTGGTGCCTTGGTGCCTTTCCGATGACCCGGGTCTTCCTCGTCCGCGGCGGACTCGTCAGACCCGGCTTCGCTCGCTGCCTTGATGCCTTGATGCCTAATGCCTTTCCTCAATAATTCTCAAACGCCAGCGACTCAGCGAGCCGCGGGTCTCTTTCCGGAACGAGCGATCGGTTGCGCATGCTCCAGGCCGCCATGGCCACAAACACGCCGAGCACCCCCAGCAGACACGTCAAGTCGAGCACACGCCAGTGCAGGTCATACTCCGGTAGATACGCGGCCTCGAACTCCGTGACCAGTTGCGAATACGTCGTCACCGACTGCATGAGCTCGAGCGGCACGGCCGGCATGACCAGCCAGTAGAGGTCGATGAAATGCACCCCAAGCATCCACGCGGCCCCAATCGCCAGCATGCCCTTCCAACGCTTGGGATACCTCGAGATCAGGATAAGGAATGGGCCGGCGAAATGCCCGAGGATCAGAAAGATACTCATGTTCTTCCACCCGCCGAGTTGGCGGATGACGAACCAGATCGTTTCTTCCTGAATGTTGGCATACCAGATCAGCATGTATTGGCTGTAGGCGATGTACGCCCAGAACACGACGCCGAAGGCGAACAGCAACTTGCCCAGATCGTGATAGTGCTCGGTGGTGATAACGTTCGTCAGTCGCCCGGACCGCTGCAAGAGATAGAGGATGATGATCATGGCCGCAAAGGCCCCGCAGGTGGAGGCCGCGAAGAAGTACACGCCGAACATCGTGCTGTACCACGCGAACTCCAGCGTCATGATCCAGTCCACCGCGGCGAAGCTCTGCGTCAGGGCATAAAGGATCATGCCGGGGGCGGCGACCGACTGCATGCGTGCCGTCGCCTGCGGGTCGCCGGTCGCGTCCTGCTGCACCGATCGGTTCACAAAGAACCTCGCCAGCCACGCCCAGACCCCGAAGTAGACCGCCGCTCGAATCGTCCAGAACCAGGGGGTGAGGAATGGCTCCTTGTGCTGGAACAGCGCCCGCTCCGCCTCGGATAGGCTGCTGGGATCGGCCCAGTCGTAGAGGTGGCCAGTCCACACCGCCACCAGGATCGGGATGAACGGAATCCATAGCCATTTGAGATTGTCGGCCAGTCCCTCGGCGATGCGGCGCACCACCACGCTCCACCCGGCCCGGGTCAGATGTTGCAATAGCACGAAGAACAGCCCCCCCAGCGACAGGCTCAGCACGAAGAAGAATGCCACCAGGTACGACCGAAGGAATCGCTCCAAACCCGCTTCGCCGGCCCAGCCGAGCACCACGCTGGCCACCAGCAATGCCAATCCACCCAAGCCCGCATAGCGACAGATCTTCGGGACCAGCTCGCCCAGATAGCGGTTCTCGTTGGTGATGTCGGCGGGTGTCACGGCCGATCATTCCTCATTTGGACGCTGACCGATTGAAGCTGCACTCGCTGCCCCGGAGGCGCATCATCAGGTCGAGCGTTTTGGCTGCGTTGCAGCGCCCGGACATAAGCCACGATCGCCCAGCGGTCCGCGACCGGGATCTGCGGGCCGTACGCGGGCATGTTCCGAACCCCCTTGGTGATCGTATTGAAGTATTGGCCGACGGGCTGCTCGCGGATCTGCTGTTCGTGGACGCTCTTAGGCTGCACCCACGTCGTCCCGTTGACGCCGAGATTCATCAGCACCATGGCCCGCTTGTTGACCATACCGTCACCGTACCCAGCCAGACCGTGGCACGGCTGGCAGTAGATGTTGAAACGCTCCTGGCCGCGCTGAAGCAGGTCCATGGTGACGGCCACCTGCGGCGGGAACGTCGCCGCCCATTGCCCGTTGTTGATGCCGCGATAATAATGATCATCCTCGTTCAGTCGCCCTCGGGCCACCGTTCCAGTGATTGGCGGCCGCATCGCCCGGCCGTCGGCGAACAGCGCATTGGCGTGCTGCGCCCGAAACTTCGGCTGGTTGTCCATGTCCTGAATCAGATGGATCCGCGGCTGCGACGAGTTGACGGCCCGCGCCCATGCGATTACCGCCGGCGGAATCATCGCCAGGAAAATCACCACAATTGTGCCGTAGATGAAAATCTTCGGCATCGATCAGGCCTCCAGCGCCTCGACAGCGGTCGCCCCGAGCGACTTGAGAAACTCTTGACTCTTGCGGCGGTAGAACAGCGGATCACGCGCCTCAATCACGATAAAGAACCGGTCGTCCGACGCGCGCAGGAACCGCTCATTCTTCAGACACGGGTGATACAGCCACGGCAGCTTGCTCAGCAACAACATCATGGTCACGCAGCCGATCGCAGCGAACAGGATCGTCAACTCAAAGATGACGGGGATATTGGCCGGCAAACTCCACATCGGCTTACCGCTCACCAGGAACTCGTACCCGGTGATCGGCACGATGAACCAGGCATCGAAGTTCGTCGCGTTGGTGTACCACTGCAACACGACCCCCGTCACCGCCCCGGTGAGACCTGCTGCCATCACCAGCCAGGGCAGGATCGTTGGTCGAATACCCATCGCCTTGTCCAGCCCGTGCACCGGAAACGGGGTGTGACAATCCCACCACTTGTAGCCCGCTTCACGAACGCGATTGGCCGCGACCATGATCGCCGCCGGCGTCTCGAACTCAGCCAGCAGGCCGTACAGCTTGCCGATGACCTCCCCGGGCTCGCGTGGGATCGCCGGCGGGGCCGCGCTGGGGCGGTCTGTCGGGGCGGCGGTCGTCGTGGGATCGTTCATCGGCCGGCCTCCGATTCGCCCGGCTCTTGCCCCGCGTGACCATGCGGATTCGCCTGGGGCATAATGTGCTTCACCTCCGCCATCGCGATCATCGGCAGGTACCGGCAAAACAGCAGGAACAGCGTCATGAACAGGCCGAAGCTCCCCGCCAACGTCAGCAGGTCCACCCACGTGGGCGTGAAGTAGCCCCAACTGCTAGGCAGGTAGTCCTGGGCCAGCGACGTCACGATGATCACGAACCGCTCAAACCACATGCCCAGGTTGACCAGCAAGCACACCAGGAACATGACCGCGATCTTTCTCCGAGCCCATTGGAACCAGAAGATCTGCGGGATGACCACGTTGCAGGAGACCATGATCCAGTAGGCCCAGGCATACGGGCCGAAGGCACGGTTGGCGAACGCGAACCATTCATAGATCGACCCGCTGTACCAGGCCGTGAAGAACTCCATGAGGTAGGCGTAGCCGACCATCGACCCGGTCACCAGGATGATCTTGTTCATGTTCTCCAGGTGCCGCATGGTGATAAAGTCGCGCAGGCCCCAGAGTTGGCGAGCCGGAATCGCGAGCGTCATCACCATGGCGAAGCCGCTGAAGATCGCCCCGGCTACGAAGTATGGCGGGAAGATCGTCGTATGCCAGCCGGGCACTTGTGCGACCGCGAAGTCGAACGACACCACGGAGTGGACCGAAAGCACCAGCGGCGTGGCCAGCGCCGCCAGAATCAGGTACGCCCGTTCATAGCGATGCCAATGGCGGACGCTGCCCCGCCAGCCCAGCGCGAAGATGCCGTAGGCCATCGCGCGGACTTTCGTCCTGGCCCGGTCGCGCAGCGTGGCCAGGTCCGGCAGCATCCCCACGTACCAAAAGAGAAGCGACACCGTGAAATAGGTCCCCACCGCGAACACGTCCCACAGCAGCGGGCTGCGGAACTGCGGCCACATCTCCATCTGGTTGGGAATCGGGAAGATCCAGTAGGACACCCAGACCCGCCCAAGGTGGATGCCCGGGAACGTGCCGGCACAGATCACGGCGAAGATCGTCATCGCCTCCGCGAACCGGTTGATCGCGGTGCGCCACTTCTGGCGGAACAGAAAAAGGATGGCGGAGATCAGCGTGCCCGCGTGGCCGATCCCGATCCAGAACACGAAGTTGACGATGGGGAAACCCCACATCACCGGGTTCTGGTTGCCCCACACCCCGACCCCGGTGGCGAACAGGTACAGGATCATCACGCCAAAGATGCCGGCGAACACCAGCGAAATGGCGAAGGCGATGTACCACGCACGCGGCGGCCGCCGCGCCTCGCTGATGCTACAGATCTTCTCCGTCACCGTCCCAAAGCGGTCATGGCCCAACACCAACGGCGCTCGTCGCGTCGGATCATCGAACGTGTTGTCGATCACCAGCGTGGTCATCCGTGCGGCGGCGCCTCCCCATGCGACGGCGAGCCCGCAGCCGGGGCCAGCGCCGGGGCGGGATTGCGCAGCTTGGCCAGGTACTTGGTTCGCGGCTTGGTGTTCAGCTCCTCCAGCATCTCGTAGGTCCGCGGATGCTTGTGAAGTGCCCCCACGCGGCTGGCGGGATCGTTCAGATCACCGAACACGATCGCCTCGGCCGGGCAGGCCTGGGCGCAGGCGGTGGTAATCTCGTCATCGGGAACGGTCACGCGCTCCGGGCGGTCTGGGGGCTTGGTCCGAACCCACTCATTCTTCGCCTTGATCTTGGCGGCGCTGATCCGCTGAATGCAATACGTACACTTCTCCATCACCCCGCGGCTCCGCACCGTCACCTCCGGGTTGAACTGCATCTGCAGCAGCGGATCAACGTCGCTCTGCGGCCTGGTGTAATAGCTTGGCTTGACGTGCATCAGCCCGCTCTCGCGGACCGGAACGCGCTTCTGATAGTCAAAGTAGTTGAACCGGCGAACCTTGTACGGGCAGTTGTTGGAGCAGTACCGCGTGCCGATGCAGCGGTTGTAGACCATCACGTTCAACCCGTCCTTGTCGTGGATGGTTGCCGCCACGGGGCAGACCTGCTCGCACGGCGCGTTCTCGCAATGCATGCACGGCACCGGCTGCATGGCCACGGCCTGGGGCGTCTCCGGATCGTCGCCCTTGAAATAGCGGTCCACTCGAATCCAATGCATCTCCCGGCCGCGCTTCACCTGGTCCTTGCCGACGATGGGGATGTTGTTCTCAGCCTGACAGGCCACCACACACGCACTGCACCCGGTACAGGCGGTCAAATCAATCGACATCCCCCAGGCATACTCGGCGCCTTGTAGCGTCTTCTCCTCCCACAGCGAAAGCCGGTGGACGATGTGGGCCCGATGCTTGGCGAACTGGGGATGCTCCTTGTATTCGTCGAGATTGGCTTCGCGGAAGATCGTCGGCAAGCGCTCCTGCGTCCCTTTGCCGCCCATGGAGTCAACCGCGTGGTGCTCCTGGGTCTGGACCAACTCGTAGGAGCCGTCAATCCTTTGAATCGAGGCGCCGCTGGCGAAGCCCATGGAATCGGTGGTGCGCAGTGGATAGAAGTCGAAGCCGGCCCCTTCGGCGATTCGGCCGATACCCCGCCGGCCGTAGCCCAACGCCAGGGTCACCGAGCCGGCATGCTGGCCCGGCATCACGCAGACCGCCGCCTCCACTTCCCGCACCCCGTGACGCAGGCGAACCATGTCACCGGTATCCAGACGCAGACGCTTGGCCGCCGACGGGCTCATCAACACCGCGTTGTCCCACGTCAGCTTGGTCAACGGATCGGGCAGCTCTTGCAGCCAGCCGTTGTTGGCGAACCGCCCGTCGTACACGCAAGTATCCTGCGCAAAGACCAGCTCGATGCTCTTGCCGTCAGCCGGCGACCAACCTGACCACAGCCGATCAGCATGGCCGGGCAGGTCATCACGGCGGACCGTTGGTGATTGGCTGGTGTCGGCGGAGCCCGCAAGGAACCCATCATGCAGCGCCCGCCTCCATCCGCCTGCGGCGGCGCCCAAGTCGCTGACCCCGGTGGACTGCGCGAAGGTTCGGCGGACG
>JADFFQ010000049.1 GCA_022568135.1 Planctomycetota bacterium | reverse complement strand
ATGTTCTTGGCGTACATCTGGCTGGCGTGATAGGGCACAGTGGACGGCAGGTTGGTCGGACCCAGGATCGTCACCCCGTGCTCTACAACCGTCTCGTCGGCGCGGGTCAGCTCGCAGTTACCCCCATACGCCGCCGCCAGATCGACGACCACCGACCCCGGAGCCATCCCCGCCACCATCTCACCCGTCACCAGCACCGGGGACTTCTTGCCCGGCACGGCCGCAGTGGTGATGACGACATCGCTCTGGGCCACGGCCTGGGTCATCAGCTCTCGCTGTTTGCGATAGAACTCATCATCCATCGCCTTGGCGTACCCGCCCTTGTCTTGGGCGCCCTGGGCCTCCAGGCTGATCTGAAGGAACCTCGCGCCCAGCGACTCCACCTGCTCCTTCACGATCGGCCGGATGTCGTACGCAACCACCACACCACCCAGCTTTCTGGCCGTAGCGATCGCCTGCAGCCCCGCTACGCCGGCACCGATGATGAGCACCTTGGCCGGGGCGACCGTGCCCGCCGCGGTCATCATCATCGGAAACATCCTGGGCAGGACCTCGGTGGCCAGCAGCACGGCCTTGTACCCCTGCACCGTCGCCTGTGAGGACAGGGCATCCATGCTCTGGGCCCGAGCGATGCGGGGCATCAGTTCCATGGCAAACAGGGTCACCCCCCGCTCGGCCAGCGCCTCGATCGGCTCGGCCGCAATCAGCGGTTCGGTGAAACCGATGACCACCTGATCCCGGCGGAACAGGTCGAGATCGGCTCGACCAACCTGTGGATTGGCGCCCAGGGCCCGAACCTGGCAGATCACGTCGGCGGCCGCGAATACCTCCTGACGCTGCCCGATCGTTGTCGCGCCCTTCTCCTGGTAGGCGGAGTCGCGGAACCCCGCTTGATCACCAGCACCCGCCTCGACGGCCACCTCCATGCCCGCCTTGACCAGCGAGGGGACAACCCCCGGGACCAGCGCCACCCGCCGCTCACCGGGATACGTTTCTTTCACCACGCCAACGATCATGTGACCTTCACCTGCTGGGCCCCGGCCCCCGCAACGCGGCGGATCACAGCGCTGCGGGCGGCCGTCTGTGTAACTCGGCCAGATAGCCTAGCGGCTGCGAGCTATTTGTCATCCCGTCTCGCAGAAGGCGGCCCCACCCGGCCGGTCGAAACGAGCCGCCGTACGAGAGCCCCGCCGAAGGCGACCGAGGTCGTGGCTGACCGCAGCCATCGGCGGCCTCGTGAGCGCGGCGAGCGTGGACACGTCTTTCGGCCCTCTAGCGAGCCCCAGGAGAATCGCGCGACGGAGATCCCCGGCTTAGAGTCTCAACAGGCCCACTGTCCCGACTTTCTCCCGACTTTCTCCGACTCAGACCGCTCTGATCCGTAGTGGCATCAATCTAACGCAGGTTGTTCCGCAACAAATGGATCGCGGAGCGCAGACTCCAATTCCTTCAAGAAACGCGTTCCTGGTCTGTGATCATCTCCAGCAACCGTGACGAACACAAGGCATTTCCCCGTATTGGGTTCATACCGTACGAACACGACCACTGGCTTCCCATTCTCCGTTCTCAGTAGAACGGCAGACTCTCGCTCCCGTGTCGCGCCGCCAGCGGGCTTCAGATGCGCTGCCATAGCAGCCCGGTCAATCTGTCGGCCTAACATGGGTCCCATATAGCTGCTCCTCGCGGAAGCTGGAACCACGGCGGTGGTCTGCATCGGTGTAATACCGCCGGAAACGAACTCCATAGAACTAACGATCGCTTCCTGGTCGGCTGCTGCGAAAAGCGGGTCGGACCAGTGCTCCGGCGTCAGGATCGATAGCGAGCAACCCCCACCAAGGAACAGGACTGCAAGCAGGGAAAGTCGGGACAGGTTTGACTTTCTCCGAATGTACATGATCCGCTGCTGGTCGACGGTGCCGTCGAGATCGGTGTCGGCCCGCTTGATGGTACGCCAGCTCAGGCCGTTGTATTCGTATTCGCCACTGACGCGGGTCGCGTACTCGACCCGGACCAGGCGGCTCCAGGCATCGTGGGCAGAGATGAACTGCGCTGAGTTGTCGCCGGTCTCCTCATGGGGCAGGCTGGCGGCGGTGTCAGCGGTCAGGTTGGGCGGGTCGTTGGCGATGTCGGCGTTCCGATCACGATCCAGCCGCTCCACGCTCCATTCGTGGCTGGGCAGCACAACGATTTGAAGCGGCCACGGCGACGGTTAGAATACCGGGCGCGCCGCAACCGGCGCACCCATCCAGGATTCCCGGCAGTGGCCTACCTTGACATCAAGACAGCACAGGGCACAAAGCGGCTCAAACTCACTGATGGCCCGATCAGCGTCGGCCGGCGGCCTGACAACACTCTGGTTCTGGACGATGAGATGGCCAGCCGGCACCATTGCGTGGTCGAGCCGTGGGAAGGTGGGTTTCGGGTTCGTGATCTAGGCTCAAGCAACGGCACGAAACTGAACAATGAGCGCATCACCGCCGAAGTGCTCGACAACGGCGACGTGGTCCTCATCGGATCAACCGAGCTGCGGTTCATCGATCCCGAGCAGCAGGCGCCGCGCAAGCGACCCAACGTCCCGGACTTCGAGGCAGCAGCCGACGACCGGGAAGACCGGCTGCACGTGCAGGCCACGGTGGATGTCGATCTGCACGGGGAAGTCGTTGACGCTCCGACGAACTATGAGAAGAAGTTGCGGGCGATTATCGATGCGGCCCAGGACAAGCCATTCGACGAGACCGACATCAGCCTGGTCGATTGTCGTGATGTGACCATTCACCAGGCGACGTCGAGCGGTCTGGAAACCGGCACCGAAGAGGAAATCGGCGAAGGGATTCGAGTGTTTCGGCTGCTGCTGCTGACCTGCTTCCGTTCTCGGGCCACCGATTTGCACGTCGAGCCGCGGATCGGCAACGCCGCCGTGCGCATTCGCGTCGATGGCTACATGATCAGCGCCGTCGAGCTGAGCATGACAATCTTCAACCGCCTCCTGGGCATGGTGAAGATTCTCTGCCAGATCGACACCAGCCGAAAGAACGTCGTGCAGGACGGCCACTTCTCCGTGGCGGTCAAAGGCCGGCGAGTCGATTATCGCGTCAGCCTCACCCCGGCCATGCACGGCCAGAAGCTGGTCATCCGCGTGCTCGACTCGTCCAACGCCCCCAGCCGGCTGCACGAGCTGGGCCTGGTGCCGTGGATGTACGAGAAGCTGCGGACGGTCGCGGTGCGCGACGCCGGGCTGCTGCTGGCGTGTGGGCCGACCGGCTGCGGCAAGACCACGAGCCTCTATTCCTGCCTCCGCGAGCTCGATGTCGAGCAGCGCAACGCCATCACCATCGAGGACCCGGTCGAGTACTACCTGGAAGGCTGCACGCAAATCCCCATCGACTACAAACAGGACAACACGTTTGCGACAATCCTGCGGTCGGTGCTTCGGCAGGACCCGGATGTGATCTTCGTCGGGGAGATTCGCGACATCGAGACCGCCACCGTCGCCATGCAGGCGTCGATGACCGGGCATCTGGTCTACACCACCGTCCACTCCAAGGACTCGATCGGCGCGATATTCCGCCTCTTGGACCTGGGCGTGGAGGCGTATCTGGTGGCCAACGCGCTGGATGTGGTCCTCGCGCAGCGGCTGGTGCGCGTGCTTTGCCCGACATGTAAGAAGCCTGTAAAGCCCACCCCAGCCCAGAACATGAAGATGGGCAAACTCATGAGCGGCGTGCCGGAGATCTATGTACCCGTTGGGTGCAAGCGGTGCCTGAAGACGGGCTTCATCGGCCGGCGGGCCATTTTCGAGCTGCTTCAGTTCAACGACCAGATGCGGGATGTCGTGCTCAAGACCCCGACCTTCCACGGCATCCACGAGATCGCCGAGCAGGGGCTCTTTATGACCCTTCAGCAGTTCGGCTTCCAGTTGGTTACCCAGGGCGCGACGACCATGGAGGAGATCGAGCGCGTCGCGGGATCGGAGTGACGGCCGGCATTGCCGTTGCCCGAAGGTGCGGATACACTCCGTGGCCTGATATGGAGGCCGAATTGTGCCTGACCTCATCGCGCCGCTCAAGACCGTCACCTTCACGGTCACCAACGTGCCGAAGCGCCCCGCTCAACGCAAGACCATCCTGCGTCTCATGCGAATGCAGCCCCAGATCAGGCGGGGCCTGAAGAACCTCGCCCGCCGGCGACGACAGCACGACAACGTTCCTATTCGCCACGGTGGGAAGATCTGGATTATCCGGGCCAAGGCCACCCGGCTCGCCAACGTCGAACCTGGAGCCACGTTCACCCTCACGCTCACCCCGCAGATCATCCCCGATCTCAAGAGCGTCGAGCGGTATCTGAAAGCCCAACCTGCACGGTAACGAGAAGCTGCCGGCGTTCACCAATCGACCCAAACCCAAAGCCCACCGACTCCGGTCCGTGGGATTCATCTGAGCGCACAAACGTGGCTTCCCGATCAGCATCCCAAATGCGCGCATGTGCATTACACAAGCATCCTGGACCCGTGCTACCCGCAGACCGGGCTCAGCTTCGGCACATCCTGCAGGCTGTCTGATCCCCGGCGGCCCGGTGACCACGATTGACGGGGTTGGGGGCTCCTGTACACTGTTGTCCAATCGTTGGGCATTTGGGCACCATCGAACATCAATCCCCCGGTCGTTCGCTAACCGGTATTTGTACTTTGATCACGAATAGGAGACTGACTGATGGGCCGAGTAGCCAGAGAACTTGTGGAAAAAGCAGGTATCAACGTCGATGAGCTGATTCAGAAGCTCATCGCCGCCATCGGGGCCGAGTTCACGACCTTCTACTATTACACGATCCTGCGGGTGGCGGCGATCGGCATGGAGGGGGAAGGGATCAAGGAGATCATCGAGGACGCACGGATCGAAGACCGCAATCACTTCGAGGCGCTGGTGCCGCGACTCTACGAGCTGGGCGGCGAACTTCCGCGCGACATTCGGCAGCTCGCCGACCTCTCGGGATGCCCGGACGCCTACCTGCCGGACAGCCTCAAAGGTGGCAAGACGCCCACCGGTTCATCGCTCAAGGACTTGTTGACGGTGCTGGTGGAGGCGGAACGCTGTGCGGTTCGCTGCTACACCGACTTGACTCAGTTCACCTTCGGAAAGGATCCGCGCACGTATGACCTGTGTGCGGCCATCCTGAACGAGGAGATCGAGCATGAGGCGTGGTTCTCCGAGTTCCTGGGTGAGGGACCCTCGGGGCACTTCCGCCGGGGCAAGCCGGGGGAGTCACCATACGTCAGTCGGTTCCTGACCGCGGACCATGGCTAGCCATGGGTCGCCCTGCGGCACCTCGCGGCCGAAGCACCCTCATTCATCGAATGCCCAAGCAGGCCCGGTTCATTGGCAGAGGACGATTCGCGCCGAGACATTGCGGCGCGGGACGTTACGCAAGGCGCGGGTCTCGGGCACGGAGGTGCTCCTGGCTCGTTTGGAGGACGGTACGCTGGCCGCTGCATCAGTAGTGTGCCCCCATGAAGACGCGGATCTTTCGCAAGGGATGCTCTACATGGGAGCGGTGGACTGCCCGCGTCATCACTATCTCTACGACTTGCGAACGGGCGTGAACCGGTATCCGCGCGAGGTTTTCCCAGCAGACCTGGCCAAGGATCTCGCCCCGCTACAGCTGTACCCCGTCATGGAGCGGGACGGCTGGATCTGGGTTGAGTCAGCTCGCCTCGGCCAGCGACCAACTGCCTGAGCATTCGATGAACCCTGCCATCGAGAGCCTCAGCATCAGCTTGGCCGAGAGCTGACCACCGACAAGGTCAGGTCGATCGTGGCCTTTCTCCACGCCCTCACCGGCGAGATTCCCACCGACTACATCAAGAAACCCCAGCTTCCACCCAGCACCGATCAGACCCCCAAGCCCGATCCAAGTTGATCCGCCCGGTGAAGGCCGCCGCGATCCTGGCCATCGGCCCGGCCACGGGCGCATCACTGAACCCGGCCCGCAGCTTCGGCCCGGCCCTGGTCGCCTGGACCTGGGACATGCACGGGGCGTACTGGGCGGGGCCGATCTTCGGCGCGGCGCTGGCCGCGCTGGCGTATCGTGGCGTGTTCGGAACGGAAGAACCCCCCGGCGGAGCCGGGGGCTAAGGGAGTGGCGTGACAGTTCGACGTGCGGTGATTCGACGTTTAGTCCGCGCCGAACTTGATTCCCTGGGCGAGCGGCAGGTCGGTGCCGAAGTTGATGGTGCAGGTCTGGCGGCGCATGTAGTTTCGCCAGGCGTCGGAGCCGGCTTCGCGTCCGCCGCCGGTATCTTTTTCGCCGCCGAAGGCCCCGCCAATCTCCGCGCCTGAGGTGCCGATGTTGACGTTGGCGATGCCGCAATCGGAACCGTCGCCTGACAGGAACCGCTCAGCCGACCGTAGCGAGCCGGTGAAGATCGCGCTGCTGAGGCCCTGGCTCACCGCGTTGTGCATGGCGATCGCGTCACCAATGCTCTCGACCTCGTAGATATAAAGGATGGGGGCAAATGTCTCCTCCCGGGCGATCTCGGGGTCGGCCCCAGCCCCAACACGAACGATCGTCGGCTCAACAAAATAGCCGGGTTCGTCCGCGAAGCGCCGAATGCCTTCAAGGCCGCCGCAAAGAACCTCCAAGCCGTCTGCTTCGATCCGCAGCAGCGCCGCGTGCATGTTCCGGACCGCCTGGGCATTGATCAGCGGTCCCATGAGCGTCCCCGGATCGAGCGGATCGCCGATGGCCACCGACTGATACGCCTCGACGAGACGGTTGGTGAGCTCGTCAACGATGTCGCAATGACAGATCAAGCGTCGCGTTGTGGTGCACCGCTGGCCGGCCGTTCCCACTGCCCCGAACAACACGGCGCGGACGGTCATCTCCATGTCGGCATCCGGCATGACGATGACGGCGTTGTTGCCGCCGAGTTCCAAGAGGCTCCTGCCCAGCCGCTCGGCCACCGTCTGGCCGACGATGCGACCCATCCGGCACGAGCCGGTGGCGCTCACAAGCGGCAACCGGCGATCGGCGCTCATTGCTTGGCCGACATCTTCATCGGCCCCAATGATCAGACCAAACACATCGCATGGATCGCAGTCAGGCGGTGAGAAGATGTCCTGGATGCGCATCACCTCGCCGACGAGGTTGGTCAACGCGATCGCGACCAGCGGCGCTTGCAGGCTCGGCTTCCAGATCATGACGTTGCCGCATACCGCAGCGAGCATCGCGTTCCAAGCCCACACCGCTGCGGGAAAATTGAACGCAGTAATGATCCCGATGGTTCCCAACGGATGCCACTGCTCATACATGCGGTGCCCGGTCCGCTCGGAATGCATGGTCAGTCCGTAGAGCTGGCGCGCCAGACCCACGGCAAAGTCGGCGATGTCGATGCATTCCTGGATCTCGCCGAGGCCTTCAGCTCGGATTTTGCCTGTTTCCAGCGTGATCAGCTCGCCCAACGGCTCGATCTTCGCGCGGAAAGCGTTGCCGATTTGGCGGACGATCTCGCCGCGCTTCGGGGCAGGCAGCCGCCGCCAGTGCACCCCAACCTCCACCGCCCTTTCAACCGCTACGTCATAATCAGCCCTGGATTGCAGGCGCAGCGCCGCAATGGGCTCACCCGTGGCGGGGTTGTTGGAAGTCACGCATGACTCATCAGCCGTTTCGGGAACGACAACTCTGCCATCGGCAAACAAGTCCAGGTCAGCGACCAGTCGTGGCGTCATACCCCTAGGATAGCCCACGCGAGCCGACTGGTCCCCGCGCCATCGAGCGAGCCGGGCTCTGTGAGCCCGGTGGACACCCAGCGTCACTGCCTGATCGAAAGCGGATTGCACTCTCTCGTTAACCGGCCTGACACAGGCCGGCTCGTTCAACCCTCGAGTCTCAGGCCGCAAGCCTCAAGCCCATCCTCAACCAAGCAGCCCGTCACCGTAGAAATGAAACATCACCACGATGCCTGTGGCGATCGCCAGGAAGGCGACGGTGACGCCGACAGCTCGTGGCTTTGACGACCCTCTTGCTTCCCGTTGGTTGCGGTTCACAGCTCGTGCGATCCACCAACTGATCAGGCCCGAAAGCCAGGCCGCAACGGCGATCCGCTGGAGACTGGGGTTGAACAGCTCAGGCAGGTAGTGTGCGAGGAGCGCCCCCGGAACGATCGAAACCAGAGCCACCAGCAGCGTCACCGCAATGACGTTTATAACCTTGAGCATCACCGCTGTAGTTCCTTCTATGGGTTCAACTTTGCATCACCATGGTTCGGAGTCGCTAGGGCGAAGATGGCCCCGACGAGGCGACGGTCTCCTCCCCTGGGGGTACTTCGGCTGAAAACGGGGTGTCCTTTGGGCCGCTGTCCCGGTTCAGGTCCGAATTCACGGCCGGTGGATTCGGCGGCTCTCGCCCCGGGCCCTGATGGCTTGTCGCGGAGGTATTCTTATCAGCCCCAGTTGGCCAGCACGGCAATCGGCGGCGCACCCGCCCTACCAGGCCTCCAACTCAGGGGGAACGAGGGACCAGAATCGGCGGAGGCGATCCAGGGATTCCGTGATGCGCGGGGGTTTGAGAGAGCCGGAGTAGATCAGGCATACCCGAGCGCGGCCGACGTACCACCGCACGTTTCGCTTGTCCATCATGAACTGTTGCATTTTGGGACAGAGCAGGGTCAGTGCGAAGTCCTCGTCGTCAGTCGTGACCTTGAACGCGGCGTTGAATTGCGGGAGGTCCAGCTCCATCCCCGCGCGCCAGCCGAAGCGACGGGCCAGCCGAGCCCAGAACGGCCTCGGCGCTACGCGCAGCATCGGCCACTGGGGACCCTCAACGGCGTACACGGAATGGATGATCGGAACAGGAGCCTGCGGTGTGTAGATCATGTAGGTGTGCTGGAAGATGGTCACCAGCCTCCCGTCAAGCTCCCCGGTGAGGACGTGCATGACGCTGCCGCTGCTGCGGATGCCGGGCAGGTCACTGTAACTCTTGACGAACTCGCGATCGGCTTTCTTGCGATAGGAAAGGCCCAGCGCTTCGGCCACGTCCGGGACTGCGAGCTTGCGGGCAGATCGTGCCATGACGTGATGCTACGGCGAGGGGGCAGGGGCGGCTCGAACAGTCGGCCGGCTCAGCGGGCACGTTCGCACTTTCCCGGGCCGGACCCGCAACCTTCGGGTCGCGGCTATTGTGGCATGGCGCCGCCCGTGAACTGCACGACGGGATATACGTGAACCTCGGCATCGGGATGCCCTCGCTGGCCACGCCGGCCGGGGCCTAGAATCGCCAGACGCTGTCGGAGACCTTGGTCATGGTTGCGGATTCATTGTTGCGGATTCATCGAGCGGGAATACTTCGCCTGGCGGCTTGCCGCGGAGTGCGCAACGTCCGAATCTTTGGCTCGTTCGCCCGCGGTGATCACAACGAAGCCAGTGATGTGGATTTCCTGGTGGAGCTCGAGCAGGGACGAAGCCTGTTGGATCTCGGCGGCTTCCTGATGGATGTCCGTGAGTTGCTTGGGCGCGATGTTGATGTCACCACACCCGGCGGTCTGCACTGGTATATTCGCGATCGTATACTGAGCGAAGCGGTACCGCTGTGAACAATGATCGGCTGTACCTGATTCACATCCGCGAGTGCATTGAGCGGATCGTAGAATACACAGCTAAGGGTCGGGAGGCCTTCCTCACCGACACCAGGACGCAGGATGCCGTGCTGCGCAATCTCCAAGTCATGTGTGAATCGACTCAACGGGTTTCGAAGGAAAGCAAAGCGGCGCACCCTGAAATCGACTGGAGAGGCATGGCCGGGTTCCGAAACGTCCTCGCCCACGACTACTTGGGTGTTGATATACGGGACGCTTGGGAGGTAGCCCAAACGAGACTCCCGGGACTGAAGCGAGCCGTCGAAGCCATGCTCGGCGAATTGCATCCGCCTCCCGACAATCCCGGTCAGTGAGTCCATCGGTTGAGCGACCGCTCATGCATTGCAACCAGACGACTCCGATACGTTCTCCTCAATGACTCCGAGCGTGAGATTGAACGATGCCGCTTGATCGTAATGGAATCGCTAAACGGGCGGCCCAGGAGCTTCGCGACGGGATGCACGTCAACCTCGGCCGTGTGGCACTGGATCAAACGCTGCGGTACAATCGACGCCGCCGGAACGAGCGATCGACTATCGGGCAGACGGCTCGGGTGCTCGGCTCACGTCCACCGTCCCCGTGGTCCTGACTCGGTCGGCGTGGCGAGTTTTCTCGCTGACCTGACTTGACATCAGGCGGAACCGTAGGCTATGCTCTGGCAACCTTCGGCGCGATTCGATTGTTCTAGTAGTCGCGTCGAGTCAGGGCTGGATTCGCCCGCTTCACTGATCGATATTGGCTGGATTTGCCACGCATCGGTTGTCAGCAGACAACCAGAAGGGCATTTCCATGCCTGAAAAGATCGGCGTAATCGATGTGAAGCGACTTGTTTTCACTGGTCACGCGGTCCGGCAGATGTTCGCCCGGGACATCAGCCCTGCTGACGTTGAAGCCGTGTTCGCGGCCGGGACGACCATTGATGAGTATCCCGACGACAGACCGTTCCCGAGCCGACTACTGCTGGGCTTTGTCAAGCGGCGGCCGATTCACGTCGTTCTCGCCTACGATGAGGGGTCCCAGATCGGTTACGTCGTGACGGTATACGTGCCCAACCCGACGCTGTGGACGGACGATTTCACTGCGAGGAAGACCTCATGACCTGTGTCATCTGCAAACACGGCGAGGCAGGACCAAGCAAGGCCACCGTCACACTCCAGCGCGGAGAATGCACGGTCATCTTTAAGGATGTTCCCGCGGATGTCTGCGACAACTGTGGCGAGTATTACCTGACCCAGGCGGTTACTGACGAACTATTCACACGAGCAGAAGCAGCTGTGAAGAAGGGCGCGGAAGTCGAAATCCTGCGATATGTCGCCTGAGGGACAGCGACCACATACCACGCCGCATAGGGAGGCCCGCGACCTTCCGATCGCGGCTCTTGTCGAATGGGGCGGGCTCGCTACAGTAACAGACGACAAGGCCTTCATCGGGACGACAACAATGCCGCTTGATCGCAATGGAATCGCTAAACGGGCGGCCCAGGAGCTGCGCGACGGGATGTATGTCAACCTCGGCATCGGGATGCCGACGCTGGTAGCCAATCACATTCCCGACGACATCACCGTCTGGCTGCAATCGGAAAACGGCCTGCTGGGGATGGGGCGATTTCCCTATGAAGATGAAGTCGATGCGGACCTGATCAATGCCGGCAAGCAGACCGTCACCGGCGTGCCGGGGCACAGTTTCTTCTCCTCCGCCGACTCCTTCGGGATGATCCGCGGCGGACACATCGACGTCGCCATCCTCGGCGCGATGCAGATCAGCCAGGACGGTGATATCGCCAACTGGATGATCCCCGGAAAGATGGTCAAGGGCATGGGTGGAGCGATGGACCTCGTGGCCGGCGTCAAGAAGGTCATCGTCATGATGGAGCACACCACCAAGAAAGGCGACGCCAAGCTGATTCCCAAATGCACGCTGCCGCTCACCGGCGAGCGGTGCGTTGACCTCATCATCACCGATCTGTGCGTGCTCGTGATGAACCCCGACCGGGCGCGTTTCGAGCTCACCGAACTGGCGCCCGGCATGACCGTCGAGGAAGTTCATAGAAAGACCGCAGGCGAGATCACAACGGCGCAATCACTCAAGACCGTCGAGGTTTAGTACGTCATACGCTCAATGATTACGGTTCCGAACCCGTTGTGCCGTTCAGCGGCCGCCCCGAACCGAGACGACGACGCTCCGGTCGGAGGCAGGATGCTTCAACGTCACCGACCCGGAGGACGCGTTGATCTCGCTCACGATCCAGCCGGCGTCGCCGAGCCGGTCGCCGGTGCGATACCGTTTGCCGTTGATCAGCGCAAGGTCGCCGGACGCTGTGGACATGATCATCTGCACGGCAACATGCCCAAGCGTGTCCGACGATCCGCTGCGATCGGGCGGCGGCTGCGGTGGGTCATAATACAGCGGCGTGGGACCGAACGGCTGCGTACGCAGATAGGCGACGTGTTGGGCAGCAGCGCGCTGTTGCTCGGACCACTGCGGTCCAGCAGCGACGCGTTGGATCGCCACAACCGGCGTGGGGGTGATCGACGCCTCCGCCGCAGCCGGACCACGATGCCACATCGGCGCTGCGACAACCTTGACCAACACTATCGGCAGGATAAACACGCCAATCGTGGCGAGTCTGCGCTTGGCGTCACGCGTCATCATCGCTGACACCTCTCACGCCAGCCACCGCCTCGGGCAAGGCAAAGCTGAGCGCTTCGCAGCCCAGGCGCACTCCGACGAGCGGCCGGCCATCCTGTTGCGTCGGTGTGATGTGCAGTGACGACGGCCGAAGGTACCCGGGGGCACCATCCAGGGCCCCGAGGAAGGACGCGATCTTCTCGAAGCTGCCCTTCATCGTAACATCGATCCGTGTCACCACGATCCGCTGGTCGAGCCTTGACTTCGACTCGACCTGCGGCCGGAGAGTCTGAACCTGCACCCCATGTTCATCCGCGAGACGCATGATCAATCCGTACATCAGCGCGGTGTCTGCTGCGAGCCGGCCTCGTGATTCGATCTCGTCGCTGCGGGCTCGTATCGTCGCCGCCTGGATTGCAAGCTGTTCAATGACCGCATCGTTCATCGCCGAGAACCGCGCTCGGCGCTGCTCGATCATGGCTTCAACGTCGTGCAATTGCTGGACCTTGGGATCGACAACAAACATCCACGCGCCAATGCAGACGGCCAAGGCGATCACGGCGTGGACGACGAATTCACGATCTATCAGCACCCTCATCGCTGCTTCCCTGCCTCCGCGGCGGCGATCTTGTGCAGTTGCGCCGAGTCGGGAGCCGCCACGGCCAGGACGTTCAGCTGAAACCGTTGGCCTTTCGTTGGTCCGGACGAGTCCAGCTGAACGCTGGTAAGCATCACATCATCGAGCAGCGGGCTGCTCTTGAGGGCTTCAATGAACGGCTCAAGTTCGGTCTTCCCCGTGACCGGGTCGGCCTCGCCAGCGTGACCACTGACCTCGCCGATCATGCCGCCGTCGTTTCGCTGGAACCGGATGGAGGTGAGGCGGACCGTACCGGGCGTAAGGCGGCTGAACTCCTGTAAAATCGCACGGAAACTGATTCGAGCGCCGACCTCAGCCGTGATGGTCTCTTCCAGCGCGTCCATAGCCGTGATGGCCGCAAGCAGACGCGCTTGTGTCTCTTGAAGTGCTTCGACGCCGGCGGTCGCAGTAGCCAGGCTCGCCGCTTCCATTCGCGCATCGCCCAACCGCGCCTGGAAGCTGATTCCATCGGCACCGACCACTGCCAGGGCCGCCGCCACACCCGTCCACAGCCAGCGGCGCAAACGACCGACCCGCCGACGGTGCGCCAGCTCACGCGGCTGGAGGTTTAGTCGCAGGAGAAATCGAACGTCGCCGACGGCCTCGATCAATTCGCTGCCCGAGGCCGCCGGTATGCGATAGTCATATTCCGCGTACTGTGGAAGAGCAGCGACATCAAGGCGAAGCTCCTCGGCGATCAGCTCACCCAGGCCAGGAATCCCGCAACCCGGTCCGGTAATGGTGATCGCGATCGACGCCCGCTCTCCTTCCGGCAACGCAAACCGCAACGACTGGCGCAGCTCGATAATGTAGCGCTGGAGGACCGGCTGCATGAGCGGCATGATGTGGCGCCGAGTCAGTTGGAGTTGCTCATGGACGATCTCGTTGGGGCCGGGAATGCCATGCTGGTGAAGAATCCTCCTGGCCGTGCCATAATCCAGCTCGACCGGCTCGTCCTTTTCTGAGCGTCGAAAGGGACGGGTAAGGCTTTGCGCGATCGTCTCCAGTCCCAGCGCGATGGACCGCCCGAAGCGCACATTGCCGTGCCCACCGACGAGAAAAAACGAGCTGCGTTCGCCAAAGTGCAGCCATCCGCGCAACGACCCGCCGTAACGCAGGACCTGACGGACCAGTTGGGCAATGATCGTCGCGTCAATCGGGGTGGCGGAGAGGAACTTGAGACCGGCCGTCTCCACCATCTGCACGACGGCCCCGGCGACGTCGTCTCGCTCGGCGGCGACGACGACGTGTGTCTGACGATTCGCCCCGGTGCGGTCACACCCGACCACCTCGGCGGCGCAGATGGCGGTATTGACCGGATAGGGAACCGATTCAGCGATACTGAGCAGCGCCGCCTCGCTCGCCTGTGCCTTGGAGCGAAGCTGGAAGCTGGCCAGATCGACCGACTGGGTCGGGCTGCGGTACACCACCACCGCCCCAGCACCGGCGACACCCAGCTCCCCAACGACCGCCCGTAACGTCTGGCCGCTGCTTCGCACCGCCTCAACCCACGCGGGCGCGTCGCGAGCGAGGGTGATCGGGATCCGCTGGCTGGCCAGCGCGCGACCCCCCCTCAACGCGACGACGTCCATGCGGTCGTACAGCAGCTCGATGGCAACTCGTGTTGAGTTCACACCACACTCTCGTTTGCCGGGCTAGACCTTCGCTAGGTCTTTCGGCGTAATCGGACGCAAACTTGGGGCGTCTCGCTGCGGCGGCGCGATCAGACGCCAGGCTGCTCGACGCGTTATCGGTCACTGCGCACCGCGCGCCAAAGACAACCTGGGCTGATGAAGCCCAGGCCGTCGAGCTGACAAGGAGAACCAGAGGGGTCGGCGCCCGTCGGGTCAGTCGGGCGATCCGCGATTCGTCAATCGAACAGCGCGGAGATCGTCGGCAGCTGCGCGCTGCTCAGCGGGATATTGGTGTGGAGGCGCAACTGGCTCTTGGGCTGGTGCCGCTCGGCGTGGAAGTAATGAAGCGAATAGGTCTGGCCGTCCGTCAGACCGAGCCGGTCCAAGTGAATGGTCTGGTCCTGGTTGCCGGCCACGCCCCCGAGGTCGATGACCAGCTTACCATCGATGAACACCCAAACGTCGTCGTCACCCTTGAAGTGGAGCATCTGGTCTGCGGACGCGTCGTAGCTGAACTGGGCCACGATCTCGTAGGTGAAGTAGAAGTTGTGCCTGTCGTCTCCGTCGCCCAGCAGGCTGCCGTCGATCGGATAGAAGTCGTTGGTCTCGTAGACGTACATGCCATCGGGTTGGCGGGTGAGCGTGATTGTGTGGGAGGATGACATGTTGATGCCCGGCAGATCGCGGTACCACCAGGCGAAACTGAAGGCCGAGCTGATGGCCCCGTTGTCGGTCGCGCCGGGCGCGCCCTCGCTATCGCCCAGAGCCGCGTCGTAGACGCACCAACTGATCTTGTCATTGTTCGCGTCGCGCCATTGCTGCTGGACCCGAAAGCCGCCGCCCACGTAGATGGGCTTGCCGTCCGGCCCCAGGTCCGCAGCGATGTTGCCCGCGTAATGGCCGTAGCCGTCGCCCGGGACAATATCGAAATCCGGATGGGCAGGCAGGAAGTCGCGAACGACGCCGGTCAGCTGGATCGACTCAGGCGGATCGGCCTGGGCCGCGGCCCCGGACGGGAACGCTCCCAGTAGGAACACAGACGCGAGCAAGCTGAGACTGGCGGTGGAATAAAGATTCGCATTCACGTTCATCGGACACCCCTTTCGGTTGTGGCTGGATGACGGTTCGAATCTTCGGTTGTCGCGTACGTCGTGTACGCATCGCCAGTCTTTGATTGTGTGCTCGAAGTATACGATTCACATCGCCACCGCCAAGGGCTCGATGGTGGTTTCACTCGCCCCGAGAGGTATTAGACCTCCTGGGTAGGCCAGCGTTGACGGGGCGAGCGAGCGAAGATGTGCCGGCTATGCAGGCCCGATGGCAACCGGCCGGACCACAACAATGACCAGACCCCATATTCGGAGCTGATGCAGTGCATGCAGGAGCAAGGCTCTGCAAACAGACGGCCTGTGGGCTGGCTGAAGCCCAGGCCGTCAGGCTGACAAGGAGACCCAGAGAGGAGTTGGCGAAGGAGTCGGGCCTTCATCGGGCTGGAGAAGGCGCTCCAAGTACGTTGTCGGTCAATCGAAGACCGCGGAGATCGTGGCCGGCGCCGAGTTCCCCAAGGCAAAGCTGGTCACGAGGTGGAGTTTGACGTCTCCGGTACGGTTGGCCGAGAACATGTGGATTGGGTAGGTTTGCCCGTCCACCAGGCCGAGCCGGTCGAGGTCAATCCACTGTTCGGGCGAGCCGTTCAGGCCGCCGAGGTCCGCGACCAGCTGTCCGTTGAGGAACACCCACACATCGTCGTCGCCTTTGATCAGAAACTCCTGATTGGCCGACGCGTCGTAGGTGAAGTCCGTCACGATCTCAAAGGTGAAGAAGTTATTATGACCGGAATCATCATTGCCGAACAGCAGCCCGTCGATCGGATAGAAATGGGGTATGTTGCACTCGTACATTCCGGCGTAAGTCCCCTTCGTCCTGAGAGTCGCCGTGACGGTGTACGCCATTGACAAGTTGATCCCCGGAATGTCGCGGAACCATGTGGCGAAGGTCCAGGCGCCCTGGATGGCGCCGGAATCGGGGTTCCCCGGGACAGCGGGCGTATCTCCCAGGTCAGGGTCGTAGAGCGTCCAGCAGATCGGCCGCCCGGTCGATTCGAGGCATTGGTCCTGGACCTTGTAGCCGCCGCCCTGGTAGATGGGCTTGCCATCGCCGCCCAGGACCGGGGCGATGTTCCACATGTAATGGCCCCACCCTTCGTTGGGGGCCACATCGAAATCCGGATGGCTGGGCAGAAAGTCGCGGACGATGCCGGTCAGCTCGATCGTCTCCGGCGGATCGGCCTGGGCCGCGGCCCCGGATGGGAACGCCCCCAGTACGAACACAGACGCGAGCAAGCTGAGACTGGTGGTGGAATGAAGATTCGCATTCACGTTCATCGTGCATCCCTTTCGGTTGCGGCCAGATGACGGTTCGAATCTTCGGTTGCCGGGGGCCCAATCCCAGCACGTCTTGAGTTGTGTGGACGAAGCGTACGATTCGCCAGGCCGGAATCAATCGCCCGCTGGATGTTTCGCCCGGATCCGGACGACTTGGACGGTCTGGGCAAGGCGGGCGGATAACAAGACGACCTGGGCGGTGAAGCCCAGGCCGTCGGGATGACAAGGAGAACCAGAGGAGTTGGCGAAGGAGTCCGATCTTCACCGGGTTGGGTTGGAGAAGGCCCTCCAAGTAGTTTGTCGGTTAATCGAAGGCCGCGGTGATCGTCAGCGGGGAGCCCGCATTGAACGGCACGTTGGTAACAAACCAGAATTTCGACTGGGGCTGCTTGCGGTCCGCGTTGAAGAAGTGCATCTCATAGGTCTCACCGTCCACGAGGCCCAGGCGGTTGAGCTCCACCATCTGCTCCGGTGAGCCGGCGATCCCGCCCAGGTCGATGACCAGCTTGCCGTCGATGAAGACCCACAGGTCGTCGTCGCCTTTGAACTCCACGATGTAGTTCTTGGAGCTGTCGTGGACGAAGTCCGCGACGATCTCGAAGGTGAAGTTGAAGTTGTGGTTGTTGCTCTCGTTGCCCAGCAGCAGCCCGTCGATCGGGTAGAAGTCGTTGGTCTGGTACTCGTACATGCCGTTATCCGGATTCAAGGTCGCCGTGATGGTATGGGTCATGGAGAGGTTGATGCCGGGGATGTCACGGAACCACGTAGCAAAGGTCAGGGCGTTGGTGATGGCGCCGGTGTCCGCCACCCCCTGGGTGCCCTCGTTGTCGCCCTTGGCCGCGTCGTAGAGTGTGTAGCAAATCTTGTTGTTGTTCTGGTCGCGCCAGTCCTGGCTGACCTTGTAGCCCGCACCCGTGAAGATGGGCTTTTCATCCGCGCCAAGGACCGGATTGATGTTGCCCATGTAATGGCCGTAGCCGTTGCTGGGGATGACTTCGAAATCCGGATGGCCTTCGTAGAAGTCCCGCACGATGCCGGTTATCTCGATGTAGGGCGGCAGGGCCTGCCCGCTGGCGGTGGCGGGGCTCAGCAGGACGGCGAGGAAGGCTGCGACCGCCAACCGGGGCCAGGTCGGGCTTGCGAATACTGATCTTGCACGCATTTGGGGTCACCTTGTCTTCGTCGTTGGATTTCTCGGCGCCTCCGTTGCTGAATACCGTACGATTCGTGGCCCCAACTCCAAGGGCGGATCGCGAAGAAGCCGCGCTGCGGAAGGGGTGCAAGGCTTTGGCAAACTCAGGAAGGTTTGCCGGTTTTTCCGGTGGCGCGCTTTGTGCGGCCGAGGTGTGCCGAGACCGACACCAGGCCCGTCAGCCCAGCGCGCCCACGCCAGCCAGCGCGGCCGAAAGCCCCAAGAGAAACGGCCTGGACTCGCCCAAGAGCCCAGGCCGCCGGGAGGCAAGCAGCGCCGCAGGGGTGACAAAAGGGGTCCGATCTTCGGACAACGTCGCCTAGCGGCGGCTGGTCAATCAAACAGCGCGGAGATCGAAGGCACCTGGGGTGTGTACAGCGGCACGTTGGTCTTGAGCCGGAAGTGCGACTGCGGCTGGTGGCGTTCAGCCAAAAAGAAGTGCAGGCGGTAGGTCTCACCGTCCACCAGGCCGAGGCTGTCCAGGCTGACGAACTGCTCCTCGGACCCGGCAATGCCGCCGAGATCGACCACCAATTCCCCATCAATGAACACCCAGACGTCGTCGTCGCCCTTGAAGTGGAACATGTACTTTGCGGACGTATCGTGAACGAACGTGCCCACGATCTCGAACGTGAAATGGAAGTTATGGTAGTCGGGGCCGTTGCCGTTCAGCACACCGTCAATCGGGAAGAAATCGTTCGTCTGGTACACGTACATGCCGTCGGACTCGCGAGCCACCTTGATTGTGTAAGCCATTGACAGGTTCACGCCCGGGATGTCGCGAAACCACTGGGAAAAGGTCTCGGCGGAGGTAATGGCCGCGTTGTCCGTCGCGCCTGGGGAACCCACTTTGTCCCCCTGTCCGGGGTCGCACGTGGACCAGGAGACCTTGCGATTACTCGAATCGCGCCATGCCTGAGAGACCTTGTAGCCCCCACCCACGAAGACGGGTTTGCCCTCGGCGTCCAATTGGGGCGCGATGTTGCCCATGTAGTGGCCGTAGCCGTTGGACGGGGTGACTTCGAAATCGGGATGCCCTTGCGAAAAGTCGCGAACGATGCCCGTGAGCCGCAGTTCGCTGGGCAGGTCTTGCCCGCCGGCCATGGTGGTACTCAGCAGCAAGCCGAGCAGACCGGCCGCCGCCAACCGGCCGAACGTTGATCCGGTCGTGAAGGACAAGGGGTACCTCATTTGTAAAGTTCCTTTCTTCAATTCGCTTGCTCGTGTGTGCCTGCTCCGACCCCAAGCGTACCCCAAGCGGCGACCGATCCAAGCGCTGATTGTCAGGAATCGAGCGCGACGAAGCGGCTGGTCCGTCTCGATAAACTGCGGCCGATCCGTCGCTGGCGCGGGTGGCGCGGTGTGCGCAGCCGCCGCGGATGAAGTGTGCGCCAAGTCGGTTGGTGATCGCCTCTAGCCGGGACGCTACGCGTCCCGGGACCGGCGGGCGTAGCCCGCCGGCTAGAGCCACCCGAGTGCAAAATGCTCTAACCCCGATCGCCTACTAGGGCTCGACTTCCTGCCAGCTGACGATCGTCACACCTGTGGCTGCATCGACCTTTCGGATCCTCTGGTTATCGGTGTCGCCGATGTAGAGGATGTTCGGCACGCCCTCCTTGAATCCGACGCCGATCGGCAGATTGAGCTGCGCGAGCGTGGCGTTGCCGCCGTCACCGCTGTAGCCGGCGACCCCCGTGCCCGCGACGGTCGTGATGGTTCCACTGCTAGAGACCTTGCGGATGACGCTGTTGAAGGTGTCCGCGATGTAGTAGTTCCCCAAGGAATCGACGAATACCTTCGCGGGCTTATTCATCTCAGCCGCGATGGCGGGCCCACCGTCTCCACTGTAGCCGACACTGCTGCCCGCGACCGTGTCGATGCGCCCCGTGGCCACCTCGACTTTGCGAATCACATTGTTGCCGCTATCGGCGATGTAGACGTCGTCGTTGGAGTCCACGGCGACGCCCAGGGGCTTATTGACCTCAGCCGCCGTGGCCGGTCCGCCATCGCCGGAGGAGCCCGAGGTGCCGGTGCCCGCGAAGGTGGCGTAGGTCGCGCCGGCCACCGTGTACTTGACGACCCGGCTGTTGGACGCACTGCTGTCGGCCACGTAGACGTTTCCGGCGCTGTCCACGGCGACGCCCTTGGGCTCGAGGAGCAGGACATCGACACTGGAGTCGGCGGGATCAACCTCGAAACCCGAGCCGATAATCGTGGTAATGTCACCGGTGATCGCATCAACCTTGCGGACCCGCCCCCGAATCGGACTGACGATGTAGAGGTTGCCCGCGGTGTCGATGGCGACATCCTCCGTCTGCTCGAGGTAGGCGCTGGTCGCGGCTGCCCCGTCACCGATGCCGTTGTCTCGTGGCGAGCCCGCCTCGACGGTGATCACACCCGTGGCAAATGCAATCTTGCGGATCACGTGAAACTTGCTGTCCGCCAGGAACAGGTCGTCGGCGGTATTGACGAAGAGCCCGCGCGGCTCGTTCATCCTGGCTGAGGACGCAGGTCCGCCCTCGCCGAAGGGCCCGGTGCTGCCGATCCCGGCATAGGTGCTGATGGTGCCGGCACTCACGTCGATCTTGCGGATCCGAAGGTTCAGAGTGTCGGCGATATACACGTCCCCGACGGAGTCCACCGCCACGTGCGTGGGCGTATCAAACTGGGCTGCCGTGG
The DNA here is from genome assembly GCA_022568135.1 of Planctomycetota bacterium. Lineage (GTDB taxonomy): Bacteria > Planctomycetota > Phycisphaerae > Phycisphaerales > SM1A02 > JADFFQ01. Next base: position 5,216 of record JADFFQ010000049.1, on the reverse strand, counting down.
CCGCCCCGCCGTCGCCGCTGAAGCCCGCCGTCCCCGTGCCGGCGATGGTCTCGATCGTCGAAAACTCAACGAACTTGCGGATGACCTGGTTGGAGGTATCGGCGATGTAGATCTCGTTTGGGTTGGTGTGGATCGTGGCATAGATGGAGATCCTGCGGGTATTGGTGGTCGTGGTGACGCCCCAGGTCGCCGTATAGCCATTGGAAATTGCGTCGTCGTCGCTATAGCGGGTTTGGCCTCCGGCGCCGTCGTAGTAGTACTCCTCGGTCGTAGAATTGAAGGCGAGCACCAGCCAGTACGTGCCAGCCGTGAGTGATGTCACAGGGAGGTCGATAGTGAACCAGGCCGCAGCGCTCGAGCGCGTCCCGACAGCAGTCTCCGCAACGAGTGCGTCCGGCTCACCTGCCGAATCCGTGTAGATCGCGTATTTCACCTTCTTGTTGTTCCCGCCAGCCTGATAGGCCGTGATGCTGTCGACGATGCCGGCCTGCGCCACCGTGATTTGCGTGGCAATCTGCTTGAGATGGACGGCGCCCTGGGTCGAGGCGAAGACCGTGTCAAAACCGACCGGGCCGGTGGTTCCGCCATTGTCCACGACCCAGAGGCCTTCGGGCATGTTGATCTTGGCGCTGGTGGCGGGGCCGCCGTCGCCGGTATAGCCGCCCTGGCCGGTGCCCGCGACCATCGTGATCGTTCCTCCGTCCGTGAACTTGCGTATCGAGGAATTTACGGTGTCGGCGAAATAGATATTGTCGGAGTTGTCGATGGCGATCCCGCGAGGGCGCTTGATCTTGGCGGCCGTGGCCGGTCCGCCATCGCCGGAGGAGCCCTGCTGGCCGGTCCCGGCAACGGTGCTGATGGTGCCGCCGGGCGTGATCTTCCTGATGCGGTGATTCTCGGTGTCGGAGAAGAAGACGTTGCCGGCAGAGTCAACGGCGATTCCGCGTGGCGCGTTGATCATGGCGGATGTGCCCGCGCCACCATCGCCGGAGTACCCGGCTGTGCCGGTTCCTCCGATGGTGGTCATCACCCCCGTCGCGAACGTCACCTTGCGGATGCGGTGCTTGGTGGTGTCGGCGATGTAGATGTTGCCGGACGCATCGACGGCGACGTCGTTGGGCGTGTCGAGCCACGCGGCCGTCGCCAGGTTGCCGTCCCCGGTGACGAGCGACCCACCCCCGGCGACGGTCGAGATGTCCTCGAACGCCGAGTCCACCATGCGCACGACCGCGTTGAGGCGATCGGCGAAGTACACATCGCCGTTGGCGGCGACGGCCAGGCCGCCGGGCGAGTTCACCAGGCCGCTGATGGCGGGTCCGCCGTCGCCGGAGTACCCCGCCGATCCCGTGCCGGCGTAGGTGTTGATGATGTCGGCTTTCAACGACCCTGCGCAGAATCCCCATGCCATCGCTATCGAAACTATCAACAACCAATACAACTTAGCGCGTGTCATCGTTGACTCCCCTATTGCACGACTGCCTCGATCTCTCGTCTCGCATCGCCCGAACGGCCTTGGCTGGTCAGCGTCGTGGGCAACGCGGCGGGCGGGGCTCGGGTGACGACGACCTGGGCATTGCCGAATGTGGGGTCGTTGGCGGCATTGCCGTCGTCGGAAATGCTCCCGATACCGGTGTCGCCATCCTCGTCGGTGTTATTCATCATCTCCCGGATGGCCATGTTCATCCCGGCTTCGGCAGCGTAGAACGCCTGGATGGTCTCCACGCGCCGGGCCGTCAGAACGTGGTCGCGGGCTCCGCCGATAACGATCCTGATGATGATCAGATCGAGAATGATCAAGAGCACGATCATCACGATCGCAGCCATTCCCCGGCGATGGTCGCGCATCACGAGCCTCCTCCGCTCATGGTCGAGCGAATGAACACTTTGGTCCGAAGCGATTCGATCACCTCGCCTTGCCTCAGCGTCACGTCGATGGCAATCCGGCGGATAGGGTCGCAGGCGACACCGGTCAGGCTGGCGGCCAGGGCGGTGTTGCTCTCGTCATAGGTCGCCACGGAGAACGCGGTGGCATCGGCCAGCAGGATGGCTGCGGCGCCGCCGTCAACAGCGAGCATCACATCGGAGCCCGAAAGGGACAAGCTGAAGCTGTTAGCGGCGCTATCGGACCACGTGATGGAAGTCGCGGTGACGGTGTCGATATTCGGGGCAATGCCGCTGGCGCCGCTATCGAGCTCAATCCTGCGCAGTTCGCGCACGGCGCGGTCCAGGGCGATCGAGGCTTCGGCATGCAACTGGGCCGACGTTGCCGTATCCGAGTAGCCGTCCACCGCGTTGAGAATGAGCAAGGAGGTGATCGAACCGAGCACGGCCAGAACCACGATGGTGGCGATCGCCTCGATGATCGTAAAGCCTCGCCTCACCTGTTGATGCAGGGCGCGGCGGCTCACGGGACGTACTCCGTCACCACGGTCGAGACCGACCATGTGCGCACCGTTGCGGTGGCGTCGGTCCATTGCACCTGGACCTCGATGGTCATGTAGCCGTCGCCGGGCGTGGACAGGTCGGCGAGCGTTTGGGTGAGCGTGACCGTTCTGCTGAAGCCCGGATAGCCGGTGATCGTCGGCTCGGGGGGATAGTTGGCCGGGACCTCCACATAGGCCCAGCCACGGGTGGTGCTGTGACGGTCGGCGATGATGTCTTCGAGCTTCTCGGTGGCCAGCCACCGGGCTTTGGAGGCCAACAACGGGTTGACGCGCTGGATATGCGCTTCACGGACCGCCCAGAGCATCGGCGGGATCGCCAGGGCGAGAATGACAACCGCCGCGATCGTTTCGATCAACGTGAAGCCGTGCGTGCGAGCAGTGGCCATCGGCATGATTCCGTGCTGGAGGCGATCACGGCGGGGTATAGGCGACGAATCCACTTCCCACCTCCACTGTGACCACATGGCTGCCGGAGAGGGTGACCGATCCTTGCGCCGCGAGTGCCGCTTCCGTTTGGTTCAGCGGCCGGCCCAGCCAATCGAAGCCGATCTCATCGTTGCCGTCGAAGGCGGCGGTCACCAGTTGCACCCCCACGAACTGATTGACGCCGAGGGTTTGGACAAACGGCCCGGAAGTCGCGGGATCGGTGAGCACGGCGGCGTTGATCCGGCCAGGACTTGCCGGATCCTCAACCAGGACCGTCCACGTCTCCGCCGCGGTATCGAAGACGACCCAACTGCGGGTGCCGGTGGCGACGGCCCGCTGGCGGGCGAAGGTCAGATCGCGAACAAGGTGCCTGGCCGCCATCGCCGCCCTGGTGCTCGCGGTGGCACTGAGCACCGGGGCCACCGCCGCCGCGAGAATCCCCACCACGATCATGACCGCGATCAGCTCGATCAGGCTAAACCCGCCGCCTCGGGAGAGACGGCGGGGATCCTTCTTCGTGAGCTGCACCACCATGCGGCGTCGATCAGAAATCGTTTTCGGCTACGGTGTTGGTGTTGGCCCAGAAGGTGTAGGCCGACGGGGTCAAGGCGTTGTCCACGTAGTAGGCCCAGCCGCCGGTGCCAGCGGCGACGGGGACGGTGCGGGCCGCGGCCTCGCCGGCGGTCGCCGTGTGAACGTCATTAGGGTTGGCGCCGCCGTCGTAGGGATTGTCAGGAATTGCTTCCTGCATCACCGTGCCCAGCGTCTCGAGTTGAACGAGGGTTGGATAGTCGGGGTTGCCGCCGCTGACGACCTCATTGGCCAGGAAGTTCGCGATGCCGGCGCGGACCCCGCCCAGGGTGCCCTTGGTCGCCGCGTCCTTCGCCTGAGCGGCGTAATCGAAGTACCGCGGCAAGGCGACGCCGACCAAAATGGCCAGGACCACGATGACCGCGATCAGCTCGATGAGGGTGAAACCTTTTCGAATCGGTGTGAAACGCTTCATGGTGTGGTGCTTTCTTTGAAGATTCCTTTGTTGTTTCTCTGGTCCGTTTCAGTTCAATGGCCGGCGGTATCCGGCGTCTGAGACCTGGGTCGCGACGACTCCACGCCTCGGCTAACCGAACAGTGTGCCCATGTTCCACATCGGCAGGAATACGGCCAACGCGAACAAGAGCACAATTGCCGCCAGCCCCACAATCAGGATGGGCTCGATCATGGTCGAGAGGTTCTTGGTCAGGTGAGCAACCTCACGGTCGTAGTGTCGGGCCACGATCTCGCACATTCTCGGCAACTCCCCAGCCTCCTCTCCGGCGGCGATCAGCTGCCGCGCGAAGCCCGGCAGGTATGCGCAGGCCAAGAGGACGTCGGCCAATCTCCCCCCCTGCTTGACCTGAACCCGCATTCTGTCGGTGTCGGCCTGCAGCAGCGGACGACCGGATGATCGGCCGGACATCTCCAAGGCGTCGATCAGCCCCAAACCGCTCTGGAGAGAGAGTCCGAAAACATGGGCGAAACGGCTCACCGCCATTCCTCGCAGCACCTCCCGCAGGAAGGGAACCTTGTGCAGAAGATTGTCGATTCGTTGCCTTGACCAGGGGGTGCGCCACGCCCGCCGAACCGTCCACCCACCGCCGGCCAGGCCCGCCAGCAACAGATACCAATAGGTCCCTACGAATCCACTGATCCCCACCAGCAGCTGTGTCAGAAAAGGCAGGTCAATCCCGCGGGTGGCGAACAGCGCCGCGAACTTCGGGATCACCACCATCATCAGGAAGGTTACGGCCCCAGCCAGGGCGATGACGACGCACAGCGGATACATCAGTGCACCCTTCACGTTCTTGGTGGTTTCGTATTGCGCGTCGAGCATTTCGGCCAGGCGACCGAGCACTTTGGCCATGTTGCCGCTGGCTTCGGCGGCGCGAACCGTTTCGACATACACCTCTCCAAACAGCTCGCGATGGGGGGCCAGCGAATCAGTGACCGATTGGCCGGATTCGATCTGGGCGGCGATATCCTCGATCACCCGCCGGAAGCGCCGATTAGGCTCCTGCTCTGCAATGGAGCGCAAGCCATCCGCGATGGGAATGCGAGCTTCCATCAAGACCGCAAACTGATAGGTGAGGTGAGCCAGATCTCTGGCCCCGACCGGCGCGGATCGCCAGGGGCGCCACTCCGAGCGTTGTGCAATGATCCGTAGCGGCTTCAACCCCGAGGCGCTGATCTGGCGATACGCCTCGCGGCGATTTGCCGCCCGCAGCACGCCTTTGCTCTTGGCGCCGCGCTGGTCAATTGCCTTGTAGTGGAATGTCAGTTGACTCACGCACTCTTCCTCGCCGACTGCGG
>JADFFQ010000048.1 GCA_022568135.1 Planctomycetota bacterium | reverse complement strand
CGTGCTCCGCGATAAGCAGCGGCCCGCGCCCGGCGACGACCTCCGCCAGCTCCTGCAGAATGTGCTTGTCGCTGCCATCGTAGATCTGCTCTGTCGCGTCCAGGCGGAAGCCGTCGATGTGGTATTCGCGCAGCCACATCAGCGCGTTGTCGATCACATAGCGGCGAACGAAACCGCTGTCCTCACCATCAAAGTTGACGGCGTCGCCCCAGGGCGTCTGATGTCTACTGGTAAAGTAGTTCTCCGAGTAGCTCGCCAGGTAGTTGCCGTCCGGGCCGAGGTGATTGTAGACGACATCGAGAATGACGCCGAGCCCACGCGCGTGGGCGGCGTTGACGAGGCGGCGCATGTCTTCGTGTCCGCCGTAGACGCTGCTGGGGGCGAAGAGCGACGCGCCGTCGTAGCCCCAGTTACGGCTGCCGGGGAACTCCGCGATCGGCATCAGCTCCAGCGCCGTTACGCCTAATGACCGCAGCGCATCGAGCTGGCCGATCAGCGCATCGAACGTGCCCTGCGGCGTATAGACGCCGACGTGGCACTCGTAGATCACCAGCGTTTCGAGATCGAGGCCCGGCCAGCCAGCATCTGTCCAGCGGAAGACGCCGGCGTCGACGACCTGCGACGGACCGTGGACGCCCTCCGGCTGGCTGCGCGAGTACGGATCGGGGTAGCCCCAGTCTTCGTCGAGGCGATAACGGTAGAGCGTGCCCGGCCCTCCGTCAGCGACGCCGCTCCAGACGCCGCCGCCTTCCTCGGCCATCGCGTGGCGGACGATGCCCTCCGGCGGCGGGTAGATCTCGACTTCGACCTTGCGCGCGGCGGGCGCCCAGACGCGAAAACGCACCCTTCCGGCATCGATTACCGTCGCGCCGAACTCAGACTGGTTCGTCATACCGGACTAGTGTATCGCACGGTCACACCGCCAACGGCCGCACACGAAACGAAGCGCACGGTCACACCGCCAACGGCGGCACACGAAACGAAGCGCGCGGCCAACCCGCCAACGCCGGAACGCGAAACTTACATACGCTAGTTTTCGACCGGCTCGCCGGCCTTGATCCAGGCTTCGGTGCCGCCCTCCAGATTGTAGAGGACGTCTGCTTGGAAGCCGGCGGCGGCCGCCATCTCGCAGGCGAGGGCGCTGCGCTGGCCGACGCCGCAGACGAAGATGATCGTACCGTCCTTGGGCAGCTCCTCGCGCCGGTCGAAGACGGTGTTCACCGGAATCAGCGCAGCGCCGGGCACGTGGCCACTCGTGTACTCGTGCGGGTCACGCACGTCGATGATATGCGCGTCGCCGTCCAGCATCTGTTTCGCCTCTCTACCGTGATCCGGTGGAACGGTTCCTGAGGGTCTTTGGTGGGCATCGCAGCACCTCTTGGATTTCTGCTGTATTCGCTTAGCTAATCTAGTGTAGCAAAGCCGCTTCCAGGAAGCTATGCCGCTATTGACGGCTTCCCTTTCGCTAGGCTAAGCTCCCTACCGCATACCCCTCCACCTGAAGGAGCGCAGCATGGAGTACGAACGGATTCCCAAGCCAGGCGCAGACGAGTTCGCCGTCCGCCCGAACCTGGACGATTACGAGGGCACGCGCGCGGCGTTCGACTACGAACGGGTCATCGATGAGCTGGACGGCCTGCCGGGCGGCGGCCTAAACATCGCCTACGAGTCGCTCGACCGGCACGTCGCGGCCGGCAACGGCGAGAAGGCGTGCATCCTCTGGGAGAGCAAGGACGGCCGCAGCGAAACGTACACCTACGCCGATATGGCGCGGCTCTCCAACCAGTTCGCCAACGTGCTCCAGCAGCTAGGCGTGGAGAAGGGCTCGCGAGTCTTCGTCTTCATGGACCGGACGCCCGAGCTGTACGCCGCCGTGTTCGGCGCGCTGAAGGCGGGCTGCATCATCGGACCGCTCTTCTCGGCCTTCGGCCCGGACGCGATCCGCGATCGATTGGAGAACAGCGGCGCCGTCGTCCTGGTGACAACGCCGAAACTAAAGACGAAGGTCTACGAGGTGCGGGACGACCTGCCGGAGCTGAAGCACCTGATTATCGCCGACCACGACGCGCCGCCGGAGACCGCCGAAGGCGAGCTATCGTGGAACGAGCTGATGGCCGCCGCGCCGGAGACGTTCGAAATCGTGGCGACCGGCCCCGAAGACCCGGCGATCATGCACTACACGTCCGGCACGACGGGCAAGCCGAAAGGCGCTGTCCACGTCCACAAGGCGGTGCTGGGCCACTACGCCACCGGCAAGTTCGCGCTGGACATGCATCCGGACGACATCTACTGGTGCACCGCCGACCCCGGCTGGGTGACCGGCACGTCGTACGGGATGTTCGCGCCGTGCACGAACGGCGTCACGTCCGTGATCTACGAGGGCGGCTTCTCCGCACGAGCGTGGTACGAGGTGATCGCGAAGTACAAGGTGACAGTCTGGTACACGGCGCCGACCGCCATCCGCATGCTGATGAAGGCCGGCGAGGAAGCCCCGAAGAAGCACGACCTATCGTCGCTGCGATACACGATATATTCGTTCGGCAAAGCGGCCGCAATGTGCGAACCGATCGGCTCAAGCCAATAGATGATACCGCCTGGCAAATGGATTGCCACATAGAGGCCGTCGTGCAGCAGCGAGCCACCAACAATCGACCCCGGCACCTCACGAACGACGCCGCGCAATGTGCGTACCGGGCCGGTGTCGCCCACCACCAGTGAGCCGTCGGCCCCCTGCACGAGAACCTGGTAGTTCGCTGCCCGGGCTGAACGCGGCTGCAAATCCAGCGTCAACAGGGTGCCGTCGATCGGCACCTGGGCTACGATGGGCGCGGCGGGCGCCCCATCGATCTCGAGTGTGATGACGGTGCTGTTCCGCAGAGCTAAGGCCGCATTGGCGTGCGCGGTGATCTGGGCGAGCCGATCCTGCTCGCTGGGCGCAAATGCTGTCGACCCGCGGTCGGTGTCCTGTTCGCGCGCGGTCAGAGTGGCGTGGCCAGCTACTGCCAGAACCAGAAAGCCGGAGGCTGCGATTGTTAGAATGCGATTCATGACTCTTGAGTCCTTCATTTGCTCGCTGTCACACACACGAAAAACGTGGAAGTCGGCCGTGCCCATCCAGTCACGGCTCTTCACGCACACGGTCCCCAGTTCGCGAGCAGGATGAGCAGGTCCAGTATGCCGACGGTGCCGTCGCCATCGAAATCCGGCGGGCCGCCGGGATCGGTGCCCCAGGCCACGAGCAGTTGCAGCAGGTCGAGGATGCCGACAGTGCCGTCGCTGTCGAGATCGGCGGGGCACCTCGGCCTGTTCACGATCGCTGCGATCGTTCTGGCCGCGTTGATGCGCCCGCACCCAAAGTAGATGTCGAACCCCGGATCGCCCAGGTCGTCGGCGTTTTCGCACAGAAAGTCACGCACCTCTAGGGGAGTGAGCGTCGGATCGACTGACAACATCAGCCCCACCACACCACAGACGTGGGGGCTGGACGCTGAGGTGCCGTCGGCCGCACGGTATGAGCGTTCCCCAGGCTGGCAGCAGTAGCAGGAAAGAACGTCCACGCCTGGTGCGGACATGTCGATCCATCGGCCGAAGTTAGAATCATCCCACAGCTCATCGTTGGCATCGGTGGCCGAAACCCCGATCACCTCCGGGTAGGCCGCGGGGTAGACGGGCAAGTCGAAGCCAGAGTTGCCAGCGGCAGCGACCTGCGTCACCCCCTGGTCCCAGGCATATTGCACGGCCTCTGCAATGATTTCGTGGTCAAAAGTCCCCCCAAGGCTCATGTTGATGGCGGCAGCACCCATATCGGCGGCGTAGTAGATCGCCTCCCCGATGAACTCCGCCAGGCCATATGCTCTCAGCGGCATGATGGTGATGTTGGCCAGCCCGGCAATCCCCAGGCCGTTGTTCAGCCGCGCCCCCAGGATCCCCGCCACCCAGGTGCCGTGGCCGCAGCAATCCTCGGGATCGTTATCACCGTCTTTGAAGTCCCAGCCCATCACATCGTCGATGAAGCCGTTGTTGTCATCGTCGATCCCGTTGTTGGGGATCTCGCCGCGGTTGATCCACATCGCGCCGTCCTGGAACTCCTCGTGCTCGAAGTCGATCCCGGTATCGATGAAAGCGATGACGACCGAGGGATCGCCGGTGGTGATGTCCCACGCGGCGGGGGCCTCGATCTTCTGCGGGCCCCATTGTTCGTTGTACAGCGGGTCATTGGGCTCAACGGCAAGCTGGAGGATGCCGTTGGGCTCGGCGTAATTGATGCCCGGAAGTGCCCCCACCTGCCCGGCCAGGGCCGGGACCACGGCTCCCTCAGCCAGGGTTGCGATTCGGACCTTCGCCAGGGGGTGGACGCCGGTCGGATCGTTCTTGGGATGCGGCGCGTGCCGGAGCGCCCGCCAGCCGATGATCTTGGGGAGCTGGCCCCGCAGCGCGGCCAGTCGCTCATCCCCCGGCGGCTGGTGAAAGGCAACGATCAGCTCGTTGGCCACGAACTGCACCGCAGTGTCACCACCGCCCGGTACTTTTTCCCTATTCTGCCAGCGGGCGATGGCAGGGGCGTCGCCGAGCAGCCCAACAGCCGCCGAGGCTGCGAGCGTGGTGAGGATCACCTGCGGCAAACTCATCGCGTCAATCCTCCTAACAACCTGCCACAAGGACGGTTGCGCTGACAATTGTAGAACAGGCGTCGCGCAGCGGTGCTCTCCATATACAACTATGCCGCCGGATGGCCGATCCTGCGCGCGAACTGGGGATTCTTTCGATTTGTTTGCTGCCCCAGCATTCGGTGCCGGGTTATCGAGGTGTTGGCGGATGCTCGGCAGCGGAGGCTTGTAAATCGAGGGCCTCGGCCACGGCGAATGGTCTGATCCGCTCGATGATGCGCGGGCCGATGCCGGGTACACGGGTCAGATCGTCAACCGAGGTGAACGCTCCACTGGCCAGGCGGTCGGCGGCAATGCGCCGGGCCAGTCCAGGCCCGCGAAGTAGCGCGCGTCCTTGAACAGTTGGCCGGCTTGCAGTAATGCTGAAATCAATCTCCCGGAACAACCCCGCATGTCAGTGCGGGGTTCCCGCGGGTATGCACCCGCGGCTACGAATCAGCAAATGCGCGCGAATCTTTGCGAAACCGGGTCGTACCGCAGGCTACTGCCGACCCTCCCCGAACGATTCGAACGCTGAATCGATCTTGGCAGCGAAGATGAAGTCGCTCTCGGTCAGGCCGTTGATCTTGTGCGTCCACACCTCCACGGCGACCTTGCCCCAGGCGAGAAAGATGTCGGGGTGATGGTTCTGCTGCTCGGCGATGGCTCCAATGCGATTTACGAATTCGAGCGCCTGCGCGAAGTTCGCAAAGCGAAACGCTTTGGTGAGGTGATACTCCTGCTCGATCGACCAACCATCTATCTGACCAAGCAGATCGTCAATCGTCTGGGTCGCAAGCGGCCCAACACCGCCCTTGCAGGGGACACATTCTTTCTGCGCCAATTCTGAGTTCATACGACCTCCAGGTCATCGTGCCGTCTGGGCAAGAGGGGACACGGGCACGTCGTCGGCTTACCGGCGGCTGTGGTATCCGGGTTTGCGGCGGGCAACATGCGAGGTATGATACGGTACACTGGGGCTCGGCTCAATCACGCCGATCTGCTCGAGAAATACAGAGGAGCGCCGGTCGATGGGACAGCTTCATAAAGTCGGTGAGACATCGGACGTGCCGCCTGGTAGCGCGATCGCGGTCGAGATCAATGGGCAGAGGCTCGCCCTGTTCAACATCGACGGCAAGTTTTACGCCATCGACGACACCTGCCCGCACAGCGGCGGTCCACTGTCGGAGGGCGACGTGGACGAGACCGTGGTGACCTGCCCCTGGCATGGAGCGAGCTTCAGTCTGGCCGATGGCAGCGTTCTGGGTCCCCCGGCTGATGAGGGTGTGGCCAGCTATCGGGTGCAGGTGGACGGCACCGAGATCATGGTTGAGATTCCCTGAGCGGCCGGCCACTCGTGTTGTCGCTGTGCGGTTATGCAATGACGGGCCGAGGCCTCGCCGCCCAAGACGTTCAGCCAGGGCCTCAACGATATATGCTTCATTCATGGCAGTCACCCACAGGGCCAAGATCATCGATGGCAGGGCGCTTGCAGAGCAGGTGAAGCAACACATCGCACGGCGGGTCCGTGAACTCAAGAGCAAGGGTCAGGCGGTGCGGCTCGATGCGATCCTCGTCGGCCAAGATGCGGCGGCGGCGGTCTACGCGCGCAACCAGGCAAGAGCATGCCGAGAGGGCGGCATCGAGCACGTGTTGCACGAACTGCCTGACGACTCGACCCACGATGACATCGCCGGACACCTGGCGTTGTTGAATGCGGATCCCCACGTCGGCGCGATCATGGTGCATCTGCCGCTGCCCGAGGCAGTGGACACCGAACGCATTCAGTCGCTGATCGCAGCGCCCAAAGATGTTGAAGGAGTGAACCCCGCGAACATCGGCAACGTTGTTTATGGCCGGCGGAGCTTGGTGCCATGCACCGCCCTGGCGGTGATGGAGATGATCGAATCGACGGGTATCAAGTTGGTTGGTGCACGATGCGTCTGCGTGGGTGCGAGCAATATCGTCGGCAAGCCAATTGTCGTGCTGCTCATGCGAGCTGAAGCGACGGTGATCTCGACCAACAAATTCACGGCTGACCTGGCTACGGCCACTCGCACTGGCGATGTGCTGGTCTCTGCTGCGGGCGTGGCGGGGTTGATCACGGCCCAGATGGTCAAGCCGGGCGCGGTGGTCATTGATGTCGGGATCAGCCGCATCCGGGCCGAGGGCGGCATTGTGCGGACCGTCGGCGACGTGGCGTTTGACGAGGTCGCGGAGGTGGCTGGCTACGTCTCACCCGTGCCGGGCGGCGTCGGGCCGATGACCGTGGCCATGCTCCTTCGGAATACCGTCGATGCATCGCGTCTGGCTAACATGCCGTAGGACCTGGGGGCAGGGTCTCATCGCCCCGTAGCGGTCTCGCGGCCAAAACCGCATCCGGTTCATGCCAAGAGCCCAAAGACTTGGCGAGCTCGGCCGGAGATTGCGGTCTGGTAAATTGGGGTGATCTGGTTGTCTGCACAGGAACGACCAGGGTGCAATAACCGGCGGCGACCGGGGAAACAAGTGTGTAACGTTATTTTTCGCAGGGCCTTGCGAGAAATGCCGACCGGCTGTATATGGTCGGCGATGGGCTGGATTATCGGCCCAATGTGTGTCTGCAATCGGAGACACCAGGCGCGATGGTCCCGGGAGCCCACCGTGAGGCACTTCCCCTCACCTTCAGATAAGTGTGTTTTCATTGAAAAAACCCTTGCATCGCATACTTTCTGCAGTACTATCTCGATAGACCGAATGGCTCAACTTAGGTTGAGCACGCGACATTCGGAGTGTCATTGGGTACCTGCGGACGGTCGGCGTCCCGTACCAGTGATCTTTGACCGGAGAGAGGGCTAGGCGCGGCTGCGGCCTCGTCGCTGAGAGAAGGTAGAGAGGGAACCCGCATGAAATCTCGAGCCTTTGCGGTGGCTGCCGGCGCGGTGTTCTGTCTGGCGAGCTTCGCGGAAGCTGATCTCATCATCGACCTGGGTGGTGGATGGCAGGCCACAATCTTTTCTGAAGAGCGGGTGGACTTGGTCGTCGATTTCGTCAGTATCGAGGACGACATCCTGGTCATCCAGAAGTTTGCCAGTTTCACTGAGATTGACCGGTTCACGGGTCTGCCTACGCCGCTGAGCATCGCCTTCACCCAGATCGCTCCCGACGCCCTCACCGTAAGCCACATTGTCATCACCGAGGCATTCCTCTTCAATAACACAGGTCAGAACTGGACCTCCTTCCGAGAGATCTTGCTGGGAAACAGCGCTTCCTTTGACCCGGTTGCGTCGGCTGATTTTAGCATCGATCCGTTCGCGACAGCGACCTACAACTTTGATAACAGCGAGGTCGAGTTCAGCGGTGGAGTGGTGGCGGATGGAACGATTTGGAACCCTGGATTTGTCGCGGGTGGTCTGGTGATCAACATCGATCTGATGCGAGAAAATCCGGTCAGGTTTGTGCTCAAAGAACTACCGGTTCCCGCACCCGGCTCTCTGGTGCTGCTTGGACTTGCCTTGATTGGTTCTCGGCGACGCCGCCGGGCCTGATCGACGACACGAAACACGATACTCCAAGCGACCCGTCATCGATCCACGGGTCGCTGCAGTATGGGCTACGAACCGGCTCGGCTGGAATCCCTACCGAACAAGCGGTCACGGACCTCAACGTATCTGGAGACGGTATCGGCAACGACTTGCGGCGGGAGATCCGGTCCCGGCGGCGTCTTGTCCCATTGGCCGGCCTCCACGAGCCCCAGCAGGTGGTTTCGAACGTATTGCTTGTCGAAGTTGTCCTGCTCGCGCCCCGGCTGGTACCGTTCCACCGGCCAATAGCGCGAGCTGTCCGGGGTCAGCACCTCGTCGATCAGGATCAGCTCATCGCTTATGTGGTTGTGCTCGTCAACGGCGTAGCCGAACTCGAACTTGGTATCTGCGAGAATGACGCGGCGCGACAGAGCATACTCAGCCGCGGCACAATAGATGCGCAGCGCGACGTTCTGCAGCCGATCAATGACCGCACGTCCAGCGACGGTGCACGCACGCTCATAGTCGATGGCCTCATCATGTCCCGAGCTGGCCTTGGTCGTGGGAGTGAAGATCGGCTCCGGGAGCTTGTCTCCACATCGCAGGCCGTCTGGCAGCCGTACACCGCAGATGCTTCCGTGCTCCTGATATTCGATCCAGCCGGAACCGGCGAGGTACCCGCGAATCACGAACTCGATGGGGATGACCTCCGCGGCCCGGCAGATCATCACCCGCCCCTCAATAGACGACCGGTGCTTGATGCCAATTCCTGGCAGATCGATCGGATCGGTCGAGACGAGATGGTCCGCGATAACGTTTAGCCCGCGAATGAAGGAAAACCACCTCACGCTAATCTCGGTCAGCAGTTGCCCTTTGCCCGGAATCGGAGTCGGCAGCACCACGTCGAATGCGCTGATGCGATCGGTGGCCACGATCAGCAGCCGCGGTGCCGTGGGGGCCTCCGCAGGCAGCGAATAGATATCGCGGATCTTCCCTTCCCTGCGGCCCGGCAGCGGCAGGTCGGTTCGAGCCAGCGTCCCGCTCGGATTGGCCGAGATCGCATTCGGCACAGAGGTCATTGTGGCACTGTAGTCGCAAGCTGGGGCGTTGACGAGCAGCGTCCCCGACGAGCGCCTCCTCCGCGGCAGTTCCACCGCCGGAAATCAACCTTGACGACGCGGTACAAGTATAGTGTTACGCTTGTGTTGCGCCGGCTGATCATCTCCACGAGCCCCGCGTGCCCATGCTTCAATTCGCAGTGTATGACGACAACGGGCCGGCTGAGCATTGGCCTCTGACAGGCGCGTATCTGATCGGGCCGGAAGGTCTCACCACGCCGGGCAAGATTTCGCTTCGCTCCGGTCGCATTGTCTGCAAAACGCGATCGACACATACTGTGGCGCTGTGCGTGCAGCATGACGCAGGACCCATGGGAAGGCTCATGTTGCAGACATGCCTTCTGATGAACCGTCACCGCCCGTACCAGCTTTCGATTGAACTGGCCCGTCATCGCATCATGATGTTCATCGCCAAGAGCGAAGAGTGGCAGATGTTTGGTCTGGACGCCGACCATCCCGCGATAAGACTCTTCGAGAAAGCGCGCGGGCTTTTCTCTTCGGCGCTGAACATGGAGAACCCGATCGAGGCGGGTCGTACCGCCCAGCGGTCATTGCGTGCAGCCATCAAAGCCACCGAACAGCTGGCTGTGACCCACAGCGACATCCTGCTGCATTGGCGGTTCGGCAGCCGCCCCGCACCGTCCACGAGCCTCGGCGTGCGCGTTGGCCTCGAAAGGGATTCTCAGCCGCTCCGCGAGATCGTCCAACGAGACTTTGACCTTCTTGTGGTGCCCCTGAACTGGAGCGAGCTCGAGGTCGAGGAGGGACGGTACAACTGGGACCCGATTGATCGCTGGCTTGACTGGGCTCACACGCAGGGCAAACCCTGCGTCCTTGGACCGTTATTGGATTTCTCCAAGCGCGCGCTTCCGAAGTGGATGTACGTCTGGCAGCACGACTACAACACCTGCCGAGACCTGATCTATGAGCATGTCGAGAAGGTCGTCGATCGATACCGCTGGGCTGTGAGCACCTGGATCGTTGCCTCCGGGTTGAATATCAACGACAATTTTGAACTCACGCCGGACCAGATGCTTGATCTGACGCGGATGGCCAATCTCCTCGCTCGCCAAGCCCGCAAGGGTGCACGGACAATGATTGAGCTGACCCAACCCTTTGGAGAGCACTGCGCATCCAACCGCAATGCACTGCCGCCGCTGACGTTTATCGATCGCGCTACTCAGGAAGGTATTCGGACCGATTGTGTCGGCGTGCAACTTCTCTTTGGACAAAGTCGCGCGGGTCGGGCCAGCCGCGATCTCATGCAGATCAGCGACCTTCTCGACCGCTTCGGGGTGTTGGAGATGCCGTTGGTGGTCTCGGCGATGGGGGTGCCGAGCGAGAAGATCGACGAGGAAGGTGGATGGTGGCACGAGCCGTGGTCGCCTCGAGTGCAGTCGCGATGGATGTCAAAGGTGTTCGCCATCGCCATGTCCAAGCCGTTCGTCGAGTTGGTCATCTGGACCGACTTGTACGATCATCCGCGTGCCGAGTTGCCCAAGGGCGGATTGGTCAGCGACACCGGCCGGGCCAAGCCCGTATTGCAGCAACTCGTGACCACTCGCAAGAAGCTGCGCAAGCCCCAGGGTCCGTACACCCCCAAGAAGCTCCCAGAACGGCCGGCTCGAGATGTCTGATGGGCCTCGACAACCTCGCGGGACCTGGCTGGTCATCGGACTGCTCAGCCTTGCGGTGGGCTCGGCGGCATGGCTCCGCCTCAATCGACCGGTCTTGAACACCCCTGACTCGGCCGGCTCTGGCGATCGCGGGCGCGGATTGCACGACTGGCCGGACAGCCGCATCGACATCAACTCCGCCAGCCTCGCTCAGCTCGATCTCCTGCCGGGGATCGGGCCTGGACTGGCCCGGCGCATTGCCGCCGACCGCCTGGCCAGTGGAGCGTTCACCTCGGTTGACGATCTGACCCGTGTACCCGGTATCGGCCCGCGCATCATCGAGCGGATTAGACCATTCGCCGTCGCCGAGGCCATCGATTTACAAGCCTCCGCTGCCGAGCATCCGCCAACATCTCGATAGCCCGGCGCCGAATGCTGGGGCAGCCAACAAATCGAAAAAATCCCCAGTTTGCGCGCAGGATCGGGCGTCCGGCGGCATAGTTATATATGGAGAGCACCGGTGTGCGACGGCTGTACTACAATTGCGAGCGCAACCATCGTTGGGGCAGGTTGTTAGGAGGATTCAGCCCATGAGTTTGCCGCAGTTGATCCTCACCACGCTTGCAGCCTCGGCCGCTGTGGGGCTGCTCGGCGATGCCCCAGCCATCGCCCACGGGCAAAATAGGGAAAAAGTACCGGGCGGTGGTGGCCCTGAGGCTCAGTTCGTGCCCGATGAACTGATCGTGGCCTTCCACGAGCCGCCCACGGCGGAGCAACTGGCCGCGCTGCGGGGCCAGTTGCCCAAGATCATCGCCTGGCGGGGGCTCCGCCACGCGCCACACCCCAAGAACGATCCGACCGGCATCCACCCCCTGGCGAAAGTGCGAATCGCAACCCTTGCTCAGGGAACCATGGTCCCGGCCCTGGCCGACCAGGTGGGGGCACTTGCGGGGGTGAGATACGCCGAGCCCAACGGGATCCTCCAGCTTGCCGTTGAGCCCAATGACCCGCTGTACAACGAACAATGGGGCCCGCAGAAGATCGAGGCCCCCGCCGCCTGGGACATCACCACCGGCGATCCCTCGGTCGTCATCGCTTTCATCGATACCGGGATCGACTTCGAGCACGAGGAGTTCCAGGACGGCGCGATCTGGGTCAATCCCGGCGAGATCCCCGACAACGGGATCGATGATGACGACAACGGGTTCATCGACGATGTGGTCGGCTGGGACTTCCGAGACGGTGATAACGGTCCCGAGGATAGCTCCGGCCACGGCACCTGGGTGGCGGGGATCTTCGGGGCGCGGTTGAACAACGGCCTGGGGATTGCCGGGCTGGCCAACATCACCATCATGCCGCTTCGAGCCTTTGGCCCGGTGGAGCTCGTCGCCGAGGCGATCTATTACGCCACCGATATGAGCGCTGCCGCCATGAACATGAGCCTAGGCCTCTCCGCGGACCTCGAAATCCTCGCAGAGGCGGTGCAATATGCGTGGGACAACGGGGTCACCGTGGTGGCTGGGGCTGGCAATGATGGCTGGTCGGTTCCTTTCTATCCGGCGGCGTACCGGACCGTCATCGCCGTCTCAGGCACCGATGCCAACGATGAGCTCGCGGACTTCTCAAACTTCGGCCAATGGATCGACATGTCCGCACCGGGCGTGGACATTCTTTCCAGCTTCTGCTGCCAGCCTGAAGCAGGCGCCTACTTTGTGGCTAACGGCACCTCAGCCTCCAGCCCCCACGTCTGCGGGTTGGTGGGGCTGATGTACTCCGTCGATCCGACTCTTACGCCACAAGAGGTGCGCGATCTTCTCTGTGAAAACGCCGACGACCTGGGCGATCCTGGGTTCGACATCTACTTCGGCTGCGGGCGCATCAACGCGGCCAGAACGATCGCGGCGATCGTGAACACGCCGAGGTGCCCCGCCGATCTCGACGCCGACGGAACTATCGGCATCCTTGATCTGCTATCGCTGTTGGCGGCCTGGGGAACCGACCCCGGCGGTCCGCCAGACTTCGATGGCGACGGCACGGTCGGCATCTTCGACCTGCTGACGCTGCTGGCCGCCTGGGGAGCATGTCCGTAACGCGCGGCAGCCGGTGTGGAGCGGTGATACGGATTAGGAATAATTCGCGCGCATGGTTTGAGTCATAGCCGCTGGTGCATACCGGCGGGAACTCCGCACTGACGTTCCGGGTGGTACCGGGAGATTGATGCCGGCATTACTGCAAGCCGGCCAACTTTTCAAGGACGCGCGTCACTTCGCGGGCCTGGCCGGCCGACTGCGTCGCCGCCAAGACGGTATCATGGTCGGCGATCGTGCCGATGACCTGCCGCAGCCGGGCTTTGTCGATCTCGGCGGCGAGAGCGTGGGCCTGGCCGGGCGAAGTACGCAGCACAACCAGCGTCCCGCCTCGCTGCACCGAGATCATCGCCACTCTGAGCAGTCGTTGAAGATCCCCCATTTCAGATTGTGATCGCGCTGCGGTGTTGGGCAGCGTATATCCTCCGGAGCCCTTGACGGCGCCGAGATCGCGCATATCGCGTGACAGCGTCGCCTGAGTCGTCCGGATACTCTCCGCAGATAGCAGGTCCTGCAGTTGGTCCTGACTGTGGATCTCGTTGCGTGCCAGGATCTCACGGATGCGCTGTTGTCGTTGGCGCTTGTCGGCCATGGCCTGTCAGGTCACCCAACCGGCTGCTCGAAGACGAGCATGGTGTCGAGTTGATCCACCGCTACATCCTGCGTTGCCTGATCCGGCCAGATGATTCGTAGCGAGTCAACCTCGGTTGCCTCGCCCAGGCCAAAGGTCACAGGCAGTTCAACCTGCGACAAATAGCTGCGAGTCGGCATGACTTGCCGTCGCTGGGTGACGCCGGCAGCGGTCAGCTCGATCCAGGCGCCGATAGCGTCGCGGTTACACGTCCGCCCGATCAGCTTGACGCGCAGCCAATGATGACCCAGATCCTGTTCGTTGCGCAGGAGCATCGGCGGCCCGCCAGCCTGGGTCAGCAGCACGTCCAGGTCGCCGTCGCCGTCGATATCCGCGTACGCTGCGCCGCGCCCGACGATCGGCTTTGATAGATCGCCCAGCTGCGAGGTCGGAACCTCGACGAAGCACGATCGCGTCTGGGGGCCGGCATTCCAGAACACTTGCGCCGGTTGACGGTAATGCTGGCTTGGCTGCACCGTGTTGATCTCGTCTTCAAGGTGACCGTTGGCCTGAAGCAGATCGAGCCGCCCGTCAAGATCATAATCGAAGAAAAACAGGCCGAACGTCAGCCGAAGGCGAGTCGGCGAGCCGATTCCTTCGCCGATTGCCTGATCCGCGAATTGCAATGCTTCGCGCTGGGAGACATACAGCGAGGTCATCTCGTTGGCAAAGTTCCCGATGCTGATTGCAAGGTCCCGATCGTTTCGATAATGACCCGCATCGATCCCCATCGCTCCGGTCGCTTTGCCTGCGCTGTCGAACGCGACGCCGCCTTGAGCGCCGATCTCCTGGAATGTGCCGTCGGTGTTGTTGCGGAACAGGAAGTTGGGCACCGTGTCGTTGGCGACAACGATGTCAATGAAGCCATCGCCGTCGATATCAACGGGAAGGATCGCCAAGGCCTTGGCCACTGGCAGACCGGTAGCGAGATTGTTGATCTGCATCCCGGCCTCGGCTGAGACATCAGTGAATGTCCCGTCCCCGTTGTTTCGGTACAGCGTCGGGTACTCGCCCCGGTAGTTTGTCGGCGGCCCATAGGCGCGATCGGTGCCGTTGAGGGTGAAATTGAGCTTGAAGTCGATCTCCTTGGACCACTGGACATAGTTGGCCACGAGCAGATCGAGGTCGCCGTCATTGTCGTAGTCAAAGAAGCCCGCGCTGCTGCCCCACTGCGTCTCGCCGCCGGCCACACCTGCCTGAGCCGTAACGTCCTGGAAGTAACCGCCGAGATTATGATAGAGATGGTTGAAGCCGACCGCGGTAATGAATACGTCAACATTTCCATCGTTGTCGTAATCGCCGACGGCCACCCCCATGCCGTAGGCGGTCACATCGAGCCCGGACCCAATGGTCACGTTGGAGAAAGCTCCTGAACCGTCGTTTCGGTACAAGGCCATCGTCGGCAGTGGGGCGGTGTACTCGGCCCCCGGCCAATGCGTCGAGTTGACCAGCAGCAGATCCTGATCACCGTCGCCGTCATAGTCGAAGAAGGCGGCTCCGCTGCCCATCGTCTCCGGCAGAAGTTTGTCTCCCCGGGCTCCATTGGTATGCACAAAATCGACGCCGGCCTCGACGGTAATGTCCTTGAAACTTACGTCCGGCAGACTTTCGATCGTTGGTCGGAGGTCCTCGATCGCCCCAGGGTCCTTCGCGATGACAACCTCTACCACGGGCTCGGTCCGATTCGCCCACAGCACCGCCAGGCCGACAAACGCAACGATGAGCACGATCACCACCGCGGACCATCGAAACGCGCGACCGATGATCGCGTCGTCCTCCGGGACAAGCTCCTCTTCGGGAATCAGATCCGGCTCCGCAGGGAGCGGCTCGGGAGCGCTTGGGCGGTCAGTCATGGCGAGCAATCCTGGGGCTCTCGGGGGGCAGATCATAGGCGCCGGGCCTTCGCAAATCGTAGATCACCACCGCCTCGGCGGCACGGTTTGCCGCGGGGTACCTAATCCGGGCGGCCGCAATCGCCAGGTCGCGCGCGTTGTCATCCGGCTTGTACTTGGCGTGAAGCTTGCGGTGCGCTGCGGCTTCGGCGTCATCGCCAAGGGCTGCATAGATCTGGCTGAGGTTATAATGGGCGGCAACGTTCTCCGGGTCGAGCTCCAGCGCCGCCTTGAACTGTGTCATCGCGTCGTTGAGCAGTTGCTCGCGCCGAGCACGGCGATCGCGCCCACGCTCCTGTCTCGCCCGCTCATAGATCGTTTGGCCGAGCTGGTTGAGCAGGCGATAGTCCTTGGCAAAGTCGAAACCCCTGCCCCGAGCCTGCTCAAATCCGCCTTCGACAATCTGTTGGAAGTTTCGGATTGCCTCGTCCAGGTTGCCGTTCTGTGTATTGACCAGACCGGTGAACCACAGCACGGACCATTCATAGGCCGGCGGGTCAAAGTCACGGGCACGGCGCAGGGCCTCGGGGGCGTCGCGGGCGACCCGACCCTCCTTGAGGTAAACCCTGGCGAGGTTCAGCGGCCCGTCCGGCCGGCCAAGCGCCTCGACTTGTTTGAAGGCATCTTCCGCCTGACGAAGTTCACCAATGCGCCCTTTACGCAGCAGACCGATGCCGTAATCATTCCAACGCTGCCACGCAATGATGGGCGACTCGTCGTTGTATGGCTGATCGGCAACCAC
Source organism: Planctomycetota bacterium (assembly GCA_022568135.1). Taxonomy (GTDB): domain Bacteria; phylum Planctomycetota; class Phycisphaerae; order Phycisphaerales; family SM1A02; genus JADFFQ01. The sequence continues at coordinate 9,866 of JADFFQ010000048.1, read as the reverse complement.
GGCCACCGGAAAGGTGACCTGGTCAGTCGCAAGCGTGGTGATCGGCAGATCATTGAAGTAACCCGGGTCGTCCGTGACGAACCGCATGTATTCGGTGTCGAACTTGCGGTACTGAAGCCGCAGGTCAATTGTGATCGGCTCGGTGACGCTCGGGGGCACTCGAAGCAGATAATGAACCGCGTCCCCCGCTCCGGGAGGTATCTGATGGTTGTACAAGGCAACGAAGATGTCCTGCGCATTGCGGCGATTGATGCGATTGCCGTCGCGGTCGAGGACGAACGAGTTGACGAAATGCGACCATGGATCGACAGCGTTGTCCGCGCGGCGTCTCCCGCCGCTTCGGCCGATGATCTGATCACCGCTGAATACGGTCACATCCAACCACACCTGGTTGGAGTCGGCGGTTCCCTGCGTGAACAGATGACCCATCTTCATGGTGCGGATGACCGTCTCGATCAGATATTCTCGACCAGGTTCGAGGGTCGGAACCTCCGGCCGAATCGGAGCAATGAGCGGGCTGTCGATTGTTGCTCCATCTTTCAGACCGAAGATGTCCACGCGCATGACGCCTTCAAGGAAGTCGCGATGGGCGTTGATGACGGCGTCAGACTTTTCCATCCCGACCAGAACCGCCATGGCGGTGTTCGCCGAGGGGAACATGTGGTTGTGAACTTTGAGCTCTCCCGAATCGTCACGATAGCGCGCCCCAAAATCGTCGGAGGCCATCAGCGGCATGTGGCATTGGTTGCAGTTCGTCTCTGCCTTGGCCGGATAGTAGAAGCTGCTGACGCCGTACCCTGACACGCCGCTCAGCCAGAACGCGTCATAGTGGTTCTGCCCGCGCAGGAACTTGTAGGCGTTCAGCTCTTCGGGCAAATGCACCTTATGACAGGTTCCGCAGAACGCCGTGCTGCGATGAACCTCGGGCTTGAGGAATACCTTCTTGTGAAAGTCCGGCTTGGCCTTGACAAGCTGACGGTTGACCCACTTCAACACCGCATGATCGCTGTAGGCAAAGGGATAGTGGACCGGTTCGTCGATGGTGTAATCGGCGTTGCCGCGAACCGTGTTGATGTGGGTGATGCTGTGACAGACTGAACAGGTGATGCCGGCTTGTGCGGTCGGATCGCTGGCCAGATCATAGTTCGGATCGTCGAACTTGGGGTCGTCGAAGGCTCCGCTGAAGAACGGCACGGGATCGTGGCAGCCGGCGCAGAAACGTGATCCCTGCACGTTGCCATCGCGCTCAAACATCGCCTTGCGCGTCTCGAGAACCGTCGCGGTGTATGGCGGATTGTTGAACGAGCTGAAACGATGGACGCTGTGGGACCAACTCTCGTGAATATCCCGATGGCACTGGATGCAATACTGATCGTTCATCAACGCCCGCTCGGGAATGAAGTTGCCCGTGAGTGTGCGAGCCAGCGACGGGAAGAAGTATTGCTCGCCGGAAGCAGGGCCGGCCACGTTCCATTGCCGTGGGTCCTGAGAATGCAGCACCGACATCACCAGCGCAAACACCGCCGCCGCCGCCGTCCAACTCAACCCCACCCTCCACCTGATTCGGCGGCCCGCCAGCCGATGCAATATAAATAGCCACACGACAAGCAGCGGGCTGATCACGTGCACCCAGTATGCGATGGAGCGAACCGTCGGGTCCTTGACCACAATCACGCCTTCGATCCGCGTCAGCACGATCCCGGTCGCTAGCAACACGAGAGCTGTACTGAACAAGGCATACCCGGCCCGGATCGCTCGCCGGTTGGGCCGATTCCTGGCATTGTGGAAGTGGATCGCACCATACACGATCACCGGCACGACGATCAGGACGCCCACCACCAAATGAAACAGGAACATGATCAGGTAGAACCAGTTCTGATAGACGGCCCCCGTGCTCCACTCCACAGCTGAAATGGTCGCCAGGTAGACCGAGTTCACCGACAGCAGAGCAAAAGCCCCAAGGATCACTGCCAGGAGCTTTCTGAGCCGCGGTCCAACAACCGGAACGTATCGTTGCCGCCTCACCATCGCGCCTCCCGTCAAATTGGACCCTGTGGTCGATGCCGCTGCCATCATCTACCCTTTTGATGCCGGACGAAGCAATGGACCGGTCCACTGCGCCACATAGACTCCCAGTATTCAGCTAGTATGCACAGCACACGTTCCATTTGCAAGGCATATTCGGTCATATCCCCCGATGATTTGATCACGAGGCGGACTCATACGGTATTATACAGGTGTAATTCATTCATGCTTGCTGATGAGAACGCGGAATCGTGCTCGCCAGCCTCGATGTCCAGCCGCCAGGGCCGCCAAGAGAGCGTATGCCAGGAGCGTGCGAGGTCGGGCCGCCCAGGAAAACCCGTGCTCCCGACCACGCCCACGGTGGTGGTGCCACAGTGCCGCCACACGGCCTTTGAGACCTCCGCAGGGCAGGTCTGGCCGCTCTACATAGGTTTCGGCTTTTCGGCCGATCAATGCCCACCGGCACTTGGCTGGACGCTCGCCCACAGCCCTACACTGCTTTCGGAGATGAACGGCCCCAACCTGATCGCGGTCAACATCGGCAACAGCCGTGTCCAAGTCGGCCGGTTCCTCGAAGGCGAGCTGAACTCTAGCGAGCACATCGAGAACAACCGGCTGCCTAGCACGGTGCAGTTGGTGGTCCAGTGGTGGGAAGAGATCGCTCATCTGCCGCATCCAGCCATCCTGCTGGCCTCGGTCAATGATCCAGTCGCGAATCGGCTCGCCGCAATGCTCGCCGACCAGCTGTCCGTTGAGATGTTTCGGGTTGGTGAGGATGTGCCGGTCCCGATCGGCCGGCAGCTTGATCCGGAGACGATTACAGGCGTCGATCGGTTGCTCAATGCCGCCGCTGCGTACGATCGCATCCAACAGGCATGTGTGGTGATCGACGCCGGCACCGCGGTGACGGTTGATTTCGTGGACGGCGACGGAACGTTTCATGGGGGCGCGATCGCCCCGGGACCTGCCATACAGCTACAGGCCTTGCATGAGAACACCGCTTCCCTTCCCGATCTGCGGTTCACCGCGCCGGATGATGAGGCGTTCGGCCGGTCCACGGCCCAGGCCATGCTCAAGGGTGTGTACCACGGCATCCGCGGAATGGTGCAACGGTTGATCGAACGATACGCCGAGGCCTACGGTGCCTATCCGCAGGTCATCGCCACCGGCGGCGACGCCAAGGTCCTCTTCGAGACCGAGGACCTGGTTGACCAAATCGTGCCTGATCTCACCTTGTTGGGCATCGCCGCCGCCGCCAATCACGCCCTGGCCGGGAAGGAAGTTGACGGCACCGATGCCCGATCGTGACGGCATACTGAGCCGGCAGTGCTTGTGCCGCATGGTCCCGGCAACATCAAAGCAGCCGGGCGCCATCGCGATCCTTCAGTTGGTCGGCGAAGTCGACGGGGTGCTCAAATCGCTGACAGGCGTCGACGATTGGCCCCTCGGCCGGGCTCGGCTGGTGCGATTCGACGACATCGACGAGGGGCTGGCGGTACGGCTGAGTCATGATCTCGCCCAGCTCATGCCCCACAGCGGGCCTCGCATCCTTCAGCGCTTGACCGAGCGGATGATCGAGCTTGGCGTGGAACCGGCCGCCCCGAATGAGCTCCCTGCGGAATCGGTCTATCCCGAGGCCGCGGATCGCTACGAAGCGCTCGCACTGGCCGCTGTTGCGCGGGCGGCGAGTCCTTTGGCCATCGACCTGCTGCTGGATCAACCCCCGCGTTGGCGGCGTCAAGCTCCCCCTCCCTCCCAGGGAGCGGGCCGGGGGGAGGGTGATATGAATCTCACCCAAGAAGACTTGGCCCGATCTCGACGGCTCAACAATCTGATTGATCCGCCGATCGTCGTGGTCGCCGGTGCGCCCAACGTGGGTAAGAGCACGCTGAGCAATGCGCTGCTCGGGCGGTCGATGTCGATCGCAGCCGATGTGCCCGGCACGACGCGCGATTACACCTCAGGGCGCATCGAGTTGGCCGGGTTCGTCGTCGATTGGTACGACACCCCCGGAATGCGCGACACCTCCGATCCGATCGAGTCCAAGGCGATCGACCTCGCCTGGCAGTTGATCGAGCGAGCGGATCTGTTGATTGCGATGAAGGACCACCAGCACGATTGGCCGACACTGCCGCGCCCACCCGACCTGCGCATCCTCAACAAGATCGATCTATTCCCCTCTCCCTCTGGGAGAGGGGCAGGGGGTGAGAGTAATTCTTCAGCGAGCCGGGCCGTCCTCGGCCCGAGTGATCCACACCCCGCCGCCGACCTCCGCATCAGCGCAACCCACGGCACCGGCATCACCAATCTCGTGACGGCGGTCCGCGATCGCTTAGTGCCCCCCGCCGACCTCGCCCACCCCGGCCCCTGGCTGTTCGACGACCGGCTCACCCAATCTGTGTAGGGTCCGCTCTGCCGACCATGGGCGGATGGGGACGAACCGTTGATTTCTACCCAACCTGAGAGGATAATACCTGCGATGGAAAACAACATTGTGAGCTCGTGTCCAGACGTGATGGGTGGAACTGCGGTTTTCACTGGAACGCGAGTACCCATCCAAACATTTTTGGATTATCTCGAAGGCGGCCATTCCATCGACGATTTCCTGGAGGGGTTTCCCACCGTCACCCGAGAACAGGTCATGGCGTTTCTCCAAGAGGCCAAGCGGCGCATGAATGCCTAGGTGACGGCGGGTGAAGCTTCTGCTTGATGAGTGCATCGATGGCCGGCTCGCAAACAACCTGCCGGGTCATGCCGTCGAAACAGCGCCCTAACGTTGCTGGGCGGGTCGGTCAAACGGCGAGCTTCCCAAACTTGCGCAGCGGCATTTCGACGTCTTCCTGACCGTCGATCGCAACCTGTCGTCTCAGCAGGAAGTGCCCCTGCTTGAGATCGCGGTCGTTGTTCTGCACGCCACGACCAATCGCCTTGCTGATTTGCAGCTGCTCGTACCCGCCGTTCTGGCTGCGCTGCCGACGACAAAACCGGGTCAGGTGATCAACATCCATCCGTAGCGATGCCCACGCCCCCGACCTCGCCCACCCCGGCCGGTGGCTATTCGACAACCGGCTTACCCAATCCGTGTAGGCGCCGCTGCGCGAACCATCCAAGACCGAATCTCACGAAGAACGGCCAGCACAGCGGACCCTTCGAGCTACGAGCTCATTCTCTCAAAGATCTTCTGGCCTGAGCCCCGTATGTTTCGCGATTCGCGTCAGCATGCGCGGGCCGATCTCCTCGTTATCGTGAAACGCAAAGACAAAGTCAGGCCAGCCGGGACGTAACAGCGTGCGATGCGAGCCACGCTGCCGCTTGACAGTCCATCCGATCCGCTCCAGTGCCGCCAGGACACGTCTGGCTTTCGCTGATCGCCAGTGGCTCACGCGACGACCGCGAAAACACCGTCCATCTGCGGTAGCGCTTCGCCGTTCTCCAGACGATCCGCGAGCACCCGCAGCGACAAGACCTGAACACGTGCGATCGCCTCATCGCGACTCTGCGCGTAGACCATCACGCCTGGCAGATCAGGCACTTCAGCGATCCACCGGCCGGCTGCTTCTTCTTCGACTTCGACTCTGAAAGGCATGGACTGATTATACCCTCGAACGCACCTCATCCCCGCCCGCCGACCTCGCCCACCCCGGCCCCTGGCTGTTCGACGACCGGCTCATCGAACCTGTGTAGCGTCCGCTCCGCGGACCATCCTGTCATCCGCACAAAGCATCGCAGCAACTGCCGACAGCGGGAGTTGCGGCTTTGTTTATGCGTCGGTGAGGGGGGCCAGGTCACTGGCCGTGATGGGTCGCGGCCATTGGGCGAGCCGATCTGCGCACTACGAAGCCAATAGCACCGGGTGGGAACCCGGTGCCGGCCCCGCATTTCCATGCGGGGCTAGTTGAAGTTCATAGGTGAAGAGAAAGCCGGGTCCGCGGTCATACCTACAGCCCCATCGTGCTGTAGCCGCAATCGACGTAGATGTTCTGGCCGGTCACACCCGACGCGAGGTCGCTGAGCAGATAGACCGCGGTCTCGCCGACGTCTTTTCCGGTGACGTTGCGGCGAAGCGGGGCTTTCTTCTCAACCCACTCCAGAATCTGGCTGAACCCCCCCACGGCCAGGGCAGACATCGTCCGCAGCGGTCCGCCGGAGATTGTGTTGACGCGAATGTTCTTGGGCCCAAGGTCTGCGGCGAGATAGCGGGTGGCGGATTCCAGCGCCGCTTTGGCGACGCCCATGATGTTGTAGCCCGGCACTGCCTTGACCGCCCCGTAATAACTCATCGCGACCATGGCGCCGCCATCAGGCATGATCTTCGCCGCACGTTCGGCCATTGCCATATAGGTATACGCGCTGATGTCCAGGGCCTGGGCGAAGACCTCGCGAGGCGTGGCGGCGAACTTGCCCGCTTCCAACCACTCACGGTCGGCGAATGCAATCGAATGAACGAGAAAGTCGATCGAGCCGAAATCCCGGCCGATCTTGTCGAACACCGCGTCGAGGTCAGCATCCGACCCCGCGTCCATCGGCTCCAGCCAGGGATCGTCCACGCTGAGCTGACCGATCGCCTTGGCACATCGCCTGAGCATCTTCTCGCCCGGCAGGTGGGTGAACAGACATTGCGCCCCGTGCCGCAGAAGCGACTCGGCAATGAAATATGCATAGCTGTGATCGTTGGCGATCCCCACCACCAACCCACGTTTGGAATCCATCAAACCCATGGTCATGCTCCTGTAGGCCTGCACGAACCCGGCGAGCGTATCCACGATGCGTCCGATCGGCCAGTAGAGGCGATCCGAACGAGAGCACCAGTCGAGTTATAGACCCAGGGCGAGTGATATCGGCACCACCGGCAACAATGACTTGCGAGTTGAGCTTGTAGGGTGGTTCGTCTTTCCACCAAAGGCTCATATTGCCGCAGCAGCGTGTCGATGTTGTATGCGACCATTGTTTCCCATAAGCCTGGGGCATGTGTCTCATGTTCCTGTTATGAGACGCCGCCCCCTTGTATGCACGGCCGGTAATTGCTCGCGCATCGAACCGGCCGGACCAACGAGGAGTTGCATCAATGCCCACGAAGAAATCGATGAGATCGAAGCGAAGCGCTTCTGCCCGTTCCTCAGCCAGACGGCCGGCCGCAAAGAAAGGTGCTTCCAGAAGAACCTCGGCACGGCGAAGGTCCACTGCGCACCTGAGCGGTCGGCGAACGAACAAGTCCACCTCAGCATGCATCACCGGCGCGTTTGAGGGTGACATTATGGCCAAGGGCCATTTGTGCATCGCCGCGGGCGCCAAGTGCGTGGCCAATGTCCTTGGTCAGAACGTGCAAGTTGATGGGTTTGTTCAAGGACGTGTGACCGCCCGCAACCAGATGAAGCTTGGCAGCAAAGCGGTGATCAAGGGCGAGATCATTGCCGACAACCTTCAGGCTGCGGACGGCGCCGTCTTCGTCGGGCACTGCACCTTAGGCCGACGCAAAGCGGCCTGATCCCAACCCGCCGACAAGCGATCCGACGATCCGAAACCAGGCGCGATCGTTGAGTCGCTACTCTTGAGCTAGAAGTGCTGGAGCCGGCCTAGCTGTGCACTTCTCGATCGGACCGCACGCGTTGTGCTAGACTGTGGGCGATTGGTGCGCGCGTAGCTCAATTGGATAGAGCATCGGTCTTCGGATGCGAACACCACCCCCGCTTCGACGCAGGAGCGGGGGTTTTTCGTGCGCCATTGCGGTTTCTTCGACTGGCTACCGACTGGCTACCGACTCGATACCCACGACAACCCTATCGAAAGTGACGCGCAAACTGACGCGCAGATCAGGGCACCCGCTACACACACCTACGACGCACGACCGTTCGCCGGGAGCGACCCGGCTACCCACAGGTTGTCAGGCTATCGCAGCACCACTCCCGCCGCCTCGGCCAGGTCGCGCAGGGCCTCCGCCAGATCGCCTTTCCTGGATCTTCCCTGCACGTTCCGCTTGGTCTTCGGATGAAAAGCCATGTACGAAACGACGACCGTGCTGTCGGTCAGATGGGCGTGGGCACTAACCCTGTAGCCACGCTTGACAAGCCGCCGGATGATCGGGTGTTTCGGGTCGATCATTGCCACCATTGTAGCCTCGCGCGCGTGCGCACCCCCGCGTTACCGTGCGCTTTATTCACCGGCGGCACCCCAATGCCGACGCGAAGTGCGTTGGTCCCAACCTCCGACAGAGGCGCATGAGGGCCGCTGATTGATGCGGCCCTGAGATCTCGACAAGAGCGGCACGGTCGGCATCCTCGACCTGCTGACCCTGCTGGCCAAGTGGGGCTAGGATGGTTGCGACTTAAGTGCCGGATGGGCGCGTCGATGCGTTCGATCTGGCGAAGCTGCTGGCCGATTGGAGACCGTGCCCGTGAAGAAGTCATCCGAGGCATCAGGGCATCAAGGGCACCTGGCGGCCCATCTGCACACGCATCTGGAAGCTCTGCATCATCCGGCGAGTGGCCGCCACAGAAGGAGGATTCCCGATGACACCGACTCGCGCTGTTTTCTTGTTCCTCGGCACCGCGGTCGTGGTGCTGGCAGCCAACAGCCACACAGCCGACATCTTCGTCCCGGGCGGTGAGCCAACCATCCAGGCGGGGATCACCGCCCCGGCCCAAGCCGGGGTCACGGTAATCGATACCTTCGATCAAGGGTGGTACCGGGACAATGGGGTACACTTCACAGAACTCGAGAACTACCTTGTTGGGAACTCTGTCCCGGACGACCCGTTCGAATACCACAATTTCTTCGTCTTCGATCTGACGACAATCGACACCGAGATCGTCTCACTCACGCTGTCGGCGTTCAATCCAGCCAGCGGCACGACGACGCCCGATCCGAGTGAGACTTGGATGCTTTGGGATTTCACCTCCGACATCGCCGACCTGATTGGCGGCACGGCCGGCGTTGCCGGGTGGGTGGATCTCGGATCGGGGACACGGTACGGGAGCCGTGAAGTCTTGTCCACGGAAACGGACGTTCTGATCGACGTCGACCTGAACGCGGCGGCCGTCGCCGATGCCAACGCCGCGACAGGCCTCTGGGCAATCGGAGGGTCGATCACGACTCTGGACGGTGACCCGTTCTCGGAAGAGTTCATCTTTGGGAGCACTGGTCCTTTGTTAGCACGGCTCACCATCACTTTCGCACAGCCGGGCGCCTGCTGTTTGCCTAACTTCAGCTGCCAGGATCTCACGGAGAGTGAGTGCGCTGCGGCTGGTGGCCTCTTCTTCGGCGAGGGCACCGAGTGCACCACCACCGACTGCCCGGTCGATTGCAATGCGTTCCCATGCGGCAACAATGACAACAAGGTCCTGCTCTGCCACGTTCCGCCAGGCAACCCAGGAAATGAGCTCACTCTATGTATCAGTCCAAAGGCAGTTGCTGCCCATTTAGAAAACCATGAAGGCGATCATTGCGGATCCTGTGACGACGGCGGGCTCGCCTTCGGGCTCACGTTCACCCGCCCGGCGTCCGTCGATATCGAAACGTGCCCGACCGATTTCAACGGCGACGGCAGCGTGGGCATCCTCGATCTGTTGATGTTGCTGGTGGCCTGGGGGACCGACCCCGGCGGACCGCCGTTCTTCGACGGCGATCGCACGGATGTGAGCCTCACTCTCGGGTTACGGTTGACCGACCGGCTGTCGACCGAGGGGAAGTACTCGAGGAACGACGTCAACCTCCCTGCGGGTGACTTCGTCGCGGAGCTCGGCTCCATCCGCGTCGACTATGCGCTCTCGCCGAAGATGACGTTGCGCACGCTCATCCAGTACAACTCTCTGACCGACCAGTGGAGCACCAGCGTGCGCTTCAAC
>JADFFQ010000007.1 GCA_022568135.1 Planctomycetota bacterium | reverse complement strand
TCGGACACAACCGTGATCGAGCTGGTGGCGGATTGCCGGGCGGCCACGCCTACCCAGGCGGTGATGCGGCTGATTCCCGCCGCCTCGCAACTGCACGAACAGGTCAGCCACCTTCAGCAGCGGCTGGCGTTTCTCCTGAAGCGCCTCATCGAGCGCCAGCGGCACCGTTTTGAAGCCGTCGCCCGCTTTGAGCTGTTCCGAGATCCCGGCTCCCGGCTGAGGCAGGCCCGGGAGATCATCGACGCCCGGCATCGCGATCTCCGACACGGTCTCCGGGCGTGTATTGCTCGCCGGCAACTGCGATTCGAACGCCTGGCCGGGCGACTTTACCGGCTGCGACCGGAAGCGTTAGCTTCGCGGCGTCGGGAGCAATTAGCCGTGTTGCATGATCGTATCGGTCGCGCCCTGCGGCGGCGGGTCGATCAACGCAACGCACTTCTTATGCATCGTCGCCGACTCGGCCGAGCTGTGGTGATGAACCTGCGGCGAGTTGACGCTCGCCTGGAGGCGTTCGATCGACAGCTGGGCAGCATCGATCCGCATCGCGTGCTCACCCGCGGCTACACCTACACAATGACCGCAGACGGCCGGCTGATTCGGTCAACGCGCGATGTGCGGAGGGGGCAGTTGATCGTGACCCGGGTTACGGATGGCTCGATTGAATCGATCGTGGGCAACGCCCCAGGCCGCTTGACCCACAGCGACCCCGCGGACCCATCGGTCTCTCAGATGGACCTCTTTGACCGCTGCCGGTAGATTCTCCGAATGATGTCGCCCAAGAACGCCGCGGACACTCGCCCAGGCCCCCAGAAGATGAGCTACGAGCAGGCCATTGAGGAGCTCGAGTCGATCATTGAGCGCATCGAGCAGGGCCAGGTTGGGCTCCAAGAGAGCCTGACCGAATACCGCCGGGGCGCGGCCCTGCTTAAGCGATGCCGTGGAATCCTTGATGTGGCTGAGCAACAGGTCCAGCGGATGACTGCCCAGGACGATGCCGGCGATTCCTCTGAGGACCAGCAGACCCAGCCGGCGTGAGCCCTTCGATGCCTCGTGCCTAATGCATTGTGCCTTCTCCTGCTTTCTCGCCCAGACCATGCCGCTTTGGAAGCTCTACCAGCATCTTCCTGTGGCAGTATTTGTCTTTGCTTTCGGGGCGATCGTTGGCAGCTTCATCAACGTCGTGATCTACCGCTTGCCGGCGGGAATGAGCGTGATCAGCCCGCCGAGCCGCTGTCCCACCTGTGGGGCCCGCCTGTCGTGGCGGGAGAACCTGCCGATCCTGGGGTGGTTTCTGGTTCGAGGCCGGTGCGCGCATTGCCAAGTCAAGGTCAGCCCGCAATACATGATCATCGAGCTGATTATGGCCATGATCTTCCTCGGACTGTACGCGGCGTATTACATGGCCGGGCCGCGGGTGGCGTGGTGGGGGAGTGTCGGCGGCGACTGGTGGTACTACAACTGGGTGTTTCGCACCTCCCCGGCCTTCATCGCCCACGCCTTTCTGCTGGCAGCTCTGGTGGCGATGACCGTCATCGATGCTCGTACGTTCACGATCCCCATCCAGATTCCGTTGGCGGTGACGCTCATGGCGGTCGTGGCCTATTCCTTACAGGCCCTGCTGGGGTCCGTTCCTCGTGCAATGGGCTTGTGGCCAATTCCGGCCGCCGACTGGCAATGGTTCGCGGTTGCCTGCGGTGGGATGCTGGGCATCGGCGTGTCGATGCTCCTGCTGAAGCTGGGGGTAATGCGCTACAGCTTCGCGGACTACGACGAGCATTTGAAGGACGGCGAGACGCTGGCTGACTATCCGCACGCCCGACGAGAGATGGGCGTGGAGCTGGTGTTTCTCCTGCCGTGCATAATCGGGCTGGTGGCAGGGTTTTTTGTTGGTGCCCGGTTCCCGGCCGGACCGCCGCCGGTTGTTCTTCAAGCGCTCGGGGGCAGCATCATGGGGTACCTGACCGGGGCGGGGATTCTGTGGGCGGTCCGCATCCTCGGCACCCTGGCCTTCGGCCGCGAGGCGATGGGGCTTGGCGATCCGCACCTTCTGGGGGCGGTCGGGGCGACGCTGGGATGGGTGGATCCCATCTTCGTTTTCTTGCTGGCGCCGTTTTTTGGCCTGGCCTGGGCGTTTGTGTCGATGGGTTTCGGGTCGGTGTTCAGAGGGGCGCGGCGTGCGCTGCCCTTTGGACCTCACCTCGCTGTGGCCACACTGGTGGTGCTCATGAGCCGGCCCGCAATCAACTGGGTGCAAGCAAGGTATACGCCCTGGTTGCCGCAGCCGCGGCTGGTTCGTTCGGCCCCGGCGATATCGCCGGCGACCCCCCGATTGACGCCCAAGCCGGCCGGAGACTCTGCCGATATGGTATTGATTGGGCCGGCGGGGCTGGACAGCGGCGCCGTGTTGGAGTGAAATTGCCGGCAGCAATGCTGCGCGCTGGAGGCACGCGGCAGGTTTCTGTGAACCGACTCAGATAAGGATGCAAGCGATGCGCGTTTCATGGATGACGGTATTGGGCATGTCGGCCGCGGGCTTACTCCTGGCCGGCTGCAACGCTGACCTGAAGGATCAAAACGCACTGTTGACCGAAGAGAACGAAGACCTTCGGCTTCAACTCTCGGACCGCAACTCGGCCCTGGCCGAGGCCCAGCAGGGAATCCGTGACAAGTCAATGCAACTGGCCCAGCTGCGACGCGACATGGGGGACTTGGAGCAGGCGCCGGCTCAGGCGACCGGGTTTGAATCCATCCCCTATGTATCGGCGGCGTACGGCGCCGGCGAGGTCACCGTGACGGTCCAAAGCGATGTGCTGTTTGCGCCCGGGAAGACCACGCTCAAATCTGCGGCGAAGAGATCACTGGATGCCGTTGCGTCTGTGCTCAATCGCGGCTACGCCGGCCAGCCGATACGGATTTTGGGCCACACGGACGCGGACCCGATCCGCAAGAGCGGCCACAAGAGCAACTACCACCTTGGATTTGCTCGGGCCTATGCCGTTCGGGATTATCTCACCTCCAAGGGTGTCTCGGGTAAGCGGATCTCGCTCGCCAGCTTCGGGCCGAACCAGCCTAGGTCCACCAAGGCCCAGAGCCGACGGGTGGAGATCGCCGTGGTCGCCGACTAGAGCGGTTGCGGCTAAAGCGTAGCGATATAACGAGCCGCGCCCGTCAGGAGGCGGCCGAGGCGCGTCCGCTGCTCGTGAGGGACGCTCCACTGGCCCTGCCGCCAGGGCGATCGTGGTGAGGATCACCACGCCGAGCGCAACCCTTCCGCGTTGATCTTCTCAATAAGTGGTTGGACCTCACTGAGGACACGCTCCAGGCGGGTCACCGCGTCGGTGAGCGATCGGTAGAGATCGGGGTTGTTCAACAGTTGGCCGATCGTGCCTTCGCCTTGCCTGGCCACGCGGGTCAACTGCCGTATCTCTTGGAGCGTGGTGGCAAGTTCGTCGAGGACCGGCACCAGCCGTTTGGTGAGGTGGTCCACATCTGCCTCGATCCCGGCCGCCACTTTGCTGAATGTTCCCAAGTTGTCGCTGGCATGGTCGATCAGCTCAGTGACCTTGCGGACGGCCTGGTGCGTGTCGGCTCGTAGCTGCTCATCGCCCAGCCAGCTCTTGGCCATCTCCACTGCCTCGATCAACGGGGTCAGCTCAGCAGTAATCTGCTCGATCAGGCGGCTGAGGATCTTCCGATTGATCTGAGCCGAGCCATCGGTGGGCAGGAACTGCGGGGGCTCGCCGGTTTCGGTCCGGGGGGCTTCCAACTGCAAAGTGGCACTGCCGCCTAGCAGCGACGTGGCCGCGTAGAGCACGACATCAGCCGGTATCTGCTGTGATTGATTGATCTGCGCGGTGATATGGACCGGGTACTGCGTGCCTTGACCGGTGGTCAGTCGATCGACAACGCCGACGGGCACGCCGTTGAGTTCGATGGTACTCCCCTTCCGCAGGCCGGCTGAATGGGTGGCGTTGATCGTGATGTCGTATCGCGGGTTCGCCCAGGCCTCCAGCTCGCCGAAGAGATACAGCAGATACGCCAGGCCGACCAAGGCGGCAAGTGTGGTGAGGCCGATCAGGAAGTTTCTAGCGGTCTCTGTCACGATTCGTTGTTCGGTTGCCGGGTTGTGCGCGACGCCACGTCATCGTCGCTACGGGTCGCGATTGCCGCGCGTTCAGCTGCGCTCGTCTCACCATGGAGGAAGCGCTGCACGATTGGGTTGGAGGACCGGCGAAACTCTTGGGGCGTGCCTTGCATGATGACTGTTCCATCGTAGAGCATGACCATCACATCCGCGACTTGAAACGCACTGGCCAGGTCGTGTGTGACCACGATGCTCGTGATGCGGGGCTCGCGTTGGAGCCTGAGCATTAGGCGGTTGATGACCCCGGCCCGAATGGGGTCCAGCCCGGTCGTCGGCTCGTCATAGAGGATGATCTTGGGCCGCAGGACGATCGCCCTGGCCAGCGCGACGCGCCTGCGCTGCCCTCCGGACAGCTCCGCCGGCATCTTGTCGATCGAGCCGGTCATGCCGACCATCCCCAGCATGGCCCGGACCTGCTCCTGGCGCTGCGGCGCCGCCAGATTGGTGTGCTCAAGGAGGGGGAAGCCGACGTTGTCGCCAACCGACATCGAATCGAAGAGCGCTCCCTGTTGGAACAGAAACCCGAACTGTCGCCGGATCGGGCCGAGTCTCGTCTCGCTCAGCGTGTCGATGCGGCTGCCCTCGAACCAGACCTGGCCCCGGTCGGGTTTGAGCAGGCCGATGATATGCTTGAGCATGACCGTCTTGCCGCAGCCGCTCGGCCCCAGCACCACAGTGGTCTTGCCCAAAGCGAACTGCAATGTCACATCACGGAGCGCCGCGAGCCCGTTGAACCATTTGCTGACCCCGATCAGCTGGACGATTCCGTCGGCCGAATTGTGATTGTCGATGTCCGTGCTCATGAGGCCCAACATATGATCATACAGAGCGATGCACGACTCCGTTGATGTTCGCACATTGCATTGCGGGCGGCTGTTCAGCGTCGAGGCGATGACCTGGACCGACCAGCAGGGGCGCCGGGTCTATCGAGACATCGTGCGCCACCCTGGTGCGGTGCTCGTAGTCCCGCTGCTGGACCGGCATCGCCTGGTGATGATCCGGAATTATCGCGTGGCTGTGGACCAGCAATTGTGGGAGCTGCCGGCCGGCACCTTGGAGCCTGATGAGGAGCCGCGGCAGGCCGCCTCTCGGGAGCTGGCCGAAGAGACCGGCTACCGCCCCGGGCGCCTGCGGAAGCTCGGCGAGTTCTACACTTCGCCTGGCTTCTGTGATGAGTTGATGCACGTGTTTGTGGCCGAAGATCTTCAGTTCATGGGCCAGCGGCTCGATCCCGGCGAACAGATCGAGGTCGAGACCGTCGCACGCCATGATGCCCTGACCATGATCGACGACGGCCGGATACGCGACGGAAAAACGATCGCCGGGCTGATGATGTGGGCCCGAGACAGCAGGGGCTTCTCGGCATGAGCTGGCATGATCGTGACGGTCCCGCTGACGATGACCCGATGCGCCGGTTCGGCCGTCCGGGCGGCGATTGGCAGGGCATCCGTCCCACCCTGGATAATCCCATGACCTGGTCGGTGACGGTCGGGAGGTTCCTGAACATCACCGTACGAGTGCACGCGATCTTCCTGCTTTTCATTGTGATCGAGGTGATCCGCGCGGCCCGGGCCAAAGCGACCCTCGCCGACCCTTTCTCGCACGGATTCTGGCCGGTGGTTCTCGCCATGATCTGCCTCTTCGGAATCGTGCTGCTGCATGAGTTCGGCCACTGCCTGGCGTGCCGGAAGGTGGGGGGGCAAGCCGACGAAATTCTCATGTGGCCGCTTGGCGGACTGGCATTCTGTCGGCCGCCCAACAATTGGAGGGCGCATCTGACCACCGCCGCCGGTGGACCGATGGTGAATGTTGTGCTTTGCGTCACGGCTGGAACCATGCTTGTCTTGATCACCGGCGGGCAGTGGGGGCTGGCGATTCCCAACCCATTCAAACTCGAAGCCGGCCTGATCCAGCCGGAAATTGCGCGCTCCTGGGCGCACATGACCCTGTTCTGGATCAACGCGTTGAGCTTGGTACTGCTGCTGTTCAATCTCCTGCCGATCTTCCCACTGGACGGAGGGCGGATCGTGCAGGCGGCACTTTGGCCGAGGTTCGGCTATGCCCGGTCGATGCGGTTCACGGTCCGCGTCGGATACGTCGGAGCCATTGCGCTGGGGATCACCGGATTCGTCATGCCCAGCGTAATGCTGGTGATGATCGCGGTGTTCGGCGGGATCACCTGTTACATCACCCACAAGCAGCTCGAGTTCACCGAACAGTTCATGGGCGGTGAGTTTGATCTGTTCGCGGCGAGCGTGGATCAAGGCGAGCCGGCCGACGCCGAGCCGGCCAGGTCGTCCCGGCGGCAGCGGCGAGTCGAACGCCGCGCCATTCGGCAGCAGCAGGAGTCCGGGCAGGTCGACCAGATCCTTCACAAGATCGCCGAATCCGGAATGGAGAGCCTCTCCGCAGCTGAGAAGCGCCTGCTGAAGCGGGCCACCCAGCGCAAGCGGCAGGAACGGTAGAACACAACTCCCAGCATCGAATTGTTGCCAGGACGCTGCTGACTATCCGAATAAGACCTACGCATGGGGATTTACGACCGCGACTACATCCGCAGACCGCCACCGGGAGCGGCGCAGGGGCGCAGCCCGCTGACGTCGATGCGCATGTGGTCGGTCAACACCTGGCTCATCGTGATCTGCGTCGCGGTGTTTGTGATCGACGAGTTCACCCCGAGACGCTTGGTGTTGATGCAGACGGTAGCGGTGATCGAGCCGCAGGACTTCGCCGCACTGGACGCCTCGGTGCTTGTCGTGGACAAGCGGACGGTGACGCATCGCGACTCGCGCGGCAGGCCCGTGCTTGGCCGCCAGTCGGTGTATTTGGATACGCCGCAAGGACGGGTGAGGGTCGCTGTCAATCATCTCCAGGGTATGCGTTTCATCGAGAGCTTCCTTCACTTCTCCACGGCGCGGGGCTTCATCAAGATGGAGTTCTGGCGATTGATCGGCTTCCAGTTCCTGCACGCCGGCCTTGGTCATTTGTTCTTCAACATGCTGGCACTGTATTTCTTCGGCTCCATGGTCGAACAATACCTCGGTTCGAAGCGTTACCTCGCGTTCTACCTGCTGTGCGGCATCTTCGGCGCTTTGATGTATTGCCTGTTGAACCTCAGCGGATACGTGGCGACGCAGTTCTTTGGGTCCGATGTGCAGATACGCGGCCTCCTGTTCAATAATCCCAATACACCGTTGATTGGCGCCTCCGCGGGCGTGTTCGGCGTGCTGATGGCCGGGGCGTTTCTAGCCCCGAATGCCACCGTGCTGCTATTCCTCTTCCTGCCGATGCGGTTGAGAACACTCGCCTATGCTCTGGTGGCGCTGGCGCTGTTCTGGGTGATCCGCGGCGGGCCGAACGCTGGCGGCGAAGCCGGGCACCTTGGCGGGGCCATCGCTGGGTTCTACTTCATCCGCCATCCCCAGCACCTCCACGGGTTTTTCGACATCCTGGGGCGAGTCGATCCCACTTCGCACCACTACCGGGGCAAGCGCGGACGATCCGCGTTGGGTCGATCCACCGCCCGGCGCGGCCAAGTTGATCGCATTCTGGACAAGATCAGCGCCGGCGGGCTGCATAGCCTCACCGAAAAGGAGAAGCGCATCCTGCGCGAAGCGTCGCAAAAGGAGATTTGAGGCTTCAGACCTGAGGCTTGCCGGGCCCAGCCGCTGCCCGTTGCCCGTGTGTCGCCAGTGCTCAAGCCTTCACGCCTCAAGCCTGCCCCCATGTCCACTCCGCTGCGGTTCACCGTCCTCGCTCAGTGCCGAAGTTCCGCCGCACGACTCGGCCGCATCGAAACACCGCACGGTTCGTTTGACACGCCGGCATTCATCCCCGTGGGCAGCCGAGGCTCGGTCAGAGGGCTCAGCCCGCAGCAGCTCCGATCGACCGGCACGCAGATCGTGCTCGCCAACGCGTATCACCTCATGCTTCGACCCGGGGCTGAGCTCATCGCTCGCCTGGGCGGCTTGCACCGGTTCATGGCCTGGGACGGGCCCATCCTCACGGACTCCGGCGGCTATCAGGCGTATTCCATGGCCGACATCAACCGCATCGACGACGACGGCGTGACATTCCGCTCCATCATCGACGGCAGCATGGTTCATCTGGGGCCGCAACGTTCCATCGAGGTGCAAAATGCGCTGGGGGCGGACATCATCATGGCGTTCGATGATTGTCGGACGTGCGTCGAACGTGTCGGCTCGAACCGTCGGACCGGGAGTTCCGCCGGCCCACAACGGGACGATGCGACGACCTCCACGACCGGCCTCCGCGACGAGCTACGCGTGGCCCACCATCGAACGGTAAGATGGCTTGAGCAATGCCGGGCCGCGCACCAGCGCCCCGATGAGCAGGCTCTATTTGGCATTGTTCAAGGCGGCACGGACCTTCAGCTGCGACGCGCATCGGTCGAGGCGGTGTGCAACGTCGAGCTGCCGGGCTATGCGATCGGCGGGGTGGCCATGGGAGAGGAGCCGAAGCTGATCCATGAGGTCGTGCAGTTCACGGCTCCCCTGCTACCCGCCGACAAGCCTCGCTACGTGATGGGGGTGGGCTACGAACGTGACCTTGTCGCGGCGGTGCGGGCCGGGGCAGACATGTTCGACTGTGTCCTGCCCACCCGCAACGGGCGCAACGCCAACGCCTTCACGCGCCGCGGCCGGATGCACCTTCGCAATGCCCGGTTCCGTGAGGACCAGCGGGTCGTGGAGGTCGGCTGCGATTGTGTCGCCTGTGCCCAAGGGTTCTCGCTGGCGTATCTACGTCATTTGTTCCTGGCCGGGGAGATGCTGGGGCCGATACTCTTGAGCCTCCACAACATTCGCCACTTCCAACGCCTCATGCTGGACATTCATGGGGCAATACGCGAAGATTCCTGGTCCGACCTGCTACGATCGTGGCCGGTGCTCGAATCCGGCGCCCCCGACGAGGCCGCGGACGGGCTCCACGACCCCAAAGATTCTTGATGCGGAACCACACCATGTTTGACATCGACTTGTACGTGTTCACCCTGGCCCAGGAGGGTGGTCCAGAGGCAATTTCGGGCGAGGGTCTGCTGCCGCCTCCACCGGGTGAAGGCGCGCCGCTGACTGGCGCCGCTGGCTCTCAAGGCGCCCCCGCCCGAGACAGCTCACTATTGGGCGGCAACCTTATTTTTGTCCTGGGGCTTGTGTTCGTTGTCATGATCGCCTTCTCGTTTCTCGGCCAGCGGCGGGATCGCAAGAAGCGCCAATCCATGATCAGCGCGGTGAAGAAACACGACGTGGTGCAGACCGTCGGCGGCGTCATCGGGTCCATCGTGGAGGTGAAGGCGGACACCGTCGTCCTCAAGGTCGATGAGTCATCCAACACGCGAATCACCTTCGCTCGATCCTCGATTCAGCAGGTGCTCGACGATGGCCCTGCGAGCAAGCCTTCGTTGGAAGCCAGCGCTGACTGAAAGCCGGCGCTGCTTGGCCCCTCGAGCAGCAGCAACGCTCTGCTATGCGAAACCTCATCTGGAAGATCCTCCTCATCGCCGGGCTGCTGGGGTTGTTTGTGTTGTCGATCTATCCGCCGGGGGAGCGTATCCGCCTGGGCAAGGACCTGCGGGGCGGGGTGAGCCTGATCTACGCCGTCCACATGCCCCAGGGCGCCACCGATCCGCAGGCGATCTTGACCCAGGTCATCACGGTGCTCCAGGAGCGGGTGAATCCGAAAGGCGTGCTGGATATCTCGATGCAGCCATTGGGTCAGGACCGGATCGAGATCGTCATGCCGGTTCCCAACGAGGAGGTTCGGACCCTGCGCATCGCCTACGAGGATGCCCGCGACGCCTTGCTGCGTGAGGCGCGGATTCCCCCCAGTCAACTGCAAACGGCGCTGGAGACCAAGCAGGCGGTCCAGCGGTTCGGGGGAGAAGGAATACGCAGGCAGAGGATCACGCTGCTGCAAGAGGCCTACGACGAGCTTCAATCGGCCTGGGACGCCCTGGACAAGGCGGAGCAGGCCGGCGATTCGCCCCAGGACCTGCGGCCGCTGCAGCAGGCCGTCGCCGATGCGGAGGTTGACTTCGACGATCTGCGTCTCCAGGTTCTGCGCCTCAGCCTCGACCGCTCACGGATGGAGCGGGCCCTGCGGCTTTCGGACAAGCGCGAGCCGTTGAGAGATGAGTCTGGCAAACAGATCGAGGACGCGATCACCGGCGAGCTCCTGACCAAGCCCAGCCAACGCGATATCGAGTTGCAGAACCTCAAGGATGAGTTCCCACACCTCGCCGACGATCTGGAGGGCGTGGCGGCAGCCTACGACGCCTACGCCGCCAAGCGCACCGGCTTCGACGACCCGCAAGACCTTATGCGCCTGCTGCGCGGGGCCGGGGTGTTGGAGTTTCACATCGCGGTGCGGGCCAGCGATCCGCAGGGCGTGAATCCCGATGACCTTCGCACGCAGCTTGCGGAGCGCGGACCCCTGAACACCGACTCGCTGGTGGCGGGGTGGTTTCCCATCAACGACCTCAAGCAGTGGTATGACACGCCCCAACAACTGGCGGACCTGCAGGCCGATCCCGTGGTTTTCTTCGGCAGATCCCGTCCCGGCGGCCTCGATCTTGTGGCGGCCGAGCGCGACGGGCAGTACTTCCTGCTGCTTTACATCACCGACCAAAGGAGCATGACCCACGAGGGCGATCGCAAGTGGAGCATCGTCTCCACCAACCCCACGTCTGACAATCTCGGCCGGCCCGCCATCAGCTTTCGCCTGGATGCTCCCGGCGGCGCTCTGATGAACCGACTGACCGGGCCGCACGTCGGCGAACCCATGGCCATCGTGCTGGATGGGCAGGTGTATTCGGCCCCGACCCTGCAGAGCCAGATCGGTAGCCAGGGCGTCATCACCGGCACGTTCAGCGTTGCCGAGCTGAGCTATCTCACTCGCGTGCTTGCGGCTGGGTCCTTGGGGGCCAGGCTGTCTCCCAATCCGATCGCCATCAACACGCTGGGGCCGTCGATCGGAGAGGACAACCTGAATCGCGGGCTCAACGCGTGCCTGATCGCGATCGTCGCGGTGGTGCTGTTCATGATGGTGTACTACTTCTTTGCCGGCATGGTCGCCGCCTTTGCCCTGCTGGCCAACGGGGTGTTCATCTTCGGGTTCATGGCGTTTATCAACGGCACGTTCACACTGCCGGGGCTGGCCGGCATCGTGTTGACCATCGGCATGGCCGTCGATGCCAACGTTCTGATCTACGAGCGCATCCGCGAAGAGCTGGTTAGCGGCGATGTGGATCTCCGCGTTGCGATTCGTGTGGGGTACGGCAAGGCCCTGAGCACGATCATTGACGCCAACGTCACCAACCTCATCGTCTGCTTCGTGTTGTTCCGCACGGCCACAACCGAGGTCAAGGGATTTGCCTTGACGCTTTCCATCGGCATTTGTGCCACGCTGTTCACGGCCCTGTTCGTGACCCGTGTCATCTACGAGCTGTACACGGACGTGGCGAAGTTCCGGCGGTTGCCGATGCTGCCCACGGTCTTTCCCGCGATAGACCGGATGCTGCATCCAAACATCGACTGGATGGGATTGCGCAAGGTGTTCTGGGTCCTCAGCGCCCTGGCCATTGTGGGGGCTGTGACTCTGGTGGCCGCTCGTGGGGTTGATATGTTCGACACGGAGCTTCGCGGAGGGGTGTCGGTCACGATTCGCACCGCCGTCATCGACGACGATCGTGATGGTGAGCCGGACCTGTTCGACCAGCGCGGCGACCCCGTGCGCCGCTGGCTTCCCCACACCGGCCAAGACGGCGTGGAGACCCGCGTCCGCAGGCTGGCAACCTTGTTTGATCCCCAGCCCACAGGCGGCGAGCAGACGCAGCAACGAACCCGCCTGCTCAGCGCCTTGCGCAGCGCCGGGGTGATCGACCGTGCGACGGGTGATCTGCCACCCATCGATCAATTCGATCGTGATCCACAGCTCAGCGTGGTGCTGAGCATTCTGCACGAGATGGGAAAGGCCAGCGTCCTGACCGTCGGAAGGACCGAGATCCGTGACGGCATCGTGCACTGCGCGAGCTTCCAGATCAAGGTGGCCAGCCCCAAGAATCTCAGTGAAGAGGAGACAATCACCGATGTGGTCGTCGCCGCGATCGGTGCGGAGTTCGGCGAGCAGTTGGATGTCACGCGCCCACTTGACTTCGACGGGGCCGGGTCGGACGACCACGCCGCCCACACCTACCCCATTGTGAATGACATCCTCGGTGAGAATATCGACCAACCGAGATACACCGATCGAGTCAGCGAATTCCTCGGTGGTGTCGCGATCGTGATCAACGATATCGACCCGCCTGTGAGCACTGACGATGTAGCAAAGCGCATCGATCGCATGCGGGCCCAGCCGGACTCCGCCAACTACGTCGGCCGCGAGGTTGGTGTCTTCGGCCTCAAGCCCGCTGATCCGATCGATCCGAGCCAGGGCTATGTATCCGTCGCCGTGGCCGTCTACGACCCCCAACTGAGCTTCTTCGATGTTGACTTTGATCTCTGGGACCGTGGTCTGGCGCAGGCGGAGTGGCGGCTTGTTTCCCAAGCCCTGCAGCGTCAAACCAGTTTGGAACAGGTCAGCAGTTACTCGTCCGCCGTCGCCGCGACGCTTGCGGCCGCAGCAGTCATGGCCGTGGCGCTGAGTCTGCTGGGGATTCTGGTGTACATCTGGGTCCGTTTTGGCTCACTGCGCTACTCGATGGCGGCGATCGTCGCCTTGGTGCATGATGTGGCGATCGCGCTGGGATTGCTGGCCCTGTCGGCATGGATCGGCCGAAGTGCCTTGTCCTCGCTGCTGCTGATAGAAGAGTTCCGCATCGACCTGGGGGTGGTGGCGGCGCTGCTCACCATCATCGGCTATTCGCTCAACGACACGATCGTCATCCTCGATCGCATTCGTGAGAACCGCGGGAAATTGCCGATACCTACTGCAGATATCGTGAACCGCTCGATCAATCAGACCATCAGCCGAACGGTGCTGACCTCGTTCACCACCCTGTTGGCGGTGGGCATCATGTATGGAGCGGGCGGCAGCGGAATCCGCCCGTTTGCGTTCTGCCTGCTGGCCGGCATCATCGTGGGCACCTACAGCTCGGTCGCCATTGCGGCTCCGTTGGTGGTCAGATTCGCGCGGCCGGGCGAAGCCGCGCCCGGGACCCAGACCGCCATGACGGACAAGTGGATCAAGCAGGAGCCTGGGGGCGCTTCGGCCTAAATCTCTGGGTCGGAACTTTCACGGAGGATTGGCCATATGTCCGGTCGCATCAAGGTTACGATCGCCGTTGTTCTGCTCCTTGTGGTCGCACTTGGAGTCTACTACGGCTTTGGTCGCTCCGGCCCTGGCGGCGATGACATCCCCGCGCTTGGGGAGGCACAGCCGGCCGACGCCGTTGGGGCTGATCCCGGTGGAATCGACGCGCCGAGTGGTGACCAAGACTTCAGTGGAGCCAAGCCCATTTTCCCCGATGGCGATCGTGATCCCCGGGGCATTCTGAGCGAATCGGTTGAGCAGGCGATCGGAGTACGCGAAACAATCTCCCGCGGCGCCGAAGTTCCATCGGGAGTGCTGGCGATGGATGGGCGGGCACAGGGCCGGCCGCGAGTCGTCAACATCGGCCCAGACGGCGACAGGCCCGCCCAACCGGTCGGTGGTCCGCGGTCATTCAGTCCACCCGTCATCGCTGCCAACGATGTGGGCACGCGGGCGTCCCGATCTTCCAGGATCAAGGAATCCTTATCAGGATTGGCCGAGCGCCCGTTTCCCGCCACGCCCCGGCCGGTCAGGTCGAGCCTGCCTCCGCCGCCGCGGTACGTTGATTACACCGTCCAGGAAGACGACACGATGTGGACGATTGCCGAGCAGTGGTTCGGTGATGGGGTCAGGTGGGAGCAGATTGCCACAGCGAATCCATTTGTCGATCCGAACCGGCTGCGTGTGGGGCAGAAGCTGCGCCTGCCGCCGAAGGGAGCGCAGCGGAAGCGGGCCGAATCCTCTGCTGAACAGGTCGGGGCTGGAGTCGTCTACACCGTCAAGCGAGGCGATATGCTGACCAAGATCGCCAAGGCCTATTACAGCGATGCGGGTCGATGGCGGGTCATCTATGTCGCGAACCGACGGATGATCGGCTCGAACCCCGATCGGCTCGAGGTCGGCATGAGACTGCACATTCCGCCCCGTACAGCTCCCGCGAGGCGTTGAGAACATTTCTCGGCGGTCGGCTACTGCGGTGGCGCCTCCGCCTGACGGATGTTCTGGCGAATGTGATCCTCGTTCAATGCCCCGATCAGCAAGCTGCCCACTCCGGTAGTGTTCAGCACGAAGGGGATGGCCGTCGCCGGATCCAGGCCCCCCGACGCAAGCCCCTTCTTGACCACCACCCCGACGTCTGAGCGGTCGGCCTCAGCGATGACCCCGGCGTGTGAACGATCGTCAAGGTGATACTCAACCATGATCGCGTCCGCCCACGCCAGGGCCGCCCGGGTGCCCTGGACGGTCTTGCCCGAAAAGCCGATCGCCCTGACCAGACCTTCGGCCCGCAGTTGGTGCAGGGTCGGCACCACGTCGGTCTGTTCGAGAATCGCCAGATCGTCGCCATGCGCGTGGACGAATACGAGGTCAAGCACGTCGGTGCGCAGACGCTTGATGCTTCGCTGCACGCTGTCGCGCACGGCAGCCTTGGAAAAATCGTACGTTGATCGGCCGTCGGCGAACGATTCCCCGACCTTCGTGGAAATGACGTACTCGTTTCGCCGATGCGAGATCGCTCGGCCGATGCGCTCTTCGCTGAGACCGTAAGCCCCAGCTGTGTCAATGAAGTTGATACCGAGGTCAAGCACGGCCAGCAGCAGGCGTTCGACCTCGTCCTCATCGGGTAGGGGATACCCTTGGGCGTACTTGATCGCGCGATTGCGCCCGATCTTGAACGCTCCGAACCCGATCGGACTCACGAGCAGGCCGCTTCGACCTAGACGTCGGTGAACCACTGCTGCTGCATCTCCCAGGGGGGTTGGGCAACGACCGGTCGCGGCCAGTTCTCAATCGCCGAAAGATCAAACGGTCGGCGTGACGCCGGCCGGCCGAGCACGCTCACGATCCGTTGGGCGAGCCGTGGGACCAGCGCCAATTTAGTCGGCCAGGCGGTGATGACATTGCCATGCTCGATGATGCTCACGTCGTCCGGCCGCCGACCCGACGCATCACCTTCGGCGCGGTCGATTCGGTAGGTGGCCCACTGGACGCCGCCCAGATCGACGCCCGGCAAGACCGCCTCCAGCTCGCTGCGTGCGTGGCTGACTAACTTCTGCGGCGACATCGCAACTCCGATCTCGGCGACCCGCCCGCCCACTTGCCAGACTGTGGCGCGGGAGGAATCTTGTGCCGAGGTGATTGTAACCCGCGTCGTCGCCCCATCGACGCAGTGTCCGTTGAGGATTGGAAGTTCGCCGCGCAGCATCACCATGTGCAACGGACGTCGCTGCATGGCCCGCTGCGATAATCCGACGGCGCGGCGCAATTGGGCATTGCCGGCGCCGGCCGTGAACACGACGTGGCGCGGCTGGAGGACCAGCGCATCATGGGAATCCGCATCGTTTAGGTGGATCGCTTCGACCTGCCCCGCATCACGCAGCTCGAACCGCAGCCCGCCCTGTGCGTCGATCCGCAGGAGGTTCGAGTGGTGTTGTCCAGCCAGGTCCGCTAGGAAGCTGGCCGGTTCGATGACCTGCTCGTCGAGCCTGGCCACCACGCCCGGGCAATCGCCAAGGGCCGGCGGTCGATCATCCCGCGAGAGCTTGGCCGGTGTGACCCGCAGGCCCGCTCGAGCGCCGATCATGGCCAGCTTCGACTTCAGCGCAGCGGTCTGCCAGAGATGGCAGTGCTCGCCTCGCAGGAGCGTGCGGGTCAACCGCGGGGGTTTCTGCCCCGTCAATGATTGCCGCCACCGAGCGGGCATGTCGCGAACGGCCTGAGCCGACGGTGTCAGCAAACCGGAAATGCTGTACTTCAGTCCGCCGTGGATAATGCCTTGTGAGGCAATGGTCTGGCCTCGGCCGAGCTGGGCCGCTTCGAGAAGAACCGTGTCAAAGCCATGGCGGATCAGCTCGTCCAAGAGCCACAACCCGGCGCCACCTCCGCCGAAGATCACCACGTCGAGTTCCAGGGGGCGGGTTGAAGCCATGGCACAATACTTCACGAACCACTCGAAGCGGTCAAGCGATGCTTGTGCGGCCGGGCGGCTGGAAATCCGCTATCTTTGCAATTTTGTTGCCGCTCCATGGTTTCCGGTTTGGCGTTTCGGAGTGATATCTCAGCAGTTTGTTTTCAATAGCCGGCGGGCTACGCCCGCCGGTGCCCTGCGATCGGACGGGGGTGTACAATGCCGACCGAGATTCTGGATCATGCGCTACCACGGCATCGATATTCCGCAAGACAAGATCGCAGCATTCTGCGGGCGTCATGCCGTGAAGCGGCTGTCGCTGTACGGCAGCGTCCTTCACGATGGTTTTGGGCCCGACAGCGACGTGGATGTGCTCGTCGAGTTCCTCCCCGGCCGCACGCCCGGCATGTTCGGCTTCGGCCAGATGATCCTTGAACTGGGTGAGATCATCGGCCGCGAGGTCGATCTCCGCACGCCTGAGGATCTCTCAGAATATTTCCGTGACGACGTGCTCCGCAAGGCCAAGCCGCTTCATGCCGCGTGATCCGGACCGGTTCCCGCTGGACGATCGCCTGCGCATGCAGCACATGCTCGATGCCGCCGGGCACGTCGTGTTATTCGTCGCGGGGCGTTCACGCGAAGACCTTGATCGAGATGTCATGCTGGTCAGGGCCTTGATGAACGCAGTTCAGGAGATTGGCGAAGCCGCCGCTCGCATCAGCGACGTCGGGCGAAGGCGCGCTGCGGACGTGCCGTGGGGACAGATTGTGGCCATGCGCCATATCCTGGTTCACGTGTACTGGAGTGTCGACCGCGATCGCCTCTGGCGGACCGTGTCTGAAGACATCCCTGTCCTCATCGCAGCGCTTCAGAAGGCGACCGCTGACTGGCCGCTGCCTAATCTTTCGCCATCACCGGGGTAGGTCGGGCGTATTACCTGCGCGACAAGATGGCCATGGATTCGACCTGCCCGCCTGAACGCCTAGGAGAAGACTCCCGTCCCCCAATTCGTACTCAACGCGAAGTGACGATGATGTGCAAATTGCTCGGATTGAAGAGGTAGAGCCCAAGCTGACCTCACCCATTTGATTCAACCGCACGAAGTGTGGTTGCGTCCGTTCTGAGAGAAGAATACGGAACAGGTTCGGCTTCTGGGCGGAGGCAGCGGTATGTGTGGTTTGACCCGGCTTATGCGCGGCGGCGAGACGCGCCGGGTCACAGGTTTGTAGCGAGCCGGGCCGTGTCGGGCCGGTGGATGCGGCATACAGATGGCGCTCGGATGCACATTGACCTTGGGCGTCCACCGGGTTGACACAGCCCGGCTCGCTGCGAAACTTACGCCAAGAGAACACGCACATGAGCGCGAGCAAAGAATGGACGATTCCGGGGGCAGAGGGCGAATCGATTCTCGGCAATACGCATCTGCCGAGCGGGGATGCGATCGGTGTTCTCATCATCGCCCACGGCTTCAAGGGGTACAAGGACTACGGCATGTTTCCGCGGATCGCCGAGGCCGCCGCGGCGGCCGGGTTCATCGCTCATCGCTTCAACTTCAGTCATTCAGGAATGACCAACGTGATCGAGACGTTCGAGCGGCCGGACCTGTTTGAGCGCGACACGTACAACAAGCAGGTCCATGACCTGGGGGCGATCGTTGCGGCGGTCAATGACGGGCGACTCGATGGGCAGGGGCTTGCATACGTGATGTTCGGTCACTCGCGCGGCGGGGTGACCGTGCTGCTGACGGCCGGCCGGTATGCCCACGATGCTGCCTTTCCTCAGCCGGCGGGGATTATCACCGCCTCGGCGCCCAGCTCGTGCCGGGCGATGGCGCCCCAGCAGGCCGAGGCACTCCTTGGGGAAGGCTTCCTTGAATCGCCCTCCGCTCGCACCGGGCAGACGCTGCGGATCGGCAAAGGATTCCTCACCGAGCAGCTCGAAGATCCCGACGCCCACGACCTGCCGGCGCTGATTGCCTCGATCACCTGCCCCGTGCTCATCATCCACGGCGAGGCTGATCCCACCGTGCCTGCGGAGTGTGCTCAACAGCTCGCCCAGGCGGCGGGTGAGACGGCGGAGGTGATCCGCATTGCCGGCGGCAATCACGTCTTTAACACACCGAACCCCATGCCCCCCGACGCTGAGTCCAGCCCGCAACTGGACGAGCTGTTGGCCGCTGTGACCGAGTTTGCCCGTCAAGCGTGTATTGATACGCGCCGGGGATAGCTTCTTGGGGCGGATTGTTTCAGCCGCACAGGAATCTGTGCGGGTGCCCGCGGATGCTTATCCGCCGCGAGCACCACGAACTGCGTGTGCCACAGTCGGTTTCGATTCGATCAACTGCCCATCCTTCGGGCGGGCGCCCACGGAAGCCGCAGGCGCGATCCGTCGCCGGCCGTGATCGACATCGACATCGGTTCGGCTTCCGTCGGAGGTGATCTGCTCAATTCGTACCGCGACCTGCTTGGACACCCCGCGCTCCTGCATGGTCACGCCGTACAGGAGATCGCACGCCTGCATGGTGCGCTTGTGGTGGGTGATGATGATGAAGTGGCTGCGGTCAAGGAACGGCAGCAGCGCATTGCAGAACCGCTCGACGTTCGCATCGTCCAGCGCCGCATCGACCTCATCGAGCACACAGAACGGAGAGGGTTTGGATTTGAAGATCGCCATCAACAATGCGACGGCCGTCAAGGCCTTCTCCCCGCCGGAGAGCTGATTGATGACGCGTGGCTCCTTGCCCGGCGGCTTGGCCTTGATCTCGATGCCGGAGGCCAGCCAGTCCACATTGCCGCTCTCATCCGGCAGCAGTATGAGGTCGGCGGCCCCGCCGCCGAACAGCTTGCGGAACATGCCGTCGGCCCCCGCAAAGTTGTCACGTACCGCGTTGAAGGTTTCTTCGAATCGCTGCCGGCTGGCGACGTCAAGCTCGCTGATCAGCGATTCAAGCTGCCGCTGCGCAGCGTCGATGTCCTGGACCTGATTCTTCAGATCGAGGTTTCGCTGCGTGAGCATCGTCTCTTCATCGACGGCGTCGAGATTGACGTTGCCGAGCTTGCGGAGGTCTTCGCGCAGACCGTCGATCTCGGCCTGGGCCGCCTCGCGGTCGATCGGGTTGAAGTGCTGGTTTTGCTCCCGGGCGGTTCGATGGGCCGGATACGCTTCGGCCAGGTCGAACTCCAGATCGGCCAGGGTGCGCTCCTCAAGCGACTCGCGCTTGACCTCGACTTCACGGCGGGTGATTTCGGTGGCATGGTATTCCCGGTCAATCTTCATCGCCTGCGCTCGGGCGGCGTTGAGTTGCTCGGCTGATTGCTCGACGCGCCGGCCGGCCGCCTGCAACTGTTGCTGGGTTTCGGCAAACGCGAGCTCGATTGCCGCAAGGCCCTCATCGGCGGCGCCCATTTCCTCGACAGCTTCCGCGATGGTGGCTTCGTAATGTTCGATCTGCGAGCATCGTTGCTGAAGCTGATCTTTGCTGATGTCCTGCTGTCGTTGGGTCTCCTCGACGGCCAGCTCGATATGACGCTGCTCGCGACGCAGAGCATCGAGCTTCTCGCCCGATTGACCGAGTTGGACCCGGGCGGCGGTGAGGCGCTCCCCAGCGGCGCAGGCTTCGGCTGAATCGGCTTGCAGTTGCCCTTGGGCACGCTCGATCAACTGATTCTGCTCATCGAGCGAGCAAGAGAGCGCGTCGATCTGGTCGGTCAGATCGCCGCGCTCGGCCTCGAGTCGATTCAGGCGCAGCGTCAGTTCGACCTGCTCGGCCATCAGCCCGGCCCGCTCGCGGTCGACTCGTTGGAGATCGTTGGCGGCCTGCTGCGCCCGGTGTTGAGCGTCAACGACCTCGTGGCGGGCCACATGCAAGCCCTCGGACACGGCCGCCTGCCTCTGCTGGGCCTGAGCCGATTCGGCTTGCAGGTTGCGGAGATCGGCGGTGAGGGCCTCCACGCGGTCGTCAAGTCTGGTACAGGCCTTCGCGAGGTCGGCCAACTCAGCCCGGCGGGTCAGCCAACCGTCGCCGGCGCGGGAGGCGCAGGCCCGGCCCAGGGTGACCCGCCCATCGGGTTCGAGGACCTCGCCCGCTTTGGTCACGAACCGCCAACCGCTCAACGGTCCGGCCCCAAGCAGGGTCGCCGCGCCGAGGTCGGCGACGATCAGCGTCTTGCCGAGCAGTCTGGCCACGGCGTCGCCGGCCTGAGGCTGAACCCTCATCACCGACATCAACGGCGTGACCCAGTCCGGCAGCGGCTGTGCCGATTCATCGGGCTCGTTGTGCGTCGATTGGTCGATCGGCTCGGCCGCGATCAGCCGTACTTGGCCGGGCATGTCGCGCAAAGCAGTTGAAAGGTGTTCCAGGTCGCGCTGGTGCTCGACCAGCAGCAACTCGATGTCAGGTCCCAGGGCCGCCTCAACCAGCGGGGCGTGGGCTCGGTCGGTGTCGATTGCGTCCGCCAGCAGACCGCGCACACCCGTGAATTCCTCAGCGTTCTCCAGGATGGTCTTGACCGCATCGGTAAGCCCCTCGCGTGCGTGTTGCATTTCCTGAAGCAGGTGTCGTCGGGAGTCCGTCGAGGCCAGTTCGTGGCGGACTTCGGCCAATGTGTGGGTCAGCGCTGCCTGACGATCGCCCAGGTCGGCTGCGGCCCGATCGTGCTCGGCCAGTTGGGCCGTCAGGCGCTGGGTCTCGGCCGCCGCGCAGCTGCGGTTCTCGTCGGCCTGAGCGTGGTCGCCTTGCAATTGATCCAACTCGCCCGCCAGTTGCGTCGACCGCCCGGTCAGGCGATGTTGCTGCTCGGTGAGGGTCTTGTGCCGGCCGTCGATTGACTCACCCTGGGCCACGAGCCGCGACCGCTTCTGCTCGATGCCGGCGGCGGTCTCGCGGCTTTGCTCGTACCGCTGCTGAGCTTCGACCACCGCTTGCCCAAGCCGCGTCGATTCGTCACTGAGTTCAAGGACCGTCCGCTCGGTCTCGGCGAGGCGATGCGTGGCGCGGGTGACGCAAGCTTGGGCTTCGTCAACCTGCTGCGTAAGTGACTCAATGCGGGCCGACAGCTCACCCATGCGGGCACGATCTTGCTCGCTGTGCTGGCGAGTCTCGATCAGATTACGCTTGGTGAACGCACGTCTCTGCTCGGCATGCTTCTTCGCGGCGAGAAGCTCCAATCGCTGCTGCTCGAGTTGGCGCTGCTGGCAGTCCAGCTTATGCCGGGCGATTTCCGCGGACTGCTTGTTGTCCTCAAGCTGTTGAAGCTGGGCGGCGAGCCGGCGGCGGTGTGCCTCAAGGTCGGCGATCTCTCCGGTCAGCTTCTGCTGCCGCTCTCGCAGCTCGTGGTAAAGATCAAGCGCTAGATCCGTCCGCAGTTGGCGGAAGCGGGTCTCGAGTTTCTGAAAGCGCCGGGCCTTGGCGGCCTGGCGCTGAACGATGCGCAGCCTGCGGTCCGTCTGATGCAACTGCTCGCGCGCCCGCACCAGATTGATCTCGGTACGCTCGAGTTTGCGGGCAGCCTCAATCTTGCGGGCTTTGAACTTTGAGATGCCTGCG
Organism: Planctomycetota bacterium; assembly: GCA_022568135.1. Taxonomy (GTDB): domain Bacteria; phylum Planctomycetota; class Phycisphaerae; order Phycisphaerales; family SM1A02; genus JADFFQ01. The sequence continues at coordinate 67,794 of JADFFQ010000007.1, read as the reverse complement.
GCCTCTTCGAGGATGACCCGCCGCTCAAGCGGGTTGGCGGTGAGCATGGCATCGACTTTTCCCTGCTCGATGATCGAGTAGGCGCCGACGCCGACACCCGTATCCATGAACAGCTCTTTGATGTCGCGGAGACGGCACTTTCGAGCGTTGATGAGGTACTCGCTGTTGCCGTCCCGGTAGAGCCGGCGGGTCACGTCAACCTGCTCGGTATCAACCCCGAGCAACCTGCGGTGCTTGGAATCCGATGGGTCGAGGTTGACGACGGGATTGTCGAACGTGAGGGTGACCGTCGCGGCGCCGAGCGGCTTGCGGCCTGCGGATCCCGCGAAGATCACATCCATCATCGCGCCGCCCCGCAAGCTCTTGGCGGAACGCTCGCCGAGCACCCACTTGATCGCATCCACCACGTTGGATTTGCCGCAGCCGTTGGGCCCGACGATGCCGGAAATGGGCGCGTCGAACCGCAACTCCATCGGATCGGCGAAGGACTTGAATCCCGCAAGCGCAATCTTCGACAGACGCGTGCGGTGGTGATTGGGCTCGTGGGCTGCGGACACCGGCTGGCCTGGAGCGGACGGTTCGATTTGGCGGATCACCTGGTGATTCCGATCGTGTTGGCGGACGATGCCGACCGAGGCAAGTCGAGCTATCGAGGAGCCGTCGGCTGGCCTGGGGCCGGGGGAGTCAGGCCGCCGGGGCGGGTCGCCGGGGCCACGGGGTCTGGATCACGCGCCGGCGGGATATCCGGCTCAATCCGTGCCTGCGGCGGTTCGGGCGAATCAGGTTCGACGGTCCTGAACTCCGGTCGCTCGGTTACGGGTTCTCGGCGCTCCTGGCGGACAATCGCCGCAAGAATGCGATCCTGCTCGGCCTTGAAATCGGCCTTCAGATAGCCTTGTCTCCAGATTTGGTGAAGCACACCCACCACCTGGCTGTAGCTGAGCCCCAAGCCGGGCAGCGGCCGCTGAACCGTTGTGGTGTGGCCGAGAAACTCAACGAACTCGGCAAGCTTGGGGCTCGTGCGGTGGATAATCCCCTCGTTGGTGTCCGGCAGTCGGTAGTAGACCTCGATCGTCTCCTGCTCGAGATCGCCCTTGATCATGAAGCGGTTCGACCAGATGCTGATCATCGCGGGACGGTCCACGGAGAGGTCCGCTCCGAACAGAACGATGCGTGGTAGACCGAGTTGGGTGATGTAGACCATCGGCTGCTGTGACTCAACCACGTCGATGACGAACTTGTCATCCACGCTGAGCCGATGGACGGACGGATCGCGCCGCTCCACCAGGGCTTCGTAGGCGGCGAGCCTCGTCTCCACATCATCATGGTTCAGGAGCCCGCGAAGGGCCCGGTCGATCAGCGGATCGATGCCCATGTCCGCCAGCAGATGGATCGCCTGGACACGTCCATCGACTGCTGGGCCTTGAGCAATGGCGATCAGATGGGGAATGACCAGCGGATCGTCAATACTGGCGCCGGCTCGCAGCGCGGCCAGCCGCGGCATTTCCTCAGGATAGTCATACAGATCCCGGATAATCGGCATGGCGCGTTTGCCCAGGGCCTGCCAGCGCCAGGACGCGGCTCGCGCAGCTGAGGGATTCTCGATGACATGCCGGCGGATCGTCGTGGCCACGGCCTCGGGGCCGACCTGACGGATCGTGGTGTGGCGCAGCAGCTGGATGAACTCCTCGGTGCGGTCCCGGTAGGAGGGGGGCACGGTGATCTCGATCGATTCATCGGACTCCCCGCGAGCGGTGGGGTCGCGCTGCCCGGGCTCCTGAGCGAACCGGGTGTTGATCGCATTCTGGATGATCGAGGCGTGGGTATGGCTGGGGGTGGCCAGGCGCAGCTTCAGCGGCATATCCCGAGTGACCACGCCGCCGTCGAGGATCAGGCCCGACCTTCGATTGACTGTGTCGTGCTCGGTGGCACCGGGTTCGGCAAAGGGGTTGATGAAGATTGGGCCACCGGATTTCGCCAGCGCGGCGGGTTGACGGCTCCCGGTCGGCGGCAGCAGCCGTATCCCCCGGCCGGCCAGAGTCATCGGCAGCAGGTCAGCGGTGTAGAGCCGACCGCCCTCCAGGCTGGTGGTGCTGGTGGTCGGATGCGCGTGTACACGGACGTCAAACTGGATTCCCCGCGGTGACGCGGGCGGGATCACCCCTTGCACGATAACCACCGCAGTGTCGGGAGAATCCAGCAGTGCCTCAGGCGAAAGACCGCCCCAGCCGCTGCGCGCGCTGCCGACGCCGTGGCGGGCGGCCGTGGAAATCATGTGGGCGCGAACATCAGGCGGCACGTCGCTGGCGCCGGTGCCGTTGAGCCCCACGACCAAGCCGTAACCGTGCACCGCCACCGGTTCGTAGCCCAGCAGCACCGTCTCCGAGGCCACCGTGCCGCGCATGATCTGCGGTACGTTAAGTCTCAGCGAGCGGTCTATTCGAGTCGGCTGCGGCCCCGGCTGGGTCCGTTCAATCTGTGAGCAGCCCAACACCGCCAACACTACGCTCCAACCGAGCGCGCCGAGGGCCGACTTGTGAGAGGTCCGCTGTCCTGAAGGTGGCATCGCCGGCACGCAACCTGACCCCGCGGGGCGGGCGCTTGGCCTCCGCGGTCGAAGCCTAACAATAGCCGGCTGCGCCATCCGGCTCAATCGTTGGCATGCATCGGCTGCGGCACCGGCTGTTGAGCCATCTGCAACACCCGCTCCACCAGCTTCCCGATGCCTTGGTACACCTCGCTGATCCGCTCGGCGGACATGTATGCGGGGGTTGAGACGATGCGGTTGCACTGATCTACGCAAATCTCTTCGGTCTGGCGAGGTTGATGATGTGAGCCCATTTTCTCGATCGCGGCCGCGGTCGCCTCGTCCGTACCGATGGTGAGGGTGGAGCCGGTAATAACTTTCGCCCCGATCGTGGGCGAGATGCAGATCAGCCCGATGGCCTTGGCGGCCTGGTGAGCTTCGCGCAAGATGCGGGCGACTTCGGGATGAACTTCACAGTGGTCCGCTTCGGTGGCGAAGTTGCACAGGTTCTTCGCCGCCCCGAAGCCGCCGGGGAAGATGATCGCATCGAACGCGTTGCCGCGGATGCCGGCCAGGTCTTCGACCTCGCCGCGGGCAATCCGCGCCGATTCGATGAGCACATTGCGCGTCTCATGGGTTGGCTCGCCGGTCAGATGATTGACCACGTGCATCTGATCGACGTTCAGGGCCGCGATCGTCACCTTCGCGTCGGCCCGGTCAAGGTGCAGCAGGGTGATCACGGACTCGTGGATCTCACTGCCGTCAAACACCCCGCACCCGGACAGAATCACAAGTACATTGGCCATGTCGAGGTCTCCTCAAAAGAAGCGATCAGCGATCAGCGTTCAGCTTTCAGCGTGCGGCATGAGACGGTGAACCAGTATGGTACCGCCTCGGGCAAGCTGACAGGTGATGGCTGGTCGGTGGCCGCTCGAATCCATGGGCGCTACTGGACTTGAACCAGTGACCCCCGCCACGTAACGGCGGTGCTCTAGCCAACTGAGCTAAGCGCCCGGGTCGAAGGGCATGGTAGAAGCCGGTTCAATCCAGTCAACGGCAGTGCAGAGCCCCGGGGTATTCATCCGAGCCTGTGATGGAGATCTCCGTACCGCATGAAGTACGCGAAATATGAATCAGATCGGGCTGCTCGTCCTAACCCCTGATCCCTGACGCCTGACTCCTCGTCCCTGGCGGCCTCCCACCGGCTCCCGGCCGACGGAGTAGTAGATGAACCCCAGTTTCTGCATGAGACTTGGCCGGTAGATGTTGCGTCCGTCGAAGATGACCTTGGCCCGCAGCGCCGCGGCGATACGGTCGAAGTCCGGATGGCGGAACTCGCTCCATTCGGTGCAGATCACCAGGGCGTCGGCTCCGGCCAGGACTTCATACATATCGTTGGCAGTGGTGACGGCGGGCATCGCGCTCTTGAGAGGGTCGGCCGCGACGGGATCGAACGCGCGGATCAACGCGCCGGAATCCAGTGCCCGCTGCATAAGCGTCAGCGCCGGCGCTTCTCGGATGTCGTCGGTCTCCGGTTTGAACGCGACGCCCCAGAAGGCAAGGGTGCGGCCGGAGAGGTCGTCTGCGAAGTGCTCGACGATCTTGTTGAAGAAGTAACGCCGTTGATCCTCATTCACCACGTGCACCGCCTCGATGAGTTTGCACTCAAAGCCCACGGCCTTCCCCATCCCGACCATGGCAAGGACGTCCTTGGGAAAGCACGATCCGCCGAACCCCAGCCCGGGATGCAGGAACTGGTTGCCGATGCGGTGATCGGCACACATGCCCTCACGGACAGCACGAATGTCCGCCCCGCAGCGTTCACAGAGGTTGGCGATCTCGTTGATGAAGCTGATCTTGCACGCGAGCATCGCGTTCGAGGCGTACTTGACCATTTCAGATGAGCGGAGGTCCATCATGATGATCGGATTGCCCTGGCGGACGAAGGGTTCGTACAAGTCGCGCAAGATCTCCGCCGCGGCATCATCCTCGACACCGCACACGACCCGATCCGGCCGTAGGAAATCGCTGACGGCTGCCCCGCCCTTGAGGAATTCCGGGTTGTGGGCGATGGAGAACGCCACCTCGGTGCGCGTGCGAATCAGATCACGCACGCGGTGGGTTGTTCCAACGGGGACCGTGGACTTCACCACCACCAGCCTTGCCTTGGAAATTGAGCCGGATTGCTCAAGGCCTTGGGCGATATCTTCGGCAGCTCGCATTACGGGCCCCACGTCGGCGGAGCCTTCCTGTCCGGACGGAGTGCCGACGCAGATGAAGATTACTTCAGCGCCCGCGTACGCCTGACGACTGTTGGTGGTAAACTCGAGCCGGCCGCTGTCGGCGTTGCGGGCGATCAGCTCGCTCAGCCCCGGCTCGTGTATCGGACACGTACCCCGCTTCAGCAGGGCGATCTTCTTCTCGTCCACATCAAGACAGGTGACGTCGTTGCCGGTATTGGCAAAGCACGACCCGGTGACGAGTCCGACATAGCCGGTGCCGACCATGGTGAGTTTCATTGTCGGGTGGTCCTTCTTAGGGGCTGTTCACACAGCGTCAGCCGGCTGCGTGGGATGAGGCGCCCACGGCCCGACGGGCGGCCCGGCTCGTGGCACGTTGTCCGTTCTCGGGTCCCAGCGCGCCTTCGAGGCACAGTAGAGCACGTTTGACCGCAATCTGTGGGCTTGCAGGACCTCGGTTTCCACTGTAGCCATGCAGCTGTCCTGCGGCGCCGACCACCCGATGACAAGGAACGATTACCGCCAACGGATTGCGGCGCATTGCTTGACCGGCGGCACGCGCGGCCTTTAGACCTGACCCGGCAAGGGCCGCGAGCTGGGCGTAGCTGCGAGTTTCCCCGCGGGGAATCAATCGGCAGGCTTGCCAACACCGCTCAAAGAACGGGCTGCCTTGCGGGGTGGGAACATCGTCGAAATCGACGGCTTCGCCGGCGAAGTACCGCTGCAGCCGCCCGGCAAGAGCCGGCATGAGACTTGGATGGTGTCGTGAACCCCGCGGCAAGACCCATGCTGCGTCGCCGATGCTGGTCCAGATTGTGGCCAGTTCGCCGGAGGCACTCTCAATCAGCGCGAACGCCCCGGCGAAGGTTTCAATGATCCGATGTCGGGTCCTTGTCTGATGCATGTTCATTGTCAGCTTCCTGAGGCCGTCGGTATCTCATGGGAGCAACAACGCAGGCGGGCACTGTACAGCCCGGCGTCCGTCGGCGCACCCTCACAGGCCGGGGTCAATCCATTTCACGTCCGCGATCAGCGGCAGGTGATCCGAAGCCGACGCCGTGTCATCGAGCTTGAGGCCGTGTCGGTCCAGCCAGCGCGGGTGCAGATCGCGCGAGTCGAGCACGAACGCTCTGGGCAGCGTCAAAGTCGCGTCGGAATACAGCAGATAGTCCAGCCGTCCGGGCACGAACGGCTCATCGGGATCAGACCAGGTGGCGTTCGACAGCCCGTCGAGCTGATACGCTTGGGCGACGGCCAGGGCCGAGCCGTCGGCGTCCAGCCCCTCCGCCACGAGGTCCAACGGCTGGCGCGAACCCACGAGATTGAAATCGCCCGCAACGATCACCCCGTCATACGGCTGGCCCGACGCCGCCTGCTGGATGGCTCGTCGAATCGCATCGGCCTCAACCTGGCGCGTCCGATCCTTGTAGCTGCCGGCTCGACCACCCGCGCGCAGATGGATGGAGACGATCAACAGGCGCTTCCCTGCACGTTTGACGATCGCCCCAACGGCTCGCACGGCGTGATCCGGCCAGTCGGGGTACCAAATCAGTTGGAGCGGTTCGATGATGTGCAGATTGAGGCGGCTGGCGATGACGCAGCGCAGATTGCCGCCACCGGCTCCGAATACGACGTGCCACTGTTTGGGCCCGTCACGGGGCAGCCAACGGTTCAGAACTCCCTTGATCTGGCCTGCTGTGTTGCGGTCGGTCAGCTCCTGGAGAAGGATGACATCGGGATCGACGGCAGCCAAGACTCGTCCGAACGGCTCGGAGTTGGTAAGCAGAGCGCCTTGATTGACATTCCAACTGACGATTCGCAAGCCGGCCTCGCCTGCGCGACTCAGTGGATCACCCGCTTGCGGCTTTGCGGGAGGCTCGACGGGTGTGAGCTCATAGCTGAATGTGCCGGTTTCGTCGTTCACGCGGCCGGCCCGGTCCCGGAAGAGCAACTTGCCGGTGAACCGATCCCCGGTGAACGTCGCGGCGGTCTGGGGCAGCACCACCCCTCGCCGTATGCGGAACTCGAACCGGTCGCTGGCATAGGTAGGCGCGAACGTGAAGCCGATGTCGTAGGGGCTGAGGCGCCGGGCCGCTGTGTCTTGGGGATCCGGCTGATATGTGGTTGAGCGCAGGCCGACGCCCTTGCCTGCTCGGTCGGAGAACTCCGCATTGGCTGGGGTCAGCTCGATGATTACATCCACGCCGCCCAGACCGTGCATCGATTTGCCCGTTTCACGGTTGCCATCGCAGTCGAGCAGCAGCAGCACTGTTCCGTCGAGTTTCTGGACGTTGACCGTCCTGCCGAAGTCCACGAGCAGATGCACAAAGCGATCATCGTGACTGATCCGCACCTCGCCGAAATCCACCGCCGCTTTCGGCGCGTCGGCCGGGTCAGCGAGCGCGATCGGCACGGTCGCCCAGTCGTCGAACCGCCCATCGATGACGATCCTCCCCGCCGAGTTCGGCTGCAACAGAAACGCCAGCAAGGCAAACAGGGGGGTACCGAGCATTCGAGTAATCTCTTGGGCTTGAGGCGCTGCGTCCCGTATGGTACGGCATCCCGAGAGACCGGCGGCGATGTCGTCTAAAGCCACCATCAGCTCTGTTGCCAAGTGCCCGCGCTGCGGCTACGACCTGCGCGGCGTGATACCGACGTGGACGCAGCAGTGTCCGCTCGAAGGCACCTGCACCGAATGCGGACTGCAATTCAACTGGCCGGAAGTCCTTCGGCCGGACAAATTCGAGCCGCAGTGGTGCGTCGAGGCAACCAGAGGGGTCCGGCCGCTCCTGTGGCAAGCGGCGAGCACGTTTGTCCGCTCATTCTGGCCATGGGGGTTCTGGTCGGCGCTGCGCATGTCACATCCGAGTCGATGGGGGCGCATCGCCGCCTACCTGGGACTGATGCTTGTGTTGGGGTACGTCGCCTTCGCTGTGTCCCACGGCCTACTCCTTTGGGGTCGCTGGTACAACCTGTCGATGGACCCAAACTACTCGGTGACCACATCGGGTTGGCCGGTCTTTTCCCAGGCGGCACTTCTTCCATTGTCGGACCAATCACTTGGCTCTGTCCGCTCCATCTCGGGCCCAGCGTGGCCGTATTACACACCGTTTGAGATTGCCCGCTATTTGTGGCTGGATTTCCTGCTGGGCTTTGCCATGGTGCTGACGATGCACACCTGCTGCGCGCTGACGTTCTCGGTCCTCCCCGTATCGCGCCGCGTATGCAAGGTCCGCTGGTCGCACATCGTGCGCATGACCGTGTACGGCTACGCGCTCCCATTGCCTGCAGTGGTGCTCACGACGTTCATGGTCGTCATGAATGACATCGCTTCTCCCTGGACAGTATCCATGGGTAATCTCGCCGCTTCCGCCTGGATGGCGCTTCTTCCGTTGGAGATCATTTGGTGGTCGGTCGCCACCTCGCGCTTTCTGAAAATGCCCCACGGCTGGGCAGTGGGGGTCTCGGTAGTTGTCGTCGGATTCCTTCTGCCGGCGGTCGCGTGGGCGATCTGGCTCGCGACCAGCCCGCTGGCGTGAGCTTGCCTGGTAGGTTTCACGCTCACCGTTGCTCGCGTACGATGTCCCCATCATGACGCGAACCGCTCCCGCCACCGAGACAACCCCATCCGCGCTGGGCTCGTTATCCGCCGGCCTGCTCGATCTGCTCCAGCACCTGGACCCCGAAGTCGCGCGCATTATTGCCGACGAGGCCGAGCGGCAGGCGACTACCCTGGAGCTGATCGCCTCTGAGAACCACGTCAGCCCGGCCGTCATGCACGCCATGGGCTCCTGGATGACCAACAAGTATGCCGAAGGCTACCCCGGCAAGCGGTACTACTCCGGGTGCGTCCATCACGACCGCATCGAGCAGCTCGCCATCGACCGAGCCACGGACCTGTTCAACTGTGCGTTCGCCAACGTTCAGCCGCACTCCGGAGCGAACGCCAATCTCGCCGTGTACTTCGCGCTGCTCGAGCCCGGCGACACCTTCATGAGCGTGGTGCTGTCCGACGGCGGGCACCTGACCCACGGCTCCCCCGTTTCGATCTCCGGCAAATGGCTCAAACCGATCCACTACCCGCTGGTCTACGACGAGTCGCGCGATGACTACGGCTACATTGACTACGACGCAGTCGAAATGCTCGCCGTCGAGCACAAGCCCAAGATCATCCTTTGCGGCTATTCCGCGTACCCGCGCCTCATCGACTTCGCACGTTTCCGCCAGATTGCCGACCGCGCGGGCGCGCTGCTGATCTCAGATATTGCCCACATCGCCGGGCTCTGTGCAGGCGGCGCGCATCCTTCGCCGTTCCCGCACAGTCACATCGTGACCACGACCACGCACAAGACCTTGCGCGGCCCGCGCGGCGGGCTCATCCTGACCAACGACGAGGAGCTGGCCAAGCAGATAAACAAAGCCGTCTTCCCCGGCACCCAGGGCGGGCCATTGATGCACATCATCGCCGCCAAGGCGGTCGCCTTCGGCGAAGCGCTGCGCCCTGAGTTCAAGCAATACGCGCATCAGGTGGTCGCCAACGCCAAGGCCCTGGCCGAGCACCTGCTGAGCTGCGGATACCACCTGATGTCCAACGGCACGGACAATCATCTGATGCTCATGGACCTGCGAAAGTTCGATGCCGATCTCACCGGCAAGCAGGCGGCGATCTGGTTGGAAGACGCCGGGATCATCGTCAATAAGAACACCGTCGCCCAGGAAACGCGCTCGCCGTTTGCGACCTCAGGGCTTCGCATCGGCACGCCGGCTCTGACCACCCGCGGTCTGATCGAAGACGACCTGCGCCGGGTCGGGACGTACATCGACCGTATACTCAAGGCCAAGGGCGACGAAGCGGTCATCAGTTCAGTCCGCGTCGAAGTGCGCGAGCTGTGCAGACGATTTCCGTTGCCGCATTGACGCGCCCGCGGTCTTCACTAGCCGGGACTGGCGCGAACATCCTCAATGCAGCCTTCAGGAACCATCTGGCGATGCGCCCGTCTGTCGCAGGGCTTCGTAGACCGCGGCGCAGACGACGGTGGCGAGGTTCAGACTCCGGGCCCCGGGAGCCATCGGCAACGTGATGCGATGTTGCGGCCCGAACGTCTGCTCGGCCCAGGTGTGGATATGGTCCGGCACACCGGCGGTCTCCTGGCCAAACAACAGATAATCACCGGTGCGGAATTCGGCTTCCCAGTGCGGCCGAGTTGATTTCGTCGTATAGAGCCAGAGGCGCTTCGGCCGCTCGCTTTCCAAGAACGCCTCCCAACTCTCATGCTCGAAGCAATCGACCAGGTGCCAGTAGTCGAGCCCCGCGCGGCGGCAGGCCTTCTCAGACATGTCGAAGCCCAGGGGGTGCACGATGTGCAGCCGGCAGCCGGTGGCCGCGGCGGTCCGGCCGATGTTGCCCGTATTGTTCGGGATCTGGGGATTGAGCAGCACGATGTGGAAGCGCGGCTGGTGCATCCGGGGGTGTCCTCAATTGCAGTGTAGCCGTGTGGTATGGGTCGGCTCGGCCGACCGCGAGGCCGCCGGGCACCACCGGAGGCGCCGCGGTATGATTCGCCTGAAGTGTCCAGCTTGCGGCCGTTGCCGGCCCGGCTGCGTTTGAGGAGGTCCGCCCATGCCCAGCTACAGCACCGAGGCGATTCGCAATCTCGCCCTGGTCGGCGCCGCGGGTAGCGGAAAGACCACGCTCGTCGAGGCGATGCTGCACAATGCCGGCGTGATCGGCCGGGTGGGGCGGGTCGAAGACGGCAACACTGTCTGTGATTTCGATGACCTGGAGAAGGAGCTCGGCCACAGCTTGGACAGCGCATTGGTGCATTTCGATTTCCAAGACGCCCACATCAACCTTGTCGATACCCCCGGAACGTCCGATTTCCTTGGCCGATCGCTAAGCGTGTTGCCGGCGGTGGAAACGGTTGTCGTGGTGATCGACGCCGACGCGGGCATCGAGACCGTGACGCGCAGAATGATGAAGGCGGCTCACGAGCATCACCTGCCTCGCATGATCGTCATCAACAAAATCGACCACCCGTCAGGCTTGTCCGACCTGCTTGAAGCGCTGCAGGAATCGTTCGGCAGCGCCTGCCGACCGCTGAACCTGCCAGCCGACGGTGGCAAGGCCGTGATCGATTGCTTTACAGGCGATGGCGGCGACAGTGACCTGGGCGACGTGGCGGACTTCCACACGGCGATCGTCGATCAAGTCGTCGAGACCGACGAGAAACTCATGGAGCAGTATCTCGAGCAGGGCGAAGTGGCTGCCGAAGAGCTCCGTGGCGCCTTCAATGCGGCGCTGCGCCAGGGACATTTGATTCCCCTCTGCTTCACCTCGGCCCGTGAGGGCGTCGGCGTGAGCGAGTTGATGAAGATCATCGCCGAGCTTTGTCCCAATCCGACCCAGGGCAACCCACGGACGCTCGATTACACCCGCAATAGCGAAGAGCAATCGACCGAACCGCAGCCCGATGCCGGTAAGCCCCCGATTGCCCACGTCTTCCGCGTATCGTCCGACCCTTACGTTGGCAAACTGTGCGTCTTTCGGGTTCACCAGGGGACGATCGGGCCGGACAGTCAACCTCAGGTGGACGGTCACCGCAGAGTGCTGCGCATCGCCCACGTGTTCAAGCTCCAAGGGAAGACCCATGCCGAGACGGACAAGATCATTGCCGGTGATATCGGCGCGGTCGCCAAGATCGACGAGATCAATTTCAACAGCATCCTCCATTCAGGCGACCTTGGTGATGATCTGCGGTTGCGCTGCCCGGGGCTTCCCAAGCCGATGTATGGTCTTGCGGTCCAAGGTACGACCACGGGCACCGAAACCAAGCTGGCCGAAGCGCTGAGCAGGCTCGTCGCCGAGGACCCGACCCTCGTCATCGACCGCGTTCAGACGACGGGCGAAACCGTCATGCGCGGATTGGGCGAACAGCATCTGCGAGTGAAGCTGCGGCTGCTGAAGGATCGCTACGGCGTCGAGGTCGAGACCCGCCCGCCCAAGGTTGCCTACAAGGAGACGATCACCGCCCTCGCCGAGGGGCATCACCGCCACAAGAAACAAACCGGTGGGGCCGGCCAGTTCGGCGAGGTCTTCCTGCGCGTTGAGCCGTTTGGCCGCGATGAAGAGGGCGTTGATGACGGCTTGTTGTTCATCGACAAGACGTTCGGCGGGTCCATCCCCAAGCAGTTCATGCCCGCGATCGAGAAGGGTATCCGCCGGGTCATGAGTGAAGGCGCCGTGGCTGGCTGCCGCATGCACAACATCAAGGTGACCGTCCACGACGGCAAGCATCACCCCGTCGATTCCAAGGAGATCGCGTTCTTCACCGCCGGTCGCAAAGCCTTCATCGACGGCGTGCTCAAGGCCAAGCCCGTGCTGCTGGAACCGTACGTTTCAATGGAGATCACCGTGCCTTTGGAAATGATCGGCGACATCTCCTCGGACATCTCCGGCCGGCGCGGGCGCATCCAAGGCACAGACATGCTCCCGGGCAACCTGGCCGTCATCACAGCCGAAGCCCCGCTGGCCGAAGTGATGAGCTATTCCAGCCAACTCAAGTCGATCACCGGCGGCGCCGGTTCGTACACGATGGAATACTCACACGACGAGCGGACCCCGCCGAACATCCAGGCCGACGTCGTCAAGGCGTACAAACCAAAACAAGATGACGAATGACCCCATAGCCCCCGGCTCCGCCGGGGGATTCTTTGGTGTTTATCCGTGGCCGCCAGGCCGCGCGGTCGCTCCCGGTTCTCTCCGCCGGGGGATTGACCCGCCGGGCGCGTCGTTTGCCTCATCCATAAAGCCGCGACCGGTGGTCGCGGTCTTTTCGTCGGCGCCAACGATGCTCGTCGCCGAACAATCCGCCCACCCAATCCCATAGCCCCCGGCTCTGCCGGGGCATTGCTTTGTCATCTCGGCCCGCGATTATCGCCATTTTTCCCTTGACCGGCCAGACGATCCGTGTTCCAATGGGTCACGGGCGGGGTCCCGATTCAATCGGGATGCCACCCCGGCCCGCCCCGGGGGTCATCGGGACTCTCACAACACCTGGATCAGTTTTTGGGGAGCAGGCCAGTACCAGGACCCAATGCATTTAGTGTTGGTTTTTCTGATATAGCTATTTATGATCCTACTTTTACTCTTTGTGGTAGACCAATTTGTGTTGGTGAGGTTGAGAGTATCGAGAACTTGCCTTTTGAGATTGTCGCCGTCTCCGTGGCCGACATCACCGGCCCACTTGGTGTGCCCGATGGATGCGTTGACGCGTTTGACCTCGGGGCCATGCTCGGGGCGTGGTGTTCTGGTGCCGGCGACCCGAACCCGCCGAGCCCGCCTTGCGAGAACTGCTCGCCGGCGAATCTCGCCATCGCGGACATCTCCGGTGCGGCCATGGTGCCGGATGGGTGCGTCGACGCGTTCGACCTGGCGAAGCTGCTGGCCGAGTGGTGCTCGGTCGCCGGCGGCAACCCCTGCGGTACGTGCTTCGGCCCGCCATGAGCGATGAGTGATCAGTGATGAGTCACGAGGTAAAGCCCAGGGAACGCTTTCCCTGGGCTTTCTCTTTGTTTTCGTGGGGGGCGGAAACGTGGGGTATGTGGAGGTCCACCGGGCCGGTCCCGATGAAATCGGGACCCGGCTCGCTGTGAGCCTGCTCATGCACCTCCGGGGGAGCCCGGCCGTGTCGGGGGGGTCCATGGCATGGTCATTGCTTTGCCCCCTGGGCACAACAGGCGGCCGATGTGCGATATCCTAACGGTATGCGTATACCAAGCACCCTCGTATCGTTGCTCATCAGTCTCGTGGTGGTCTGTCGGGCCTCGGCCCAGGAGGAAGCCGAGCAGTTGCACAGATTGTTTCAGGAGCGGTTCGACTGGCAGATGGAGCAGTTCCCGGAGAGGGCCATGGCCCGGGGCGACTACTCTCGCGCCGATCGGATCACCGACCACAGCCTCGAAGCGATCGAACGCCGACATGTTCAAACCAAGGCTTTCCTGGATCGCCTGCACGCGATCGACGCCCGCGGGATGAACGGCGACGATCAGCTCAACTATGAATTGTTCGAACTTCAACTGACCAACGCGATCGAAGGTTTCCGCTTCCGTATGTTTCTCGCCCCGATCGGGCGGCGGTTCGGTCCGCAGCAGAAGATTCCCCAGATGGCTGAGCGGGTTCGTTTCAACAGCTATGAGGATTACGCGAACTACCTGAAGCGCCTCGAACAAGTGCCGCAGGTAGCGAGCAGCACAATCAAGCTGCTTCGTGTGGGCCTCGAAGAAGGCCGCACCCCTCCGCAGGTCACCATGCTCGCTGTGCCTCAGCAGATCAAGACGATTGTCGTCCGCGGCCTTGTCGATTTGGCGGCCCCGTTTGATCGGATGCCCCAGTTCATCACCGAGCAACAGCAGCAGGAGCTGCGACGTCGCTTCGACGATCAGGCGTTCCCTGCTGTGCTGACAGCGATGCGTCAGCTCGGCCAATTTGTAGCCGAGGAATACGTGCCGGCCTGTCGCCGGACGATCGCCGCAATCGATCTGCCTGATGGGGAAGCGTATTACGCCTATCAGCTGCGCGTGATGACCACGACGGACATGACGCCGCGCGAGATTCACGAGTTGGGCTTGAGCGAGGTGGGGCGCATCCGTGCCGAGATGATGAAGGTCATCCGCGGGAGCGACTTCTTGACGAAGTTTCCTGCCCTGGGCGACGTTGAGGAAGATGAGCTGTTCAGGGAGTTCGTTGGATACCTCAGAACCGATTCCCGCTTCTACCACACGACGGCGGAAGATCTGCTGGCCGGCTATCGTGACATCTGCAAGCAGGTCGATGCCGGGCTTCCCAAATTATTCAAGACGCTGCCGCGGCTGCCTTACGGTGTCCGGGCGGTGCCGGACTTTATGGCTCCCGACCAGACCACCGCGTACTACCAGCGCGGGGATATCCGCAATGCCGAGCCGGGGTGGTTCTACGCCAACACCCATGGGCTCGATCAGCGGCCGAAATACGAGATGATTCCGCTGGCGTTGCACGAAGCGGTGCCGGGGCACCATTTGCAAGGCGCCCTGGCTCAGGAGCTTGAGGGTCTTCCGGAGTTCAGAAAGGATGCGTACATCACGGCCTTCGGCGAGGGCTGGGCCTTGTACGCCGAGCGGCTGGGACTGGAGATGGGGCTGTACGAAGATCCCTACGACAACTTCGGCCGATTGCTCTATGAGATGTGGCGGGCGTGTCGGCTGGTCGTCGATCCCGGGATGCACGCCTTCGGGTGGTCACGCGATCAGGCGATCCAGTTTATGCTGGATAACACCGCCCTGTCCCAGTTGAATATCGAGACTGAGATCGATCGTTACATCAGTTGGCCTGGGCAGGCGTGCGCATACAAGATCGGCGAGCTGAAGATCCGAGCGCTTCGGGAGCAAGCGGAGCAAACCCTTGGCGAGAAGTTCGACGTTCGCGCCTTTCATGACTTTATCCTTGGCGCCGGGGCCATTCCCCTGACCGTGCTTGATCGCCGGGTGAATCACTGGATCAACTCGATGCGTTTCGAGGCCTACGACTGAGCGGCGAGTCGCAACGCCCGGCGCCAATGGTGGGGAATTGGCCTAGGCAGCGTCGAGCAGGCGGTTGATCAGCGCATTGACGAAGGCGAACCGCGAACCGGCGAAAGCGTCTGCGGTGCTCTGGGCGGCCTCCCGCCGAGCAAGCTCAAGCTTGTCAGCGATCGCCTGCAGTTGTTGCGGCGCCTCATCGGTCCTGCGTTCCATGAGCGCCTGGATCTTCTCAAGCTCCTCGTGATCGAGCCAGAGGCTATCACAGCCCTCACATCGATCGACGTAGATTCCGCTATCGGCGCCGTAGTTGAGCACGTTCATCGGCTCTCCACATCCGGGACAGCAATGCAATCGCTTCGTCTGGGGCTGCGGCACGCCGAAGATCGGCTTGCGCTGGGCCAGCATGTCCTTGAGCCCGACGTCGAACTGCTCCTGGCGGGTGCGGACCACGTGCGCGAGTTCGGCGCCGCCGATGAACTCCCCACCGCACGATTCGCAGGTCTGGATCGGCACGCCCTCGTACTCAAACCCTTGCATCGTTGACGAGCATTGTGGACATTGCATTGCTGATCCCCTCTCCTCGGACATGAGGGTATCGGCTGAACGTGGCTGCGATTGAGTACGCCGGCAGTGAACCGCTGCGAAAGTGGAGCGGATATGCGGTCTGGATAAGTCGAGTAGGAATCCAAGCGGCCGGGGGCCGGCCTGGGGCAAGTCCCATCAGAACCCGTTGATGACGAACGGATTGGTTCGTCTCTCCTGACCGATGGTGGTGCTTGGCCCGTGGCCGGGATAAATGGTCATCTCGTCCGGCAGGCTCATGAGCACGTCGTGGATGGTGTGGCGGAAGGCGTCGGGATCTGAACTGGGAAAGTCGATCCGCCCCATCGAGCCGGCAAATAGCGTGTCCCCGACGATCGCTTGCATTGACTCGTCGTGGACGTAGAGCACCCCGCCGGGGCTGTGGCCGGGGGCATGCACGACTCGCCAGGTCGTGCCGTTGAGATCCAGCGTGTCGCCGTGGGCCAGGTAATGGTCGGGTTCCGTAACGGTGATCGGCATACCCATCATCGCGGAGAGGTTGAGCGTCGGATCGGCACAATGGCCCGCTTCCGCATTGTGCACGTAGACGGGTATCCGCCCAAAGCGAGTCAGCGCCGCATCGACGCCCGCGATGTGGTCCGGGTGGGTATGAGTCAGCAGCAGAGCCACCGGTTTCAACCCGCGCCGCACAACGTCATCGAGCATTGCCGCGGGTTCGAAGCCGCAATCGACGAGCCAGCACTCAGTCTGGTCGGGTGTCGTGACCACAAAGCAGTTGGTCTGAAACTCACCGAGCACATACGTTGTAATTCTAGGACTGGGCATCCGGTCAATTTCCGGTTCCAATATACAACCCCGCTACGGTGCTGTCGGATACGGTACAGGACCGCTAGAGTCCTGGCAGGGGGGCATTGATGCTCCTTCGCCGAGTTGATGAGATGCAGGGCATGCCGACGCTGACGCGGGTCACTTCCCCATCGGCTGGCGCGTTCGCGGTAGGTATGCCGATCCTCTACACTAACGGCTCTAATGTGGGCAGACGCCATCCATGAGTGACATGCGGACATTGCATAGCGTTACCAGGCGGTGCGGATGGAGTGGCTTGGGCGCGTTGGCCGCGGGCGTGGTCATCGGCTGTAGCACGATGGGGCAGGATCTCAGCGCGCTGGGCGAGTCGATAATGCCGGTCAACGCTGACAAGGCGGTCAGGCTGATGGTGGATCCGCACGACCCGGACAATCGGCGCCGCGGCACCGTGTTGATCGCAAATTCCTCGTTCGGTGGTGCGGACGCATATCTAGCCATGTATCGCGACCGGGTCGAGAACGAGCGCGATCCGCTGGTCAAGGCGGCGTCGATAGGCGCGCTGGGTCGCTATGGCGGGCCCGAGGACGCCCCGCGCATTGCTGGCGGCCTTGGCGATGAGCAGGAGCTTCAGGTTCGATGGGAGGCGGCCAAAGCCCTTCAGCGGATCCACAACCCGGCGGTCGTCTCGCCTCTGCTGCAAACGCTGGGCGACGAGGGCGAGCAGCCCGACATCCGTGTCGCCGCCGCTGTGGCGCTTGGACAATATCCTCAGGATCGCGTCTTTCAGGGCCTCGTTGGGGCGCTGGATGCGCTGGAGCTATCGGTCAATCTGGCCGCTCAGCAATCGCTGGTGACGCTGACCGGAGAGAATTTTGGGCTCGATCCGCGAGCGTGGCTGCGTTGGTACAACGCCGTCGATAAACCGTTTGCGGGCCAACGGGAGTACCTGTACCCGACGTACCAGCGGCGCCGGACCTGGCTGGAGAAGCTGGCGATCTGGTCGGGCAAGACATTCGAGCAACCGGGCCCGCCGGCAGGCTTGCGCCCAGCATCGCAACGCCAGACTTATCAGGACGACGACTCGGCAGCAGATGAAACAGGCGGCTGACACGTCCCGGCAGCGAGAGCCGACTGCCCCAGTTGCATCGGGGTTCATGCGGGCGCTGCGCTTGGACGGCGCTGCCCCGGCACTTGTCACCAATCACCCGCAGCCCCAGCCGCAATCCGGCGAGGCGCTTGTTCGCACCGCTAAGGCCGCCATCAGCGCCATTGACATTGAGCTGTCCAGGGGACTGTTGGAGTTCTCGGGCACGCTGGGTCACGAGTTCGCAGGTGTCGTAGATGTGGTCAACGGCGAGATTGGGGCCGATCTCGTCGGCACACGCATCGTCGGCTCGGTGGAGGCCGTGTGTGGTCGTTGTGACATGTGTCAGGCGGGCTTGAAGAGTCACTGCCGGCAACGAACGGTGCTCGGCATGCAGGGGCGTGACGGATGCCTGGCTGATTGGTTCGTGCTGCCCGTGAACAACCTGGTGGCGCTGCCCGATTCGATTGATAATGATCAGGCGGTGTTCGTCGAGTCCCTGGCTTCGGCAATCCAGGCGGCTCGGCAGCTCACCATCGAGGGCAAGCCGTACATCACCGTGCTCGGCGACGGAGCATTGGGGTTGCTCATGGTCCAGGTGATGGCCAGGCTCAACGCCTCCGTTCGATTGATCGGCCGGTACTCCGAGAACCTGGCGCTGTGCGAGAAGTGGCAGATCAAGCACCGCCACGTGGACGACATCGGCCGGCGCGCGGACCAGGATATCGTGGTGGACTGCACCGGCTCACCTACCGGGCTGGAGCTGGCGATGCAACTGGTGCGGCCCCGTGGCACGATTGTGCTCAAGACCATGTTTGCTTGCCAGCCGAGTCCGGCGGCCCAGACCGACCTCACGACGGTAGTGATGAAGGAGCTTTCCCTGCTCGGTTCACGGTCCGGGCCGATCGGGGAGGCCGTGTCCATGCTCGCTCGCGGAGAGATCGACGTGGTGAGCCTCATCGGCAAACGCATGAGCCTCAACGACGGGCCGGCCCTTCTGCAGGCGGCAAGCCGACCGGGGATGCTCAAGGTACTGGTTGATATCTGAGTTGGATGCGATTCGCGCGGTGGGCGGTGAGCCGGTTGCTACAATCGCCCACGTTTGAGTGCGCGCCCGCCCAACACCGACGATGAATCTCATGTTGAGACCTCGTCCGCGGTCGAGCCGGACGATCCGCCGGTGGGCGCGATCGCCGTCGGCGAAACTGAAGCGCTTATCAGCAGCGAGGGAGAGATCCGCTCCGGGAAGCTCGCGGGCAAGTCAATGTGGGCGGCGATCTGGATTCTCGCGCTGCCGGTGCTGCTCCAACAAACCATGGCCGCGTGCGTGGGGCTGGCCGACAAGATCATGGCGGGAGGTCTGCCCGACCAGATCGTCGTGGCTGCTCTGGATGGGCTCGGCATCGGCGCCTATGTTGGGTGGTTCATCGGGATCGCCATGACGGGTCTGGGGATCGGCGGCCAGGCGTTGATCGCCCGGGCTATCGGGGCCGGCGAGTTGCGCCAAAGCCGGCGGGCACTGGGGCAGGCGATGACGCTCTCTGTGTTCTGGGGCGCCCTGGTTGGGATAGGCCTGTGGTTTGGGGCTGCGCCGCTGGCCCAGATGTGCGGCTTGTCGCTGGCCGCCGCGGACTATTGCACGCAATACATCCAGATTCTGGCGTATGCCATGCCGCTGACCGGCATCATGATGGTCGGTGCGATGTGCCTGCACGGAGCGGGCGAAACCACCAAGCCTTCCGCCATCGCCATTGCGGTCAACGTGCTCAACATCCTTCTTTCCTGGGCGCTCTCCGGCGCCGACCTCCGCTTCGGCGAGTTTCTATTTGAGAACCCGTTCGGCTTCGATCTGCACGTCATCGGGATCGCCGTCGGCACAGCGGTCAGCTACAGCCTGGGCGCGGCATTGACGCTCTGGGTGCTGTTGGTTGGTGTAAAGGACATGCGACTCGACGCCGCCGAGCTGCGATTGGATCCACCGGTGATCAAGCGCATCGTCCGCATCGGCGTGCCGAACTTCTGCGAAGGCATCTCGATGTGGGCGGTGAACATCTTCGTGCTGATGTTCATCGGCCGGATTGCGGCAACTGCGGCCAACGGCGAAGGCCTCCAGGGCGCCCACATCATCGCCATCCAGTGGGAGGCGTTCAGCTTCATGCCCGGCTTTGCCATCGGCACCGCCGCCGGGGCCCTCGCCGGGCAGTACCTCGGCGCGAAGAACCCGCACATGGCCCAGCGCGCGATCCTGGCCTGCACCGGCCTGGCCATGCTCGTCATGGGGGTGGTGGGGGTGCTGTTTATCTTCGGCGGTGGGTGGCTGACACGCGTCGTCAGTACGCAGGAGATTCATCTTGAGAATGCGCCCGAGCTGCTTCTGATCTGCGGCGTGATGCAGGTCTTCTTCGCGATCACCATGGTGTTGCGCCAGGGGCTGCGCGGCGTGGGCGACACCACCTGGACGTTCATCATCACGACAATCTCCAGCTACGGTGTGCGTCTGCCCGCCGCGTACCTGTTCGGCGTGACGCTGGGCTACGGCCTCAAGGGTGTATGGATCGGTCTGTGCGGCGAGTTTGCCGTGCGCGCGGCGTTGTTCTCAGCCCGCTTCTTCCACGGCGGCTGGAAGCGGATCAAGGTGTAGCCGTCAGCGATCAGCGTTCAGCTTTCCTATAGCCCCGGGCTCTGCCCGGGGGGTGCATCGCGAGCCGGGCCGTGCCGGCCCGGTGGACCCCCGCATGCCATATGCATCCGAAACCGGCGCGAAAAAACGCAACGAGCGCGCGGGGAAGATCGCGGCGGGCTTACCGCGAGCATGCCGTTGGACTGCGACCACCGGTCGCGGCTTTATGAGCAAGCGCATCGCTCACGCGCCGATGGCGAGGCGGTCGGCGAGCACCGTGGGCAGGCCGGCCTGCTGCGTGGCCAGCTGCGCCGCGTCGATGTCGTAGCCCGTGCGATGCACCGTGAACGTGCGCTGGTCAAGATCGAGCACCGCGAAGCTCGCGCGGGGGTCGGCATCGCGCGGTTGGCCGACGGAGCCGGGGTTGCAGATGTACCGCCGATCCTGAGCAAGCGCGATCGGTTCACCGTCCGGCGTCACATACGCGACCACGTCGTGTGCGGTAAGCTCCCCCTTGGAATCATCGGCCGGGGGGGCCTCAAAGACCATGGGAACATGCGTGTGCCCGAGCAGGCAGATGGGCGTGTTGACCCCGCCGAAGGCGATCGCGGCAATGTGCGTATCGTAGACATAATCGGTCGCGGCGGCGACGGGGCAATCGTGGACGCACATCACCGACTCATGGGGATGTTCAATCTCCCGCAGCCGGCACAGGGCGTCCAGATGGAGCGGCCCCAGCACCCCGCGCGACCAGGCGATCGCCTCCTTTGCCGGCCCGTTGAATTCCTCTTCGAGCTGGGGGTTGATCACCGCGTCATCGTGGTTGCCGCGAATGGCCGTCGAGCAGCACTTGATCACCAGGTCGATGCACCGATCGGGGAACGGCCCGTAGCCGACGACATCGCCGAGGCAGATGATCTTGGAAATCCCCATTCGGGCGATTTCGGCCAGCACCGCCTCCAGGGCATGGAGGTTGCCGTGAATGTCGGAAATGACGGCGTAGCGGCGCATCGTTCGGCCCCTGGGCTTGGTGATCTTGCCGTGGGATAGGGCAGCCGGCGGCGAGGCGCGTGATCCCGGCTGGGGGCCCTACCGCTGTGTAGCTTCTATCGGAATAGACCGGCGAGGATTGTCAATGTTCCGCAAACACCTGCGGGTTTTCTACCCCTGATTTCGCGTCCCTGGGGAGCCGGATCAGAATAGGCCGAAGATTTGCGGCCATGTGAAGGGAACTGGCGGCGAGCTGAGCTCAGGCGTTCTTGGCATGGAGGTGCTCTGACTGAGAGGTCTCGGCGGTGGCGGTCTCGGCCGAGTCGCTCTTAGGGCTTGCGTCCACGGCGGCCTGATTTCGCTTGAGTTGGTCGATCTTCGCGCGATCGGGTGCGAAGATCATGGTCATGCGGCGACCGAGCTGTCGAGGGGGAACCTCGACCTTCGCAACATCGGCAAGCTGCTCCGTGATTTCCCGCATTCGTTGATGGCCGCGCTCTCTGTGGAGCATCTCGCGTCCACGGAAGTTCTGCACGATCTGCACCTTGTGGCCTTCAATCAGAAAGCGGCGAGCCTGGTCCAGGCGGATACCGATATCGTGAGGGTCGATCTTCATGGATCGCCCCAGCCGGACCTCCTTCAGATCGGTGGTCTTGGACTTGGCTTTGCTCGCCTTGTCCTTCTTGGACTGTTCATACTTCCACTTGCCGAAGTCCATGATCCGAACGACCGGGGGAGTTGCGGTGCTGGAGATCTCCACGAGATCGAGCCCTGCTTCCCTGGCCAGGCGAAGGGCAGCCTCGAGCTCCACAACTCCAACCATCTCGTCGTTCTCATCGATCAACCGAAGCGGGCTGATGCGGATTCGTTCGTTGACGCGGGGGCCCCTGGGGGTCCTCTCATAGGGGCGGAATAATCGTCTCCGGGCGATGGTGTGACTCCTCTATTCGGCTTGCCAAGATGACATCAGAACCGACGCCAAGCCGAAGGCGGCGGCATTGCTGAGTCGTTGACTGTGTTGGGTCGGCAACGTCGGAAGACATGCAGCTACGCAGTCCCGTGCCGAGTCAATGTGTGCTGGGGTCGCATCCGCGTCCAGGCTCCAACGTCGCAGGCCCACGGCCGGTTCCGTACGGCCGTCGGGTGTTCAAGTCAATACCCTACATCGCCATCGGGCAGGGGGCAAATGATATTTTGTCGAAACAATAAACACGCAGACGAGCCCCCGCGGGTGGCGGACCCCCGCATCGGCCGTCTGGGGGCCGCTAGACGGCCGCGGCCTGGAAGTGCTCAGAGACGACTGTGCGGCGACCACGGGTCTCGATTTCCTCCTGGATGGTCCGCAAAAATGTTTCCAGCCCAAGCGGTCCGAGGTCGCGCCGAATTCCGCGGGCCCGCACGCTTACCTCGTTCCGCTGCTGGTCGTTTGGCCCGACCACGAGCAGATACGGGATCTTCATCTGGGCAGCGCCCCTGATCTTGGCCTGGAGGCGGTCATCTGAGTCGTCGATCGCGGCCCGGACGCCTTGGCCCACCAGGGCAGCGACGACGACCTTGCCGTAGCTGAGCGTCTTTCGGCTGATCGGGAGCACGCGAACCTGCTGGGGCGCCAGCCAGGTTGGAAACGCGCCGGCGAAGTGCTCGATCAACAAACCAACGAACCGCTCCATCGATCCGAACGGCGCGCGGTGGATCACCACCGGCCGATGCGGCTCGTTGTCAGCCCCGATGTAGCTGAGGTCGAAGCGCTGCGGCAGGTTGTAATCGACCTGGATGGTCCCGAGCTGCCATTCCCGGCCGATCACGTCTCGGACCATGAAGTCAATCTTCGGGCCGTAGAACGCCGCCTCGCCCGCCTCTTCAACGAAGGGCACACCGAGGGTAGGCACCGCGTCCCGACATGCCTGCTCCGCCTTGTCCCACGCCGATGCGTCGCCGACATACTTCGTGCCGTCGGGATCGCGCAGGCCCACTCGCACCCGGTAGTCCTCTATGCCCAGGGTTGAAAAGATGATCTTGACCAGTTCCAGGCAGCCGTGGAGCTCCTCGGCGATCTGCTCCTCGGTGCAGAACAGATGAGCGTCGTCCTGGGTGATGCTGCGAACGCGGGTCAGCCCGCCGATCTCGCCGGACTGCTCCCAGCGGTACACGGTGCCGAACTCCGCTAGGCGAACCGGCAGATCCCGGTAGCTGTGCGGACGGCAGGCGAAGATCTTCATGTGATGCGGGCAGTTCATCGGTTTGAGCAAATAGCCTTCGATGTCCCCCCGCTGCATGCGATTGGCCAGCTCCGCGCAGCTGACGCCTTCCGCTGCGAAAGCCTGGAGCTGATCGACACTGATCATCGGCGGATACTGGCTCTCTCGGAAATACGGGAAATGTCCGCTGGTCCTGTACAGCTCGAGCTTGCCGATGTGCGGCGTATAGACCATCTGGTACCCTTGCTTGGTCAGCTCCGCCTGGATGAACACCTCAAGCTCCCGGCGAATGATGGCTCCATTGGGGGTCCACAGAATCAGCCCCGGCCCGACGGCTTCGTCGATGTGGAACAGGTCCAACTGCTTTCCCAGCAGACGGTGGTCACGTTCTTTGGCCTCTTCGAGCTGCTGAAGATGGCGTTGAAGCTGCTGGGGAGTGGCGAAGGCGGTGCCATAGACGCGAGTGAGGCGATCTGAGGCGGCGTCACCGTGCCAATAGCTTGAGGCGAGGCTCAGCAGCTTGTACGCCCCAATCCGCCCGCTGCTGGGCACATGGGGGCCGCGGCAGAGATCCTCCCAATCCCGGCCCCGCTCCCCGGTGACGTACCAACTCAGACGCTGGGACCCGGCCTCAATCGCTCGCTGGGCATTATCGATCTTGTATTTGCTACCCTCGGCTTTCAGCTTCTCCATCCCCTCATCATTGGCCAGCTCATAGCGGGCAAACGGCCGGTCATCGGCAATGATCTTGCCCATCTCTTTTTCGATGGCCTCGAAATCCTCGGTGCTGAGCGGCCGACCCTCTGGCACGGCCAGGTCGTAATAGAACCCGGTGTCCAGCGGTGGTCCGTAGACGAGTTGCACCCCGGGGGCGAGGCGCTGGATTGCCTCGGCCATGACGTGGGCGCAGCTATGACGAATCAGGGATAACGCGTCCGGGTCCAGCTTGCCTTCGCGCCTGGTGGAGGTCACGATCGACACTTCTGCGTCGTCGGTGATGATGCTGCTCAGATCACGCAGCTCGCCGTTGATTCGCGCGCCCAGGGCGTCCTTGGCCAGCCGAGGCCCGATTCCCGCGGCGACCTCGGCGGCAGTTACCGGGTGATCGTAATCTCGAACAGTTCCATCGGGCAGGGTGATGCGAGGCATGGTTGCGGTCCTTCACTGACTCTGCGGCAGTGGCGAAAAGAAAAAAGCACGGCCCGACGGCCGCGCCCGCTGCTTCATTGAGTGTCCACGCAACGGCCGTCACCCGCGAGCAGTGATAATCGTGGTCGCCGTCGTCGTGGTCGTGGCGTATTTGAAAGACATAGTCAGTATGAGGATATCCGGGACCGCCAACAGGTCAATTCGGCGAAGTATGGGCACGAACTTGAGATCCCCCGGGCCCCCGGGGCCAAGGCGAAGCCGCTCTATGGGGCGGGCCTTTGTGGTGCGCGGAGGACCCACCCGTCACCGAGATGAGCCGGCCAGGGTTGACCCGCGAATGATCATCGATCAAGATGATGGGTCTGCGACATCATCGACGCCCAGATCATGGGTGGATTGAGGATCGTGCAGTGATCTGCCCTTATTGCGGCCAAGACAATGATCGGGTGATCGACAGCCGACCCTCCGAGGGGGGAGTGCTGGTACGTCGGCGGCGGGAGTGCCTGGCGTGCGAAAGGCGCTACACCACCTACGAGCGGGTCGAGAAGACGGCGAGGCTCATGGTCGTGAAGAAGGACGGCAGCCGTGTGCCTTTCGACCAGCAGAACGTGCTCAAGGGCCTGCAGGCAGCCTGCGGCAAGCGGCCGATCCCCGAGCAGGCCAAGCTCAGGCTCGCTCAGGAAACCGAGGAGCAGGTGCACCGCGAGTTCGAGCGCGAGGTGCCGAGCGCCGAGATCGGCAAGCGTGTCGCGGCCAAGCTCAGAGAAATGGACGAGATCGCCTACATCCGCTATGCCAGCGAGTACCACGAGTTCCGCACGCTGGACGAGTTCGCCGAAGAACTCAGCGCCCTCAAGGCCCGGCCGAAGAACCTGCCAAACCAGCGCGACCTGTTTCCCGGCGATGTGCAGAGCTGATGAAATCGGCTGGTCGTGGTTCGGGGATCAGGCGCAGGTGTGCGGCGAAACTCCGTCTATCTCTTCGCCAGCGCGCCGCGAGTTTCATCCTGAAGGAAGAGGATTCGCCCACAGGCGTGACACCGTACGAGTGTGTTGGTTGCTCCCATGAGCGCGGCGACCGTTTCGAACGGCAGGTACATGTTGCACTCTCCACAGGCATATTCACGGCTTTTGCGGCTGATCTCTTGGACCGCAGCCATCGCCTCCCCGCTATAGGCGTCAGCCATCTCGTTGAATATCCTCCGTTCAGCAGCGGGGACTTCGGCGGCTGCGACCTGGCGCTCGGCCTCTAGCTCAGCCAATCGGTCACCGACCTCTTCGTGCCGCCCTTGAAGCTCGCTTTCGGCGCTCGCTCGGATCTTCTCGCGCTCGGCTATATCGGAGTCGAGCTTCGCGAGCTGTTCTTTGATCTGATCGATTCGCTCCATTTCCTCGAGGATGTGGTCGTCGGCCTCGTTGCGAGAGAGTTTCACCGTGTTCAGCTCGGTGAGAACCGCTGTGTACTGCTTGTTGGTCGAGGCCATGTTCAACTCATTGCGCAGCTTTTCGATACGAGTGTCGATGGCGGCGGTCTCGCCCTCGAGGTTGCCGATCTTGGCCTGTATCTGATGCGTGCGCGTTTGCAGCTCCTGATGCTGCTCGCGGAGTTCTTCAAGCTGCTGGGTTTGGGCCGTCAGGTAGTTTTGGGCGGATTCGAGTCTGCCGCGCAGGCCGCGCAGCTGGGCTTCAACCCGATATAGGGTTAGCAGACTGTCAGTCAGACTCATTCGTGCTCCAAGCGGCCCAAGCAAAGAGTGTACACGTGGGCTGCCGAGGAAGCGACGTGGGGATCAATATTCTTCTTCTACGACGGGAGCGCTCCCGCCGGCCCCGGCAGCGCGAGGGTCAGGATCCAGTAGGCCACCGGGGCAACCATCAGCGGCGAGTCCAGCACATCAAGCACTCCGCCGAGGCCGGGCAGGATTGCCGAGGTGTCCTTCATCCCCGCGCCTCGTTTGAAGAGGCTGACCGCCAGATCGCCGAGCTGTCCGACCAGGGCGAAAACGACTCCACAGACCGCACCGAGCAACCACGGCACATGATCGGCCGGCTCCGGTAGCCATCGGCTGGCGCCGGCGAGCGCCGCCCCGATAAGCACAGCGGCCGCCACACCCCCGGCGAGTCCTTCCCAGGTTTTGCCCGGGCTCAGCCAGGGGATCATCTTGTGCCGCCCGATCGCCCGGCCAGCGAAGAAAGCCCCGGTATCGGATGATTTGGTGAGGAGGATCACGCCGACGACGATCCACGCGGAATGACCGCGGCGCAGCGCCAGCAGGAAGCCGAGCATGAATCCGAGGTACACCATGGTGAAGACAACGGCCCCGGCAGCGGCGACCACGCCCTGGGCGTTCCGCTGCCGGCTGAACGTCAACAGGGCGGCCACGAACACGATGATCATGCCCGTCGAGATGATGGCAATGGTCGTCGTGGCTTCCGTGCCGAGGGTCGTTTCCGTTCGGGTTGGGATGCTGAAGCTCAACACAAGCCCGGTCATCGCCGCGAGGCTGTTCAGCCAGGTGCGGGTGGCGATTCCGTTCGCCCGAAAGATCGCCGAGAGCTCCCACGCGGCCACCGGTGCGACCGCCAGCGCCAGCCCGAACAGAACCAGGCCCCGTGGCGGATGATCCTTCTCCAGGAAAAGGCTCCGCCAGCCGCGGGTCAACTCAACGCCGTCGAGCCAATCATCCAGCAGAACCACAGCCAGTAGGAAGGCGATCAAGAGCCCGCCGGTGATGAGCCGATACGTCAACACCGGGGCGCGGCGAAGTTCGTCGGAAGGCAGGCTTGACATGCTGGGACGAGACATTTCCTGGTTCGGCTGCTCACGCGGTCCGCGACGGGGACCCGCGCACGGCGATCGAATCACGTTGCAGGCTGGTCCGTCAGCGGAGCTTGATTGAGTCTCCCAAGCGTGGCGGCGATCGTGTCGGCGTCAAACCCGCGTCGAGCCAGGGCAGCGGCGATTCGCCGGGTGGCCGTGGTCCGACTCACCGTCGGCATGGCGTGCAATCGCTTGCGGGCGTATTGCGTTGCGGCCTCGACCAAGTCCACGTCAGCAAGTGTTTCGCAGGCGATTCTCTGCGCAAGATCGTCGGGGATGCGGCGTTCCCGCAACTTCCTTGCCAGGAACTCCTGCGAAGCGGGCTTGGTTGCGACGGTCTCTCGCGCGATCGCCCGGCCGTAGGCCTCATCATCAATCAAGCCGGCTGTTGCGAGTTCTTGGGCAATACTCACGGCGACCTGGCTGCTGTGTCCTCTGCGGGCGAGGCGGTCGATCAGCTCCCCGCAGGAATATGCCCGGCGGTTCAGCAGCCCTAGTGCCGCCCCGCGAGCCTGGTGCGTCTCGACGGCGCGTTGGACCCGTTGGGCAAGCTGATCGGTCCAGTCCAGGCCGACGGCCAACCCCATCGCTTCCACGTCGGCGGCTTGTACGGTGGCGATGGTCTTGCGGCCAACCCGTACCCGTCGCATCGTCGGATCAGATCGAAGTGGTTCGATCGCGGTGATGGTGGTATCTGGTGCAATGTTGGCGAACATCTGTTGGCCCGTCGAGTGGTCGCCTTTCAGTTTAGCCGCCGCTGGCCCAGCGGCGCGGCAGGCAGACCTGGGCCCCCTCGGGTCGAGGATTACTGTCATTTGCCTCGTTCACAGGCGTTTGAGCAGTATTTCTGACACAGCGGATGTTGGGCACACAGCGCGCCGCGGGCTTTGCAGACCTGCCGGCCGTGGAAGATCATCATGTGGCCGAGCATCGTCCAATGCGGCCGAGGAAACAAGGCCATCAGATCAAGCTCAATTCTCGTCGGATCAGTATGCGCAGACAGTCTGAAACGTCCGCTGAGGCGGATCACATGGGTGTCCACCACGACGCCTACGTTGATGCCGAAGGCGTTGCTGAGCACGACGTTGGCGGTCTTGCGAGCCACGCCGAAGAGCTTGAGCAAGTCGTCCATGGTGTTGGGAACCTCGCCTGCGAAGTCATCGAGAACCGCTTTCATTGCCAGATGGATCGCTTTGGACTTGTTGCGGAAGAATCCAAGTGAACGGATGTACGGCTCGATCTCGGCAGGGCTGGCGGCGGCGTAGTCGGCGGGCCCGGGGAACGCGTTGAACAGCTTGGGCGTGGCCTTGTTCACCCCCACATCCGTGGCCTGGGCCGAGAGAATCGTCGCCACCAGCAGCTCATGAGGACTGCTGTAATTCAGCTCGCAGTGCGCCTCGGGGTAATGCTTGTAGAAGCGGTCAAGTATCCGCCGAGCCCGTGCCGTCTGGGCTTTGGACTTCTTGGGCAGTGTGAAACCGGCCTTGCTGATCGGGGATTTCAACGTAATCGAGGTCATCGATGGCTCAGCAGTCCCGGTTCTTGAAGCCTCGACACCGCCGGCTTCGCGGGTGGCGGCCCGGCGGCGGCCGAGGCGCCGACCGCGATCACCAGGAGGATCAGATTGATCCGTAGAATCGCCTCCGCCGTGGGATGATCTTCGTTGAAGGCGGCCTGATGCTCGCGCGCGAGTGCGATGTCACCCGTCTTTGCGGCGGCCCAGTAGGCCCGGAGCTGGCGATTCATCGTGGGGGCGACCGCTGTCGCGTGAAAGACAAACATCCCTGCCGCAATGACAATGCACAACGCACGACCGAGGTTGGCGACCGACTTGAGCGGCATACCGAATACCGAGAGTTGGGCGACGAGCATCAGCACCGTCAGCGGGATCGCCACGAACTGGATCAAGTCCACGGTGAAGAACACGCTTTCCATGATGAGGCCGGCCGCGAGCCTCGCGTGCTCCTGGGCGGGGTACGCTGCGTATTGCTCGAGCCGCAGGGGCGTTTCGCCAAGCGTGCCGAAGACGTTGGCCGCAGCCACGCCTGCGGCGACGAGCGCTGCGAGCCAAACTGCGAGGCTGACCCAATACACCGCGTTGCAGATCTTGAAGTATCCCTGCATCAGCGGTCCTCACGCATCACGACAGGCGCGCCTTGCGACCAGGTGGCGCCATCGGCCCAGATCTCGCGCTTCCAGATCGGCGCGGTGGCTTTGAGCCGATCGATGAGGAACCGGCACGCCTCGAACGCCTGATCGCGGTGGCCGGTGACGACCTGCACCAAGACGCTCGCCTCGCCCAGCGGCACCTCGCCCACGGCATGGTGGACCCGCACCGCCGGACAGTCGAACTGCTGCGCCGCTTGTTCGGCCAGCTCGCGCAACACGCGCTCGGCCATCGGCCTATACGCCCGATAGCTCAGTTGCACCAGTTCGCCGTGCTTGGGGTGAACATCCTTGCGAGTCCGGCCAAGAAAGATGCATTCTCCGCCCGCCGGTTGCGGGAACGGCTCCAGCGGAATCGGTCGCACCGGATGGTCAAGTATCTGCACGTCGATGGTGCGCTGACCATGGCCCATGGAGGCATCGTACTCGGCCAGTCGTCCCCACGGCCACTTGGCGATTCGTGCCTCCGCCGATACGTTTGCACCATGCGACAGTTGGCAGGTGTGCGCCATGATCTCCCATTGGCCCCGACGCTCGCGCCGTTGGGCGATCGGCCGCGGGTGGCGCTGGATCGGCTCGCGGCAATGGGGTTTCGTCATGTGCAGCTTTCCGCGATGCAACCCGGCCTGCGGCCGCGAGACCTGGACCGCTCCGGGCGGCGCGATTTGGGCGTCCGTCTGGGCCGATTGGGGTTGATTGCCGCCGGCGTTGATCTGTGGATCCCGCAGACGCACTTTGTCGAGCCGGACCACGTGGATCGTGCCGTCGCCGCAGTGCTAGGTGCGATCGAGCTGGCCGGCGATCTGGACCGCTGTCCCCTCAGCTTTGCGCTCCCGGATGAGAACAAGCAGGGGGTGGTGGGGCCGATCGTTGAGGCGATTACCGAGCACGCTGTTCGTCACGGCGTGCAGCTGGCGGACCACGCCGTCCCTCCGGTGTCGCGTGATTACATCGGCGTCGGCATCGATCCGCCGAGCTGGCTGAGCCTGGGCGAGGATCCCGCCGCTGCCGCGTCAGCCAACGCCACGCGGTTGGTCTCCGCTCGTCTGTGTGATCTGCTGACCTGTGGCATGCGGGGGCCGATCGGCGAGACGCACGGCGCACGCCTGGATGTACTCGCCTACAAGGTGGCGATCGCCACCAGCGGGTACAGCCGGTCGGTGGTCGTCGATGCCCGCCAATGGTCCGATCCCTGGCTCGGACTCGAGCAGACCGCCCACGCCTGGGCTGCGGCTACATGACGCTTCAGCCCTGAGCGTGAATCCCCGGTGGTCACGCCGGCGCACCGCCGCGTAGACACGGCGGCTTCACGCAAAGCTCGATCATCTATTGCCCGCGCTGCCATAGGAGATGCGCCAGTTGCGGCCCGATGAGTTCGCCAACGGCCAGTCTCACGGCGTCGGTTGAGCCTGGCAGGGCGAAGATGAATGTGTCACCGCCCGTCTGCGGGTCGCGAACCACCAGCCCACCGACGGCCCGGCTGAGCATTGCCGCTGCTTGGACCTGGCGGTAGCTGAGCATCCGGAACAGCTCGCCGAAGCCCTCCAGCTCAACGGTGAGCAACCGGCGAACGATTTCAATTGTGGTATCGCGGGTGGAGATGCCGGTGCCGCCGGTTGTGAGGATGACGTCCAGACAGGGGTCGGCCAGCCATGTATCCAGCTGGCCGGCGATGGCAGGCGGTTCGTCACGGACCAGGGCCCGGGCGGTGATTCGATGGCCGCGGTCGGTCAGCAGCCGCTCGATCAGGGGCCCGCTTTGATCGGTTTGGGCCGTGCGGGTGTCCGAAACGGTCAGCACGGCGCAGCTCGCCGGGTGGGCCTCGGCGTGGTCGGCGGCGCGGCGTTCATGGTCGGCGGCGGGCATGATATCGTCAGTGTATCGCCGCGACAGGGTCGCTCGGGGCTGCCTGCGATACGATACTCGCGATGCGGGTCCTTGCACACGGTGTCGATCTGGTTGAGATTCAGCGGATTGAGGCGATGCTCGATGAGCACGGCGACCGATTCTTACAGCGCTGCTTCTGCGAAGCGGAGCGAGCCTACGCAGACTCCGGCCGAGGCCGGCGGGCGGAGCGTTACGCCGTCCGCATCGCCTGCAAGGAGGCGGTGTTCAAGGCGCTGGGTACCGGCTGGAGCGGGGGAATCCGCTGGCTGGACGTCGAGGTTGATCGAGAACCGACCGGCCGCCCTCGGCTCGCCCTCACCGGCCGCTGCGCCGAGCTTGCCACTGAGCTCGGGATCGTCCATTGGCACGTGAGCTTGAGCCACACCACCAGCAACGCACTGGCGAGCGTCGTCGGGTGTGGCTAGGGTGGGGGACCGCGGTTGGCCGAAGACTCAGTTGTGCTGAGCATCATGGCATGTCCAGGAAGCGCTCCAGTCCGGCACTGTACGAGCTGATCCACGCCCGCAGCGCGAAGGCTGCCGCGTTACCCAAGCAGCAGACCGAGGAATCACCGCCTGCACCGGCGGTCGGTCAGTCGCTCGGCTGGCTGAGCCCTGGTCGAACGGTCCGCCTGCCGGTGGGTTATCTGCTCCTTGGCTCCGCGGCTGGGATCGTGCTGCTGATCATCACGTATATGGTGGGCTACACACGGGCGGAGCGGGTGGTCGGGGCTGAATTGGTGCGGGATCAAGAGGCTTTGCAAGTTGGGCCGCCCCAAGATCCGATGGCCAAACGCTATGAAGGCTTTACACCCCCGGCAGGGCCCGCGGAAGCTGCCAAGGCACTGGAGACCTTTCCAGGCGACGCCGATCGGCCTTGGGCGTGGCCGGATCGGTGGGGGCCGATCCTCTCCGATCCCCGCCGGCCCCAGCACAACTATTTCGTGCTGATCCACACAAGGCGCGACAGCGCGATAAGGCTTGCGCGGTTCTGTCGCGAGCAGGGACTTGAGGCGTATGTGGTGCAGGCCAAGAATGTCAGCTTGTACCGGGTTATCGCTTTGCCGGGCTACACCAGGGGGCAGCGCGACTCCGATGAGGTTCGCGCCCTGGAGCGTCGGATCGTCGAGGCGGCCCGCAAATGGAAATTGCAGGTCAACCCCAGAGACGATCTGGCGTATTACCCCGAGAGGTTCGAAGGATGATATGATTTACTCGAATTGCTAAGCCGATGAGTCTTCACCGTAGTCTGAAAACCAAACCCGGTGCTCTCAACGAACACCGCAACGTCCTGACACGGGCCGAACGAATTGCTCGTCTCCTCGAGCAGGATCGTTTTCAGCCTGACAGGGATTCCCCGCTTGGTCTGGTGAAGGTCGCCAACCGAAGCGTGGTCACCGCCAAGAAGAAGAAGGCTGCCAAAGAGCAAGAGACCACTGAGGGGACCCCGGCGGCCGAGCCCAGCTCGACCGAATAGATCCTGTTCTCGGCAGGGCCAGTCACCAGGCCGCCGCGGCGTGGCGTTGGGTTGGCTGGCATTAGAGGAACCGATACGGCGGCTGGCTTTGCGGTGGCTTAGGGGTCTTTGCTCCAAGCGGTTCACCAGCCCGTGCCGGAGATGGCATCCTGCATGATGGAATGCGACTCATTGATCAGCGCTCGGGCCCGTGCGATTGATGTGTCAGGCATACGGCGGGTCTTCGAGCTTGGCGCCAGCCTCACCAATCCCATCGATTTGTCGATCGGCCAGCCGGATTTTGCGGTCCCGAACCCGATCAAGGAAGCGGCGATCGCCGCGATCCGCGCCGATCAGAACCGATATTCGCTTACCCAGGGCAGGGGGGATTTGCGCCGGGCGATCTCGGAGCATTTGGCCGGAGACGTCGGCTGGCGAGTGCCTTCGGACGACCTCGAGCTGCTCGTGACGTCGGGCACAAGCGGTGCGCTGCTCCTGGCGTTTATGGCTCTGCTCGATCCGGGCGACGAGGCGATCATCGCCGATCCGTATTTTGTGATCTACCCGGCGCTGGGACCGCTCACCGGCGCTTCGATCGTCTACTGCGACACCTACCCCGACTTCCGCATGACGGCCCAGTGCGTGGAACCGCTGATCACGGATCGGACCAAGGTGCTGTTGCTGAACTCGCCGAGCAATCCATGCGGGGTGGTATTACGTTCGTCCGAGCTTCGAGATTTGGTCGGATTGTGCCAGCAGAGAGGTGTCTTGATTGTCTCAGACGAAATCTATGACGAGTTCACGTATGAGGATGCACGCGAAGATGGTCGATGCCCCAGCCCGGCTCGATTCACCGATCGGATGCTCCTGGTGCGAGGGTTCGGCAAGAGCTACGGCTGCACCGGGTGGAGAATGGGCTACGTGGCCGGGCCACGATCGCTCATTGAGCAGATGTCGAAATTGCAGCAGTACACGTTCGTCTGCGCACCGTCGATGGCTCAAGCAGGCCTTGTCGGGGCCTTTGATGTGGACATGAGCGAGCACGTACGGTCCTATCAGCGGAAACGAGACATGGTGGAGCAGGCGTTCTCCGGTGTGACCGAGCTGGCACACTCCGGCGGCGCGTTCTACGTATTCCCAAAAATTCCCGCCCGGGTCGGTGGTTGCGCGACGGATTTCGTGGAGAGGGCGATCCGGCGAAACGTGCTCGTTATCCCCGGCAACGTCTTCAGCCGGCGCGACACTCACTTTCGGCTGAGCTATGCCGCAAGCGATGCGACCCTGCAGGCAGGGCTCCAGATTCTGGCCGAGCTGATGACCGAGCCCGCGTAAGCGGCTGGCCCGTCTACTTGACGTGTGCACTGATGGCCGGGAACAGGATGAGAAGCGCTTCGCCCGGCCGGGCGTAGCCCGGTTCCCGACGGCGTAGCGGCATTTGGCGGCGAATCTTGCGGAAATCGGTTGCTCGTCCGCCGTTTACCGGCCATAGTGTAGGTAGAGGGTCGAATCGGACGCAGCTTGAGGCTGCAAAGGGGTTTACGACAAAGCCATCCACCCGCCGCCGATATGGACCTGGTCCTGTCGGCGGTTTTTTCCACCCAGCCTCGAGAAGTCCTATTTGAGGTGTAGTGTCTGCGATGGGCCGCGATTGTCAGGGAACGGGAGTAGACCGCTTACCGACGCCCGCGGCTCGTACGGGAGCGCCACGGGCAGACACGCGCTCGATGCGGGTGGCAATCACATGCCCCAACCTGAGCCAACCCTCGATGATCGTGTGTTGCCCAGGGGCGTCGGTTCCGAGGACCTGAGTAGCGCCAGCGGCCGGGTCAAGGCCCTTGCGGATTCTCACGCCTCTGACCCGGTGTACCTTCGTCCTGAGCAATGTTGGCCCCCCCCTGAGGCGGTCCGGGAGGCGGTCTCCGCGTCTCCGGCACTGGCCGCAGGCCTTCCTTGATTCCCAACTCATCCACAGCCTCGGACGTCTCGTCACCGCACCCGATTGGCGCCGCGCACAGGGTCAGTGTGGCAATGGCAAGCATCAGTGTTCGCATCATGATTGGGCTCCTTTCGTACAGATCGTTTCCCGTCGCATGACCGGCTTCCACTATACCTGATTGGTGACCCATCCGACTGGCCGGCTGCCGGACACCGGGCCTGGGAGGGCGTTTCGGCCGATCGACGACTGCGCGATGGTGACAGGTGTCTCCTGTGTTGGGAATGGGAATCCGGGTGCAGACGCCTATTTCCCAAGCGGGCGGCCCCGCGCTCATTTGGCAGCCCATGGAGGGCTCAGATATGCCTACCTCTACTGTAGGACGGAGAATCGGGTTCTGGGTTCCGCAGGCCTCAAATTGGTCTTGGACTCGGCAACCCTGGGCTGAGGTCGCGCTGCCGAACATCGGGGCCGGGCTCTCCTCTGTGGGCGGGCGGCTCGATTCGAGCCCTTTAGGCAGGCAGTCCACGCAAAACCCCGCTGAAGCATTGCTGCGTCAACGGGGCGGAGGGGAGAAAGATGTCAATTTGGTTCCCGTATCCTTGCATACTCGGATCACACCCTGCGAGATCGACAGTTTTTGCGGATTTTAGGGCCCAGGGCTGGGGTCCGGGAATGCCGTCGGCGGGTCCGGGCGTCAGGTACCGGTGCCCGCGAAGGTGTGGGCGCCGCCGCTGAGGACCTGCTGAAACGCGGCCATCAGCTTCCCCACCTGATCCGTTGATTGATGGCGGGCAGCAACCAATGCCTGGCCTGATGCCCCGATGCTGCGGGCCAGTTGCGGTTGGACGAGCAGACGCCGCAGTTGCTGGGCCCACTCCTGCGGATCAGCCTTGCCCACGATGATCGCAGTTTCATCGGGAACCAGCGCGTCAAGAAAAGGGTCGTCGCTGGCGACGATCGGCATGCCGAAGGCCATCGCTTCGAACATGAGCGAGCGGACCTGGCCGAATCGCTCCGGGATGAGAAGCACGTCGCAACCCGTGAGCAAGCGTCGGTGCAGAGCGGCATCGGTGATCGCTGAGAGGTGGCCCCGCAGATTCAGGCGCTGGGCACACTGCCAGATTTCGTGCTCATGCGGGCCACGCAATTCCAGGCATCCCTGAATCTGCGGAAACTCTCGGGTCAGGCGGCTGAGCCCACCGAGCATGGCACGATAGGCGGCGATGTCTCGCCCGCTGCCGATGATCGCCAATGCGATCGTGTCCTGCGGGTTCGCCAGCACCTCTCGTGGGTGTGGCGGCAAGGTGACCCCGATTGGCACCAAGCTTACCAATTCAGGAGCGATCCGCTTGCGGAGGCCCTCAGCGATGGGCTCGGTGGGGGCGACGTACCCGGCCACTTGCGAAGCAGATCGGCGATGAGGCACGCTTCGCACCTGGTCAGCCGACCACACGTCGATCGTCACCGGCCGATTGACCACCCTCGCGAGATCCAGGCCGACCATCCAGGCACGATCACCGACCGCGTGCAGCACGTCGGGGACCGCCGACTCCACCGCCTTGGCGAGTCGATGGGCTCGAGTCCGACGCATCCATGGCGGGACGTTCATCGAGACCTCGATTCGACCGGCGGCGACGAGTTGCGCGCTCTGCTGGGCGTCATCGACCGGCTGGGTGTCCGGGACGATGGTGGTGAGCTGGGCTCCGCAATCGATGAGGCCGACCGAGATACGATCGAGCATCGACTGCTCCTGAGCCAAGCGCTCTTGGTCAATGATCAGCGCGATGTGCATCGCTGGGGGGCCCTATACATGGAAAGCGGCTGGAAGCGCTTGGCCATCTCGTGCGGGATTCGCCTCGGCCGACGTGTGGCCAGATCCACCAGGACCCACAGCGTTGCGGCCCGGCACACCACCACTTCATCGGCTGGGCGAACCAACAGGTAATCCCGCCAGGACTTTACACGCCCCATGTCGCGGACCCACGTCACCAGGAGCAGGTGATCGCCCGGCCAGGCCTCGGCCAGATAGTCGATCTCGTGGTGGACGACGAACCACATCATCCCGTTCGCACGCATCCGAGCGCGCGTGTAGCCGAGCTGATCGGCATGGAGTTCGGCGGCGCGATCAAGCCACCGCACGTATTCGATGTTCGAGACGTGCTCAACCGAGTCGCCGCTGTGCTGATGGTCGATCCGCAGGTCGCAAACAAACGGCTCTGCATGTGGAACGTCCAGAGCATGAATATCGGCCCCAACCGTGCGGGGAACCAGGCTGGGCATTGACGATTCCTCGCTCATGTGTGGGGTCGGCCTGGCTCGGGTTGCGGAGCCGCAGGGTCGATCTCGCGCAGATAGTTCCAGGAATAGATGCCTGTGGAATGGCCGTCTGAGAATCGAATGCGGATGGCATAATTGCCGACCAGCTCCGCGTCCACCGCACTGAGTGGTTCCTGCCGATCGGTCATGCTCGCCGGCAGTACGGTCAAGGGGTTCTTGGCCATCTCTTGGCGAAGCATTCGCGCATCAGCCGACGGAGACATTTTTCGCAGGTAGTCGATGGCGTAGAAGCTGGTGGTCCCGTCGGGCCATTGGATGGTTAGCCCGCGGTCCTTCTTCAGGTCCAGGTGGGCGGGCCTGGTATCCATGAAGCATTCTATCGGTCCGAACCGTGTGGTCCGCCAAGATCAGCTCTTGGGCAGATACAGTATTGGACTAGCCGGCGCGGCCCGGCGGGAGCGACATACTTGGCCATAGCCACTCAACGCGACGAGGACCCATACGCCGACCATGCGGCTGATCGATTGACGGCCGCCATTTCTCGCACCGGCTCGCCCGTTTGTGTGGGCATTGATCCCGTCGTCGATCGCTTGCCCGCAGCGTTGTGCCCGACCGGCGGCAGCCCGGCCCATGCTGTCGAAGCCCTCGTCACCTTCGCGCTCGGCGTATTGGACGCGGTGGCTGAGCATGTGCCATGCGTGAAGTTTCAATCCGCCTGCTTCGAGCGGCACCGCCACCTCGGCATCGAAGCGCTGAACCGCCTGATAGTTGAGGCCAGGCAGCGGGGATTGCAAGTCATACTCGACGCCAAGCGCGGCGACATCGGTCTCTCCGCTGAGCATTACGCCGCCGCAGCATTCGACCCATGCCAAGACGGCCAGGACGCTCGGCCGGATTGGATCACGATCAACAGCTACTTTGGCGAAGATGGGATCACGCCGTTTCTGCGTAAGGGGTTCGGGGCGTTCGCGCTAGTGCGCACATCGAATCCTGGCGGTGACACCGTGCAGGCCCAGCGGTTGGCTGCCGGCCAGACCGTCGCGGAGTCGGTGGCTCGAATGGTTGCGTCAATCGGGGGGCAGGCGTTGCTCGGCCGGTGCGGATATAGCGCTCTGGGCGCGGTGGTCGGGGCGACCAAACCCCAGGAGGCTGCCGCTCTGCGCGAGCTCATGCCCCAACAGATCCTCCTGGTTCCCGGTTTCGGCGCCCAGGGTGGCGGCGTCGAGGATATCCGACCGTGCTTTGCCGGCGATGGGACCGGTGCGATCGTCACCTCCAGCCGGAGTGTGATCTACGCGTTTGATCCGGATACCGCCCGCTGGAGCAGCGCCGTCGCTGACGCGGCGAGCCGGTTTGCGGAGCAAATCGGTCGGGCGGTCGGAATGCGCTAGGTACGTCGAGCCGCTGGGCGAGCGATGGCTAGACTCTCTTGCCATGCGGGCAGCGATCCTTTCCATCGGCGATGAGCTTGTCACCGCCGGCACCATTGACAGCAACTCAGAGTGGCTGGCTGGTCAACTTGCCTCACGGGCGGCCACGACTGTTCAGCGGCGCGTCGTCGGGGACGATCGGGCTTCGATCGCCCGCGCAGTGCGCGAGCTGGCGGATGTATGCGAGGCGCTGTTGATCACCGGCGGGCTCGGACCGACGCCCGATGATCTCACCCGTGCGGCGCTGGGCGATGTCTTGGCACCTGGTCGCCCGTTGGAAAGTGATCCTGTAGCCCTGCAGCATCTGAATCGGTGGTTCAAGAACCGCCCGGGAGAGATGCCCCCATCGAACCTCGCCCAGGCCCAGCGCCCACAAGGGACACGCTCTGTGCCCAATCCGCTGGGCACCGCGATGGGTATTGCCGGTCGCCTCGGCGAATGCATGATCTTCGCCATGCCGGGCCCGCCGCATGAAATGCAAACGATGTTCCTGGATCAGGTTCTGCCGCAACTGCCCCTGCCCGACGCCGGGCAGGTCGTGTTGACTGCCGGTGTGCACGCCTACGGCCTCGGTGAGTCGATGGCAGCCGAGCGGCTCGGGCCGATCACAGCCCGGGACAGCTGCCCATTGGTGGGCATCACCGTGAGCGAATCTATCGTCACGGCCCGCATCCAGGCGAAGGGTCCGCTCCCAAAGGCCCAGCGTGAACTCGAAAATGCCGCGTCGGTGATCATGCGACAGTGGCGGCCATATGCCTTCGGTCGTGATGATGATTCGCTCTCGTCGGCGGTGGGTTCTCTGCTTCGCGAGTCCGACCGAACCCTCGCCACGGCGGAATCCTGCACCGGAGGCCTGCTCGGGAAGATGCTCGTTGATATTGCGGGCTCCAGTGCCTATTACGTCGGCGGTTGGGTGACGTACACCGATGCGCTCAAGACGTCATGTCTTGGCGTGCCGCAGCAGGTGCTCCAGGAGCATGGTGCGGTCTCCGAACCAGCGGTCTGTGTGATGGCCGAGGGTGCCTTGGCTCGCAGCGGAGCCGACTACAGCCTGGCCATCACCGGAATCGCCGGTCCGGATGGCGGATCAACGCCCAAGCCGCTCGGGACCGTGTACGTCGGGCTGGGACAATCGCGCGGCGCTCACGTGATCGTTTCCATACGGCGATTCGAGTTTCCCGGCGATCGATCCGCGATCCGCGACCGAGCGGCCAAGACCGCTCTGCAGATGCTACGATTTGTATTGCTCGATTCCCCTGCGAGCACGGCACTGTTGTGGGAGGTCTCTGCGTCCGTGGACTGCTGAGAGTCCTGAGAACAATGTCCAACGCGAACGCCTATATCGCGCTGGGGTCGAACATCGGTGATCGCCGCGCGGCGATTGAATCGGCTTTGTCCGCCTTGGATGAAATGAACGGTATAGCGGTCGTTGCCGTCAGCGATCTCATCGAGACGGCGCCGCAGGGGCCGGTGGATCAACCCCGATACTTCAATGCGGCAGCCGCCCTGAGCACTACGCTGGAGCCGCACGGGCTGTTGGAGGCGATGGCCGCTATTGAAGCGGCTCACGGTCGAGATCGGCGAAGGGAGCAGCGGTGGGGGCCTCGCCTGATCGATCTGGATCTATTGCTGTACGAAGATCGTGTCATCGACCGGCCGGGACTTACGGTCCCTCATCCGCGGATGCATTTGCGGACGTTCGTGCTTGGGCCGCTGGCGCAAGTCGCCCCGTCGGTGGTGCATCCGGTGCTCGGTGTGACCATAGAATGTCTGCGGGACCGACTGGCGTCACGATCATCGACGGAATACCACCCCACAGCGGTGTGTTCTGGGGAGTAACCCGCTGCTGATCATGGATCAGCGTGTACGTGTCGATTTACCTTCGCCGGTGACCCTCAGCTTTGGAGCCGATTATGAGAACCGCCAGGAGAGTTTCGTTCTTGGGATCACTACCGCTGCTGCTTGTTGCTCTGGCTGTACAGACCCAGGCTCGCGCGACCGAGACTCCGCTGGATGAGGCCGTCAAGCTGATTCAGGAGGTCGCCCAGGCTTACAAGGAAGCGCCTGCATTCACCGACAACATACAGATGACGACGACGGTAGGATCGAGAAGTCAGAGCGAGAGCATCGGCGTCGCCATGGGGGCAGGACCCGATGCCCAAGTGAGATGGCAGGGGCATATCCTAACCGCCGTTGATCAGCGGCTCTTTGTTCATCGTGAACACCTACCGGGCAAGTACTTCGCCACGGCGCTGACAAACAACATCGTCGAGACTTACCGGGGCCTCGCCGACGGCCAATCGCTGCCGGCACCGCAATGTGCATTGCGCTACGGGAAGAGTCTCGACGACTACCTCGGGGCGTTCGGGATGGCGATTGCGTTCAATCTAACACTCGTAGGCCACCGAATGACGGACCTCGGCGGGAGGCCCGCCCATGAACTTGAGTTTACGACCGACCGCGGCGCAACCATCAAGGGGTTCATTGATCCGGACAGGAAGTTCATCGTCAAGGTCGAAATCGACTTTGGGCCAGTAAATGTCAGCTACCGCATGGATCCGAAGCGACACGATAAGTTGCCGCAACCCATTGCGTTTGACAACACTGACCGGCAGGTCGTGGAGAGCATATCAGAGCTGAAACTTGCCAAGGGCGATACGGCGCCGGACTTCACGCTCAAGACGCTTGATGGCCAGTCAGTCACGCTCGGCGAGCATCGCGGGTCAGTCGTGGTCCTTGACTTTTGGGCAACATGGTGTCCGCCGTGCAGGATGAGTCTGCCCAAGCTCCAGCAGTTCGCGGATTGGGCCGAGCAGGACGGCCGTGCCGTCAAGGTGTACGCCGTGGACATTTTCGAGCGCGTACAGACGAACGAGCAGAAGAAGCAGTTAGTGAGTCAATTCTGGAAGAAACGGGGCTTCACCATGCCCACGCTGATGGATTATGACAACTCGGTCGCCGCGGCCTTCGAGGTCGAGCCCATCCCGCACATGGTCGTCATCGGGCCCCAGGGCAAGATCATCAATATTCATATCGGCTTTGACCCGAATATGGTCCAGACGCTCAAGCGGGAGACTCTCGAATCGCTCCATGGCGATTCATGACTTGCTGCGAATCTTGCATCGGTGCATCGACCTATGATGAGCGTCCAGGGGAGTAGCACCAGGAGACTCCGCGCATGATTCCGCGTACTGGACTGGTTCTTGTCGGCTTTGTTGGTCTCGCGTTGGTCTCACCGCATGCAATTGCTCAGGTTCATGATCCAGACCTTGGGGCCCTCAAAGCGTTCACGGAAACGATCGACGCGTACCGCAAGCGACCCGCCCTGACTGTCCGAACCAAGGTCAACGTGCAGTTGAGCCAGGGAGGGGCTACCTCCAAGGGCCCCCAGGTCGAGGCGGAATTCATCCTGGGAAAGGGGCGAGTTGGTGTCGTCAAGTTCCGCGGGTTCACCTGCTATCTGAACGACGGGAAGCTGGCGGCCGTCCACGACAGTACGCAGGACTCCTACTTCTCCATGTCCGACGACGAGTCTCCCTATTACGCGCTGATGACCGCGTTCGTGGACATCCCGTTTCCCCACCTGGCCATCGCCTTCGGCGAGGATGAGATCGAGTCGGTGTGTATGCAGTTTCATCCCAAGGCGCCGTGGGTGCAGCCGACGGCTCTGGGCACTGTGACCAAGGATGGGAAGACGCTTCGGCAAATCAAGATGACCAGCGACTTCGAGGACATGTCTGTGCTGGTCGATCCTGAAACGAAGCTGATTCAGTCCATCGAGTTGCGTATCACGGGGGGCAACCTGGTGCAGCCGGGCGCGACGCTCCGCTACCTCCACAGCTTCGAGTACGACATCCACAACGCGCCGCTGGATGAGGCGGTTTTTAGATTCGACCCCGGTGATAGGCAGCGGGCGGACACCCTCTCGGCCCTCGTCGCGCGGCCACCTGCGCCCCAAGCTGCAGGACTCGTCGGCCAACCGGCGCCCGGCTTTGTGCTGGCGACGGCCGAGGGCGCCGCGGTCGATCTTGACCAGCTGCGCGGGCAGGTGGTCGTGCTGGACTTCTGGGCTACATGGTGCGCGCCGTGTCGAGTCGCACTGCCGCTGCTTCACCAGGTGGCCCGGTGGGCGGACGACGAAGACTTGCCCGTTACAATCCTTACCATCAATATCCTGGAGGGTCAGAGCAAGAATCCGGACGCTCGACTGGATGCGGTCAGAAAGTTCTGGAAACAGCAGGGGTATACGCTGCCCGTGGTTATGGACTACACGGATGAGACCGTAGCGTCCTATCGCGTGAGAGCGATCCCGGCGACGTTCGTGATCCGCGCTGACGGTATCGTGCACGCCCGCCACGATGGGATATCGGGCGATTACGTTGACACGCTCAAGCGCGACATCACTGAGGCGCTGGCAGCACTTGAGGCCGAGTAATCCGCCGCCGCCGGGTCCAGTCGGCCGGTAGGTACGAGCCTGAGATGCCTGACGTCCCGCTGGATGTCATTTCACCCGGACGCGCATCGGTGGGTGGTCCCTTGAGGGCGGGGCAGATCGCCGAGGACTTGGCCGCACTTGTTGACGGCGAGGTGCGATTCAGTCGCCACGACCGCCTTCTCTACTCCACCGATGCGAG
This sequence comes from Planctomycetota bacterium, assembly GCA_022568135.1. GTDB lineage: Bacteria > Planctomycetota > Phycisphaerae > Phycisphaerales > SM1A02 > JADFFQ01. The sequence continues at coordinate 24,477 of JADFFQ010000007.1, read as the reverse complement.
CATCTACCAGGTCGAGCCGATCGGCGTGGTGGTCCCACGCCACATCAAGGACGTCCAGCAGATCATCGCGTATTGCGCGCAGCATAGGCTTCCAATCCTGCCACGCGGTGGGGGAACATCGCTGGCCGGGCAGGCGGTCGGCAACGCAGTGGTGCTCGACTTTTCTCGCTACTGCCGTCATGTGCACGCAATTGACGCCCCCGGCAAGACCGTCAGCGTCGAGCCCGGGGTGGTTCTTGATGAACTGAACCGCCACGCCGCGGCACATGGGCTCATGTTTGGGCCGGATGTTGCCACCTCAACGCATGCAACCCTCGGCGGCATGATCGGCAACAACTCCGCGGGCGCGCATTCCATCCTCTACGGCCGAACCGTCGAACACCTGGACGCTGTTGATGTTCTCTTGGCCGATGGGACGCACGTGACGCTCGAGCGGGGCGCGGCAGTTCGTGACGCAGATGTCGCCGAGTTGAGCCGGCGCGTGGCCGAGGTCGTCGTGCCTCTGGCCGATGAGATCCGCCAGCGATATCCCAAGACCATTCGGCGTGTCAACGGGTACAACCTCGACCTGATCCTCGATCAGATTGATTGCTGCACGTCCGGGCGGTTCGATCAGTTGAATCTAGCGCATCTGTTGTGCGGCGCCGAGGGGACGCTGGGGGTGGTTCTGGGGGCGAGGCTGCGGCTGGTGGAGGTTCCCAACGCCAAGGGATTGGCGATCGTCGCGTTTGCAAGCGTCGGTGAAGCGCTCGATGCGCTGGAAGCAATCCTCCGGACTAACCCCGCGGCGGTGGAGCTCATCGACGACATCATCATTGACCTCGCGGCTCGCAACGTCGAATACCGCCGGTATGTCAAGCTCCTGCCCTCGTCACCCGGCCCTGAACCCGGAGTGGTGCTGTATGTGGAATACTTCGCCGATGACCAAGGGCAGGTGCAGCAGCGGCTGGCTGAGCTCGAATCGATGTTGGCGCCCGCGGCGATGAAGCGCTACACGGACCCCCAACGAATGGCTCTGGCGTGGAAGCTTCGCAAGGCGGGCGAGCCGCTGTTGCACACGGTCTCCGGAGCGCGAAAACCTCTGACCTTCATCGAAGACACTGCGGTCGATCCCGCCCGGCTCCCGGAGTTCGTTAAGGCGTTCCGACAGATCGTCTCCGCGCACGGAACGACCGCCGCCTTCTACGCCCATGCCTCAGTCGGGTGTCTGCACATTCGCCCCATGATCTGTCTGCGTGATCAGGCCGATCGGATGGCGATGGAAGCAATCGCGGCGGAAGTGACCGACCTGGTCAAGGCGTTCGGGGGGGCGCTTTCCGGCGAGCACGGTGACGGCCGGGCTCGTTCTCATCTTCTGCGGCGTTTCTACGGCGACGCCATCTGCGACGGCTTTCGGGCGATCAAGGCGATCTTTGATCCTGAGAATCGAATGAACCCGGGCAACATCGTCGAGCCGGCGCCGATGACGCAGGCGCTGCGGATCCAGCCACTGCAAACACCGGTTGAGGTTCCCGCGATCAAGACCTTTTTCCGATACCAGGCGGAGGACGGGTTCGGCGAGGCCGTCGAGATGTGCAATGGAGCCGGCGTATGCCGCAAGACCGAAGGCGGCACGATGTGTCCCTCGTATCGCGCCCTGCTTGATGAGCGCCATTCCACGCGCGGCCGGGCCAACGCTCTGCGGCTGGCCATTACCGGCCAGTTCTCCCAGGATGGCCGATCGCCCGCCTTCAACGACCCGGAGACGATCAAGACGCTGGATCTGTGTCTATCGTGCAAAGCGTGCAAGGCTGAGTGTCCCAGCAACGTGGACGTCGCCAAGCTCAAAGCCGAGTACACCGCGCAGGGCTACGCGGCGACCGGGCGAATCCCGTGGCGAGTCGGGATGTTCGGCCGGGTGCGTCGGATCAATCGACTGGGGTCCGCGGTCTACCCGCTTGCCAACACGTTAAATCGTTTCCGCCCTTCGGCACTTGCCCTGAAGCGATTGCTTGGAATCGACCGTCGTCGAAGCCTGCCGTCGTTTGGCCGATCGTTGTATCGGTGGTTTGAGGCTCGCGAGACGCCCAAGGCAGACACGGAAGCCCCGACGGTCGTGCTCATGCCGGATTGTTTTGCCGTTTACAGTGAGCCGAAGATCGGTCGGGCCGCGATCCTGACGCTCGAAGCGCTGGGCTATCGCGTGGCGTTACCGAAGATCGGCTGTTGCGGTCGGGCGCTGATCAGCAATGGAATGCTCGGCGAAGCATCACAGGCATGTCACGATACCGCCGAAGAGCTGATTCGCGAGGTCAAGCGCTGCGACGCGGTGGCGGTGGTCGGGTGCGAGCCCAGTTGCGTCTCAGCGATAAAGGACGACTGGCTGGACCTCGATATCGGGGTTGATCCCGACTCTCTTAGCGAGCTTGCGGCGAAGACGTTCCTGGTCGAACAGTTTGTGGACACTCATTGGGATCGGCGCCGGTCGCCGCTGGCCGCCGGGCCGCTGATGCCTGATCGACGGGTTCTTCTGCACGGGCATTGCCACCAGAAAGCGCTGTGGGGGATCGAAAGTTCCGCGAATCTGTTGCGGCGATTGCTCGGCAGCCGGCTGAGCGTCCTTGACTCCGGATGCTGCGGGATGGCCGGCGCATTCGGCTATGCCCCGGATCATTTCGATCTCTCAATGCGCATCGGCGAGCTGGCGCTGTTCGGGGCGATCCGGTCCGAGCCTCAGGCAGCGATCGTTGCCCCCGGGACCAGCTGTCGGCATCAGATCCTCGACGGCACCGGCCGAAGAGCGCTTCATCCAATCGAGCTGGCGGCGACGATGTTGGGAATATCGGCCGGCTAACGCAGCCGATTGCAACCGCCTCAGTCGCTGCCGAGTTGTGAAGTAACGGTGGACATATCCCAGGCGATCAGTGAGACAATGCGTTCCTGCATCTTCTTCGCCTTGCTTACGGTTCCCGGCTGACGAAGCTCGTTGGCGAGAATGCTGAAGGAGCGGCGCCGACCATCCGGTATCGTGATGTAGCCGCTTAGGCAGCTGACATACTTGATATAGCCGGACTTCGCGTGCACCGTCGCGCCGTACAGATCGGCATTGCTGAACCGATTGGCCAGGGTGCCGCTTTGCCCGGCGTGTGCGAGACTGTCGATGAACATCGGCCCAATCCGCTCATCGTGGTGGAACGTGTTCAACCACGCCGTGAGCGTTTCCGCAGCGATGCGGTTCTCTCGGCTCAGGCCCGAACCGTCGGACACGATGATCTTCGCCGCGAGCTTCGGATTGTTCAGCCGCTCGTGAACCACGTTGCGGACAATCGCCGAGCCGTTGATCCACGATCCCGGCTCATTGGTCAGAGCAAAAGCCAGCCGCTTGATCAACGACTCTGCGTAGAGGTTCTGGCTTTGGCGGTTGCAGCGGGTGACCACAGTGCTGATCGGAGTGCCGATGACCGGGCCCACAATCTCGCCGCTTGGGGCGGGCTCACGTGACTCGGCGACACGAAAACGCACAACCTCAACTCCCGCCTTAGCCAGTCGATCGGCGAACAGGCGGGCAAAGAACGCCGGCATGTCGTGCGTCGTCACGGGCACCGGCGCACGATAGGAATGCTTGACGTTGCCGTAGAACGTCAACACGTTGGTGTTGTGCTTACGAGCGATCCAAACATCATTGCGATCATGGGTGGTCTTGCGTGTCGTGGCACGGTTCGTCGGATGCAGCCACTCAACGTACGGTTGGAAGAGCTTCAGCTGGGGCCGTTCGCCGGGGCCGGGGCTGGGATAGAAATGCAGGATGTTGAGGTGGAAATTGAATCCGGAAACCTCCGCGCAATAACGGCGATTCAGTTGCTCGATCGGCCAGGCAGGATGAACGAATTGCCGATCGAAGATTCGGTCGTCCACAACGACCTCGCTCACGTCCGACATGCCGGAATCGACGACGGCCTGCACCCATAGATCGATGAACGTCTCGATGTCGATGCCTTGCTGGCCCCTGAGTTGCATCAGTTTCAGGAGATCGGGGTCGCCGAAGCCCGGGTCGCCGTCGCCGACGATGATGAGGCGATCACCATCGCGTAGCAGCCGGGTCTTGAACTCGAAATCCGCCCCCAGGACGTGCAGAGCGGCGCCGGTCGTCAGCAATTTCATGTTGCTGGCCGGGATCAGCAGCTCGTCGGCCTTGTATGACAGGAGGACGGCGCCGGTCTCGGCGTCGCGAATGCTGACCGCAACGGTGGCCCCGGCAAGTGGGGCCCGCTTGATGGCGACCTCGACCTCGGCTCGCAGATCGGCGACGGCCGTAGCGGCAAGCCAATGAACGATGACCAGTGCGCCCAACGCTCCACGCGCAAGTCGGCTCATACACGACCTCTCCATCCGGCACGTCCCAGCACAGCCATGGTATCGGTTCTGCGCGATGGGTTGCTCCAATGCAGCCCATCATAGCGAGCACTTGAGCCACCACCTCACAGAGGCTTTCCTGCGACCAGCCCTGGGCGGGCTGCCAGCGCGGTTCCAGGAGATACACTCACCACATGCTGAACCGCGAAGCGTGCGAGCGACGCGTCTATCGGCTGGCGACGCTGCTCATCGGCGATCCGGTCACCGCTACCCGGGTGATTGAGGCGGTTGTGGACGCCCAGCCGGACCTTCGCAGGCTTGATAGCGCCCATCTGGACCGGCTCACCGTCCTGCGAAGTCGGGAGATAGGCTGCGCCACCATCGTTGATGGCGCGGTGCCGCCGGCCGTGGCGAGCGCTTTGGCTTCGCTGCCCATCCAACAGCGCGAAGCGTGGGTGTTCACCCACGTCTACCGCGTGCCGCAGCGCGAGACGGCCAGGGCGATGGATTGCTCGATAACGGCCACGACTCGTCATCTTCAGCAGGCCGAGCCAGCCATGGCCGCTCCTGCGGGCGATTCCCCCACGACGGCCGCGGCAGCGCTGCTCAAGTATTCCATGTCGCTGGAGGTGCCGGCGTTTTGGCGGGCCCAGCGGCGGCGCCGCAAGACAATGCGCCGGCTTCGGCTGGCCATCGTCGTGGGGCTGGTGCTGGCGGCGATGATCCTGGCCCTGATGTGGCTGAAGGGCGTGCTCGCAGCGGCGTGAACCGACGCCCCGGCGACATGGGCCCCGGCGGTGGTATCGTGGGCGCTGTGAGGGTGTCCGTCATGAGCGAACAGGTCAACCGCCCCTCTGTGCTGCCGTGGATCGGCGTCGCCGCGGCGCTTGCGGTGACCGTGATCGTGGTCGCGATCATCATTCGCTCAGCCCCCGTTGGTCCCGGGCAGAAGGCGTCCGGCACGAGAGATCAGTTGCAGGATGCTGCACCTGCCGTCCCCGGGGTGCGGGCGATTCTCACTGCCGCCGGCGTGACGGTTCAACGCCGGCTGCCGGCGATGGCGTTCGCATTGCGCGACGGCCAGACACTCGACGGTCGGCTTCCGCCGGGCCCTTTCGACGGTGAATTCATCGTGACGTTCCATCCCGGGGCGGTTCGGCGAGCGGCGCTTGGGGCCGAAATCCAGGGCGGATCGCTGATGATCCAACGCAAAGGAAAAGTGCTGGCCTCGGACTATGCCGGCGACAAGCCAAGAGTGCTGATGACCGACACGGTCTTTCTGCCGAGCCGGTTGGTCACGTTCACCTATCGCTTCCGCAGGGACGGTGGTGGACCCACCCGGCTGCGGGCGCTGTGGCAGCCTCAGGATTCGACCGTTGCCGTTGCGCTACCCAGCGACGGCGGTGGTCTGCTGGCGGATGACGCAGTGGCGGGCTTCGCACTGGTGCAGCAGTTGAACTGTGTGGCCTGTCACATCAGCAAGGACCCCACTTTGCAGGCCGAACTCGACATCAACGCAGCGCCGATTCTCGGCCAGATCGGTGCTCGCGCTCGGCCGGACTGGATTCGCAAGTGGATCGCCCAGCCGCAGTCGCTGAAGGGCGGCGCGTTCATGCCGGCCCTCTTTCACCCCGCGGAGCTTGAACCCAGCCGGCTTGATGATCTCACTCACTTTCTCGTCTCCATGGGCGGACCGATCGACGAGACGCAAAGCGAGCCGAATCGCGATCTCGTTGACACCGGTATGGTGCTCTATCACAGCGTCGGGTGCTTCGCCTGCCACGGTCCGCATGAGCCGATTGAGAATCTACCGGGCTTGCGACCGCCCGGCCCTGAGCCGGGGCGATCCTACACTCCCCTGGGACCCCTGGCATTCAAGACCACGCCGGGTCGGCTCGCTGCATTCCTGGGAGATCCGCTTGCCATTCGGCCCAGTGGCCGCATGCCCTCGCAGAACCTCACCGAGATTGAAGCCGAGGCGATCGCTTCGTATCTCATCCATCGTGACGGCAGGAACACGCCAACTGTCAAGCACCAGCCCTTCGTGCTCGATGGGCCACGCATTGAGCGCGGTGCAGCGATCTTCGCTGACAAAGGCTGCGCCAACTGCCACAGGCTGGGGCCCGACCGGCCGACGATCATCTCATCGCTCCGTGCGCCATCGTTTGAGCGTGTGAGCGCGTCAGTGAGTGGACTGATGGATGCGCCGGGAGGATGCCTTGCCGAGGCGCCTCCGCCGGGCAGCGCCGACTTCGGGATCACCGCCGGGCAGCGGACCGCCATCGTTGCCTTCCTGCGCACTGTGCCGATGAGGCGTGGCTGGGATGTGCCGCACGATCGGCTGGCCGCGACGATGGATCGGCTCAACTGTCTCGCCTGTCATCAGTTCCATGGTGCGGGCGGCCCTGAGCGCGCGGTCGCCCCGTATTTCACGACGCTTGGGGACTTTGACCTGGGCGATGAGGGTCGTCTACCGCCGGACCTCGGCGATGAAGGCGCCAGACTCAACCCGCAATGGCTGGCTAACGTTTTGTCCGAACATGGAATCGCCCGGCCGTACATGGCCGCACGGATGCCCCAGTTCGGCGAGGCGAATGTCGGGCGGCTCCCGGAGCTGTTTGCAGCCGTTGCCGGCGTGCGAGCCGAGCCGGACCACGGTCCCGACTTTTCCGAGCCCGACGCCGAGATCGGTCGCCAACTTGTCGGCGCCGGCGGGTTCAACTGCATTCAATGTCATTCCATCGCCGGACGAGCGTCAACCGATCTTCCTGGATCCGACCTGGCACAAATGGTTGAACGACTACGTTACAGCTACTTTGCTACATGGATGCACGACCCCAAACTGCTTCGCCCCGGCACTCGCATGCCTTCATTCTTTTCCGCGGGCCGCTCAGGATTGACCCAACATCTCGGCGGCGATGCGGATCGACAGATTGCAGCGATGTGGGCGTATCTTTCCCAGGGCGAGCATCTCCCCCTGCCCGTGTGCGAAGGTCCGCGATCTCCTAACGGCTTGGGGCGCAACACGGCCGGCGATATGACCAGATACTCAATGGTTTTACTTCACGACGAAGCGTATTGCACGCTCAACGTCATTCCACAGCAGTAGCATTGCGGCCCAACAGCGATGTCCAAGGCTGCCGGCAAGAAACGAATCCTCGAACTTCGAGATTTGCTCGATCGGGCAAACCGCGCCTACTTCGTCCAGAACGATCCGATGATGACCGATTCGGCGTACGACGCGCTGCTGCGCGAACTGGTCGAGTTGGAGGAGGCTTACCCGGAACTGTACGACCGCAACAGTCCCTCCCATCGCGTCGGCGGCGAGCCGATCAAGGGGTTCAAGACCGTTCGGCATCGCGCACCGATGATGTCGATCGACAACACCTATTCGATCGAAGACCTACACGCATGGCACGAGCGGGTGCTCAAAGGGCTGAAGGGCGAGACCGATGAGGGTGTATCGAATGGGGACGGTCCGCTTCGGTTCGTGTGTGATCCCAAGATCGACGGTGTCGCGGTCAGCCTGCGCTACGAGCGTGGTGCGCTCGCCGTTGCGGTAACGCGGGGTGATGGTGAGCGAGGCGACGAGGTCACGGCACAAGCGCGGGCCATCCGCGCCATTCCGCTGGGCCTGCACGCGGATCGTCGCTCGCCGCCGACGGTGCTGGAGGTCCGCGGCGAGATCTTCATGCCGAATGAGGAATTCGAGCTGATCAACGCCCACCGCCGCAAGGCGGGCGAGGCAGAGTTTGCCAATGCCCGCAACGCAACCGCCGGCACACTCAAGAATCTCGACCCGAAAGTTGTAGCCGAGCGGCGCCTCAGCTTTGTTGCCCACGGACGGGGCGAAGTCGTTGGGATGGACGATGTGAAGACCTTTTCTACGTTTCTAAGCCGGCTCAGGGAGTTCGGAGTGCCGGTCAGCCCGCTTGCGAAGCGCTGCGAAACCTTCGACGAGGTGGTTGCAACGATCGAGTCATTCCGCGACACCCGGGGGGGCCTGGGCTATGGCGTGGATGGCATGGTCGTCCGCCTTGATCGATTCGATCTCCAGGAGCAGCTTGGCGCGACAAGCAAAGCCCCACGCTGGTGCATCGCATTCAAATATCCCGCCGAGCAGGGCGAGACGATCCTGAAAGCAGTGGATTGGCAGGTTGGTAAGGGCGGTACGCTGACCCCGGTTGCTCGATTAGAGCCTGTCTGGCTGGCGGGAACGACCGTTAGCAGCGCAAGCTTGCATAACGTCGTTCAGATGCAACAAAAGCTCGATCTGCGAGAGAGCGACACCGTCATCATCGAAAAGGGAGGAGAGATTATCCCGCAGGTCATAACTGTCGTCAGGTCACGACGAATGCGCCATGCCAGACGAGTATCCATTCCAGCCAAGTGTCCTGAATGTAGCGGGCCAGTTGAATTTGACACTCCCCCTCCAGGGAAAGTCGCCTTTTGGTGCGTGAATCGGGCATGCCCCGACGCGTATAAGGCCATCCAGCGGAAAAATGCAAGGGAAACCTGCATCCGCTGTGGCGCGCCAGTTGAGGTGATCGACAAACTACCGACCCTTCGTTGCGTCAACCCCGAATGTCCCGCGCAGTTTCGTGAGAAGCTCAAGTGGTTCGTCGGCCGCGGCCAGATGGACATCGCCGGCATGGGTGAGAAGGTCGTCGATCAGCTTGTTGACACCGGGCTGGTGCGTCACTTTGCAGACTTGTTTGGGCTGAAACGTGATCAATTGCTCAAACTTGAGCGGATGGGAGAGAAGTCCGTCGATAATCTGCTGGCGGCAATCAGGACGAGCAAGTCGCGGGGCCTGGTCCGTGTGCTGGGCGGGCTGGGCATCCGCCACATCGGCTCCGCCGCAGCCAGGACGCTCGCTGGGTTCTTTCCCGATGCCAAGGCTTTGCTGGCCGCGCGCGAGCAGGACCTCATTGCCCTGCCAGATTTCGGCGAGGTGACGGCCTCCACGCTTCATGCATATCTGCACTCTACTCAGGGCCGCGATATGTTCATGCGCCTTCGCGACGCCGGTGTCAATCTGCGGAGTCCGTTCCCGCGGGCAGGCAAGCCGACGGGATCGCGAGAATCGCCGTTTGCTGGCAAGACAATCGTGCTGACCGGAGTCCTGGAGCATTTATCACGCCAGCAGCTCACCGAAAAACTTCAAGAATTGGGCGCGAAGGTCACGGGCTCAATTTCCAAGAATACTGACCTGGTGATCGCCGGTGAGAATCCCGGGTCAAAGCTCCTGCGGGCCAAAGAACTGGGCATCGAGACGTGGGACGAAGCGAAGTTGACTAGGACTTTGGCCGAAAGCTGAGATGCGGTGTTACAAGGCCACAGCCAGGCATGGATATGCGGGGGCCGCGGCTGCGAAGGTGTGGCGGGCTTGTATCTTTGAACGCCGGACGGACAGCGCCTTCTCGGGGGTTGGTCGACATTGAGCATGCACAACATTGAGTTCAAGGCAGAGTTGCGCGATCCGGTCGCTGCCCGCAGACAATGCGCGCTACTTGGGGCCCACCATGTCGGCACGCTTCGCCAGAAGGACACGTATTACAAGCTGCTCGACGGCCGGCTCAAGAAGCGCGAATCGCGAGGCGAACCGACGGAATGGATCTACTACCATCGCTCCGACCTCGTTCGCCCGAGGATGTGCCACTACACCATCCTCAGTGACGAACAAGCGAAGCGCCGCTGGGGGACCCATAATCTACGTGCGTGGCTGGAGGTGACCAAGGTTCGGGAACTGTGGACGCTGGCCAACGTTCGAATTCACCTCGATGAGGTTGACAAGATAGGAACGTTCATCGAGTTCGAAGCGGTCGTCTCCCCCAAGTTAGATGTGCAAGAGTGCCACATGGCGATCAACCATCTTCGCGAGGTGTTTGGGCCGACCCTGGGCGAGCCGATCAGCGCCGGCTACAGCGACCTCATGGCCCAGACCCTGGCTGATACGCATTCAGAGTAGGGGTAGTGCGCATGATCCTAGCTGGGGGAGATTGTCAGCGTGCCTTGCAGATACAACACGCCCAGCAGCACACACAGGGCCAGGCGGTACCAGCCGAATAGCGCGAGGCCATGGCTACCCAGATAACCGACGAGCCACTTCACGGCCAAGGCGGCGGAGATCGTCGCGACGACAAAGCCGATCACCAGCGGCCAGACGCCCAGCAGCTCGAACATATTCGGCCCATCGCCCAGAAAGTTCCCTGCGGCGCTGTAGACGCAGGCGCCTCCGAGCGTTGGCAACCCCAGCAGAAAGCTGAACTCAGCGGCGTGCTTGGGTCGAAGCCCGACGCCCATGCCGCCCACGATCGTCATCATCGATCGGCTCGTGCCCGGCCACATCGCGACGCACTGCAGCAGACCAATGATCAGTGATCTCAGCCAGGTCAGGTGCTCGATATCCACGTAGCTGTGGGAATCGGTCGGCTCTAGGCTCTCATTGCCGTGGAAGAACTTCCTCTGCCACTTCGTCAAGAACACCATCAGCAAGCCCCCGGTGGCCAGAGCGGCCATGACGGGGATGGGATAGAACAGGTGCGATTTGATGGTCCCAGCGAGGAACGGTCCAAGTATCGCAGCAGGTGCAAATGCAACCAACAGATTGACCAGGAGTCTTCGGCCATTGTGGTCCTTGCCGAGCAGACCGCGAATCATCTGTCGAACGCGCTTCCAATAGAGACCCAGCACGGCCCCAATCGCTCCGCCCTGGATCACGATCGTGAAGGCGTCAACGGCCTGCTTGACCTCAGCGGTCTCATTGAGATTGAGCAAAGCGGAGGTGATGATCAGATGCCCGGTCGAGCTGATCGGCAGGTACTCGGTGATGCCCTCCACCACGCCCAGGACGATCGCTTCGTAGATGGTCAAAGCGCTGCTTCCCTGCGAATCACGCGCCACTCGGAGAGGGGTCGCTCAATGAGTCTGAGTCCTGTGGTTCTGACAGCCACGGCATCAACGATCGTACGGTTTCACCGGCGGGCTCGATGGGGTGGCTACGGGCCGATTCGCGCTGCTGTTTGAACCACGTAAAATCCCGGTCATAGTCCTGCCGCAGCGCTTTGGCGAACGTGCCGTCGCGCACTTCGCGCAGGATGTGCTGCATCCGCTGTCGAACGGAGTCGTCGATCAGTAATGGTCCAACACGATGGCCGCCGAACTCGGCCGTGTTGCTGACGGCCTGGTACATGCCGGCCAACCCGCGCTGGTAAACCAGATCGGCGATCTGCTTGACCTCATGGCAGCATTCCAGGTAGGCCAGTTCCGCAGGATACCCAGCTTCAGTCAGCACCGTGAACGCAGCCAGGATCAGCTCACTCATGCCGCCGCACAGCACCGCCTGCTCGCCAAACAGATCGGTTTCAGTTTCGTCGGCGAAGCTGGTGTAAATGATGCCCGCTCGCGCACAGCCGATCGCGTTGGCCCAGGCCAGGCCGATCGCCTCTGCGTCCGACTTCGGCGAATCCTGATGCATTGCGAACAGACAAGGCAGGCCACGGTCTTGGCGATACAGCCGCCGCAGTGTGCGGCCCGGTCCTTTCGGGGCAATCAGGATCACCCCCACATCCGCAGCAGGCTCGATCAAGCCGTAGCGGATGTTGAATCCGTGCAGAAAGCCCACGATCGCGTCCGCCTTCAGATTGGGCGCGATACTGTGAAGGTACAGCTGGGGCTGGGCTTCGTCGGCAAGGGCGATGATGACCAGATCGGCATCGCTGACCGCGTCTGGAATATTCATCGGCTCGAACCCGCACTCCAGGGCTCGGCGACCATTGGGCGTATCGCGCCTGTTGGCCACCACAACCTCAATCCCTGACTCGCGCAGGTTCAGAGCGTGGGCGTGCCCCTGGTTGCCGAACCCGACAACCGCGACGGTCTTGTCGCGGAGCGGGTCGATCGGTGCGTCTTGGGGTCCTCGAAGAATCTTGGCGGCCATAGGCGCTCCTGCCCGGCGGAAGGGGAATTATGAGATTCGGATTCAATCACTACCCAAAAGTGGTCTGGTCCTGAGATCGGGACAATAATCCAGCGTTGATTCTGAGGCCCAGGAGCCGATCCGTCCAGGAAGGCTGATGATGGCGACAACTCGCGAGCTGTTTGCCCGCCACAATCTTCGATGCACGGCCCAGCGGCGGGCGCTGTATGAGAACCTGGCCGAGAGCAGGAGTCATCCGACCGCAGAGGAGCTGTTCCTCACGGTCAAGCCAAGCACGACTCGGCTCAGCCTCGCCACCGTATACAACACGCTCGAGGCCTTGTGCAAGGCCGGGCTGGCCCGCAAGCTGCCGACCAGCAACGGCAGTTGCCGATATGACGCCGACACCAGCGAACATCTGCATGTCTGCTTTCGGGAGAGCAACGAAATCCAGGATGTTCCCAGCGAGCTCGGCTCCAAGTTGATCGAACATTTGCCCCGCTCCGTTATCGCCGAGATTGAGCTGAAGCTGGGCGTTCAGGTGGACGGGCTCAACATTCAACTCCTGGCCAGACCATCACCACCCCGCGGCTAATATTACAAGGCTACAAAGTCCACGGAGCCATCCGCAGCAGGCGGAAACACTTATCAACACGGATCGACCAGACGAGACGTTTGGCGAATCCGGTCGTTACTCGCGCGGCTATGAGGTGCAGGACAAGCCCCGCACGACGTTGTTTGCCGCTCGTAGCATCTGCATCCAGCTATGTTTATCCGCGGTTTCACCTTCTTGGAGCTGTGGCTGGGCGGATGGGCGGTCCTCAACGGGGCTACTGACTAACCGCCATGCCCGTCCCAGGTTCTGGGCGACCGCCACGACCCGGCGCCCCGTCCCCAGGCGTGTTTCAAGAACGACCGCCCAATGGCCGATAGTCATCTCCATCATGCGACGGGACGAAGCGGTCGGCGGAGCAGGTGATATGGACGTGAGCGATCAACCCAACCGTCGCGCGCACAGGCGGCTTCGAGTGCTGCCGATGTACGCCACGGTGATAGCCCGGCGCCTCCCTGAGACCGGCACGCATGGGCTGCATGGGCACGTCTATGACGTTAGCGAGGGCGGAGTTCGTATTGAACTGGATGAGCCGCTCGAGCTCGGAGAATCCATTGCCGTGCGTCTCAATCTGCCCGGTGCGCCGTTGGAACACGGCGTTGAAGCCTGGGCCAGCGTGGTCTGGGTGAACGATGCTGAAGATGATCCGGGCCCGCGCCGCATGGCCCTGCGCTTTGTCGAATTCCCAAACCGCTCCGATCGCGACCGGCTGGTCAGCTATCTGGCGAGCGGCACGGCCCGGCAGGCCGCGTAGCGATTCATATTGCAGTTCTTCGTAAGATAGGGACATGCTCCCCGCGCACGTCGCGGGTGTGGCGGCGCTTCGGGGGCTGCGGCACGGTTTTGCATATGTCTGCCAATCGGCCGTACAACCATGAGCATGAACACGCTTCTGATGGGTCTGCGGGGCTGCGGGAAGTCCACGATCGGCCGACGGCTTGCCCAGCTGCTGCGACGGCCGTTCATCGAGCTCGATGAGCGCGTGCTGGCGACATTCGCTGAGTCGTCGGTCCACGCCGTATGGACGGTCCATGGGGAGGACGCTTGGCGCGATGCTGAATTGCGGATGCTCACCAAGACCCTCGATGCCGATGACCAGGTAGTCGCGCTCGGCGGCGGGACGCCGATCATTCCAGCCGTTCGACAGTGCATTGGTGCCCAGCGGCGCGCTGGGCGGGTCAAAGTCATCTATCTCCGGTGCGCGACGGACGAGTTGGTTCGTCGTCTGGCGCACGACCCCGGTGATCGCCCGTCGCTGACCCAAGGCGATCCGGTGCAAGAGACCGCCGCGGTGCTGGCTCAACGGGAACCGACTTACCGCGAGCTGGCGGACCTGGAATACGATGTGACCGACACCGCGCCCGAGGAAGCGGCCAAGGGGCTGATTGAGCTGGCCTTTCGGGAATGAACGCTAACGTACGCGGTGGCTGGAGGCGGCTCGAACAGCCCAACGCTTTGAGCACCGGCGCTACCGTCGGATTGGCGTTTGGGGCTGTGCCGTCGGAGTCACACCGGGGTCAGCCGCCGGCCCATGCGGCGCTTGCGATTGATCATCTTCCGCCCAAGGCTCGTCTTCATACGGGCTCGGAAGCTCAACTTCCGCTTCCGCTTGATGTTGCTTATATGACGCGGATAGTGCATAGGGGAGTCGTTCCGATCTACCTACGCTCGATGCCGCCGCTCTGGAACAGCCGCCCGACGTGCGATGGAGACAGCGTAGCATCACCGGCGGTCCCAAGCCAGCCTCTCAAGCGAATCAGCAGCCACGGCCTGTGGGCAGTCTTGAATCAAGTTCAGGATCGCGTATCCCCGGGTTGGCGGCTGAACTTGTGGGATGGCTAAGGTCGTGGTTGGCAGAAGCCGATCCAGGTGCTATATAGTTTGTTGTGACCTGGAGCTGCGGAGGCTCCACTGAGCGCGTTTTGCAGCCGCCATAGTTTCAGCGACTGCAAAGCCCGCCCAGCACCAGCACGATGCGGCAGGTCCCCTCGACGCTCCCGCAGGAGCCGGGGTGTCGTTGGCGGCCTGCACCGATCCCTCATCGGCGACCGGATGCCATGGACCCTGAGGATATTCGCACGGCTGAGCGGCTGTTGGGACATCGATTCTCCGATCGGCAGTTGCTTGCACGCGCGCTGACGCACGCCTCGGTGGCCGACTCGCGACTGCAGAGTAATGAGCGGCTGGAGTTCCTCGGAGATGCCGTGCTGGGGATGGTTGTCTGCGACTATCTGTTTCAGCGATATGAGGATCTGCTGGAAGGTGATTTGACGAAGATCAAATCGTCGGTGGTCAGCAGGCGCGCCTGTGCCGACATCGCCCAGGAGCTCGGGCTCGATGAGCTGCTTCGACTCGGCAAGGGCATGTCCGATCACCGCGTGCTGCCCCGATCAGTGTTGGCGGCGGTCTACGAGTCGCTCATCGGGGCCTTGCACGTTGACGGCGGCATAGAGGCCGCTCGGCGGTTCATCATCAAGGGAATAAAGCCAACCATCGAGCAGGCGGCTGGCTCCGGGCATCAGTTCAACTTCAAGTCCGTGCTACAGCAAGACGCCCAGCAGCATCTCCGATATTCGCCGCAATACATTGTCCTTGACGAAAAGGGGCCGGATCACGCCAAGTGTTTCGAGGTCGCAGTCGAGATCGGCGCCAAACGCTTCAAGGCCTGTTGGGGCCCGTCCAAAAAGCAGGCGGAACAACAGGCGGCATTAGAGGCCCTGCTGGAGTTGGGGCTGGCCGAGCGAGCTGCCCAGGGCGAGATCAGGTTGTGCACCCCTCCGCGCGCCACCCATCAGTTGTCAGACCCCTCGCTTGACGGGGCTTAGAGGGGCATGATGCTAAGCAGGAGGTCGACCGCCAAGGAATCCTAATCAGGGTGCAGTGAGCTCTCGGGGATCATGCGGTCAGCCACCAGATGAGCAATGCGTTGGCGACCAAGGCCGTCGCAATGGCCGCTGCCCATCGAGCCCAGATCCAACCTGCCGAGGGGCCCGCAGCCGGCTGCTTGAGCAGCGCGATGGCCTCCACAGCTTCCGAGAGGTCGATACCTCGGCGGGCGTGATCTTGAACGATGGCAATGATCATGTTCACGTCCGATGGACGCACGCCCAGTTGCCTGCCCATTCGCAATAGACGTTCGCGGTCTTGGTATGTCAGCGTCTGATCCTCAAGCTGTGAATACGCTCGAGCGGCCAGGATCCAGCGGGGATCGGTCGGGTCCAGTGCGGGCTTGTGATTCGCATCCCGGCTCTCGGCCGCCAACCGCACGGGCGCCCCTCGAGCAGCGCTCGATGCAGCCGCAACCGGCCAATCATCACAGCGGACCAGACGGAGATTTGGCTGCGAATCGACTTCAGACATTCACTCTTCTCACGGTGCTTGGGGAGTCGGCGGCAACAACCGCAGCCCTACAGGAATGTAGCCCTGCGCGGGGCCCAGGCAAAGGAGATAACCGTTGAGACGTTGCGTGTGGGATGGATCGATCGGCCTGGGCGATCTGGGGCAAGCATGACGGCCGCGGCGTGTAACGGCGGCTACAGCTGCTCGGCAGGCGGTCTAGCGATGTGTGGACAAGGTCCGTTTGGTGCGACCGACCGCGTCCCAGACCGTCACCGCCCCGTCGTCAGCATCAGTGACCCCGACATGGACCACCTCTCTGCCCGTGCCGTTCTTGACAGACAACGCACCGTTCATGCCTTGCTCGTCGGTGCCGGCGATGAACACGACATTGCCTTGACCGTTCATCAGGTTCATCAAGCCGCCCATCCGGCGACTCCCGACTAGGAAGAGTCTGGTGCCGGCACTGTTCATCAGGGCTAGTAAAGCACCGTCATCTTTGACGGTATCGACCGAGAAGAGCACCATGCCCGCCTCGTTGGCCAGATTGAGCTGCCCGCCTCCGTCGGGATCGGCTGCGGTAGAGAACACGCGAAACCCCTGGGAATTGAATACATCCACCCGCCCGCCGCCGCTTGTAGCCGAAGCGCCGGCAATCACCGCTGGCGTGTCGCCCGGGCCGTAGAAACGGGCTACACCGCCTTGGGGGTTCACGCCTGCCGTGAAGCGCCGCTGGCCGAGGGCGTCGGCGACGCTCACCAATCCAGCTCCACGCTCATCCGGGGAGACGGTCCACACCGCTGATCCATCGGCATTGTTCACGATGAGCTGCCCGCCTTCATTCGTCGCGTTGCTTGAGAAGACCACCTGGCCGGCGGTGCTTGAAACAGTGATGAGTCCGCCGTGTTCGCTGGTGCCCGCCGTGAACGCCGGTTTCTGCCGCAGCGTGTTGATGAGCTCGATCTTGCCGCCGTGGGTGTCGGCGAGGCTGCGCATGACTCGTTGCCCTTGGGCGTTCCAGAGAGCGGTCTCCCCGCCTTGAGGCGTGGCAAAGGCCCCGAAGACGTTCTTGCCCGCATCATTCCAAAGGGCCAGATCGCCGCCGCTGTCGTTGACCCAGAGCCGAAGCACGTCATCCCCGGCGCTGTTCCACAGATCAACCTGTCCACCCTTGGCCCCGGCCGTCGCGGCAAACACCACCTGGCCCTCGCCGTCGATCACTTCGAACCGCCGAGCCTGGATCACGTCCGGCACCAACGGTCCGACCGTCGCCGCCATCGTGCATGCGGCGATCAGCGCCACAACCACAAATGCCGAGAGCGTTCGATACCGTCGCGCCTCTTGCCGGCATGCTCGAACCTGCCGCTCCAGGCTGGCCATCCGTTGTTCCATTGTGTGTCTTGCAAATGTCATGAATGGGTCTCACAGGCTCAAGGGAGAATCGACACTTCATCATCGACCTTATTCACAGCGTCAAACAGATTCGATTCGCCCACACCACCGCTGCGATGAGCATTGATTGTGGCGTCACAGACGAATGCGCTGATCGCTTCGGGTGTATCAGGCTTGCTGGGGCGCTTGCAGATGAGGCATTATGGGCGGCGTTTATCCTGACCGCGGACGACCTCTGCCCATGCCTCGGCATACAGACTTGCCCGCACCGGCAGGTAGCCCGGATAGGCGCGCCTCGCTTGGCGCACACTGTTACGGTCCAGGGTTATCAGCGCAACCGGATCAATTGTCTCCAGGAGAATGTCCCCGTGAGGCCCGACGGCGATGGACGGCCCGCCGATTGGCACACCGTGCTCAGGGCCCGGGCGGTTCACCGACAACACGTACGCTGCGGCGGTCATCGCGGTGGCCTGAAATACGATGCGCCAGCGATCGTAGGTAGCTTGTTCGGTCGCGCGCGGCACGATGATCGCCTCTGCACCCTGTACCGCCAGGATGTGACTGCCGGCGGGTCGATTGATGTCAGAACAGATCTGAATCCCAAACGGCATGGCGAGGTTGCGAATGACCGATGGCGGATGACAGCCGGGGTCGTAGTGGCTGGCCTCCCAGAACCCGGGCTCATGGGGAATGTGAAGTTTGGCGTACGTAGCAATCAGCGTTCCGTCTGCGTCGAAGACCATCGCGGTGTTGGCGCGCTTCCCCGAGGCCGGATCGTAGATGATCGCTCCGCCGAGGACGGCAAGGCCGATGTCTCGGGCGGCCTTCGCCTGCATTTGGGATTGTGGGCCATTGGGCGGCTCAGCGTCGTCCGGCCGAGCTGCCTTTGACGCGGGCGACCACGGGTTCACAGGCAGCTCGGGCAGAAGCGCCAGTTGGGCGCCCAGGGACTTCGCTTCACCAAGCCGGTCGCGCAGTCGCTGCTCGCCGTCCGCCGCGAAAAACACCTCGCTGACCAGGGCCACCCTGAGCGTGTCGTCGGGCACGTCCGGCCAGCCTATCAGGTTGCCTGGGGGCAAGTGAGCGGTTTGCTCGCGGCGTTGGGCAGAGTAAGGTGCCGTCGTGCCGGAAGTAGTGGCAACATCCCGACTGGTTGCAGTGGTTCCAAACCTGCTTTCGATCCTACGGATTGGGCTGGCCGTGATCTTCCCGCTCATACCTGCGGCGTGGCAAGGCATCAGGGTGGTTGTGGTGGTCGCGGGAGGGGCCAGCGACTGGATCGACGGCCGGATCGCACGGCGGTACGCGGTGACCACCCCGCTGGGTGGTCTGCTCGACGCCGTCGCCGACAAGCTCTTTGTGTTCATGGTGATCGCCACGCTGACCTGGGAAGGGCAGTTGCTGCTTTGGCAGGCCGCGATGGTGCTCGCTCGCGATTTCGCCATCGCCTTTGTTGCCGCCTACGCGGCTGCCCAAAAGGACTGGCCGGCCTTCAAGCGGATGCGCCCCAGACCGCTGGGCAAGGTGACGACGTTCGCTCAGTTCGCACTCATTCTGGCGGTCTTGATCCAGTTGGACAAGATGGCGATGGTGATTGTCGCCGCGGTGACCATCGGCGTCAGCCTTCTTACGGCCAGCGACTATTTGTATCAGTTTGCCCTTGAGCTTCGGAGGCGGGCGCAGCTTGCGGGGGATGCTTCGTCCCCGGGCCCGTCAGCAGACTCACGATGATATTGATGAGCAGCGCCACCGTGAACGCCAGCGGCAGGTTATAGATCTCGATCCCGCCATACTCTACGGGGTTGTACAGGGCCGGCCACGCCAGGGCGAGGCCGAAGCCGGCGACCATCCCAGCGACACATCCCGCATACGACGCTCGCTTCCACAGCAGCAACAAAATGAGCTGCGGCCCAAATGAGGCCCCGAGCACTGCCCAGCCGTAGGTCAGCACGAACCTGAATATGTGGATCCGCTCATCAATGACCAACAGGACCGCTGCGACGCCCAGTGCGAAAACGACGAGGCGATTGATCACCATGTGTGCCGGTTTGGAGGTCTTTTCGATCAGCCGCGAGTAGATGTCGTTCGCGCCAGAGCTTGCGGCGACGACAAGCTGGCTGTCGGCGGTGGAGCAGATGGCCGCGAGCACAGCGGCCAGCACCATGCCCGACAGCGCGCCGGGAATCATGTTGATCGCCGCCAGGACCAGCCCGGTCTCGCCGGCGTCGGAGGCGCCGCCAGCCAGATCGCTGGCCAGACCCGACGTCCACTCACTGCCGCTTTCCGTGATCGCACGAACCATCAGACCGACGGTGACCGCCCCCCAAAACACACAGGTGGCCCAGACTGCTGCGATCGCTCCGGCGATCTTCGCTTCTCGCGGCTCTCGTAACGCCATGAACCTGACCAGAACATGTGGCTGGCCCGGATAGCCGAAGTTGATGCCCAACGCACCGGACCCCAGAAGAAAGCCGACCATGGCAAGACCGGCCTTGTCGGGAGCGAACTTCATCAACGACGGGTCAACTTCGACGAGTGTGTCGGCGATGAACCCGAACCCGCCCTGGCTCAACAGCAGATAGACGGGAAAGACGACGAGCGTGCCGACCATGACCAGCGCCTGAATGAAATCGGTCCAGCATGCCGCTCGGAAGCCCCCGATGACGGTGTAGGTCAACACGATGGCCGCGCCGATGAGCACGCCGGTGCGATACTGAATCCCGTCAAAGCTGGCGGCGAAAGCTTTTCCGGCTGCGGCGAATTGCGCGGCCACATAAAGCATCATCGCGACGAGAATGACCAAGACGCATAACAACCTCAGAATCGGAACACGTTCCTTGAAGCTGAACGCGAACAAGTCCGGCAGTGTCAGCGCCCCAATCGCCCCGGCACGCGTACGCAGTCGCCCTGCGATGACGAGCCAGTTGAAAAGGAATCCCACCAGGCAACCGGGAATGATCCAGTACGCGGAAACGCCTGAGATGAACGCCCAGCCGACCAGCCCCAGCGTCACCCACCCGGACTCGCTCGACGCCGACGCTGACAGCGCAGCCAACCAGGGACCCAGCGACCGCCCTGCCAGGAAGTAATCTTCATCACTCTTGCGGGCGAACCTCGCCGAGTACACACCAACCGCCACGATCAGCAAGGTGTACACGGCGAACGAGGCGAGGAAAACGCTCATATGAACTTTGCAGGTGCACGTCGGCCCGACCAGCCTCCCGCTGCGCCCTCACGTCAACACGCGCGGAGGGACTCGAACCCCCAACCCTCGGTTCCGAAGACCGTTAGAAGACCACGCTCACGAAGCCATACGGCCTTCACGGTATCGCAAATGCACTTGTGCGCACCCCAGTGTACCTCGGCGCACCCATGGTTGAACCCAGTTGGTCGGCAAATTGCCGACTAGATCGCCGGGCCGAGGACGACGCGGTGCGCGCGGGTATTCTGGCTATGGTGCGGGCGAAAGAGAAGCCGACTAAGTAGCTGCTGAACACGGCCCCACGTCGCCGCTCACCCAAATACTAAGGCCAGGACCATGCCAATGATGCTGATGACAACGATGGCGGGAATGATAAGGGCAGCGCGCAACAGAAAGATCAAGGCTGCTTTGCCTGGGGTGACACCCACCCTCATGCTCACAATTCCGACGCCGATTGCAAAACCGAGGATGACCGAGCCACAGCTGAGCACGTTGGCGGCCGTCTCCAAATCTCCCAATGTCTCTGTCAGATCAGCGAATAAGGCGAGCACCACTCCTGCACCAAAGCCAACGCCGTACATGATCATCTCAGTCCAGTAGCAATGCCAGTAGCCGATCGGCTTCTTTGCGATCCACTTCGTGGGCCACTTCAAGCACCAAGCGGTGATGAAGGCCACCACGAACATGCTGCCCAGGTAGCCGAGGCCGATCAACAACCAAAACCGAACAGGCACTTCGTTCATGCTGGTCATTCAGCTTGCCCTTGGTGCGGAACTCCAGCCAGATTCAGACTACAGTGTAACAATTGGGCAGGCGGGTCACCCCCGCCGAACGGACCTGGATCACGCCAGCCACCACACCTCGCGCCGACGCTAGTCTGCCGGCACCGCCACGGCCGTCGTCTCAACAGGCTCAAGCGACCTGGCCAGGTCAGGATGGTGCTTCTTCAAGACAGGCAGCAAGCGCTCCCTCAGCATCGGCTCATCGTTGCACGCGCGCAACAAGCGCGGCCAGACTTGGTCCACGAGTTCGGGTTGCTGGTCAAGTAGCGCCACGAGTTCATCCGCCAGCACCGCGGGCTTCTCCGCGGGTTGGTGTTGGATGATGAGCTGTTGCGGTGGCTTGCCCTCCATCCTGTCCATGAGTCGCTCCCTCTCGCGGCCCGGCTCGCTGTCGATTCGTGCTGGCATAGGCTTGCCGTCCTTGCCAATAACCCAGTTTTCGCCCGATTTCATGCAGTTGAGAATCCATCGTGCCGCGATGACCTTCGCCGGCGGCGCAGCATCATCAGATACGATGCGCTCAAGGTCGGCCTTGGTGTATCGAGCCGTCCCGTCATCCTTGACGCCCAGCATCGCAGTACGCCATTCGGATATGTACGCTCCATTGTTACGCTGAGGGCAACCGCTCTGCCCAGGCGGCCACGGCCGCAGGTTGGCCAGGCTGTTGGGATGCTTGCCAGGCGGGTACGTCTGCTCAATGGCGATTTGTTCGGTCATGCTGCACGCTCCAGGCCGCTGGATACATCGCTCAATGGTACGGACTCAACCATCTCCTCGCCACCGAGACGGCTCTGTCTGGGTTGTCGGCGCGACAGATCATTCGGCGCGGCAACGTCGGTCGGTGAGACGTTGGTGGCGTAGTGATTCATCCCTTAGCCTCGCGCCCTACGGCCCAGCGCTTGACAAGCTCTGCTCACGGAGAATTTGACGGACAATGATGAGCAGCCCAGTGGACGCAGATCGCGCCACAGCATACCGCTAGTCCAGGAGGTAGCCATTATGTCGGTCAAAATCCTCATTGAAGATGCTTTGACTCTTTATGGTGAACAGCGCTTCTTCTCGGCTTTCTGCTTGTCACTCATTGCAGTGGAAGCGACAGCCTATAAGAGATACGGGCATTTACACTTGCCGTCGTACATCCAATCGTCCCCAACACGCTTCAAAACCTTCCTGAAGGACGAAACCCAAACCCATATCATGGGAAGGATCCGCTTTGCGGTCGATTCACCACCACAGCCAGACGTAGGCCAGCCTCCGGCATTCACACCTCCAAGTAACAACGATGAAAACTTGGATGAATTCCCGAAGGCCTTTGAAGAATACAAGCAGGATCTGGATCGATGGTATGCTAAGAGCAAAGAGGCATCCGAAGCCTACGAACGCAAGTTCAAAGACGCCGGAGACGACTTTCGGGCACATTTGGGGCAACCGAGATTGGTAAGCACCACGGGAATTCTCTATCAAGCGAGATGTGAAATCGTCCATGAAGGAAGGCTTGCCGCGATTCGAATAGCTCCTGCCGCTGACGACAGCTCGCTGTCCGTGAGCGGCATCGACCCTATTGAGTTCTCATCGAGCTGGATCAAGTTCATTCTGGGAATCGTAGCGGCAGCTACGGAAAATCGAGGATTGTTCAACAAGTAGCGGCGCATAGCTGCGCGCCGCGGCAAGGACGAGTGGCACCAAGGCGAGTTGTCTCCGCGCGTCGGCTTTATCGTCACCAACCTCGGCGGCGGGTCCAAGTCCGTGGTGGACTTTTACAACGGCCGCGGCACCGCCGAGCAGCAGGCAGATCACGAGCCTCGTCAGGCGGCGTTTCACGACAGAACGATAGCCAGACGAGCGCCTACCCGACGCAACGGATTACGAGATGCAGCTAGTGCGTGAACTCCAAGAAACCATGCAGCGGAAGCTCTCGCATCCTCGGGGAACGAAGTAGCAGTAAGCAACTACGCCGCCTCATCCCGATCCTTGAGCCAGGTCTTCAATCGCCTAACGGCAGGGAAGTTGACCCCATAGTCGTCATACGTTTTCGCAACGGCCTCGACTTGCTCGGCCTGAGCCCCGTTCGTCTGACACTGCCAATGGACCAGGGGAAGAAGAGCAAGGTTGCGGGCATCGTCCTCGCACTGGCACTTCTTGACGGTATCTGGCAGCTCGACTTCCCAGCAATTCTCGTCAACGGCTCTCACGGGGAACGCACCAGACGGAAGAGTTACTTCGCGTTCACGTGCGGTCAACTGGTCATCTGAGATGTTGGTCGTGTGACCACAGTCATTACAAAACAGGACGAAATGCCCTGGCTCTGATGGCGGAACCTGTTGGACCACCACATCAAGGCTGTCACACATGATGCACTGCGGAGGCCAAGGTCCATCCTTCGGACTGTAGTTTTTTCGGGTGCTCATCCTTCTCCCATCGGTTGAGGACTTCCGGCCCTTCAACCATTCTCCCACTCCACGCCCAGCAGTTCGCCCAGCAGCACAACCGCTGCCAGCAGACCGTCATGGTGGACGATCCACCACTGGCCGAAGCCGTCGCAGGCATCGAGCGTCCAATTGCCGTCGCCGTCAACATCCTTGGTCCGCCAAGTGGCGCAGTGGACCTGGCAGGCCGAGCACATGGCGTCGAGGGTTTCGCAGGCGACGCGGTTGGACATTCCTATGGGCACGGCCCCCAGTTGGCCAGCAGCGCGAGCAGGTCGAGGATGCCGACGGTGTCGTTGCCGTCGAAGTCGGGCGGGCAAGGCGTCGCGCACCTACGGGCCGCAGGTGCCGCATGGGTTGCCCCCGGCCACCGAGCACCACTCGGCCAGCAGCTTCGCCAGATCAAACGCATCGATACAACCATCCGGCACATTGGCGGAACCGGAGATGTCCGCGAGGGCGAGATTCGCGGG
>JADFFQ010000047.1 GCA_022568135.1 Planctomycetota bacterium | reverse complement strand
AGAACACAGGCCAGGTGAAAGAACCCCATGAAGTATAACGGTGTCAGGCATTGACATTTGACATGTCAAATGTCAATGCCTGACACCGTTATACTTCATGGGGTTCTTTCACCTGGCCTGTGTTCTCCTCACGCTGCGGAGGGTTGTGAAATGACTTCGAGGAAGCTTGAGCTTTGACTCAAATGGTCGGGTTGCCTCTCGCCTTATACTCAGAAGATTATTCTCTGCTAGCTCGCGCACTTCGTCACGGGGATTCAAAGTGAGGACCTTCTCCCAGTCTGCCACCGCTTTGTCATCCTGCCCATTCCTGACATGAGCAACACCCCTGTTGACGTACGCGAGAGCCCCCTTGGGATCAAGGCCAATCGCTTTGGTGTAGTCCGCTATCGCTCTTTCGTATTGGGCCAGTTGTTGGTAACACCATCCTCTGTTGGCATAGGCAAGAGCATAGTCCGGCTTGAGCTCGATCGCGCGATCAGCCAGGGCCTCCGCTTTGTCGAGCCGGCCGAGCTTGCGGTAGGCCTCCGCAAGGTTACCCAGCGTCGAGAAGTCCTGGGGGCGGCGCCGCAGCAGCAGCTCAGCGACGTGCACGAAGGTCGCCCAGTCCTCGCCCGTCGCCGCTGCCCGCATCTGGTTGGTCAGGTAGCCTTGTGTATTAGCCAGCGCGTTTGACTCCTGCAAGCGAGGATCGAAGCTCAGCCACCCGGAGTACTGGGGAAGCCGTTCAGCCAGATCCTGTTCACGCCGGGCGAGCTCGTGCCTACCAAGCGCCGCAAGCGCCCGCCCAAGCAGGCGATGGGCTAGAAAATCGTTCGGCATCACCCGCACCGCCGTGCTCAACAACTCCTTGGCACGAACTTCGTCGCCGCGAGCCAGTGCCACACGACCGAGCCCCACGTACCCCAAGGAGCGGTTCGGAAGCCGCATTCGATACTCGTTGTATTGCGCTTCCGCCCGTTCGAAGTCTTTGCGATCCAGATACAAAGCGCCTAGACGCGCGTAAGTTGTGGGATAATCCGGGTCCATTCGGCGGGCTTGGTCAAGCGCATCGATCGCCAGGTCAGTCAACGCCATGGCTTGACACTCGATGCCGAGGCCGTACCGCCAGCGGACATCGGACGTATCGAGTTGGGCCGCGGCTGCAAAGCACCCCAGCGCGGCTTCGTGCTCCTGCAGCGCCTGGTAGACCTGACCCAGTTGGCCAAGGGCAGCAACGCTGCGAGTGTCAACCCACTCTCTCGCGAAGCGCAGCAGAATAGCCACGGGGACCGGGTCGGCGCCGTTGAGGTCCGATGGATCGGGCAGGCCCGCGTGCTCAAACGCCGCCCGCAGCGCCGCCGCGTCTGTCTGCACGAACTGGCTACCGCTGGGGTCGGTCCTGATCTCCAGGCGCGGGAAGCTGATTTGTGCCCTGTTGCCGACCGCCAGGCTCGGGCCCAAGAGCAGGTACGCCCAGCCGGTAATCACGACCAGCCCTGCGGGGACCTCCCACCAGCGCAGCCGCCGTGCGGTATTGGGGCGATTCGCTTTCCCTCGCCGGCCCCGGCGCTGTTGACGGTCTCTGCCTCCGCGCTTCATGGCGATCCCCTGGAAGCCTCGGAATCCCGCTCAATGCGCAAGAACTGATTGACCGGGAGGTTGGTCCGGACCGAGCGGGAGCCGTCCGGCCAGAGGACCTCCAGCTGATCCACCTTCGCCGCCCGGCCGAGTCCGAAGTGGGCCCGCGGGTCGCCGCTTGAAAGGTAGCTTTGCTGCGGGCGAATCTTCCGGTAGAACGTCTTGTCGCCAACGGTCACGGCCACGCGAGCCCCGATGGCCGCGCGCCCGCCGGGTCCCGTGCGAGCATCCACGATCAACCAGGTATTGGAGGTGTCGTTGTCATTTCGCAGGAGTCTCAGCGGACCACCATTGTTTGTCACCAGCAGATCCAGATCGCCGTCGTTGTCATAGTCAGCGCAGGCGACGCCGCGGCCGACATCGCCAAACGCCGCACCGGAGACGTGCGTCGTATCCACAAAGCTTCCCTGGAAAAGACGCACGAAATGATCCGGCTGGGCGTAGGGATTGGCGCCGACAGGCAGGGCGTTGGTGACGTTCACTTCGCCATTGGCGAAGAAGCCGTCAAGCCGTCCATCGTTGTCCTGGTCAAACAGCGCCACGCCGAACGTTGTCGCAGGTATGCTCCAGGCGGCAATGCCCATCATGAGGGATATGTCCTCAAAGAAACCACCCTCGTTTTGAAGCGCGAGATGCATCTGGCCGCGGATGTTGGTCACGAGCAGGTCGAAGTCGCCGTCGGAGTCGAGATCCTCACACGCGACACCCATGCCGGCGATCGCGACACCCCGGCCGTCATACGCACAGCCGTTGAGCGCCGCGATGTTCTCAAAAGTCCCGTCGCCGTTGTTGTGCCAGAGGAAGGCTGGGGTTTGGTCGTTGGCAACATACACATCACACCAGCCGTCTCCATCAAAGTCCGACGCCAGCACGCCTAGGCCGTTACCGACTTCGTTCGCGATGCCCGCCGTTTCAGAGACGTCCTCGAACCGTCCGTCACCGACGTTGCGATAGAGCTTGTCGCTCGATGGCGCCTTGTAGACCGTTGGGCTGCAATAGTCGCGCACGCCGAGAATCGTGTAGCACATCGTCTCGCGCTGCACGTTCCAAGCCACGTAGTTGGAGAGGTACAGGTCGAGGCGACCGTCGCGGTCGTAGTCGAAGAACGCCGCGCCGGCCCCGAAGCCGGTATCGGCGACGCCCGCTTCGTGGGCGATTTCGGTGAACCGTCCGTCGCCCTCGTTTCGCAGCAACGCGTTTGCGCCGAGTCGTGAGATAAAGATGTCTACGTCGCCGTCATCATCGTAATCCGCGCAGGCCACGCCGTAGGCCGGGCCCACCACAGCAACATTGGCCGCTTGGGTCACATCGGTGAAATGATCGCCATCGTTGCGGTAGAGCCGGCAGGTCTGCGCAGGCCCATCGCCAATGATGGCGCCGCCGGCGGCGACGAACACGTCCAGATCGCCGTCGCCGTCGTAGTCGAGGAAGCCCGCGCCCGGCCCCATCTCCTCGGGCAGGAAATAGTTGCCGCGCGCCGCATTATCATGGATGAACCGGATACCCATCGCCGGGGCGACATCGGTGAACAATTCCTGGGTGGGCTCACGAGACGAGCTAGCGGCTTCCTGACCCACGCCGGCTGCCGCAAGGAATCGGGCGGCAATATCGCGCGGGGATGCATCGCGCCGGCTGAACCCGCCCGCCGCCTTGATCACCCCAAGCACGAGCGTGGACGCCGCCAAGATCGCCAGGATGATCGAACGCGGTGACTGCATCATTATTCGCCACGCTGAGCGCTGATGCGTGAACAATATCGCCGAGCCATTGCGAGTCCATCCCGGCGACCGCCAAGCCGCGCCGGCTAGCGCCCGGTTATTCACCGCAGAGTCGCAGAGAACGCAGAGGAAAGCCAAGAGAAGGTGCGCTTCAGCTGTCGATCCCCAGGAGTGAACATTCCAGGCTATCGTGCCCGGCCATGAGCGTTGGCGTTTATCGGCATCGCCTTTCCAAGTCTCTGCGCCCTGGGCGTCTGGGCGGTGATGAATAACGCAGGCTAGACCAGGCCCTGGTCGAGCATGGCGTCGGCGACCTTGCAGAAGCCGGCAATGTTGGCCCCGTTGACGTAGTTGCCGGGCGTTCCATAGGTCTCGGCGGCATCGGCGCAGGTGTCGTGGATGGAGCGCATGATCTCATGCAGCCGGCGATCCACCTCTTCGCGCGACCAAGTGATGCGCATGCTGTTTTGGGCCATCTCAAGCGCGGAGACGGCCACGCCACCCGCATTGGCCGCCTTGCCCGGCCCAAAGAGGATCCGATGCTCGAGCAGGATGTCCACCCCATCCGGCGTCGTGGGCATGTTGGCGCCCTCGCAGATGAGCGTCACGCCGTTTGCCGTCAGGTGCTCGCAATCCTTGGCGTTGATCTCGTTCTGCGTAGCGCAGGGGAACACACAGTCGGCCGCAATGGCCCACAGCGGGTTGTAATGCAGCGTGGGATCGGCGGGAGTGAAGCTGGCCTTGGGGAATGCGTCCACGTACTCCTCCATCTGACCGCGACGCTTGTTCTTGAGGTTCTTCACCCAGGCCAGCTTCTCGGTGTCGATACCGGCGGGGTCGTGGACAAAACCGCTCGTGTCCGAGAGCGTGACAACCTTCGCGCCCAACTCGATGAGTTTCTCGACCGCGTGCTGAGCGACGTTGCCGGCTCCGGAGACCACACACGTCTTGCCCTGAAACGACTCGCCCCGCGTCTCGAGCATGGCCGCGGCGAAGTAGGCCACGCCATAGCCGGTCGCTTCGGGTCGGATGTGGCTACCACCCCATTGCAAGGCCTTGCCGGTTATCGATCCGGTGAACTCATTGGCCAGCCTCTTGTATTGTCCGAACAAGTACCCGATCTCGCGGGCGCCGACCCCGATGTCCCCCGCGGGCACATCCGTGTTGTGCCCGATGTGGCGGTACAGCTCGCTCATGAAGCTCTGGCAGAACCGCATCACTTCCATGTCACTCTTGCCCTTGGGGTCGAAATTGGCGCCGCCTTTGCCGCCGCCGATCGGCAGCGTCGTGAGGCTGTTCTTGAACACCTGCTCGAACCCCAGGAACTTCAGGATGCTCAGATTGACGCTGGGATGAAACCGCAGCCCCCCCTTGTACGGGCCGATCGCGCTGGAGAACTCCACCCGACAGCCCCGGTGGACGCAGACCTCGCCGGCATCGTCCAGCCAGGGGACGCGAAACTGGATCACCCGTTCCGGCTCGACCATCCGTTCCAGGATCTTCGCCTTGCGGTATTCAGGGTGCTTCTGCAAGACGACGACCAGCGAGCTGACCACCTCCCGCACCGCCTGGAGGAACTCCGGCTCGTGGGGGTTCTGTTCCTGCACCGCAGCGATCAGGTCGTCAACCAGCGTCGGGACTCCGCTGCTGATCGCCCCGGCGGGGTGTTTGGAGAGTCTGGTCATGGCGGCGGAGAGTCTAGCGGGCTAGGCGGGCAAAAGGGGGGGCCGGGGGCCGTACCGCCCTAGCGCTTTCGTATCGACCACGATCTGCGCTACCTGGAGCGAAAGAGCCTGGATCGCCTAAGGGAAGCTCCCCGCATTGCCGGCCGCGCAGCCGGCGACTCCCGATGTGGTCGATCAACGATCTCGTGGCAGTCGGCGGGCGGGGCTGGCCGGATTCGGCAGCGCCTTAGACGCCGTCATGCACTCCAGGCGAGCCTGAATCCCCGTTGCAGGGCCCCGGCGAGATCAATGCCTGGGCCCCCATCCCCCGGCAACCCCTGGCAGGCCGCCCGAAACAGCCCCCATGAGGCAGTTTCCGGCGTTTGCGGGTCAATTTGCCAGCCCTCATTTTTTTTCTCAGATTTTGATTTTCCCTCTTGCCATTTCACGATAACGGCGTATATTGGCGCTGTCGGTTAGGGGCATTCGCAATGGAGGGGGCATATCCCCTGAGGATTTGATGGCCCCTTCCCGATAGGTCCGTGCCACAGGGTGGTACACGGGCCAACCCGAAGAGAGTGAGCTGGTGTCGTGGGGTTGTCCCGCGGCAAGTGGTTCCGTCCACGCGGAGTGCGCGGACGTGGGAGGAAAATTTCTAGCTCTTTGAGAGGAAAAACGATGTTGCGCAGATCATCACTTTTCATGAACGTGCTTCCAGGGGCAGCGCTAGCCGCGACGATGGCTTGGGCTGGGACCGCGAACGCCAGCATAGTGCTCGATGGGAATGGAAACGTCGCCTTCGGAATAGAAAAGAAGCTTGCCCTCGATGACTTCGGGAACCCAACTGACCTGTTGTTCGTGACCAACATTTACGTCCGCTTCACCGAAGCGACCGACTCGCTCGTCAGCATCGGCTTCTCGCAAATGTTTACGAAGAATGGCAGCGACTTCTATTCTGCCGCGCTTGGAGGTGAACTCGCTCCATCAGAGGACTTGATCTTGAACGGTAGCCCGCCGTTCGTCCCCCCGCTGCCAGGCCTGGTCACTGACACGTTCGTGACCATCGGTATAAAGACCAACAATGATCTGGGACAGCAGACCGCTTTATTCCCCGCTATTGGTGGCATCGACTCGACCTTCCTTGACTTCGACTACGTCAACGCAGGCAACAAGATCTCCGGCGGCTGGGGTCACAACCCCGACAATAATCAAGGCAGGGCGAGCACCTATGGGCTGAGCCCGGATAACACCTATTGGATCCTTGTCGCTCAACTGACTGTCGATTTCAAGCCCGGCAACGGCGTGGCGGGCGACATGATTGTTTTCTGGACTGACGCCGCTGGGGTTATTCTCAACAACTTCGGCTCGTTCAACAACCAGGTTCCCTCGCCTGGGGCACTCGCATTGCTCGGTCTGGCCGGGCTGGTGGGAGTGCGTCGGCGTCGTCGCCGCTGATTCCTGATCTGCGATCGCTCAACTTCGCGCAACGTCTTATCCGCTCGGCCTCCTCTCGGCCGAGCGGTCTTTTTTGGTGGTCTCGCATGCAGTAACGTCGTAGCCTAGTCGGCCGGGGCTGGTCGGCCGTACCCGCCCCCGCCGGGCGTTTCGAGAACCAGCCGATCACCCGGGGCAACCTCGCAAGAGTCAACCGGGCCAAGCATGGTCACCTCTCCGGAAGCGCCAACGATGCGCTGGCGCCCGGGCGAGCCAGGTGCACCGCCGTGAAGCCCGTAAGGCCCTTGCGTGCGATGTTGCGAGAGGATCGAGAGTGACATCGGTTCGAGAAACGTCAGCTCACGCACGACCCCCTGTCCGCCTGGATGTCTGCCCGCGCCGCCGGAGCCGCGGCGGACGGCGAAGCGCTCCAGGCGAACCGGGAATCGGTGCTCGAGGATCTCGGGGTCGGTGATCCGCGTGTTGGTCATATGGGTATGCACAGCGTCGGCTCCGTCACAGTTCGCCGCGGCCCCCCCACCGCCGCAGACTGTCTCGTAATAGCTGAACCGATCGGTGCCGAAGAGGACGTTGTTCATCGTGCCTTGACTGCACGCGCAAACCCGCAGCGCTTTGAGCAGCGTGTCGACGATTCGCTGGCTGGTCTCCACGTTGCCGCCGCCGACCGCCGGCGCCCGCCGCGGATCGTCCCCGAACGTGGGATTCAACATCCCCTCGGGAATCCGCACGGTGACGGCCCGCATGATGCCTTCATTGAGTGGCCCGCCTTGGGCGGACTGACCGATCAGCAGGCGAAGCACGTAGATCACCGCGCTGTGCACGATTGCCGCCGTGGCGTTGAGGTTGCCCGGATGGCGATCGCCCGAGCCTGCGAAGTCAATCACCGCGCCGTGGGGAGTCAGATCGATGACCACGTGGATGGGAGAACCGTCGTCGAGCCGTTGCAGCGCTTCGTAGCGCCCTTGCCCAAGAGCGCGTAATGCGGCCGAGGCAAGTCGCTGGGCCGTGGCGTTGAGCAATCCCATCTGCGTGGCGATGAGATCTTCGCCGTGCTCCTGGGCCAGCGCCTTCAAAGCAGTTGCACCGTGCTGATTCGCGGCTACAGCCGCGCGCAGGTCGGCTAGATTGTTCCCGACCGCGCGCGACGGATACAACGCACCGCGCAGGAGTCGCTGGAGGTCGTCGAAGCGGGCCCGGCCATCTCGAATGAGGTACTGCGGCAGGATCACCACGCCCTCTTCTGCGAGCGTTCGTGCCAGGGGCGGCATCGAGCCGGGCAGCGTCCCGCCGATCTCCGCATGATGGGCCCGGCTGGCCACGTACCCCAGCAGCCGATCACCGCCCGCGTGGACCGGGGTCACCACCGTTACGTCCGGCAGGTGCGACCCGCCGAACGCCGGATGATTCGTGACCACCACATCGCCGGGGGCCATCGGCAGCGCTTCACGCAACGCGCGAACACACAACCCCATCGAACCCAGGTGCACGGGAATGTGCGGCGCGTTGACCACCAGCTCGCCCCGGGCATCCAGCAGCGCGCAAGAAAAATCCAGCCGCTCCTTCACGTTCGTGGACACCGCCGTGCGCTGGAGCATCTGTCCCATCTGCCTGGCAATCGAAGTGAAGCGATTGGCGAACAGCGCCTCGCGAACCACTTCACCGGGACCTCGGGCGAGGGGCCGGCGGCCCTCGCGAGCCCGCCGAAGCACCAATGCGCCAACGGCATCGACCTTCGCGCTCCATCGCGGTTCGATGACATAGGTGCTATGAGGCTCGAACACCAGCGCCGGGCCACGAATCGTCGCCCCCGGGCCCAGCTCGGCTCGCTCCAACGCCGGCGCATCGCACCATCCACCGTCAAAACGGGCTCGCACACAACGGCTGGCGGTCGCCTGAATCGAACGAGGCGCCGGCCGAGCCTCGGCCTCGGCAGCAGGGCGTGACGACGCGACCACCCGCATCGATTCCACCTCGATCGGTTGGCCCTGCGGCAGATGGCCGTACATCGCCCGATACCGCTCTTGGAACGCCGGTTGCAGATCGTGGGAGCCCGCCACATCGACGGCGATCGACGTCTCCTGGCCAAGCAGCCGAAGGTTCACGATCCGCCGACGGACGACAATCTCATCGGGCGGTACGCCCTGGGCGGCGATTCGGGTCGTGGCCTGCTGAGCCAGCTCATCAAACCAATCGGCGAGACGGGAGCGGACCTCTTCGAGTAAGCCCAGCACCTGCCGTTGAGCGAACCGCTCCACCACCGCCCGGCCGAGGCCCATGGCGCTGAGCAATGAAGCGTCGGTCGGCATGATGATGGTGTCGATCCCCAAGCGCTCGGCCACGGCGCAGGCGTGCTGGCCTCCCGCGCCCCCGAAGGCGACCAACGCATAGTCGCCCGGATCGTAACCGCGGCGCAGCGACACCTCGGCGATCGCATCGGCCATCCGGTCGTTGGCGATCTCCAGGAACCCTTCCAGCAGCGCGTCACGCTCCTGCGATCGGCCGGTTTGTTGTGCGATAGCGCGGCACAACTCGTCCAGCGCGTGCTGGGCGTCGGCACAGGAGATGGGGATCTCAAATCGCCGCGGGTCGAGTCGTCCCAGCAGGAGGTTGACATCGGTCAAGGTGAGCGGCCCGCCGGCGCCATAGCAAGCTGGGCCGGGCACCGCCGCGGCGCTGTGCGGTCCCACCTCCAGCCGGCCGTCTATGAACGTGCAAATCGATCCTCCACCGGCAGCAACACTCTCGATGGCCAGAGCCGGCGCCACCAGCCGAACGTCAGCAACCCGGTGCTCGAATTGATACTCAAAGTCGCCGTCATACCTGGCGACATCGGTGCTGGTGCCGCCCATGTCGAAGCTGATCACGCGGTCGAAACCCGATCGCCGGCCCGCTGCTGCGGCGCCGGCCACACCGCCCGCAGGCCCGCTGAGCAGGCTGTCCTTGGCGTGGTAGTCATCGGCCCCGACCAGTCCGCCCGCACTCGTTAGGACTTGCAGTCGGTTGCCAGCGACCGATTCGCCGATACGCCGCAGATAGGCCTTGATGACGGGTCCCAGGTAGGCATCCACGACGGCCGTCTGGGCTCTGGGCAGCAGCTTGATCAGCGGGGCCAGGTCCGATGAACAGCAGACGTGCTCGAAGCCGATGGCGCCGAGCATCTCGGCTAGTCGGTGCTCATGGTCGGGATTTCGATAACTGTTCATCAACGCCACCGCCGCAGCGCGGATGCCTTCGCCCAGCAGCTTCTGAGCACGCTCGGCGATGGGATCGAGCCGAAGTGGCGCGATGACCGAACCGTCAGCGGCGAGACGCTCATCAACCTCGACAACCGCCTCGTACAACGGCAGCGGCTTGCGTATGCACAGTGCAAACAGGTCCGGTCGCTGTTGATCGCCGATGACCAGCAGATCGCCGAACCCCCGAGTGATGAACAACGCGACCGGCGCTCCGCGGCGCTGCAGCAATGCATTGGTGCCCCGGGTCGTCGCCAACCGCATCTCGATCGGGGGTAGCGCCGCGGCGGTCGCAGCGCCGGTCACCATTCGTGCCGCCAGGACCGGGGCTTCCTCGGTGCAGCGGACCTCAAAGGCCGAGCCGACTGAAGCGCCCTGCGGCAACTGCCCGGCGAGTTCGATCACCGATGACGCTGCGTCATACCGGGCGATCCCGACGCCTTCATCATCGCCCTGGAGCAGATGGAACCGAAAGCCGCGAATGAAATCATCCGGCACGGCCCACGTCTCGTCGGCAACAATCCGGCGGTCATCGATCCGTTTGCGCAGCCGCCCGCGCAGTGCGGCGCTACTGAGGATCTTGGCCTGATGCATCACCCCGTCCGGATCGCGGGCCAGACAATCGGTGAATGTCCCGCCGGTGTCGATCCAGATGTGCCAGGGGGGAGAAGGCATCGAGGCATCGAGGCATCAAGAGATCAAGGCGTCGAGCTCATTGCTCACTGTTTGGTGGCGTGGCGCCCACCTCCGCCAGTTGGTCAAGATCGTACACCATGATCTTGGAGATCCCGCCCTGCGTGCTGTTCCAGCCTAGCGCGATCACGGTGTGGCCGTCGGGCATGAGCAGAACCTGACGGATATGGAACTGCGTCACCGGCCCCCGCAGTTCGGCGATCCAGCGCTTCGCCACCAGATCACAGACGTGAATGGCCGGCTGTCGCCTCCAGGTCGTTGCAAAGAACCGCCGGCCATCCGCGCTCAGGGCCGCGGCATACAGGTCGCCCATCGCCGCGTCGATCGTATCCAGAACGGTCCCGGTGTCCGGGTCACGGATTTGCACCAAAGATGCGGCATAGTCAGTCAGAAACAACTGCGAACCATCGTCTGTCAAGAGGATGCCGGTCGCGGCCCCGGAGGTTGTCCCGGCGAACTCGCTGACGATCGAGCGGCTCTCGGGGTCCCACTGACGGTGGGCGAAGTCATACTGCGCCAACGAGTCGGAGATGGCCAGTCGGTTCTGCCCGGCCAGATACTGCAACCAGATGTAGATTGACATCCCGCGCGGTTGGAGTTTGACAATCTCCTGCATGTGACCGGTCGCCAGATCCCACGCCTGGACTGACCCCGAGTAGAGCGCGACATACACGGTTTGACCATCAGGATCGACAGTCATCATCTTCAGGGGATCGCATGGCTGGTAGGCCCAGGGGTTGCCCTCCAACGACAGTTCTGCCAGAAGCCGGCCGGTCTCCGTGCTGTACTGTGCAACCTCTGTCGGGGTCCAGATCACGATCGAATCGCCATCGCGCGTGGGCTGCATCCCCATGATGGGTCCACGGGTTCTCTGGACCATCGTTCGCGTGACCCGGCCGGACGACGGATCGATCTCGACGATCTTCATGAGCCATGCTTTGCGCTGGTGCAGCCACTGTTGACCGTTGTGCCAGGCCCAATCGTAGAGCCGGGGCGAAAGCCAGTGAAACCAATCGCTCACAGCACCTTCACGAGGTAGGCGCGCCCGGCCCGCGAGATACCCGCCCGTGATCGCCAGCAACAAGGACGCTGCGAGTGCGATGCGCCAACTCTGAGGGCGGCCGATCACGCGATTCCGTGGCGTGAGCAGCAGCCCACACTCCGGGCAGCGATCGCTCTGAGCTTTGATCAACAGGTAGTTGCATCGCCGGCAATGTGGTTGCCCGATGATGCGTTTGCGGCGGATGAGCCGCCACAGCATCACGAGCAGCATCAATCCGAACAGGACCCCGACGATCTCCGGCCAATAGAACACCAGCACCGCCCAGAGATTGACCGAGCCGACGTGGAAGTCCACGTAGATGTGCTCACCGTCAGACGCGAGGTGGATGTTGCGAATCCACGTGTCGCCGGGATAGGTGAACACGGCATCTGGGTGAATGATGATCGTCGCCCGGTCGTCGGCCGCTACCTCGGGCTGTGCGAACGAAGCTTGACCGAACAGGCCCGGCAGGAGTGAGAGAACCAACGCGAGCATGGCTCGCGCGAAGCGATCTCCGCTCGGTTGTAAGTCAACCATACCGGGCCTGACCAAATCATACGGGACAGGCAAGGCTGCCGGGACCGCGGGCGTCGCCGAAGCGCTTACGCTGAGACCGACAGCGGACGCCGGGCGAGCCAGCGGTACACGGTGGATCGGTGGACGCCCAAGGTGGAGGCGGCACGGGCGATATTCCCGCCGCAGGCCGCTAACGCCTCCGTCACGGTCTCCAGCCTCGCTTCCTGAAGCGATCGCGGCCGAACGACGGCCGAAGTCGGCGATTCGGCGGGCAGGGCGAATCGGCGCAGGTCCCCGA
Source organism: Planctomycetota bacterium (assembly GCA_022568135.1). Classification (GTDB taxonomy): domain Bacteria; phylum Planctomycetota; class Phycisphaerae; order Phycisphaerales; family SM1A02; genus JADFFQ01. The sequence goes on along the minus strand of JADFFQ010000047.1, from coordinate 14,077 downwards.
TTGTAATCTGACGGTCGTCGCACAACACGTGTAACCGCTCCATCACCGTGCGAAGCTCCCGCACGTTGCCCGGCCAGTGATATGAATGCAGGAGCCGCCAGCACCGCTGATCAAATTCCAGCATCGGCTGGTGGTACAGATCAGCGAACTCCGCGTTGAACTCATCAACGAGGGCGCGGATCTCTTGTGGGCATTGGCGTAGCGGCTCCAGCTCGAGCCGGATGATGTCCAGCCGGAAGTACAAGTCCTCGCGGAAGGTGCCGCGAAGCACCGCTTCACGAAGATCGTCGATGGCCGCGGCGATGATCCGGACGTTGACCTGCACTGGGCGAGAGTAGCCGACCGGCTGGGCTTCACGTTCTTCCAGCAGGCGCAGCAGGCGGATCTGAGCGGTCAACGGAAGCTCGCCGATCTCGTCGAGAAGCAATGTGCCGCCCTCAGCAGCTCGCACCAGCCCCAGATGAGCCTTGTCCGCTCCGCTGAACGCACCGCGCGCATGGCCGAACAACTGGCTGTCAATCAAGGTCTCCGGAATGGCCCCGCAGTTGACGGGGATGAACGGGCCGGCGCTGCGGGTGCTGTGGGCATGAATCCATTCGGCCAGCACACCCTTGCCCACGCCGGTCTCGCCAATAAGGAGCAGCGGACAATCGACGCTCGCAGCCCGATCAGCAACATGGCCCAACAACCCCGCGGGACCATGAAGAACCCTGCGAGCGCCGGAGGTCGTGCGTTCGCATGCAATGCCCAGAGCGGAAGGCGTCGCCCTCCCCATCGCTTCTCCTCCATCAAGAGCGACCGCCGTGCGAGCAGCACTGGCCCACAACGACGACGCACCCTAAGTTGGAGGATCAGTCGGCCCTACACCCCTCTGTGTGCCGCGTCCATTCGGCCGGCGGGCAGCGTGTCAGCTGCAGTCCGCCGCGGTCCGGGCTTCGTCCGCCGCAGCTGGAACACCAGCCACGATCAGCCGCAGCCCATCAACCCATCCATTGGCGCCCACAGAGGAGCAGGGACTCTCTCTTAACCCCCGATCGGCATTCCAGCAGAATACCCAGCCCAGGGGCATGAATACTGTAGTCGCAGATTCCCCAAATGCAAGGCCGAATTGCCCGATCTGTGCGGCCAAAAGGCCCGATACCCCCATTTCCCGGGTTTCAGAGCCGTGGCGTAGCCCCGCGGCGAGATCAATCTTCCAATTCCACCTTCAGGGAGATGAAGCGCAGCAGGTCCTTCAGGGCGATCACGCCGACAAGCCGGCCATCGTCCACCACCATCAGCCGTGACGCGCCGGTGCGGTTCATCTCGGCCAGGGCCGCCATGGCATCAATGTTGGGGTGCACGGTGTTGGCGGCTGAACACGGCTGAGCCAGCTCGCCGACGTGGCGCGTGCTCCACTGGTCGCGCGGCAGCGCTGTGACTTCACGGGTGGTGATGCAGCCGACAAGCGCACCATCCTGCACGACGGGAAACATCTTGAAGTGGTATCGATAGATGAACTGCTCGACGAGCTGCTGGATGGAGATGCCCGGCTCGACGGTGCGGGGGTTGGGTTGCATGAATCGCCGCACGGGCTCGCCGGCCAACGACCTTCGTACGAGCAGCTGTTGGTAGGACATTCGGGCGGCCCTGCGCAGGAACATGCCCAGGAGGAACCACCAGATCCCGCCGATGAAATTCCCCCACAGGATGCTCAGCACTGCCAGGATGATCAGGGCGAGTCCGAACCAGGAACCGAGTTGCGAGGTGATTCGTGTCGCCGACCGCAGGTTGCCATGGAAGCCCCAGAGGATCGAGCGGAGCACTCTGCCGCCGTCCAATGGAAACGCCGGGATCATATTGAACACAACCAGCACCAGGTTGATCGCGCCCAGATAGAGCAGGATCCCCCTTACCGGCCCCGGCCAAGGGATGGCGAGCCCGACGACAAGCAGTCCCGACCCCAGGATCACGCTGGCGATCGGCCCAGCCACCGCGACCATCAGCTCCGCTTCGGCGCTGGGCGGCTCGTCGCCCATCTCCGCAACGCCGCCGAAGATGAACAGCGTGATGCCCTTCATCACCATGCCATACCGCCGGGCGACCAACGAATGGGCCAACTCGTGGAACACGATCGAGGCGAACAGACCAACCGCGCCGCCGACGGCCATGATCCACCGTGTTACTGCCGGAAGGTGAGGAAAGTAGTGAGCAAACAGCCCCTCGGCCAGCGACCAGGTGATGAGCACGGCGATAACAAACCAGCTCAGGTCGATCCGGACCGCGAAGCCGAAGAGTTTGAAGAGTTCAAATCGCCTGCCGAACATGCGCTGACTCGATCCGTCGCGTCACAGATTCATAAGCACATTCTCGGTACCAGCGCACGTGCGATCGTGGCCCTCGCTCTACTCGTCCTCCTGGATTTGTTTCTCGATATCGCGTTGTCGCTGCTGCACCTTGTCCACGGTGTTCTGCGCGGCCCGCTTGGCGCCGCCGAGAGCAGATCCGGAGGCGCCGCTGACGCCGTACGTTGGACTTTGCTGGACCGTCGGCGGCGAGGACGGTTGATCATCAGCACTGATCTCCTCGTAACAGCCGGTCGTCGCCATCAAAAGGATCAACACCGGGACGGGCAGGCACAACTTGGTCGGGATTGACCGCATGGGATGTCTCCTTGGAATTGGATCGCAGGCAGGATACTGCAAATACATTGGAGTCGGAGCCGTTGGGTAGCACAGTTTGCAGTCGGGTGACTCTAGCCTCGACCGGAAGGTCGCGGGGGTGCGGGTCCTCTGCGCCCGACCATCTTCGGCCCGCAGATATGCATCCGCGGCTATCCAGGCGTCCGGAAACCGGCGGATATGGCCGTTTCACAGGGCCCGATACGGGTTCCAGGCCGGGTCCTTGGCCAACTGATCGCGCAACAACCGCAACGCCCGTTCGCTGTATCGCCATTGGACCACCCGACCGCTTGGCGCCGGCACCCCGTACGCGTTCTCGCGGCTCTCTTTGAGCCGAAGGACCTTCCCCGCTGTGGCCACCCAGTTGGTTGGCTTGCCGAGCTGGCCGCCCAGGGTCTTGGTCGTGTAGGGATACAAGCGAGCGAGATTGGGCGAAACGGGGACCGACCCCTCGTCCTCCGCCAGCCGGACCGGTATGCCCTGCGAGTCGGTGAGCTTGAGCGAAAACGCCGGATCGCGCAGGCCGATGCTGAGGTGTTCCAACAGCTGTGACGCCGATTCACGAACCATTTGCTGCAAGTCATCGGGGCCGGCCGGTCGATTCTCGCGACCCCGGCGAACCCAAACCTGCCCGGTATGGAACACCGACCGTTGCCGGCCATCCGCATCGGCGCACATGCCGTCTCTGGTGATGACGTGGGGCTTGGTTTCTGATTCGGGCACGTGGATTACGACGCTTCCATCCGTATGCAATGTGGACTCGATCCCTCTCACGCGCGGCGCGACGAATCCGCTCACCAGGCCGGCCACGGCGGCAGACTCCAACCGCTGCCGGTCACCTTCGACGCGACTGATGTGGATCGTCCCGCCACCCGTGTTGGCCATCGCCGCGATCGTCCCGACGAGCTGCAACCGTTGCTCATCACCTGGGCCATAGAGCAGGACATGCTCGTGCTGCTGGGGTTGAGCAGTCATGGCGGGGTCGCTTGGACGTTGGTTGCCCCCGGAAGCGGTTCGAGGGGCCGGATCCGTCACGACGCTCTGGACGATACCAGACATTTTCCCATTATTATAGCCGCAAGGCAGTCACCTGCGTTGGTGCGACGCAGCCGGCGCACAACCAGAACCGCTGAGGCGAGAGCTCAACGGCGCCTCAGTGGGCCGGCGAAACCACCCAGCCTTGCAGAACCATCTGACCGATCGAACCAAGGCGCATGGTGCGCTTCAATTCAGTGGGGCGGTCCCAGATGTTCGACATGCCCAGCCAGCCCTGCCAGGTGGGGTTGGCGGCGATGGCGGAATCCTGCCAGGCGGCGAGGATCATTTGCAGCGGGATTATTCCGCCGGCCAACGATCGGCCGAGCTTCTCGGTGTCCCCATCGAGCGTGTCGATCCACTTGTTGGTGGTCCAGTCGTGGACGATGGCCAGCTCCAGGAGTACCCGCCAGCCCCGAGCCGGATCAAACACCAACAGGTCGGCAAACTCCCGGCTGCCGGTGACGCCCAGATCGGCGTACCGCGGCTTGGGCTGCACCGTCCAGCCTTGGGCTCGGCAGGCCGCGAGCCCTTCCCAGGTGCACCAATCCTCGAATGAGCAGCCGGTCTCGGTGAACATGGCAATGGCCTCGGATCGTTCGCCCAGCCGGTTGGCGATGATGTCGAAGACCTCGGTTGCGATCGGTTGGCCGCTGGCGACGCCGGGCGCTTCAGCCCCGAGATCGGCGGACGGCGTGACTGCATCCATGATCGGTAGTGTACCGTAGCCGGGGCCGGATGGAGGTCCGCCTTGGCCGGTGGCTGCGGGCGTTGAATGATCCCGGTACGCCTCATTTGCTGAATCATGCCTCGCCCCCATTACCCGCCACTTGATTCCTTCGGCTTCCGCGGGCTTGGCTATCCTTATGTGACGTGCTCATCGCACCAGCTCGTGCTCTTTTTGCTTGCGGACGCCGCCTTTACGCGTCATATTGAGGATGACAACTTGGGTAATTGCCCCCAAAGAACCGACGGTAGCGGGGTAAGAGAGGACGCAGCATGAAGGACAGCGAACCTTGTCCGTGCGGCAGCGGAAAACCACAGATCACCTGTTGCGGCAGCGCGGCGCGATCGAGGATGAATCTGCGGCTGGTCGTCACGTGGTGTCTGATTCTGCTGGCCGCAGGTGGTATCACCGCGATCACTGTTATGCTGCCATCGCAGCGGTCACCAGAGACGGCCGGGGAATCAACGCCGCAGCCTTATCAATACGACCCGGTCACGAATCGACACTGGGATCCGGCCAGCGGTCATTGGCATCCAGGGCCGCCACCGGGCGGCGCCACCACGGCCCCATCGCTTGCCGGCGCCACGACGCAACCTTATGAATACGACCCCGTCGCCAACCAACACTGGAATGCCGACCATGGTCACTGGGACCCCGGGCCGCCACCGAGCGGCGCTACCACCGCCCCATCGCTTGCCGGCGCCACCACGCAACGTTCTACTATCCAGAATCCGCAGCCTTGGCAATATGACCCGGCGACCGACCAACACTGGCACGCCGGCCCTGATCACTGGGACCCCGGGCCGCCACCCGCCGACAAACCCTCCCCGGGCGGGTAGGAAGACCTCGGCGCCGCTCGCTTAATGCGCACGCCGAGCACCCGATCAACCACTCGAGGCTCTAGCCCCGCACGGGAGTGCGGGGTTCCGCGGGTTACCACTCGCGGCTGTGCATGAGACAATGCGCGCGAGTAATTCCTAGTGCGGTTACTCAGCAACTGCCCAGCGAGAGCAATGAGGGTGTAGTTATGAAACGATCTCCGGGCCGCTGTCGTTGGGCCTGTGCAATCTCTTGGACCATGTCAGATCAACTGCTCGCACGGCCTTGAAAAGAGCCTTTTGGTATTCAGCGAGCGTCAGCGGCTCGTGGCGGCGAACGCTAACCACGAGATCATAGCCGCTGGATAAGTCATGTTGCATTAGCCGAAAGGCCTCGCGCAGGCGGCGCTTGATTCGGTTGCGTGCGACCGCCGTGCCCACACGGCGGGAAATCGCAAAGCCAAGGCGGGGATGGCCAAGCTCGTTGGGCAGGGCCCAGACGAGCAGTGGGCCGACGGCCGTGCGCACGTTCGCCCCAAAGACCAACTGGAATTGCCCCGCACGGGTCAGCCGCATCTTCCTCCCAAGACGGGAGCCGTTCGCCTTTGGCTGAGAGCTCATGGCTATTGCCCAATGGCTAGTGCCTAATGCCTAGTGCCTCATGCCTCTCTTCTCAATCCCGATTCAGCTCGTCTTGGTACTTTCGCATCAGATGCGATCGCGTAATCAGCCCCAGCACCCGGCCGCTGCCGGATTCATCAAGCACCGCCAGACTCTGCACGTCGTGCCTGCTGAACTTGTCCAGGACGACATCAAGCGTATCATCCGGCGTGACGACCGGCAGATCGCCGCGCTGCAATTCGTTCACCTGCAACAAGGGGATCGCTTCACGGTATACCAATGCCGCCCGCAGATCATCCCCCGTCACCATGCCCACGTAATGGTCCTGTTCATCAACGACGACGAAGTCGCCGGCCGACGACTCCTCACTGAGCTCCAACAGCCGCTGGGCCGAGTCGTCCGGATGCACCATGACCGGCCGATCGACCGGCACGTCGCTGACCGACAGGCGCCGCAGGATGGTCAGATCGCTCATGGCGCCGATACGGACTCCCCGGCGAGCAAGCTTCAGGGTGTAGATGCTTTGCCGCGATATGAGTTGGGAAACGACGGTGCTGATGACCGCGGCCAACATCAACGGCAGGATGATCTGATAGCTGCGGGTGATCTCGTAGACGATGAGGATGGCTGTAAGCGGGGCGTGCGTCGTAGCCGCCACCACCGCCGCCATGCCCACCAGCGCATAGTGCTCGGGGCTGGCGGGGTGGCCCCATCCCAGCGCGTCAACCGCGATCCCGAACGCACCCCCGACGCAAGCCCCCAGCATCAGCGAAGGTGCAAACACTCCGCCGGAGCCTCCGGAGCCGATCGTCAGGCACGTCGCCACAAGTTTCAATCCGCACAACACGATCAGCCCCATCAACAGAGGCCCGGCCGGACCGTGGCCGTAGTACTCCGGGCTCAACAGGCTCTTGATGACCGGGTATCCGTTGCTGAAGAACGGCGGCATGTTCTGCTGGGGCTCCATGAGCAGGACGTAGCCGATCCCGATCGCCCCCAGCAGCGCCGCCCCGGTGACCGGCTTGAGGATCGGGTGCAGATTGATCCGGGCGTATCGATCCTCGGTCCAATACAGCGCCTTGATGAACGCCATTGCCGCAAGCCCACACACCACGCCGAGCACGAGGTAGTTGGGGATCTCCAGCGCGGTGAACGCGCCGATGTTGAAGTCCTCGGCCACGGCGAAAATTGCTTCGTTTTCGCCGAGATACGCCTGCGTGCACATGGCCGAGAACACCGAGGCGATGACAATTGGCGTGAACGTCCGCAGCGAGAAGTCGCGCAGCAGGATCTCAAGCACGAAGAAGATGCCCGCAATGGGGGCATTGAACACCGAGGCGATTCCCGCCGCGGCCCCGCAGCCCAGCAGGGTGCCGGTGTTCTGCGGGTTGGCGCGCAGAAGCTGGCCTATCTTTGAGCCCATGGCCGAGCCGATCTGGACAATCGGCCCCTCCGCCCCGGCTGATCCGCCCGAGCCGATGGTGCAGATCGCCGACATCCACTTGGCGATCGCCACCCGCAGCTTGATTCGAGATTTCTTGCGGTGAATGGAGTACAGCACTTCGGGCACACCGTGCCCGCGCGCTTCGCCGGCTAGAAAGTACACGATGATCCCGGCCAGGAGTCCTCCCGCCATCGGGACCAGCGGGATCATCCATAGCAGCGCCGTTGCGGGCAGATCCTCGGCTTGTCGTGCCGTCCAGTGGATCATCCCCATGAAGGCCAAGGCGACGCCGGCGGTGATGATCCCGATCGCCGCCGCGACCAGGACGAGATACCAGTCGCGCTCGAACCCGAGCTTCGCGCTGAGCCGCCTCAGCCGCCTCGCTACAGGGGTGCGCATCAACCGATATCGCCGGGGCCGGGGCATGGGAAGGGATCAGTCTATCCCCAGCCGTCCCAGGCTCAAGGGTCGCGCCGCGGCTCCTGGTCGCCGCCCAGGTGCGCCGCGAAGAAATCGATCGTCAACTGATCGATCTCGGGATGCGTCGCGCGAAGGGTGTTGTGGTCGCCGCCGGCAAGCTCGACCAGCTCGGCGGCCGCTGCCGCCTCGGCCAGGCGCCGGCTGTTGCTGATGGGGATCGTCCGGTCGGCGGTGCCGTGGACCAGCAGGATCGGCCGATCGATCCGCCCGATCGCATCAATCGGGCGGTAATTATCTTTGATCAGCAGCGTCGCCAGCCCCCGACTCACGAACCCCGGCGAATCGCCGCCCAGCGCGCTCGCCGCAATGTCCCGCCAGCTTGCAAACGCCGACTCGATGACTGCGGCGCGAATCTCCGGCCGATCGGCCATCATGTTCAGCGCGATCGACCCACCCAGCGACTGCCCATACAGGCCGATGCGCTGCCGGTCGATATCATCGCGAGCCAGCAGGGCATCAAGGGCGGCGTGACTATCAGCGATCAGCGGGCCGCGCTTTCGAGCCGAGCCCTCGCTTCGTCCGTAGCCGCGATAGTCGAAGATGAACAGGTTGAACCCCCCCAACGGCAGGTGCTCCGTGAACCCGATGTGTGACTCAATGTTCCCCGCGTTCCCGTGAACCTGCAGAATCGTCGCAGCCTGCTTCGGCGGCGAGTGTTCGCCCTGAGCGGGGATAAACCACCCGTGCAAGCGTGTTCCATCACTTGACGCAAACCACACCGACTGCGCCGCGGCCAGGTGCGGCGGAGGCTGCGTCGGACCACGGGTCGGATAGTAGAAGAGCCGTTCCATGCAGCCGGTTGCCGGCATGTAGAGAATAACCGCCACGACGGCGATGCGAACGCTCCAGCGGACGACCCGGCGGGTCACTGGACGCTGGGGAGCGATCGATTCGCGGCTGCTCATCGCCCGGGCCTCGGCCAAGTGTACTGCGATCGGCTCTCCACCGTGCGGTCGAGCCGCCGAGGCTGGACCGTCTGGAGTCTCGGGTCTTGACGCATCACGCCGCCCGCTCGCCTGTCCGCCGGATGTGGCCTATACTCGGTGCTTGGCGTTTTCCATAGCCACTTGACGGCCCTCACCCCAGACACCCGGGATCATCACCACCCATGATTGAAGCGCTCAGGAGCGATGAGATCGTAAACAAGCTCGGCGGCCGGTTCAAGCTGACCGCCCTGATCCAGCGACGGCTGCGAGAGCTGATCGTCGACGGGGCCCGCCCGTTGGTCGAACGCCAGGGCCGAACAGATCTGGAGGTCATCATCGAAGAGATCCTCCAGGACAAGATCACCCCGGACTACTCCGAAAGCGGGTACGACCCGACACCCCCTAAGAAGAAGCGTTAGGGCTGACGGCGCGCTGCCCGCCGCGAATTGAGCGCAGAGCTTGTGGGCAACCCAGACACCACCGCTTCCAATGCCGCTGCCGAACGACGCGTGATTGTCGGCCTCAGCGGCGGGATCGCCTGCTACAAGGTCGCCCAAGTCGTCAGCCGGCTGGCCCAGGCCGGCGCCCAAGTCACCGTGGCCATGACCGAAGCGGCGACGCGATTCGTCACCCCGCTGACGTTCCAGGCGCTCTCCGGCCGGGCGGTCTACTGCAGCCCGTGGGACCACATCGAGTCGCAGGACCCGCAGCACATCAGCCTGGCCCGGGCCGCCGATCTCATGTTGATCGCCCCGTGCACGATGGACATGCTCGCCAGGCTCGTCCACGGCAGAACTGACGATGTCGTCAGCCTCATCGCGTCCGCAGTGGACTGGTCGCGGCAGCCCATGCTGGTGGCGCCGTCGATGAACGAGGTGATGTGGAATCAGCCCGCCTCCCAGCGCAACGTGGCCCAGCTTCGAGCCGACGGCTGCGAGATCATCGAGCCAACTGAAGGCTGGCAGGCCTGCCGCACCGAAGGCATCGGCCGACTCGCCGAGCCGGACGCAATCCTCGACGCGGTGATGTCGAAGCTAGCCGCCCTCACCCGCCCCTAGGGCTTTGCCTGTAAAGCCGCGACCACCGGTCGCGGTCTTCTCTCTTGGACCGGGATGAGTGGTCGGGGTCGAATGCTCCGCAGGCCACGCGATCGGCGATACGAGCCGCGATCTGTGAACTGTGAACGCGGTTTGCAAGAAAATCCTCTTGCAGGCACGCTCCCCCTGGAGGATAATGCTCTCGGAGCCTGCCTCCTCCCCGCGTGAAGGCAGAGCCATCAGCCGTCAGCCTCTCTCGTTACGTTTCCTCTAGGCAGGAAGGAATGAGATCGTGATGAATACCCAGACATCGACCAGCGGGCTTCTGGCGGTCGTCTTAGCCCTCTCTCACGGGGTTTGTTCTTCTCAGAGTCCTGCGGGAGGAGGCATTCGAATACCTGCCGTTGCACAAACTCTTCCCTTAGAGCGTGTATGGGTGGCTGATGGTACTACTGTTTATCAAATGGATGTTAGGCTTGATGCTTCCCAATTCTCAGAAGGAATTACTAATGCTGATTGGACATTTGGTGTTCCACCATATCTTACCTTTGTAAATGCTGCGTTTCCTACCATGGATTTCTTTTTTGAAGGCATGGAGATAGTTGGTTTATCGAACCCTGTATTCCAAAGCCAGACTGATGTGGATGGAAATATAATAAGTATTACAGGGGTAATTAATACTGAATCTGCAGGCCATCCTGGTATCTTAAATGGAGACGGAATTTTAGCTAGTTATTGGTTTACTGTTAAGACTGATGCTCCTGTTGGAAAGTCTCAGTTTACTTTGAATAATGTTGCTATAGGATATCATAATCCTAACTTCCCTCCTGATATTAATTGCCCTGGTGGTGGAGTGGGCGCCATCTGTGATGCTTGGCCAGATACTATTGAAAGTATCCCATTCACTATCGTAGCTTTGTCCCCGGCCGACCTCACCGGGCCGGGCAATGTACCTGACGGATGCGTTGATGCGTTTGACCTCGGGGCCATGCTCGGGGCGTGGTGCTCCGGCGTCAGCGATCCGAACCCACCGAGCCCGCCTTGCGAGAACTGCACGCCGGCGAATCTCGCCGTCGCGGACATCTCCGGTGCGGCCATGGTGCCGGATGGGTGCGTGGATGCGTTCGACCTGGCGAACCTGCTGGCCGAATGGTGCTCCGTCGCCGGCGGCAACCCCTGCGGTACTTGCTTCTGAATACGCGCCCGTGATTCGGCCATTCTTGGGCGCGTTGCAACGTGGTGGTTTGCCTGTAAAGCCGCGACCAGTGGTCGCGGTCTTCTCTTGGACCGGGACGACTGCTCGCGGTCGGCCCTCCCCCGCGACCTCCCGTTCGCGGTGAGAGCCACGCCAGTGCACAATGCGCTAGGGTGAGACGCTTGCGACGATACGACGTGGCGATCATCGGCGGGGGGATTGTCGGCCTGGCGACGGCCATGGCCTTGCTGCGCGCCAAGCGCCTCGGCGTCGTGGTGCTTGAAGCGGAGGATCGCCTCGCCGCTCACCAGAGCGGTCACAACAGCGGCGTGATACACGCCGGGCTGTACTATCGGCCCGGCTCGCTCAAAGCCCGCCTGTGCATTGAAGGGCGCGACGCGCTGTACCGGTTCTGCGCCGAGCGTGGCGTGCCACACCAGCGCTGCGGCAAGGTGATCGTGGCGGCCGATGAGCGCGATCTGCCCAGGCTGGCAAGACTTGTCGAGCGCGGCCGGGCGAACGGGCTGGGCGGGCTTCGCAGCCTCTCGGCAGACGAACTTCGAGCCCATGAGCCGCACGCGGCGGGCGTTGCGGGTCTCTTTGTGCCCGACACCGGCATCGTGGACTTCATCGCCGTGACTGTGGCCATCGCCGATGTTGTGCGCGAACGGGGTGGAGACATTCTTACCAGCACACGGGTTGAGCGAGTCCACTCGCAGGCGAATGAATTTGTACTCGAAACACCGCAGGGCGAGATCAGCTGCCGATCGCTTATCAACTGTGCCGGACTTCAGGCCGATCGCGTGGCCCGAATGTGCGGGCTGGAGCCGAACTGTCGCATCATTCCGTTTCGCGGAGAGTATTGTGAGCTCGTCCCCCAGCGAGCCACCCTGGTGCGAAACCTTCTCTACCCGGTGCCCGACGCGCGGCTGCCGTTTGTCGGGGTTCATTTCACCCGGCGGATCACCGGCGGCGTTGAGGCCGGGCCGACCGCCGTGCTGACATTCAATCGCCACGGCTATCGGCGATGGAACCTCAGCAGTGCCGATGCGATCGAGATGCTTTGTTATCCAGGCTTGTGGCGGATGGCGGCAACGTATTGGCGGACGGGTCTCAGCGAGCTTTGGCGGTCGCTGAGCCGGCAAGCGTTCACCCGCGCCTTGCAACGGCTGGTTCCCGAGCTGACCGCAGCCGACCTTCGACCGGCGAAGTCCGGCGTCCGAGCCCAGGCGGTCGATCCCAACGGCCGTCTCGTCGATGACTTTCGAATCATGCAGGCCCAGCGCATGATTCACGTGCTCAACGCGCCCTCGCCCGCCGCCACGTCGTCGATCAGCATCGGCCGATTCATCGCCGAGATGGCGCTCTCCGATTAGCGCATCAACGCCGGCCGCCCCCGAATGCGGATGGGGGCGCGAGTCCGACGGATCACCCGCTATGGCACGAACCGAATACCACTAAATCGGCAGGCGGATGACTCCGCTTGCCACAAGCACAACGAACCCGGTGGTGCTCACGGCGAGAGCCAATATCGACAAATCGGCAAACAGGTAGACTGCAATCCCCATACTCATCAGTGCGCAGCCGATCGAAGCTTTGCGGTAACGTCCACGTCGTGTCGTTCTATAGCGGCCGTACATTTTCAGCATGGCGACCAAGCCCATGACCATGATGATGGCCCAGACGGCGGGGCTCACATCCTCGAATTCTCCCATGCCGAAATCCATCCCATCGGTCTGCAAGTTGGTCTCGTGCCTCTCCGTCAATTGCCTGCCGCAAGCGCGACAGGACATGAAGAAGCTATCCACGAGCAGTGTAGCCTCGACGCGGACCGGCGACGACGGCCCGCTGACACAGCAGACATTTTACCCGGTAGTCTCGCGGTCCGCGCAGCGGGTGCACTGTGCATTCGCAGCCCGTATGCCTATTCAACGCAATGGCGGCCGCTGCCTGCCTGCGGTTACGACATTCGCCACGCTGACCACGACGCCTGCCCCGAATGCGGCTGGCGGCGCGGCGATTCTTCTCGGTGAGGTTGAAGGCGAACTCCACCGGGAAATTGACGACAGCCACAAGGCCGGGAACAATGCCCCTCGTATCCGGAGAGGTGGCAGAGCGGCTGAATGCGCCGGTCTCGAAAACCGGTTTGCCCTTCGGGGCAACGTGGGTTCGAATCCCACCCTCTCCGCTTCTGGACGCATTGAACCAGCCGATGCACCGGCCGGGATGAGACCTATGACACAACGCGATCGGCTGTCGTTGGTTCGCTCGCTCCTGTGGGGGCCAAGAGGAATGGCAATCGCCAGTGGTGCGGCCCCGGGGCGGCGCGATCGTGTCGCGGATCGGCTACAGGCGGCTCAGCTATGACCAGAATCGCGGTCGCGGCGGGAACGCCGCTGGGAGCAGATGCGGGCGGAGACGTCGCCGGGGCGGGTGGAAACGCCGTGGATGCTGCGGTTGCGGCGACCTTCATGACCTGGGTCTGTGAGCCCGGGCTGACCTCGATGGGCAGCGGAGGATTCTGCTGCGTCTGGCCGCCCGACGAAGCGGCGGTCACGATCGATGGCTTTACTGAGATGCCCGGGCGGTCGGCCGATCCGGCTCGCTTCGGTTCTGCCAAGAGAATCACCATGCCCTACGGTGGGCAGACCGACACCATCATCGGGCCGGGCTCGGTCGGAACGCCCGGGGCCCTGGCCGCGATCGAGTTGGCGTGGCAGCGGTGGGGCCGACTGCCCTGGGACGAATTGATCCAACCCGCAATTGCCGTGGCCAGGGCGGGGTTCCCTCTGCCGGTGGTCTCGCAGCGCTACTTCATTGCCAGCGGTGAAGCAATCTACTCCGAGACACCCGGCGGGCAGCATTTGTACCTGCGGGCCGACGGCACGCGCCGCGAGGCGGGTGAGCTGATACCGATGCCCGACCTCGCCGATTCACTTGAGCTCGTCGCCGAAAGCGGGGCCGAGGCGCTGTACCGCGGCGATTTAGGAGCGACGATCGCGCAGTGGATCACCGACCACGGCGGGCTGCTGGGCCGCGACGACTTCCAGCAGTATCGCGCGGCGGCTTTCCCCTGCCTCGAAACCACGACCGGCCGGTGGCGCCTCGCCACAAACCCCCCACCGGCGGTCGGC
>JADFFQ010000046.1 GCA_022568135.1 Planctomycetota bacterium | reverse complement strand
ATTGAAGCAATCGCCTGGTCGGCACCTCGGCGAACTCCGGATCGGCCAACCATTGGGCCCGATCGGCGAACGCGTGCTTCATCGCCTCGACCAGCAGGTGCACGTATTGCGGGCGATTGTGCTCGAGTCCGCCCAGATCATCCAGACGCCGCTCGAAGATGCCGCGGATCTGGAGCATGGCGATCCCGCCGCTGCTGGATGCGCAGACCTATCCGGTGCGCGAACTGGCCTCACACTACGGCGAGCGCTGGCAGGTCGAAACATACTTCCGTCATCTCAAGCAGACGATGCGGATGGATGTGCTCAAGTGCAAGACGGCGGACGGGGTCCAGAAGGAGGTGTGGATGTTCGCGATCATCGACAATCTCGTGCGGGCGATGATGGTGCAGGCGGGGCTGCGTCAGGGCGTGCCGCCGCAGCGCATCAGCTTCATCGATGTGCTGCGGTGGCTGGCGCATCGCCGCGTGGGCGAACCGATGCCGCGATTCGTGGTGAATCCCCATCGTCCCGGCCGCCATCAACCGCGCGCTGTCAAACGCAGGCCGAAACAGTATTCGCGGCTCACGCACCCGCGCAATCAGATGCGCAAAGCCATGCGGGGGTGGATCTTGTGACTTATCTTCGTGGCGTTCGGGACAGCCAGCCTTTCCTAGTACATTTCGCCCGGCGTGAATGTACGCGGGGCCGCAGACCCCCGGTGTATTCACCGGGGCTAAGGGACAGCAGCGAAGCATTGCGGCGACAGCGCGGTCATCTTGCAGCTATCATCGCGCAGATGGCGCTGTTCATGAAAGACAAATCTGCACCGCGCGCGGAACCGCCGATCAGCGCGGCGGCCGCGGAAGGTGATGCGGGTCAGCCCATGGCGCCGGACGATGCGGCATTGGAAGAACTCATCAAACAGATCGGCAGGGAGTTCCTCGACCAGGCTCGGCGCCACCGCTCGAGCGTTCTGTCCAGCGCGTTCTGGTCGGACAAGCTCATCGACTGGGCGATGAAGGACGAAGCGTTCAAGGTGCAACTGTTCCGCTTCGTCGATGCGTTTCCGACGCTGAAGACGCCCCGGCAGATCCACGATCATCTCGTTGACTATCTCAGCCAGCCGGGGGTCACCCCCCCACCGGGGTTGGGGCTGGGGATCAAAGCCGGCGGCTTGATGAAGGGGATGATGGCCAAGACCGTGGCCAGTCAAATCACCGCGATGGCGCAGAAGTTCATTGCCGGGACCGATGCGGCCTCGGCCCAGCCGATGCTCAAAGACCTTTGGTCGCGGGGTATCGGGTTTTCGGTCGACCTGCTGGGCGAAGTGTGCGTGAGTCACGCCGAGGCACGCGACTATCAGCGCAAGTACCTCGATCTGGTCCGCAACCTGCCACGTGAAGTGGCCCGCTGGCCGGCCAATGACCGGCTGGAACACGACCACCTCGGCCAGATCCCGCGCACCAACGTCTCGATCAAGATCAGCTCGCTGTACGCCCGCACCGATCCGATCGACTTTGCCGGCACGATCGGAGGGTTGACCGAGGCGCTGCGTCCGATCCTCGAAGCCGCCCGTGACAACAACGTCTTCATCAACTTCGACATGGAGCATTATCAGCTCAAGGACCTCACGCTTGAGCTGTTTGTGCGCTGTTGCGAGGCGATCGAGTTCCCGGCCGGGCTGGCGATGCAGGCGTATCTGCGCAGCGGCGATGAAGATGCAAAGCGCATCATCGACTGGGCCAAGCGCAGCGGCCGGCAGGTCACCATCCGCCTGGTCAAGGGCGCGTATTGGGATTACGAGACGATCGACGCGGAACAGCAAGGCTGGCCGGTCCCGGTATGGAGCCGCAAGGTCGAAACCGATGCGTGCTTCGAGCGCATGGTTGGAGCGTGCATCGACGCGATTCCCCGAGGCAGCGGCGAAGGGGGGGTCAAGCTCGCATTGGGTTCACACAACATCCGCTCGATCGCCCACGCCCTCGCCTTGCTGCAAAGGCACGACCTGCCTGAATCGGCGGTGGAGATCCAGACGCTGCACGGCATGGGCGACCAGATCAATGGCGCCGCCGTTGAGCGGGGTCTGCGGGCCCGCGAATACGTTCCCGTGGGGGAGATGATCCCCGGCATGGCGTACCTGGTTCGCCGACTTCTGGAGAACACCTCCAACGAGTCGTGGCTGCGGGCGAGCTTTCTCGAAGACGCCTCGCCCGACGTGCTGCTGGCATCACCGCAGCGGCGCTTCGAAAGCGATCCCGGCGAGCAACGCCTCGCCGGCGCCCCGGAGCGACATCAACTCAGCGCCGCGGTGGAAGGTGTCGCTGACGGTCGGCCGTTCATGAACCAGCCGATGCGCGACTTCTCGCAAGAGATCGTGCGCGACGCCTTTGTGAAGGCGATCGCTGGGGTGCAAGCTCCTAAGGTCAAGGCCGACGCGACCGAAGAGGATGCCGAGCAGGCGCTCGGGGCCGCCCACGCTGCACTGGGCACCTGGCGGGCGCTACCCGTGCGAGAGCGCTCCGCCATGCTCGTCAAAGCGGCCCAGATTATGCGCAGCCGGCGCGATGAGCTGTGCGGCATCATCATCCGCGAGGCGGGCAAGGTCTGGCGGGAATCAGACGGCGACGTCTGCGAAGCGATCGACTTCTGTGAGTACTACGCGCGCCAGGCGGTGGCTTTGTTTGAACACCAGCGCCTCGGCCGGTTCGTCGGTGAGCTGGATCAGGTGATCTATCAGCCGCGCGGAGTGGCCGTGGTCATCAGCCCGTGGAATTTCCCGCTGGCGATTCTGTGCGGCATGACCACGGCGGCGCTGGTGACGGGCAACCCGACCATCATCAAGCCCGCCGGTGGGGCGCTGGGCATCGGGAAGACCTTTTACGAGATCCTGCTCGAAGCGGGCTGCCCGAACGATGTGATCCATTTCATGGCCGGGCCGGGTCGCACCGTCGGAGCCAAGTTGGTGCGCGACCAGCGCACGGCGCTGATTGCCTTCACCGGTTCGATGGAAGTCGGGCTGGACATCGTTGCTGCGGCCGGCCAGGTTCCGCCGGGCCAACGGCACGTCAAGAAGGTGATCAGCGAGATGGGCGGTAAGAACGCGATCATCATCGACGCCTCAGCCGATCTGGACGAGGCGGTGCTCGGCGTGCGGCAGTCCGCGTTCGGATATCAGGGGCAAAAGTGCTCGGCCTGCTCGCGCGCGATCGTGCACGAATCGGCCTACGACACGTTCCTGGAGCGGTTATCCGAATCAACGCGAACGCTGAAGATCGGCGATCCGCTGAATCCGGCGGTCGATTTCGGGCCGGTCATCGATCGCAACGCATACCAGTCGATCCACGAATACATCGACCTGGGCAAGGCCGAAGCGCGGCTTGCGTTACAAATGACGCTGCCCCCGGAGCGTGAGCTGATGCCCGGGCGCGAGTACATCGCCCCACACATCTTCGCCGAAGTCCCGCCGACGGCCCGCATCGCCAACGAAGAAATCTTCGGCCCGGTGCTGGGCGTGATGAAGGTCGAGAGCTTCGACGAAGCGCTGGAGCTGGCCAACGCGACCGGCTTCAAGCTCACCGGCGGCGTGTATAGTCGAAAGCCGTCGAACCTTGAGCAGGCCCGGCGCGAGTTTCGCGTCGGCAACCTTTATCTCAACCGCGCCATCACCGGGGCGCTGGTCGGGCGGCAACCGTTCGGGGGCCTGGGACTCTCCGGTGTGGGGACCAAGGCCGGGGGGCCGGACTACCTGCTGCACTTCGTCGAGCCGCGGTCGGTGTGCGAAAACACCATGCGCCGCGGCTTCGCCCCGGGGTTGTAAGAGATGCTGACTATTCTTAGCCTTCTTTAACCCCAGGCTGCAGTAGCCGCGCCCTTATATCAGATCGCTTAATAGATCCCGGTAGTGGCGGTACCAGTCGCTCTGGAACCGCTCCCCTGGGTCGTACCTCCGCTTCAACCGTAAGAACTCTGGGAATTGCGGATAGCAGCGCAGCACCTGATCACGCTGTGCATACCGGTGGTAGGTGAGAAAATAACTGCCGCCGCATCTGATCGCATGATCGATCAGCATCCGGAAGTGCTGGGCAGCCCGGCGCAGACCCTCAGGGCTGTGGTTGACGTGCAGATTGAGCACGATACATGCCCACGGCTGGCGCGCCCAGGCCAGATAACTTTCATCGTCGCGCTCGATCAGTCGAATCGTCCCGTAGATCAACTTTACATTGTGGCGACGAAAGTCGTCACGAACCACGTCAAGGAACTGAGCCAAGTGCAATCTTGGAACGTAGAGCTCGGTGATCACTTCGGTCGCGCGCTGACCGGCGGTGGTCAGAGGATCGAGGCTTATGTGATAATCTCTTACGTAATTGCTGAGCTGGTGCGTGTCGCTCCAATAGATCTGCCCCGAGGTCGCGAGGTATTGTGCACTGTACTGCTCGAAGGCGCGGGTAGGATCAACATGGGCGAGCGCAACGAGTGTCAACCAGTCGGATTCCGACAGAGAACGCTGACCATCCGGGATGGGCATGTCGAGCTCGACGGGGCGATAGGACGAAAACACGCCGCGTCGGAGAAAACCGTGTGACTTCGGATCAACGGCGAACTGAAAGTCACCAAATTCACAACCCTCGTCGATGCGCTGCTGGAAAGCAGGAATCAACTGATCAACGTCAACGATTTCCACAATGCGCTGGAGCTTCGTTCTCGGTCGAAGCCGAAGCCGTACCGACCACACGACGCCAAAGAGCCCGTAACCTCCGATCGCGAGGCTGAACAGCTCGGCGTTGCCCTGCCGACTGCATCGGAGGAGCTTGCCTGTATCGTTGATGAGCGTGAACGATTCAATGTCGTTGATGAACGGCTTGAGTTGGAGCCCGCGGCCGTGGACGTTTGCCGAGAGCGCCCCACCGAGGCAGAAGCCGTCAGCCCCGGTCTGCTTCTGGATGATGCTCCAGCAGCGCTTGCCGGCGACCGACGCCTGCTGCAGATAGGAGATGAGCTGTGGCCATTGGATGCCGGCCTCAACTTCGATTCGTCCGTGCTCATCATCAAACTCCAGCACGCGATTCATCCGTGTGGTGTCGATGAGCACAGTATTGCGGCCAAACTGCTGACCACCCATGGCATGTCGTCCACCGGCGATGCTGACGGCGCGGCCGTGGGTCGCTGCTTTGTCTACGGCTGCGCGCAGGGTGTCGAGGCTTTCCGGCCGGGCGACACTGTGAACAAGCGTGGCGTTCAGTCGGGCGTGAACGTCGTTAACGATGAGGTTCGCTGCGGTGTGTGAGCGCGGCGCGCATCCCGCCGGCCACAGCGTAACCGCGGCACCAGCCTGGACTCCCTTCTTTAGGAACTCGCGTCGTCTCATCGCAAGCGCATCAGCTCAAGCCACTCGCATCACGAGCCTCAGTCGTGAATGGTCCTTCCCCTCGCCTGCCGGATCGGCCAACGACGTCCTGACTGCAACTGAAATCGGAGTCGCGTGGAGAGGCCCACCCCGCACATCGTAGCCATACCTTCACGAAAGCGCCGCGGCTTTGCACCTGGGATGTAAGTCGGCGCATCAACTGGCTCGCTACGGCACACGGAAGCCCACGGACTCGAGTCCGTGGGCTTCTTCGGATGTCGTTGACCTTCACCGGGCCGATCCGCGGCGGCGGACCCGGCTCGCTTTTCGGTGTTTCGACGTGTCGGCATTTCTCACAGGATGCGGTCGAGCAGGCGGTATTGCACCGCTTCAGCGATGTGGTGGGATTGCACGCTTTCAGTCGCTTCCAGATCAGCGATGGTGCGGGCCACACGTCGGATCTTGTCATAAGCCCGAGCGCTGAGCCCGATCTCCGTCATCGCTTGGCCGAGCAGCGTCTGGGCCGCGTCATCCAATTCAACATATCGATCCAGCGCCTTGCCCGATAGTTCAGCGTTGATAAGCCCAGGCCCCTGGCGCTGAGACTGAATCTGCCGGGCATCGAGCACGCGTTGCCGAATGGTCGCGGTGTCGGTCCCCTGCTGCTTCGATGCAAGCTGCGTATAGGGAACCGGCGGCACCTCGATATGGATGTCGATGCGGTCGATCAACGGCCCGGAGATGCGGGAGAGGTACTTCTCCATCACCCGCTGGCTGACCTCATCGCAGGCCATCGTGCCCTTGGGCGTCGGATTCAATGCGCCCACCAGCATGAACCGCGCAGGGAACCGCACCGAGCCGTGTGCCCGCGCGACGGTCACGCATCCATCCTCCAGCGGCTGGCGAAGCGTCTCCAGCACATCGCGACGGAACTCCGGCATCTCGTCGAGAAACAGCACGCCGCGATGAGCCAGGCTCACGTCTCCGGGCCTGGGAATAGTTCCCCCGCCGATGATTGCCGGGCTGGAGGCCGTGTGGTGCGGCGTTCGCACGGGTCGCCGGGTCATCAGCGGTTGGCCAGGCGCGAGCCCGCCGACGCTCGAATAGATTCGAGTTACCTCCAACGCCTCATCTCGGCTCAGCGGCGGCAACACACCCGGCAGGGCCTTGGCCATCATCGTCTTGCCGGTTCCCGCGGGGCCCAGCATCAGCACGTTGTGTCCGCCGGCAGCGGCGATGGTCAGCGCTCGCTTGGCCGCCTCCTGGCCGCGCACATCAGCAAAGTCCACCTTCGGCTTCCTTTCGGCGATCAACGACTCGATGTCGATCGTCGAGTGTGGCGGAACTTGACATTGACCGTTGAACATCGCGACGAGTTGCCCAAGAGTCTCCACCCCGCGGACTTCAATGCCGTCCACCGCAGCCGCCTCGGAGGCGTTGGCCGATGGAACAATCACCCCTCGCACACCCATCTCCCCGGCCAGTTGCGCCAGACTGATCACACCTTTGATCGGGCGGATCCGCCCATCCAGTGCGAGCTCGCCGGCAATGAGAAAGTCCCGGGCCTGCGGCCGGCCGTCGCCCGCAACGGGATCGATGGTTCCACCCGCGAGCAGCAACGCCACAGCGATCGGCAGATCGTAGACCGGGCCTTCCTTTCGCACGTCCGCCGGAGCAAGATTGATCGTGACCCGGTTTTGGGGGAAGCGAAACCCGCTGTTGAGCACAGCCGTTCGCACCCGTTCGATCGACTCCTTCACCGCCGCATCCGGCAGCCCGACGATGGTGGTCTTGGGCAGCCCCACCGGGCTGATATCCGCTTCGATCTCGCACGGCGTAGCGTCGATGCCTTGAAGAATGAAGCTGTGCACCCGACTGATCACGGCCGAGATTCTAACGTCTAGTGAACCCGGCGGCAGCCAGCGGCGCCGCAAACGTCGATTCAGATCGGATTTTGGGCGGCCATGCCACGGCGACAAGCGCAGGCCGAGATCGACGCTGACGCGAACCCGTGGATGGCGGTCAATGTGCTATAAATGTGCTATAGTAGCATTCGCTGCCGTATCCGGCGCGCGTCGTCCGCGAGTCGAGACAACGGCCAATCCACCCGCCGCCGAGCCACCTCTGGCGCGGCGGGGTGCGCCATGGGAGGGCTATGAAGTTTGCCGAGCAGCACACCGGCCGTGAGTCTTGGGATACGCAGGCAGGTCGTCAGCGCTCCTGGCCGAGTGACCCACCTGATTGGAGCACTGTCTCTGCTGCTGGGCATCTGCCTCGGCGGCGGCTGTACGGACCACGCCGACCACCCTGCTGACGCCAGCCAGGCGCCGGCGGCGCAGTGGTTCACTGAAATCACGACTGCGGTTGGCCTCGACTTCGTCCACGAAACCGGCGCCACCGGCGAATTATACATGCCGGAGGTCATCGGCCCCGGGGCTGCCCTGTTCGATTTCGATAACGACGGCGATCTGGATATCTACCTTATCAACGGCAACCACGGTCTCCCCGACGCCGTGGTCGAGCAGATCCCGACCAATCGACTCTACCGACAGGATCCAGATGGACGTTTTGTCGATGTGACGGCTGAGTCAGGTCTCGGCGACGGCGGCTACGGCATGGGCGTCGCCATCGGGGACATTGACAACGACGGCGACGCCGACGTGTACGTGACCAACTACGGCCCGGACCGGCTGTATCAAAACCGTGGCGACGGCACATTTGAGGACATCACCGAGTCCGCCGGCATCGACGTGCCCGGATGGTCGTGCTCGGCCGTGTTCCTTGATTACGACCGCGACGGCTTCCTGGACTTGTATGTTACCCAGTATGTCGAATTCGACCCGCTGCTACGGTGCTTCGATGAGGCGGGGCGACGCGACTACTGCGGGCCAAAGTCATTTCCCCCCATTCACGATGTCCTGCTGCATAACAATGGCAGTTCCGGCGGGCCGGGGTTCACGGATGTGAGCGAGCAAGCGGGCGTCGCGTCGGTCGCCGCCGCCGGATTGGGTGTCGTTTGCGAGGACTTGAACGACGATGGCTGGATCGACGTCTATGTCGCCAACGACGCGTACCCCAACCACCTGTGGCTGAACCAACGCGACGGGACCTTCCGCGAGGCCGCCCTCATGATGGGCGCCGCGTACAATATGCATGGTCAGTCAGAGGCAGGCATGGGGGTGGTCGCGGCTGACTTCGACAACGACTCCAGATTCGATCTGTTCGTGACCCACCTGAGAGTCGAAACCAACACACACTACCGAAATCTCGGTCGCGGGCTGGGGTTCGACGACGTTACTGGTGAGACGGGACTCGCCGCGTCGAGTATGGAGTACACCGGCTTTGGAACCGCCGCGCTGGATGTCGAACTCGACGGCGATCTTGACCTGGTCGTAGCGAACGGCCGAGTCAACCGAGTTGATCCGCTTCCAGATTCCTCCCTTGATCCGCCGTGGGACCTGCTGGCCGAGCCGAACCTGTTCTACCTCAACGATGGGAGAGGCCGGTTCGAGCTGATCGAACGCCCGGTAGCCTCGCTCTGCGGCCTCATCGAGATCACGCGAGGCCTTGCCATCGGCGACATCGATTCCGACGGTGACCTCGACATCTTGATCAGCAACGTCCAGGGCCCGGCACGCCTGTATCGCAACACGTCTCCGCGCAACGGACATTGGTTGGTCGTTCGCGCGACGGACCTGGGCCTGCGGCGCGACGCGATCGGCGCTCGCGTCACCGTCTTCTGTGACGGGCGGCCATTGGTGCGCACGATCACCAGAGGATTCGGCTACCTGTCCAGCAGCGACCCGCGGGCGCACTTCGGACTGGGTGATGTCGATCGGGTCGATCGAATCGAGGTCCGCTGGCCGGACGGAGCGAGGGAAACGTTTCCCGCGACGGATGTTGATCGTATCGTCCAGGTCACCCGCGGCACGGGAATGCGCCAGCCATGAGTCGCCGGGAGCAACGATCACGCCCCAGGTCGTCACGGCGGGCGACGGCATCGCCGCCGCGCCCTCACCGCCGGTGGTGGCTGTGGATCTCGGCCGGGATGGTCGCGATGGCAGCGGGAGTCGCGATTGTGGTTCTGGTGCCCGACGAGGAGCTATCACAGAGCCCTGCTCCCCTGGATTGGCGGGTCCCCGACCCAGATACGTCACGGATGCAGGCGCGCGTGGCGCAACGCCTGGAGGAGGCTCGCCAGGCGGTCCGCAGGCATTTGGACTCACCCGAGGCCTGGGGTATGTTCGGGGCCGTCTGCGACGTCCACGAGCTCTATGACTATGCGGAGCCGTGCTACCGGCATGCCTACGCGTTGGCGCCGAACGACTTTCGTTGGCCTTATCTGTTGGCGTACGTGCGGGAGTTGCAAGGCGCCGACGTGGCCGAGACCACCCGCCTCTTCCAGAAAGCGGCCGAGCTTGAGCCTGAGTTTCCGCCGGTATTCTTCCGGCTGGGCGATGCGCTGATGAGGCAGGGGAAACTCGATGAGGCCCGCGACCACTACCGAAAGGCAATTCAATTGGATCCGAAGCTGGCCGTCGCCCATCGCGGTCTGGGACAGGCGCTCATCGCGCTGGGAGATCCTCAAACCGCCTTGCATCATCTCGAACGTGCAGTTCAGTACGGCCAGCAAGACGGCGCCGTCTTCGCGGCGATGGCGCAGGCCTATACACGCTTGGGCGACTTTGACCGCGCCGAAGAGGCTGGCCAGAAGTCGCGCAGCCTGTCGAGCGTGCTTGCCCTTCCCGATCCGGTCCGGTTTGAGGTCGAAGCGCTGGGAATCAGTTCGAAGCACTGCTACGACCGGGCCAACACACTGATGCAAGGCGGAGACTATGCCGCGGCCATCGACCAGTGGAAGATCGCGGAGGAAAGCCTGCCGAACCACCCGCAGCTGCACCACCGCCTTGGGATTTCGTACATGAGGACGGGTCGGCCGGCCTTGGCGATCGAGCACTTTCGCCAAGCGCTAGAACTCAACCCGAAGCTCGCAAACGCTCACTTCAATCTCGGCCGTGCCCTAGAACAACTCGGCCGCGTCGACGAAGCAATCGAGCACTACAGACGAGCCGTTCAGATCGATCCGAATCATCAGGCCGCGCGGCGACTGAGTCAGCTAGGGTCCGCCCCTCGGTCGCCGTGACCATGCTCCCAAGGTGGGGCGACCCGTTCCGCCCGACCGCGCCAACGAATTCAAGCCGCTTGATTTTCGACGGAGCACGCGGCGACGAGCCGGCTCAGCCGCCGGGCTTGAACCGTGGGGTGAAGTCGTCCGGTTGGCCGTCGGCGTATTCCCAGATGGTCACATCCAGATTCTGAACTCCCCACTGCAGCGCCGCTTCATGCGTCGGGAACAGAACGTCAAGGCGATGGCCCTTGATCATGCCGCCTCGATCCAGCACAGGCACCGCCCGGCTGTCGTGATAACCGGGAACCGACACCAGCGTGCCGAACGGCAGGACGGAGGTGTCGGCCGCTGCGAGCTTCATGGCGTTGGTCCACACCGAATAGCCGCTGGCGGTGATGCCGTCGGCGAACTGGCCGCACGAACGCTCATCAGGACTGTAGGCCGTCACCAGCATCGCCATCGTGCGCACAGGCCGGATCGGCCGACCGTCAAACCACCGCGTCGCATCGGCTGAAGTGGACCGCTGTGGCTGCGCCGTGCCGTTCGCCGCAACTGGTGGTTTCACCGGATCGTTCTTTGCCACCGACGCGGCGGTATCACTACGAAGCACGGCGTCGATCGGCGAATCAGCTGATCTATGGCCGGCATGGGAGACCGCGACCAGCATCGGCGCCGCCCGTCCGTGAGTCAGCGTCCAACCTGCGGCAGCCCCGGCCAGCGCAACGCACAATGCGCCCAACGCCAATGGCACAGCCGAATTGCTACTGCGTTTGAGCAGCCACGGTGTAACCGCGGCCGCCTTGTGTGCCTCCATCTTCTTCGCGTTCCCTTCCACGCGCCGAGCGAGTCGCCATCCTGCCAAGGCGGGCACTCGGGCTTGCCCAACACGACCCTGCGTAAGAGCCAATATACCCCGGGGCCGACCGCTGACAAGCTCGTAATCCCGCACGCGGTCCGATGATTGCCGGTCCTTCCGCCTCGGCAAGCGCGGCAAGAAGAGAAGCTTGGGAGAATCCGGCCCGCGGGCGCCTCCCCCCGGCGACGCCGTCCCGGCTTGACGCCCGCAGGCGGCCAGTGCATTTGCAACTACACTGCGTCCGTGCCTTTGGTTGAGTTGATCCTCTTGCTTGTGCTTGGCCTGTTCGCAGGCGCGATCGGCGGGCTAGTCGGGGTCGGCGGCTCGATCGTCATCATTCCCATCCTGACCCTCTTGATGAGCCGCGACCAGCACCTCTCCCAGGCGGCGGCGATGATCGTCAACGTGTTTGTTGCGGCGTCAGCCTTGCTCCGCCACCACCAGGCCCTGGCCGTGCGATGGGATGTCGTGGCCCGCATGCTTCCGTTCGGACTGCTGTTCATCATCATCGGCGTGGAGGCGAGCAATCAAATTGACGGCGAGATCCTCAAGAAGATCTACGGCGGATTCCTGCTGTATGTGATCGTGTTCAATGTGACCAAATTATTTCAGGACGGTGGCCGGCCGCCGGATGCCGCGCGACCTCGGATCGGGTGGGGACGGGTAGGTTTCATTGGCGGATTGATGGGGCTCGTGGCGGGGCTGCTCGGCATCGGCGGAGGGCCGATCGCGATGCCGCTGTTGCAGCGCGTCTGTAACCTGCCACTTCGCCAGGCCATCGCCGCCAGCAGTGCCGTGATGTGCCTGACCTCGATCGTTGGGGCGGTGCGCAAGAACGCCACACTCGCCGAGCACATGGACGCCGCCGGCAACACGTTGGGCCTCCAGGACAGCCTGTTGATCGCCGCTGCCCTGGCTCCGACGGCGGTGGTCGGGGCTCTGATCGGTGCCGGGCTCACCCATACCCTGCCCTTGCGCTGGGTGCGCGTGGCATTCATCTTGCTTATGACCTGGGCCAGCGCGAGCATGCTCGGGCTGGTGTGAAACGCGCTACAATGGTGTGTTCGCCAGCGTTAGTACTCACCGCAGAGTCGCAGAGAACACAGAGGAAGCCACGAGCAAGAGAATATGGGTTGCAAGCCCTTGGACCCAGGTATCGAACATCGCAGACTGTCGAGTGTGGCCTTGAGCGCTGCCAATGATAAGCATCTCTTGCCTCGGTCTCTGCGCCCTCTGCGTCTCAGCGGTGAATGATCCGTAATAGGAATCGAGAGTACCAACGATGATCGCCTATAAGAACAACGTCAAGACCGCGGTCCTGCTCGCGGCGCTCTTCGGCCTACTCGTATGGGTTGGTTCCTTTTGGGGCGCCAACGGCATGATCATCGCCGGCTCGATCGCCCTGCTGATGAACTTCGGGGCATGGTTTTTCTCCGACAAGATTGCGGTGGCGGCAATGCGCGGCCGGCAGGTTGACGAGAAATCCGAGCTCTACGGCATCGTGCAACCGCTGGCCAAACGGGCGAAGCTTCCCATGCCTCGGGTCTATGTCTGTCCGCAGGAAGCGCCCAACGCCTTCGCCACCGGGCGCAATCCCCGGCACGCCGCCGTTGCCGTCACCCAGGGGGCGCTGCGGCTGCTGGACCGCGAAGAACTTGCGGGCGTGATCGCCCACGAACTGTCCCACATCAAGAACCGCGACACGCTGACCTCGACGATCGCCGCCACCGTCGCGGGGCTGTTCAGCATGTTGGCGTACTGGGGGTTCCTGTTTGGCGGCATGGGAGGCGGTCGGCGCGGCGGACATCCCCTGGCCTTACTTGGCGTCGTGTTGCTCGGGGCAGTGGGCGCAGCACTCATCAAGGCCATGATCAGCCGGTCCCGGGAATTCGTCGCCGATGCCGAGGGTGCCGAGATCGCCGGCTCACCGCACGGACTGGTCTCGGCCCTGCGCAAGCTCGATGCTTCGGCCCGCCGCATCCCCATGCACAACCCCAACCCGGCGATGAACAACATGTTCATCGTGGAGCCGTTGATGGGCAAGACACTGACGAGCCTGTTCGCCAGCCACCCGCCGACGGAGAAGCGCATCGCCGCGCTGCTCACCCGCAGGTGAATTGTCGCCCTGTCGTTCAGGAGGGAACATTTTCAATGTACGCGTCAATAGCCGGGACGCTACGCGTCGCGGCACCGGCGGGCGTAGCCACGCCGGCTATTGATACACTCCGCGCGTAGGCGACCACTTCAAGCCACGGTGCGATGGCAGATACGCTCGTCGAAGGTGCGCCATGTGCTTGGCGTCTTTCACTCGCTGGCGCGATGCGCTGTCCACGAACCACGCGCGACGCCCAAGAGCAGCATTCAGCCGACGGCTGAGTGCCGATCGTACGCTTGCGCGCACCTGCTTCCAGGAGCGGCCATCACGCCAGGCCATCAACACGTGAATGTGCGTTGGATCCGTTGCAACGGCATGAAGCGCACAATCGATTCGTGCGCTCGCCTCCAACGTTGTTTCGATCATCAGTTGCTGGTGCTTTCGCGCGAATCCAACGACAGGATGTTTCATGCGCTGCTGATATCGTCGTGCCTCTGTTTTGTTGGGCGCGAGGATCCCGTGCCCGCGCTTCACGTAGCCTTGAGATCGATCCGGCAGCCAACTGCCGTAGGCGTGAAAGGTGAAAAGATAGACCGGCACGTGCTCATCGTATCGCGCTAGCCGGGACGCTACGCGTCGCGGAACCGGCGGGCGTAGCCCGCCGGCTAAACTTCGATGCCGCGATGCCTGTTTGTCTGCGGTGCGAGCACGCGGGTCTGCGACCCGCGGCTAAACTTCGCGTTGCCAATAGGGGACGTCGCCGGGGGCGGGGGCGGGGTATCGGCCGTTGGTTGCTTGGCGTAGCTCGCGGCGAAGTTCGAGGCGCATGGTCTCGATCTGGCGGCGCAAGCGGTCCATGGCCACGTCAGGCGGATCACGCAGCAACTCGTCGCCAGGGATGGCGGGGGCGGCCTTGACGCGGATTCGCCCGCGAAGCTTCGGATACTTCTGACCAATCGGCCAAACGTCGAAAGCGCCCTCGATGGCGATGGGGACGACGGAGGCGTTTGCCCGCTTGAGAATAGTGAGAACACCCGGCTTGAATGGACCCAGCGCGCCATCACGGGTCCGGCTGCCTTCGGCAAAGATCAACACGCAACCGCCGGCTTGAAGCTCGGCGATGGCGGCCCGCATCGCGGCGGGATCGGCACGCCCCAGACGAACCGGGATCGCTCCGATCTGCCGAATGACCCAGGCCAGCGGTCTGACCGCATACAGACTCGCCCTGGCCAGCGAAACGAGGGGACGATCGCCTACCAGACACCCAACGATGGCCGGATCATAGTGCGACTGGTGGTTAGCGACGTACACAATCGGGCCGCGCCGCGGCACATGCGCCCGGCCGGCGCACCGCAGCCGATACACCAGCCAAAACGCACCGCGCACGAGATTGGCCACGGCCGTCCACCAGAACAGGACGGCGAAGGCGGACCGCGTGGGGGCCCGGCGGCGAACATCGAAGATGCTCATCGCTTGAACTCGGCATCGGGCAGTTTCTCTCGGGCGATCGTCTCCAGCGAATCGACCACCTGCTCAGCCGTGTGATCGCTGGTGTCGATCTCGACGGCGCCGGGCGGTCGCACCAGCGGTCCGTCGGCCCGGCCGGAATCCAGCCGATCGCGCTCGATGATGTCGCGCTCGATGAGGTCCCGGTCAACGCGCAGCCCGGCCTGCACCAACTGCCGAGCCCGCCGCGCCGCCCGCACGTTCAGCTCGGCATCGAGGTAGAACCGCAGCCCAGCATCGGGGAACACCACCGAACCCTGATCCCGGCCTTCCGTGACCAGTCGAGGATGACGCTCGGCGACGCGCCGCTGTTGCTCGACGAGCTCACCACGAAGCGCACGATGCGCCGCCGCGATCGAGACGATGTCGCTGACATCCGATTCACGGATCCGCCGGCTGACATCGCGGTCGCCCAGCATCATCGGCGGCGGATCGGTTCGGAAGTCGAAGTGTAAGTCCGCCGCCTGCAGAGCCGCAGCCAGGGCCGGGCCGTCATGAGGATCAATATCATGTTCGATGGCGATCAATGCAACGGCACGATACATCGCGCCGGTGTCGAGGAACTCCAGACCAAGTCGCACAGCGAGAAGGTGGGCGACTGTTGACTTGCCGGTACCGGCCGGACCGTCGATGGTGATGATCACTCCCTGGGGGTGCTGGGGGTTGTGCGTGGACATCAGGCGGCTCGGTCATTTGGGGCGTTGGTCGGCGTCGATGGCCTGCTGCAGGATTTTGCGGGCACTTTCGATGTTGGTGAGGGGGTCGCCGTCGCCGACGTAGTTGATCGCCAGGGTGTTAACGAAGCCCACGCCGCGAATCGCCTCCACGCCTTGTGCCAGATCATAGCCCTTGTGCGTGCCTCGCCGATTGAATCCGTTGACTGAGGCATGGACCGCCCCCGCGTAGGGAGCCAGCTTTCGCAGGGTGTCGATCATATTGCCGGACGCGGCAGCATGGGCGAAATCGGGTAGAGACCCGATGCGAAAGCCGCCGATGCGCTTCAGCAGATCGGTGAGGCGGTCCGGCGCGTCGGTCAACCCGGCATGTGGCGCAAGCAGGAGGTTCAGTTCGAGTCGCTCGACGGCGGGCATGACGGCCTTCAGCTCGGATGCGGTCAGCTCAAGCGCCTCATCGGTGTCCGGGGCGTCAGCGCGAACTGCCAGGGCGTTGCACCCCAGCCGGTTCGCCGCCACGGCCAACCGGCGCACGCGCTCCGCGGCGGCCCGGCGTACATCGATGAGGGGGTCGGCGAACCGCAGCGGCGGGTCTTCGATCAGCACCAGGCAGGGGCAGCCGGCCTTATCGCCTCGATCACGCAGCTGGTCCAGATCGGCTAACGACCAGCCCGCCAGCATCGACGACGGCACATTCAGCCCCCGCAACTGCAACTGCGTAATGGTGAAGCTCGGCAGATCCAGCAGCGACACCGAGCCCCCGCCGGTCGTTGAGACGAGCTTGCGAAGTGAACTCGCAGCGAGGGTGAGGAGCATGGTCATCTGAACCGCTGGTCCAGTCTGTGACGAGTCTGCGGCGACAACCGCCGCAGGCTAGCCCACGCCGATTGCCAAGTCCAATTCCGGGCCAACGACCCGTGGGCCGAAAAGCGCAAAGAAAACGCCGACCAAGACCGGCCGACGTTTTCCGGAGGGGAGAAAGATTCACCAACAGGTTAGGCCGGGCGGTCGTCCCGGTCACTCGATCATAGTGCTTGGTCCGGTAAACGCAACGAAAACTTTATTTATTCTACCCATCTTCACTGGGCTAAAGGCCCCAAGTGCTTCCGGGGACTGAGGTTTAGCCTCACGGCGTCCGCCGCCCAATGTTTGGGCCCGGCTGGGGACCACCCGGTTGGCGCGACCGCCTCTGTAACTATGATAGCGGCCTCGCCCCCCGGGAGGTCCTCCTCGATGCCCAGCCCAACCGCATGCCGCTTCTCCGAGACGCACGAATGGCACCATCTGGACGGTGGCATCGTCACCCTCGGCATCACCCAATACGCCGCCGATGAACTGACCGATGTCACCTATGTCGAGATGAAAACGCTGGGATCGAACATTGTTCCCGGCGATTCGGTCGGCGAAGTGGAATCCGTCAAGACGACCAGCGAGGTGTATTCAGCGGTCGGCGGCGAGATTGTTGATGTCAACAGGGCGCTGAGCGACGATCCCTCCGTGGTCAACTCGGATCCATACGGTGCAGGATGGATGGTGAAGATCCGCACTTCAGATCCGTCGCCGCTTGATGGGCTGATGGATCATGCGGCCTACGAGCAACGGTTCTCGGTGAAGAAGTGACCGCGCTTGGAGGGGCGATGCCTTGCGGTGCGGCTTGGGCCGGCAAGCGGCAGTGAGGCCTGGGCATCTCCGGCCGGGCACATCTGGGCGATACAATGGTGTGATGAGCGGCTCACCGTCCGCGCAGCGTCTGCGCATCAAGAGCGAGTTGACGCCCACTGGCGATCAGCCGGCGGCGATCGATGCGCTGGCCGGAGGCATCGTGTCTGGCAAAGGCCATCTGACTCTGCTCGGGGCCACCGGAACCGGCAAGACGTTCACGATGGCCAATGTCATCGAACGGGTTCAAAAGCCTACGCTGATCATCAGCCACAACAAGACGCTGGCCGCCCAACTCTACGAAGAAATGCACGAGCTGTTTCCCGGCAACGCGGTCAGTTACTTCGTCAGCTACTACGACTACTACCAGCCGGAGGCGTACATCGCTCAGCGGGACATCTATATCGAAAAGGATGCGTCACGCAACGACGACCTCGATCGGCTCCGTCTAGCCGCCACCAGCACCCTGTTGTCGCGCGATGATGTCATCGTCGTCGCCTCGGTGAGCTGCATCTTCGGCTTGGGCTCACCGACGGATTATCAGGAGCATGTCCTGGCCGTGCGGCGCGGTGAGACAATCGATCGGCGGACGCTGCTGCTGTCGCTGGCCAACATGCAATATGCTCGTGCCGAAGTGGAGTTCAAGCGCGGCCAGTTCCGGGTCCGGGGCGATGTCATCGAGGTATACGCCGCCTATGAGAAGTACGCGATTCGCATTGAGCTCTTGGGCGATGAGATCGATCGCCTGGAGCTGATCCACCCCACCTCCGGCGAGGTACTGGCCGAGGAGAACCAGGTCTTCATCTTCCCCGCCGTGCACTATCTGATGCCGCAGGATCGCCTGGAATCGGCGCTGGCGAGCATCCGGACGGAGCTTGACCAGCGCATCGTACAGCTGCGCAGCGAAGGAAAGCTGTTGGAAGCGCAGCGGTTATTAGCACGAACAAGATACGACCTCGAAATGATCGAGGAAGTCGGCTACTGCTCGGGCATCGAGAACTATTCGCGCCACCTCGACGGCCGGGCCGCCGGCGAAAGGCCCTACACCCTGTTGGATTACTTCCGTCATATCCCCGGCCGCAACATGGACGACTGGCTGGTGTTTATTGACGAATCGCACGCCACCATTCCCCAACTCCGGGGGATGTACCATGGCGACCGGAGTCGCAAGCAGGTCCTGGTCGATCATGGCTTTCGGCTGCCCAGCGCTCTGGACAACCGCCCGTTGCGGTTCGATGAGTTCCAGCAGATCGTTGGGCAGGTGGTGTACGTCTCCGCCACGCCCGGGCCGTACGAGCTGCAGCAATGCCACGGCGAGATCGTCGAGCAGATCATCCGGCCGACCGGCCTGGCGGACCCGCCGATTGAGGTCAAATCGGCCCAAGGGCAGGTCGCCGACATCATCGAGCAGTGCGCCACGCGGGCCCAGCGCAGCGAGCGGGCGCTGATCACCGTGCTGACCAAACGCCTCGCTGAGGATCTCACCAACTACCTGCACGACCATGGCCTGTCCGTGCGCTATCTGCACAGCGAAATCGACACTCTCAAACGCCTGGAGATACTGCGCGAACTGCGCCAAGGGGTCTTTGACGTGCTGGTCGGAGTGAACCTGCTGCGGGAAGGGTTGGACCTTCCGGAGGTTTCGTTGGTGTGCATCGTTGACGCGGACAAGGCCGGCTTCCTTCGCAGCGAGACGAGTCTCATTCAGACCATGGGACGCGCCGCCCGCAACCTCAACTCCCAGGTCATCATGTACGCCGACACCGTCACCTCGCAGATGCAGGCGGCGATTGATGAAACCCAACGTCGCCGAACCAAGCAGCTGGCCTACAACCAGGCGCACGGGATCACCGCCCGGACGATCAAGAAGGCCATTCGCCGCGGTATCGAGCAGGAATTGCAGGCCCACAAGACTGCTCGTACCGCCGTCGGCCGAAAGACCGATGCCCAGGGGTACGATCGTGATGAGCTGATCCGCCTGCTGACCGAAGAGATGATTCAAGCTGCCGATCGTTTGGCGTTCGAGGAGGCGGCGGAGTTGCGCGATCAGATCACAGCACTCAAAGAGAAACCGGCAAACGGCCTCGCCGGGTCGTCCGGCCCGGAGGAGGTTGATCCGCCCACGCTCAAACCGGGGATGGCTCGGTCGAGGGCGGGGATGGCCGGCAAACGCCGGCGCAAGCGCGCTGCGTTCTAGGCGAAGGTGACCCCTCTACGCGGCGATCTGCTTCCTCTGGGAGGTCTCGGGTCGCACGACGGGGTCGGCAGCGTCGATATCGGCTGGGCTTTCTCGCAGGCGAATCTGACGGGTGGCCCGCTCAAGGACCTCCGATTCGGCCTGGCTCCCCCATGACCACGGCCAAAGTTCGGCTGGCCGCGGGTCAGCCGTCCCGCTCGTCTGCCCATTGTTCGCTCTCGGAGCCATGCGTGGCCTTGCGGTGGTTGGGGTGTGTTTCGCGGCGCTGTTCCAGCCGGATGCATGAAAAGGGGTCCTTTCATCCTCGGCCGAACGAGAGCGTCCCTGGACCGATTCTCCCGGATTCCGACGAACTAGCGTTGACCCGCCAGCCTCAGCGCGCGAGCGTCAGACCTTCACATGTGACCGTGGCACACGGCGTCGCTACACTTCGCCCATGGCCAAACCAGTTCCCCCTCCGGAACACGGCAACGTGCTGCTGATTGGCGGCGGTGGGCGCGAGCACGCCCTCGCCTGGAAGCTCAAGCAGTCGCCTCGACTAGCCACGCTGTGGCTCACCGACCCGGACAACGCCGGCTTAGCCCGACTCGGTCGCCCCTGCCCGCAGAAGATGGACGGCTCCAACATCTTCATGATGCAGCGCTGGTGCGACCACAACGACATCCACCTGGTCGTCGTCGGGCCGGAAGGGCCGCTGGCCGCAGGCATCACCGACGCGCTGAAGACCGACCGCCGTCAGGTCTTCGGCCCCACCAAAGCCGCCGCTCAAATCGAAGCGGACAAGACCTTCGCCAAACAGTTGATGCGACACGCCGCAATCTCCACCGCCGAGGCCCGCATCTTCGACGATGCAGACAGTGCCGAGGTGTATATCCGTGCCCATGACGAACCCTGCGTGGTCAAGGCCTCCGGTCTGGCTGCGGGCAAAGGCGCCATCGTCTGTGACACACCAGCCGAAGCGCTCCAGGCCATGAACCGAATCTTGGTCCGCCGGGAGTTCGGCAGCGCTGGTGACAAGATCCTGATCGAGGAGAAGCTCTGCGGCCATGAGGTCAGCGTGCTCGCCCTGGTTGACGGGCGTTCGATCTGGCTGCTGGATCCGTGCCAGGATCACAAGTCACTCGGTGAGGGCAACACCGGCCCGAACACCGGCGGCATGGGCGCCTGCTGCCCCACTGGGCTGCTGGACAGCCCCACCCTGGACGTGATCCAGCGCGAGATCATCGTCCCGGCCGTGGACGCCCTGCGCCGTGAAGGCATCGATTATCACGGCGTGCTCTATGTCGGACTAATCCTCACCCCTGCCGGGCCGAAGGTGCTGGAGTTCAACTGCCGATTCGGCGATCCCGAATGCCAGGTGCTGATGGTCCGGCTCCAAGGCGATCTCTTTGAGATCCTCTGGGCCTCCTGCACCGGAACGCTCGACGACGCGATGATCGACTTCGATCCTCGTGCCGCCTGCTGTGTGGTCATGTGCTCCGACGGCTACCCCGGTCCGTATGAAAAGGGCAAGCCGATTACCGGGATCGAAGGTGCCGAGGCGCTGAGTGGTGGCCGAGGGGAAGTGATCGTCTTCCACGCCGGCACCACCCACAACCAGGCAGGCGAGCTCGTTACGAACGGCGGGCGCGTGCTCGGGGTGACCGCCCTGGCCGAAGATCTGCAAGCCGCCCACGACCTCGCCAACGCCGCCTGCGAGAAGATCCATTTCGACGGCGCCTACTACCGCCGTGACATCGGCAACCGCGTCCTCGTGCACTCATAGCCGGTAGGTCAGGCCTCGGCCT
This sequence comes from Planctomycetota bacterium, assembly GCA_022568135.1. Classification (GTDB taxonomy): domain Bacteria; phylum Planctomycetota; class Phycisphaerae; order Phycisphaerales; family SM1A02; genus JADFFQ01. Next base: position 5,201 of record JADFFQ010000046.1, on the reverse strand, counting down.
GACACCACCCTCGCCGGCTTCTCACCGCAGGCTGACCGCCTGCCCCACCAACTGTCGCCGGTTGCCAAGGCCGTAGCTTCGTGCGATAGTCGCACCCGGCCCGGCTATGAACACACCCCCACCCAACTGGCAGGAACGCTACAACGCGAAGTTCATCATCACTGCCCGCCTTCGCCTGCTGGATCAACCGGGGGAGTTGGCGAGGGTGCTGGACGCCGCGGCCGATGCCGGGGCCTCGGTGGGCGACATCCGGATCGTCGGCGCCGACAGCCAGCACAAGATCCGCGACGTGCAACTGTTCATTGTCGATCAACAGCGCCTCGACGCGACGATCGATGCGATCAAGACCCTGGACGAGGTCGAGCTTCTGCGGATCACGGATGAGGTGCTGGAGATCCACCGCCACGGCACGATCGAGACCAGGGCCCGCGTCCCGCTCAACACGATCATGGACCTGCGGATGGTCTACACGCCGGGAGTGGCCAGCGTCTGCCAACTCATCGCGGACAACCCCGAGACCGCCTGGAAGTACACGTCCAAAGGCCGGCGCATCGCCATCGTCACCAACGGCTCGGCCGTGTTGGGGCTCGGCGACATCGGGCCGCTGGCGTCGCTGCCGGTGATGGAAGGCAAGTCGGCGATCCTGGCCCATTTCGTCAAGGTCTCCGCGGACCCGATCCTGATCGACAGCCACGACACCGATGAGATCGTGGACATCGTCGCCAAGCTCTCTTCCTACTACGGCGCCATCCAGCTCGAAGACATCGCCGCCCCCGCGTGTTTCGAGATCGAGCCGAAGCTGCAGGACCGTCTGGATATCCCCGTGTTCCACGACGATCAGCACGGCACGGCAACTGTCGTCGTGGCCGGCCTCATCAATGCCCTTCGACAGACGAATCGCACCCCACAGGATTGCCGGGCGGTCATCCTCGGTGCCGGAGCGGCGGGAACGGCGATCGCGCGGTTCCTCGTTGAGTTTGGTCTGGACGATGTCGTGGTCTGCGACAGCGTTGGCGCAATCTGGTCGGGCCGAGCTGAGCGTATGAATCCCTGGAAACAGAGGCTGGCCGAAACGACCAACAAGACCGACGCCCGGGGTTCACTGGCCGAAGTGATTCGAGGAAGAAACCTCTTTATCGGCGTCTCGCGGCCCAAGGTCGTCAGCAAGGAAATGATTGCGTCGATGGCCGCCGACCCCATCATCTTCGCGCTGGCGAATCCCGTCAGCGAGATCTCCGTTGAGGATGCGTTCGAAGCGGGCGCCGCGATCGCGCTTGATGGACGAAGCATGAACAACGCCTTGGCCTATCCCGGCATCTTTCGCGGGGCGCTGGATGCGCGGGCCAGGCGCATCACGCACGAGATGAAGGTCGCCGCCGCCGAGGCCCTCGCCGCCGCCGCCACCGACCAACTGCTTCCGGACATGCTCGACCATTCGGTCCACAGCCGGGTCACCGCCGCGGTAGCAGGAGCGTGGACACAGGCCGACCGAACGTTGGCACCCGTTTAGTCAATAGCCGGGACGCTACGCGTCCCGGCACCGGCGGGCGTAGCCCGCCGGCTACATTCTGCACCTACACTGCCGCCATGGTGGCGCGGAGCCTGCCGATCACAGCGGCAATGATCTCAAGGGCACGGTCGATCTCATCCGCGGTGGTGTCGCGGGAGAAGCTGAATCGAATCGAGCCCGCGACCCGTTGATCCGGTATACCCATCGCCAGCAGCACCGTCGAAGGCTCCATAGACCCCGACGAGCACGCTGCCCCCGCCGAGGCGCACACGCCTCGCTCCGAAAGCATCAAGAGGATCGCCTCAGCCTCCAATTTCGCAAAGGCGATGTTGGACGTGGTCCACAATCGCGGCGCATTGCCGCCGATCACCGTTGCCTCGTCCACCGCGCCGAGAATCCGCTGCTCAAATGAGTCGCGGAGCGTAGCCAGCCGCCGGCGATCATCACCGGCCAGCCAATGCTTCGCCAGCCGGGCCGCCACGCCGAGCCCGATGATGCCCGGCACGTTCTCGGTGCCGCCGCGGCGCTCCCGTTCCTGCGGCCCGCCGATGAGCTGCGGCTCGATCCGCACGCCGCTGCGAACGTACAGCGCCCCAATCCCCTTGGGTCCGTGGAACTTGTGCGCGGAAAAGCTCAGCACATCGACAGGCAGCGACGACACGTCCGTCGGCATCTTGCCCACCCACTGCGTGGCGTCGGTGTGAAAGCGCACGCCGTGCTCCCGGCAGAGCCGCCCGATCTCCTCGATCGGCTGAATGATGCCGGTTTCGTTGTTCGCCCACATGATCGAGACCAGCGCGATCTCATCCGCCCGGCCGGCAAGCAACCTTCGCAGCGCATCCAACTCGACGATGCCGTTGCCGTCATTGGCCAGCCAGACCACGTCGGTGCCGCGCCGCTCGAGCGTCTCAGCAGGTTCCCGCACCGTGCTGTGTTCGAGCCGGGAGGTCACGAGCACGTTGCGATTCGTTTGGGCGGCAAGGGACCCACTGATGGCGAGATTGGCCGCTTCGGTTCCGCCGGAGGTAAACACCAGCTCACGATCGCGGCAGCCGATGAGATCGCACACCGACTCGCGGGCCAACTCCACCTGTTGGCGGACGGCCTGGCCCGGCCGATGCATGCTGGAGGGATTGGCCCATCCTTCGCGCAGGGCCTGGGTCATCGCCGTCACGACTTCCTCAGCCGGCTTCGTCGTGGCGTTGTGGTCCAGGTAGATGAACTCCATCGGTCCTGCCAGAACATTAGGCGCATGATGTCACGGCAAGCGAACCGAGCGCTGCGGCCCGATCATTCCGTGCTGCGGTTCTCGTGGTCGACGATCTCGCCGGCGTTGTCAGGATATTGGCGGACATGCTCCCTCGCTGCCCGGGTGGCGGCGATCCGGCCGGCCCGCTCATTGACGCTGAACATCAGCACCAGCCCTACCAGGAAGAAGATTCCGCTGGAGGCGACCACCAGGTTGTAGTTGCCGGCGAACACTTTCTCAGCCAGGATACTGAGGGTCAGGCCGAGGATCGCGGCAACCTTCGTGCCCAACCCGTAGAAGCCGAAGAACTCCGCCGCCTTGTGTGGGGGGCTGAAAAGCCCCACCATCGCCCGGGTCGAGGTCCCGAGCATGCCCATCCCGAAGCCGACGCCGCTGCCCAGCACCCAGAACATGAACCGCATCTGTGCGTTGACAAAGAGCATGGCGCTCATGACTGCCAGCCAAAGGATCAGGGCCAGGATGATTGTTCGGCGCGTGCCGATGCGGTCCTGGAACCGCCCGGTCACGAAGGCTCCGATGATCGCGGTCACCGTCAGAATCAAGATGTAGATGGCCAGCTCTGCCTCGCCGAAACCAAAGATGTTCTTCGCGATTGACCCGGCGAACCAGATTACGATCTGCATACCGCCGAGGTAGAACGTCATGATCCCGAGGAAGCGAAAGAGCTGCCGGTACTGTCGGATCGATCGGAACGTGCCGGCGAGGCGATGGAATCCGATGGTGACCATGGTCTGGCCGGGGGGCATGATTTCGCGCTGCTTACGCTCGCGCAGCAGGATGAATGTTGGAAGGGCGGCAAACAGAAAGAAGATGCCGGCCCAGAGGCAAACCAACCGATAGCCGGTCGGCCCATCCCAGATGCTGGTAATCACCGCGGCCCCGGCGAGGCAGGACAATCCGCCGGTGTATCCCAGCGTAAAGCCGAAGGCGGAGACCTTTCCCATGTCGTCATGGCGCGCAAGCTCGGGAAGGAAGGCGGCCATGAAGTTCTCGCCGATCGCATAGAAGCCGTAACCGACGACGAAAAGGACCATGGCAGCCGCGACCTGACCCGGCGCCACCAGTCCCAAGGACGCCGTCAGCGTCACCGACACGACGTAGGTGACGAACAGCAGCCGTTTCTTTGCGCCGGAGAAGTCCGCCAGCGCTCCGATGAGCGGAGAGACCACGATCACCATGAGCAGCGCGATGATCCCCGATGTGGCCCAGAGTTGGCGACCGCGCGATTCATCGCCAACCACAATGTGGTTCACGAAGTACAGGTGGAACATCGTCGTGAGGATCACCAGGGTGAACGCCTGGTTGGCGAAGTCAAACATCGCCCAGCCGAAGACTTCCTTGTTCAACCAGCTTCGCTTGGTCACCGTCGGCTCACCTCATGTACCAGTGAAGAAGCCCACGGACTGGAGCCCGTGGGCTTCGATGGTAGTGCTAAGTATCTCGGCGTATCGACCTGCCTTCAATGCGGCTGAGAGGACTCGAACCTCCACGGGATATTACTCCCACTAGAACCTGAATCTAGCGCGTCTGCCAATTTCGCCACAGCCGCAACCGAGCGGGCCAGATCATACCCGCGCGCCTAGACAATGAAAGCGATGACGCCCGCCGGCAGTGGTGGTAGCACGCCGTCCCACCATCGGCGCGCTGCTTAGGCGGATTCGTGATCTGGGGCCGCAAGCTCTTGCCCCGGCCGGTGAGTCGCGCACCGGCCCCATGCCGGAGTCGGCCGGGTTAGGCTCGCTGCGGCTGCGGCTCGGCGGACTCTTTGGGCTCCTTGGCCGCCGGCGTCAACCCCCGCTTGGCCAATACAGCCTGCCGAATCTCGCTGAACAGGTCGGCATGGTCGCGAATGAACGCCTTGGCGTTCTCCCGACCCTGGCCGAGTCGAAGATCGCCGTAGCTGAACCACGAGCCGGACTTGGCGACGACGCCATCTACCACGGCCAGATCCAGCAGATCACCGGCGACGCTGATCCCCTCATCGAACATGATGTCGAACTCCGCATCACGGAACGGTGGGGCAACCTTGTTCTTCACCACCCGAGCCCGGACGCGATTGCCGACGTTGCGATCACCGTCCTTGATCGCGCCGATACGGCGAATGTCGATGCGCACCGAGGCGTAGAACTTCAACGCCCGACCACCCGGCGTGGTCTCCGGTGAGCCGAACATCACGCCGATCTTCTCGCGGAGCTGGTTGATGAAGATGACCACGCACTGGCTCTTGGCGATGGCGCCGGTAAGTTTGCGAAGGGCCTGACTCATGAGTCTCGCCTGCAGGCCGACATGAGCGTCGCCCATGTCGCCCTCGATCTCCGCTCGGGGAATCAACGCGGCGACGGAATCGATCACGATCACGTCCACGGCATTGGAGCGCACCAGCAGCTCGCAGATCTCCAAGGCCTGCTCCCCTGTATCCGG
>JADFFQ010000079.1 GCA_022568135.1 Planctomycetota bacterium | reverse complement strand
ACGTGGATTGGCTGATCGCGCAAGATCCGCGCGGCCGGGAGCCGCTCATTACCTTCCGCGTTGGGCAGCGGATTGATCAATTGACGGTGGGGCAACAACTTACCGCCAGGCGCATCGCCGATCACCGCCCAGTCTACCTGGGCTACGAAGGGCCGATCTCGGATAACCGCGGCTCGGTCAGCCGCCTATCGAGGGGAACCGTTATCTCGCTTGAACAGCAGCCCGACATCTGGCACCTGGAGGTCTCTTGGCACTCCCGGACGGGCGCGCCGCAGTATCAGCGGTTGAGGATGGAACGGGAGGGCCCAGATGAATGGACCATCGTTTGCACATCAAGGGACTCAAACAGCGGCACTGAACCCCAAGACCGCTGATCTCTCCCGACTTCGTCGCGACGGAGAACTTGCCGATAATTGGTTGTTTCGGGGTGGGTTGCGAGGCTAGGCTGTTGGGACGACGTGTTGCGTTTGGAAGAACATAAGGCCCGGGCCGAGCTGAGACCGGCCGTAACGACCAGGCAAAGGAAACGAACATGGCCACCAACCCGACCGACCGGGATGAAACCTCCCCCAGGCGGATCCAGCACACTGAGCCGAGCATCGGGCCCGGTGCTCGGCAGCCCCAGCGCGAGGCATCAGTCCCCGCGGAGCCTGATTCCGAGCCGCTGCCAATCGCCGAGGGCGTCGGGCACGCCGTGGGTTCGAGAAAGATCACGGCCTTCGGCGAACAGCGCCGCCATGAAGAGACGTGGGCGCGCACCCCCAACACGACCGGCCAGGGCGCGATCCACGTTCGAACCTTTCACAGCAAGCTCACGGATGAGGCCTTGGCGTACATGGATCAGTGTGTCAACGAGTGGCTGGACGCTCATCCGCAATATGAGGTGAAACTGGTCAACTTGACCGTGGGGATCCTGACCGCCAAACTCAAGGAACCGCACTTGATCTGCCAGGTCTGGGTGTGAGCAAGGCTCTCAGCTGTCAACTTGCCAGCGGCAGCGCTGAGACCGCCGACCATCCCGATGAAGAACCTGAATGCGAACCGCTGACCGCCGAGAGCTATGATTTGCCATGCAGCCGGACGACCATGTTTGCTTGTGCCATCGCGTCAGTCTTCGCAAGCTGGTCAACTACATGAACCGAGAGCGTCCGGCGGTGCCATCACAACTCAGCGAGTGCCTGGGGGCAGGAACCGGATGCCACTGGTGCGTGCCGTTCCTACATCAGCTGCATCGCCAGTGGCAGCGCAATGAGCAGCCTGGCATTCAGGATTCGCCCGAAAGCTACGCAGATCGCCGTTTGGCATACCACCAGACCGGGTGCCGCGACGAGGCTGCCGAGCGTGGCGAATGACTCCGGCCGCAGACTTCCCGTTGGAGCCGGATTCATATCCTTTGTCATCGGCGGCTATCCGGTGCGCTGGCGCCGGGCGCGTCTGGTCTTCACTTCGTCAATCAGTTCGCTGAGCCCCTGCACTTCCTTCTCGAACTCGACGCCGATGATCTGTTGTCGCGAGTGTGGGCCGGCGGCAAGCCGGACTATGGTGGCCATGGCTTCTACCTCTCCGACCGGCTGAGGCAACAGCACGTCCAGCCTGACGCGCTGGCCAACAGCGGACCGGGAGCTGACTACGTGACAGCGGATTTGCATGCCGCCACGGCTCAGGTCCTGAACAATGCCGCGAGCCGCCTCCGCGCCATCGAGCCTGTATAGCCGGGCCTCCGGGGCCAGGTCGAAGCCGATGGTCATTCGTTCGAACCTCCGCTCATCATTCTCGCGCAGCGCTTCGGGCAGCGCTAGTCGATAGCCGTAGAGCATGCCAGTTCCGCCCGAGGCGATCTTGATTCGTCCGAGGGATCTGGTCAGACCGCTGACGCGTCCATTTTGGCCGACGAAGCTCAGTCGTAGCTGCTCTCCGGTCGCCAATGGATGCGTGAACACGCCGATCGACGGCTGGCTGATCACGAAGTCATCCCCGCGGACCTGCTCGATGCGGGCCACCATCGGGGTGGCGTCCTCAGTGGCGAGGGTCGCCGGCTCCAGTTCCAGCCGATTGCCGGCGCGCTGCGCGGCAAGAAGGGCCCGACGGACCTGCTGGCCGGACGTCGGCTCGCCTGCCAGCGTGCGCCGTATTCTCGAAAACCACGCGCCCATAGACCTACCCATCGACGCATGAATGGGTGTGATTGAACGGCCCGGTTCGACTCGGGGCCATTACCGGGCATACCAGACAAGGGCCCGATAAACCGTTTCCACCCGATCCGGAAAGAACGCTGCCGACACGGCCACCGCAACGAGCCACAAAACGACCACGGCTGTCAGCCTACGGCGCAGCACAAGCATGGCGAGTGACGCCAGGACCACCAGCGCCACAGAGGCCAGCAACACGCGAACTTCATTGAGGTGTTGATGAAGCCAGAGGGAGTCGATGCCGATTCGTGGGGGACCGCCAATCCTGGCCAGGCAAGCAACGGCGACGCCCAGACCGGCAGCGGCGATGATCACCAGACCCGGCCGCTGGTGCGATGAATTGCGCCGAGACGGCCGACCACTCACGCCTAGCCCTTCTCGCTCGGCGACGCCGGCTCTCGCGCTGGGGCGCCCTCGTTGGAGCCGAGCTCGACGACGGTAACTGCCGTGTTTGAAAAGACACAGATCTCCCCGGCCGTAAGCAGAGCTTCGCGGCACAGCGCAGCCGGCGAAAGGTCGGTGTGCCGCAATAAGGCCCGTGCTGCTGCCAATGCGTACGGCCCCCCGGAGCCGATGGTGCACACGCCGTCCGACGGCTCGATCACGTCGCCCTGCCCGGAGAGCATCAGTGTTGCCGCCCGATCTGCCACGATCAATAGCGATTCCAGCCGGCGCAGCACCCGATCGGTGCGCCAGAGCTTGGCCAGCTCGATCGCGGCCCGCATGAGGTTGGTCGGCGATTCCTTGAGCTTGGCCTCGAATCGCTCCAACAGGGCAAACGAATCGGCGGCGGAGCCGGCGAATCCCACCAGCACACCCGCGGCCTCGGCGCCGACATCGTCGAGCATCCGCACCTTCACCGCATCGGCCTTCGCGATGGTCTGGCCGATACTCACCTGGCCGTCGCCGGCCAAGGCCACCCACCTCTCCCGACGCACTGAGATAATCGTCGTGGAACGGATGGCGTGCATGAGCCAAGTCTACCCGCGGTGAGCTTCCGCAGGCGCCGGGGCGCCGCTGGACAAGGTGGTGGCGATCAATTCATCGACCCGGCCGCATACGTGGCTCGCGGCGGGAGCTCCAGCGCGATCCTGGCCTAAAATCTTGCTGTTCCAGGACACGCAAATAATGCACCACAGTGGCAACGGGGTAGAATCAGGACCGCGGGATGCGCTCAGGTCTGGCTGCTTGGGATCGAGGAAGGAGGGCATCATGCGTTGGCTCGTCAATTCGGGCGTCCTTGTCATCGGTTCGCTGGCGACGCCCCTGGTCGCCGGGCCGAGAACCAGGCGCAACAGGATCCTGATCAACGAGGTGGCCAGAGCAATGACCGTCCATCCGGTCCAAGGCTGCTACCCCTGCGGCATCTGCGGGGCGGACAACCGCGTGGCGTCGAATGAGAACAGGTCAGGCCGACTTTTCCCCTAAACCAGTGGTTTGTGGTATGTTACCCCTCCTACGATACGAACAACGGCGTCTGATCGGTAACGACTATGGCGAGGCGTCAGCACGCGAACGCTCGTGTAGGTCCTGGGTACTGATCAAGGAGGTCCTCATATGCGTCACGCCGGAGCACTTGGAGCCGTAGCGAGCATCGGCGGCGCCATCGCGGTCACCTTGGCAAGCACGGGTATTCGGGCAACGTCGGAGGCCAATGCACCGCTGAACGATGATCACCAGCAACGTGTCGAACCGGGGGCGGTTGACCTCAACGTTGCATTCGGCCTGCGCCGCAGTACGGTCGTCACGCTGGACATCGGGGAGACCCCGAATGTTCCCATCCTCGTCGAGGTTCCGATCGGGGGCGAGGTGTTCACGCTCGACCTGCAGCCGCACTCCCTGCGCGCTGAGACCTATCAGGTGCTCGTGCAGGTGGAAGATGGGTCCCTCGTGGAGGTTGAGCCGGAGCCGATCAGGACGCTCCGTGGAGTGGTTGCTGAGGACCCAGCGTCAATCGTTTCGGGCTCGTTGTTGCAGGACGGCCTGCATGCTGCAATCCGTTTTACCAACGGTGATCTCTATTGGCTCGAGCCCATCGGATCACGCATCCCAGGTGCTGCCGCCAACGACTACGTCGTGTATCACAACGACGATGTGCTTGAAACCGGAGGCGTCTGCGGGATCGACGCGTTGCAGCGGTTTCCAAATATCGTTGGGGCGGACGGCGGGGGTGGCGTGGCCGGAGGCCCGTGCGGGAACGTCCTGTACATCGCAGAGCTTGGCTGCGATGCCGACTTCGAGTACTTCAGCGACTACGGGAGTGTGGCGGCGGTGCAGAACCGCATCAACTTGATTATCAATACGGTCAACGTTCAATACGAGATCCAAGTACAAATCACGCACGAAATCACGGCGATTATCGTGCGGACGGTGAGCGGCCCGCCGTACACCTCAACTAGCGCGGGCACCCTTCTGGACCAGTTCCATGACGAGTGGCTCACCAATCAGGTCGGTATTCGGCGAGACCTCGCTCATCTGTTCACCGGCAAGAACCTCAACGGCGACACCATTGGCATTGCGTGGAACATCGGCGTGGTCTGCGTGTTCCAACAGCACTATTCCCTGGTACAGTCGGATTACAACGGAAACTTCTCGTGTGCCACCGACCTGACCACGCACGAGTTGGGGCATATCTGGGGCGCCGATCACTGTGGCTCCGGCTGTTTTCCGCCTACCGACTGCACCTGCTTCACTCACACGATGCGCTGCGCCATAACATGTGCGAATAACTTTAGTGCGCCCTGTACGAGACCGGAGATCATCGCACACCGCAATACTGTCCCCTGCCTCGATTGCGACGTTGACCCGGACCCCATCGGCGCCTGCTGCTTCGGCAACGGCACGTGCAGCGAGGAGACGCAGGCCGACTGCATCAGCTTTGGCGGAACCTATCAGGGCGACGGTGCCAGCTGCTCGCCGAATCCCTGCCCACAGCCGCCGATCGGCGCTTGCTGCCTGGTGGGCAACTTCTGCGCCGTGGTTAGCTCGTTTACCTGTACCGATTCGGGTGGAACCTATCAGGGCGATGGCACCAACTGTTCGCCCGATCCATGCATTCCGCCGACCGGCGCTTGCTGTGCGTCCGACGGTACGTGCGGTGAGGTCACCCTCGAACTCTGCGATCTTGTCGGCGGCATCTACCAAGGTGACGGCATCAGTTGCTCACCGAATCCCTGCCCACAGCCGACCGGGGCGTGTTGCTTCACCGACGGCTCCTGCCTAGTGCAGACCTTGGGCGATTGCAATACGGCCGGCGGCATCTACCAAGGTGATGGATCGGATTGTGCCACCACCTTCTGTCGCGAATGTCAGTTCAACGGCGACTGCAACGACTTCAACGCGTGTACGGTGGATACCTGTGACCCCATAGGCGTATGTATCAACACCCCGATTGATCCGGCGGTGTTCTGCGACGATGCCGACGCGTGTACGGTGGATACCTGTGACCCCGTACTCGGATGTATCAACACCCCGATCGATCCTACACTCGTTTGCGACGATGGCAACGCGTGTACGGTGGATACCTGTGACCCCCTACTCGGATGTATCAACACCCCGATCAATCCCTGCTGCGGCAATGGGGTGCCCGAAGCCGGCGAGGACTGCAGCAACTGCCCGGGGGATGTCCAATGCCCGCCCGGCACCGAGTGCATCGTCGGCGTGTGTGAGCCGCTGCCTAGCGTCGCCGATATCGCCGGTCCGTTGGGCCCCGGCTTCCCCGACGGATGCGTTGACGCCTTTGACCTCGCGGCCATGCTCGGGGCGTGGTGCTCCGGCGTCAATGACCCGAACCCGCCCAGCCCGCCTTGTGAGAACTGCACCCCCGCGAACCTCGCCATTGCGGACATCTCCGGTTCCGCCAATGTGCCGGACGGGTGCATCGATGCGTTCGACCTGGCAAAGCTGCTGGCCGAGTGGTGCTCGGTCGCCGGCGGCAATCCGTGCGGCACCTGCTTCGCCCCGCCATAAGCGACGGGCCGCGCACGTCAATGACCGCTCGAGAGGCGTGGGCTGCCTTATGGTCTCAGCTGGTTTGATCTCCACCTATAAGCCGCAACCGCTCTAGGTTCTGTCTGACGGATCGGATGTTCGGCGCATGTACGGGTTGCGCCTTGTGGTGATGTAGAGTATGACTGGTCTGCGGCAAGGAGGCCAGTGATGACCAAACAAAACGGCAAACGAAACAGAT
>JADFFQ010000078.1 GCA_022568135.1 Planctomycetota bacterium | reverse complement strand
GCACAAAGGCATTGAGGTCGGCCACGTGTTCAAGCTCGGGACGAAATACTCCGACGCGATGGGCTTCACGGTGCTGGATGAGAACCAGAAGCAGCGGCCGGTCATCATGGGCTGCTACGGGATCGGGCTGGGCCGGATCCTCGCGGCGGCGATCGAGACCAGCCATGACGAAGACGGGATCATCTGGCCGGGGGCAATCGCCCCCTACTGCGTCCACATCGTCCCGATCAAGTTCGATGGCGAGTTATGTAAAACTTGCAGCGATCTAGCCGGGGAGCTCGAAGCGGCGGGTCTCGACGTGTTGATCGACGATCGCCCCGAGCGGCCGGGGGTCAAGTTCAAAGACGCCGACCTCATCGGCTGCCCCGTCCGCCTGACTGTCAGCGACAAGACCCTGGCGAAGGATTCGGTCGAGCTCAAGCTGCGGCGCGAGCGTGAATCGAAGGGTGAGCTGGTCAAGCGCGACGAGATCGTTGCCCGCTGCGCGGACATCATCTCGGGGATGTCGGTTTAGCGGCCGGCCTTCGGTCCGCGTCCCGATACGTCGGGACTGCACGGGCGTCGGCTAGACAGATGGCGTCGCGGACTCGGTTGCGGGTGGGGTATGCAACCCGAATGCGTCATGGACGGCCTGCACCGCGCGTCGTCCGTCCTCCTTGGGCACGATACAGGAGACCTTGATCTCCGAGGTGGTGATGTTCTTGATGTCGATGCCGGCGTCGCCGAGGGCCTTGAACATTGTCGCCGCGACCCCGCTGTGTGTTCGCATCCCCAGACCCACCGCCGAGACCTTCGCCACGCCGACTTCGACGGCGATCTCACCACAGCCGAGCTGATCCAGCGCCCGCTGCACCGCGGGTTTGACCTCGGCCAGGTCCTGATGCTCGACGGTGAAGGAGATGTTGGCCGAGCCACTGGTGGTCTGCGTCTGCATAATGTCGTCCACGAGCACGTTGGCGTCGGCGATGGCCCCGAAGACGATCGCTTGAGTGCCCGGCGAATTGGGCACGCCCCGGATGCTGATCCGATCCAGATCGGCCTTCAGCGCGCAGCCCACGACGGTCACTTTCTCCATGGCAGCGTTCTCCTTGACGATCATTGTGCCCTGGTCAGCTTTCGCGCTACTGCGGATGTGGATCGGCACGCTGTATTTCTGTCCGAACATCACCGCCCGAGGGTGCAGCACGCCGGCCCCGAGCGACGCCAGTTCGAGCATCTCAGCGTAGCTGATCCGGGCCAGCTTGCGCGCATTGGGGACATATTTTGGATCGGCGGTGTGGACGCCAGCGACATCCGTGTAGATCTCGCAGGCGCCTCCCTCGGCGCCCACGCCCAGCGCTGCGGCGATGGCCACCGCGGTGGTGTCGGAGCCGCCGCGGCCAAGCGTGGTGACCTGGCCGTCGCTGGACATGCCCTGGAACCCGGCCACGACGACGATCCGCCCCCCGTCCAATTCCTCGCGGAGGCACCGGGCGTCGATCGAGCGGATCCTGGCCTGGGTGTGAATCTCGTCCGTGATGATGCCGATCTGAGCCGCGATCATGCTGACCGCGTCGGCACCGAGGCGGTGAAGAGCCATGGTCATCAAGGCGATACTCACCTGCTCACCGGTGGCCAGGAGCATGTCCATCTCGCGCCGTGAGGGCTTCTCGATCACCTGCGAGGCGAGCCGGACCAACGAGTCCGTGGTGTCGCCCATCGCGGAGACGACCACCACCACCTCGTGCCCACGATCACGCGCGGCGACGGCCCGGCGGGCGCAGCGCCGGATTTGTGGCGGATCAGCCAGAGAGCTGCCGCCGAACTTTTGCACGACGATGGACATGAGCCGCGGATTCTAGCGACTGCTCCGGCTCCAGCGCGGTATCCGAAACAAAGAGCGTGGCCGCGGCTCACGCAGCTGGGCGAGCGGCGGCCAAACTCAGCGGGCAGTCTGACCTCGTCGCAGCGGCGCCTGGAGCGTGGTCGGCTCCTCCGGGTAGAGGTCCGCGACATACTTGCCGTAACCGTTGAAGATCGGCGTGGGGAACGACTCGTCTTGCCGATCGATCCAGTACGAAAGGCTCTGGCTCCATCGTGGATGCGGGATGTTCGGGTTGATATTGGAGAGAAAGCCGTACTCGTGGGGTTGGATCTGCCAGAAAGTCTTCGGCTGCGCGCGCAGAAGTTCAATCTTGACAATCGACTTGGGGCTCTTGTAGCCGTACTTCCAGGGCACGATGATCCGCACAGGGGCGCCGTGCTGCTTCAGAAGCGGCTCGCCGAAGATGCCGGTCACGACCAGCGTCAGCTCGTGCATCGCCTCGTCCATGCGCAGACCTTCATGGTACGGCCAGGGATAGGCGCCGGAACGTTTCATCCCCGGCAGCTGTTTCGGCCGGTTTGCGGAGATGAATCGGACGAAGCCGGCATGGCTGGTGGGCTCGACTTTGTCAAGCAAGCTGCGCAGCGGGAACCCGGTCCATGGGACGTTCATCGCCCACCGCTCAACGCAGCGGAAGTGATACAGTCGCTCCTCGTGATCGAACTTGAACAATGCATCGAGGTCCAGCGTCTGGGGCTTGTGGCACTCGCCAACGATCTCGACCTGCCAGGGATCGACCTTGAAGTCGCCGGTGAGAGGCCAGACATCGCCCCCTTGTCCTGGTAGGAATTCATAGAAATTGTTAAACGATGCGGCAACACTACGCGGAGTCAACGCCGTCTCAATTCCATCCGGGAGTGCCGGCGTCGGGGCCCGCTTGGCCGGGAAGACCTCCGGCCGGTGAATCGGCGGGGTGAGTCGTGAATCAGCCCGATCACCGCTGGGTGCGGGCGCGGGGTTCTCGCCACAGCCCGATGAAGTCGACACCGCAGCCCCGAGCAGACCGATGCCCGCGGTGGTCTTGATGAACGATCGGCGATCAAAGAACACCGCCGGGTCAATGGGTTGCCGGTTCGGCACAGTGGACTGGAAGATATCTCGACGCATGAGGCGGCGCCTCCTGGGTGTTCGTGCCAGGTCATCGTAGGTTCTCCATGCTAATGGAGAGGCTCGACTGCGCTGAATCCGGCGGGCTGAGCGTCAACTGAGCCTCAAGCCGGAGGCGGTCGGTCGAAGGACTGGCAAGCCGCCAGGGGTCGATCAGCCGAGCGGATTGCATCTCAAACGGCCTGACCTGCGGTCACCGGCAGCGATACCGGCCACAAGATGCGGTTTGGGCTTGACGCGTCAAGAGCCGGCCAGTTGCATCACCAGACGCTATGCGGCGGCGGACTTGTTGCGGCGATGGCGTCCGACGGTCCGCTGATCCGGCGTCGCCCGTCGATTGGGCTCAGAGGCCAGCTTCTCAAGCAGATCCGCGGGGTCGTTGGACCACAGATCGGCTCCGATCTCTTCGGCGAGGCCTTCGGCGCGGTTGAAGACGCCGCCACCCACGACGATCTGCAATGAGGGAGTTGCACCGATTTCTTGGATGGTGTCGATCAGCCGCCGAACATTCGGGGCGTCGCTGGGCGCGGAGGCGAATAGAAGCAGGATATCGGGGCTTCGCGCGCCAACCTCAGCGAGAATCTCATCGTTGGCCACCCCCCCACCCCCGAAAAAGACCTCGTACCCATTGGCCTCGGCCAGATCGGCCACGAGTTGGCCGGCCAGCTCGTCGGCTTCACCGGGCCCGGAGAACATCAGAATCGTCCGATCGCGGCTGGGCTTCTGGGTGTACCTCGCTTGCGCCTGGTCCACCAAGCTGCGCAGCAGCCGCGTCCCATAGTGGTGGGCAAGCGTGCTGAGCTGATCGGCCCGGTATAGCGAGTTGATCATCTCCAAGGCCGGCCAGTACACGGCCTGCGAAAGCTCTTCAGGCGAAACCCCATCATCGATAGTCTCCTGCACGATGGCTCGGGTCGCGGTGCGATCACCTGTGATCAGCTTCTCAAACAGTCGTTCGACGATGATCTCGTTATTCACTAGGTAGCCTCCATCCGTACATGGTCGTTGCGATGTGGTTTGGGTCTGTCGGGCCGTTCGCGAAGGCGTCCGCCCGGCGCGCAGCCTGCCGGCCGTGAAGAGAGTCATCGAGTGGTCTCCCCCGGTCGCTGGACATTTGGTCGCGTGCCAGCCGAGCGATCCCTATCGGACGTGACCGTTGCGATCTCCTGCCGATCGGGAGCCGGCAGACCGATAATCCGACTTGCCCAAGGGGCAATCGCCAGTGGGCCTACGTTGCGACGTGCCCCAGGTACCCCACACACACGCCGAAAGTCATCGGATGCTGCGTGATGGAGACGAAGCCCGCATCGAGCATCATGGCCAGGAGCTGCTCGCGGTCCGCAAACGTGGCGATCGACTTCGGAAGATAGCGGTAGGCGCCGCAGCGGTCTCCGGCAATCAGCGCCGCAGTAAAGGGCATGATGTGTTGGCAGTACACGCCGTTGACGGCGCGCAGCAGGCGGTTGGTCGGCTGACTGAACTCGAGGATGATCAGGCGCCCCGCCGGGCGAAGCATCCGATGGAACTCTCCGAGAACGCGGTCCGGCTCCGCGACGTTGCGGATGCCGAACGCGATCGACACGATGTCGAAGCTTGCGTCGGCAAACGGCAGTCTCGTAACGTCTGCGAGGGTATATCTCGGGTTGGTGGTCCCCGGCAGGCGGCGCGTCCGCGCGGCCTTGCGCCGGGCGATCTTCAGCATCTGGTCGGTAAAATCCACGCCGACCACCGAGGCTGCCCCAGCCGCCGCAAACGCCTCGGCCAGGTCGCCCGTCCCGCAGGCGGCATCCAGCACGTGATCAGTGGGGCGCACCCCACACAACCACACTGCCCTTCGCCGCCAGGATTGATCGCGCCCCAAGGAGTGGATGCGGTTGTTCAAATCGTAGCGATGGGCGATCGCCCCGAACATCCGCTGAACCCGTATCGCCTTGTCCGCTGCCTGATGGGGATCGCCCGCCAAGTCGCTTGCGGACCACGCGACATTGGAGGATGATGGATATTGGTGGGCCATCGAGCGGGAGATCATAACCGACAGCCGAATATATGAAGATGGAGGTCGTCATGCGTCGCGCGTATTTCCCAACTGTGGTACTCGTCCTTTGCGGTCTGAGCGGTTGCAGCACGAACCCGGCTACCGGGCGCAGTCAGTTGATCCTCGTGTCCTCGGCACAGATCGCAGCGATGGGCGAGGCAGCCGAACCTGAAATGACCCAACAGTACGGCGGCGAGGTGGATTCGTTACAGTTGAGAGGCTACGTCGATCGGGTTGGTCAACGGCTCGCCAGGCACACCGAGCCGGCCTACGCGAACATCCAGTGGACGTTCACAGTTCTTGATTCGGATGTCATCAACGCGTTCGCCCTGCCGGGCAGCCGGGTATTCATCAGCCGGGGGCTGCTGCAACGGTTCACCGACGAAGCTCAGGTCGCGGGCGTGCTGGCGCATGAGATCGGTCATGTGACCGGCCGGCATGTGGACGAGCGTCTCAGTCAGGTCATCGTGGCGAACTTGGGGCTCGGCGTCGCGGTTCAGAGTACGGACTCGGACCTCGCGCTTCTCGCCGTACGCCTGGTCCGCACCGGAACGCTGTTGAAGTTCAATCGCGACCAGGAGGGCGAGGCAGATGAGCAAGGCCTCAAATACATGACTCGGTCCGGGTACGACCCCCACGCAATGCTCGATGTGCTGGAGATTCTGGCGGAGGCGAGCCGAGGACCGCGCCAGCCGGAGTTGCTCTCCACGCATCCGCACCCGGAATCGCGGATGCAGAACGTTGGACGCCTGCTGCAGGGCCACTACCGCGGGACCCAAGACAACCCAGAGTTCCGCAAGTATCGCAGCCGGTTCCAGCAGGAGGCGGCCCCATATCTGCCATCCTCACCATAGGTGTGGCCTCCGGGGCCCTGTGGAGGCAGAAATCCGGCTGTTGACATCGGAGACGACTTGGTTGGAATCCGAAGCCCGGCATGGGCGTCACCACCAAAGGCCGGGCCTGGCGGATTCTGTCGGCTTGGTTGTGCCCTGACCGAGTAGAGAGGTAAGATGTAGCCTTGATCCGGGGCGGCCGGGCTTCCAACGATGATCATCGACCTGCATACCCACGTCTGGGCGAATCTCGACCAGCTTGGTAACCAGGTGGCCAAGCGAGTCCGGAAACAGAACGCCCAAGGCCGCACACAAATTGACGGCAGCGCGGCGGCACACGAGCGGGCTATGGCCTGCGTCGCCGGCGCGGTGGTCCTGGGATTTCGGGCCGATCGTCTCGGCGCTCGAATACCCAATGAGTTCATTGCCGAATTCGTGGCGAAGAACCCGTTTCGGCGAGTCGGGGTCGCCGGGATTGATCCGATGAGCGCCGATTGCCTGGATCAGATCGAAGTCGCGGTCAGCCTCGGACTGGTCGGGGTGGCAGTCTCGCCTGTTTCTCAGGGCTTCCACCCGGCGCACTCGGCCGCAATGCCAATCTACGAACGGTGTGCTGATCTTGGTCTTCCGTTGTTCGTAACGCTTCAGGAGGCGCTCACAGCCGACGCGGTGTTGGAGTTTGCCCGACCGG
>JADFFQ010000006.1 GCA_022568135.1 Planctomycetota bacterium | reverse complement strand
CCTTCGTCAGCCGCATCGCCGATCTGGCCGAGGAGATGCAGCACCATCCCGACATCATGATCCGCTACAACAAGGTGACGCTGACGCTGACCACCCACGATGCCGCCGGGTTGACCGAAAACGACTTCTCCTTCGCCCGCGCGACCGACGGCTACGTCGACGCGGTGTGACGGCGACAGGCTTGAGACCTGGGCAATGAGTTCGAAAGCTTGAGAATTGAGTCTCACAGGGCCGCGCGCCCTGTAAAGCCGCGACCAGTGGTCGCGGTCCAACGCCGCCCACAACACACGACCCGCCGTCCGAGCCGCGTTCCGTGAACGCGGTTTTCAAGAAAATCCTCTTGCCGCCACGCTCCCCACCGCGGATAATGCTGCGGGTGTTTGAGGCGCGATCACCCGTTATGACCCCCCGGCTCTGCCGGGGGGTCAATACGGCCCGGCCGTCGGTTGCCGATTCGATCCCCGGGCAGAGCCCGGGGCTATGGCAAAAAATGTTGCACCGGCGAGGAATCGAGCCCGCCTGCGGCGGACAAAGGAGGAATGAAATGACCATCCGGCCTCTTCATCATTCGACTGCTGCCGCGTCCTGCCTCGTTGTTTCCTCGCTCCTGGCCCTGATGTCCGCCAGCGGCGCCCTGGCCCAGCCCGGCTGGGTGCTCTCGCACCAAAAGATCAGCGACACCGAGGGCAGCTTCAAAGGCATCCTGGATGATGCCGATCGCTTCGGCCGCTCGGTGGCCGCGCTGGGTGATCTCGACGGCGACGGCGTGGGCGACCTGGCCGTGGGAGCATTCGGCGATCACGACGGGGGCTCCAGCCACGGGGCGGTGTGGGTGCTGTTTCTTAACACTGGCGGGACGGTCAAGTCACACCAGAAGATCAGCGACACGCAAGGCGGTTTCATGGGCAAGCTGGTTGATCTGAATGCTTTCGGCACCTCCGTGTCCGCGCTGGGAGATCTCGACGGCGACGGCGTAAGTGACCTTGCCGTCGGGGCATTCGGCGATGACGACGGGGGCTTCGACCGCGGCGCGGTATGGGTGCTGCTTCTCAACGCCAATGGCACCGTCAAGTCACACCAGAAGATCAGCGACACAGCGGGTGGCTTCACCGGCACCCTGGATAATGGCGATTGGTTCAGCTTCTCGCTGGCCTGGCTGGGTGATCTCGATAGCGATGGTGCGGGCGACCTGGCCGTCGGTGCACCAAACGATGACGATGGGGCCGGGAATCATGGTGCGGTCTGGGTGCTGTTTCTCGACGGCGTTGGCGCGTGCCCGTGGGACCTGAACGGTACCGGCAATGTGGGCATCCTTGACCTGCTTGCGCTGCTTGCGGCGTGGGGCAGCGATCCCGGTGGCCCGCCCGATTTCGACGGAGACGGGTCGGTCGGCATCCTCGACCTGCTGACCTTGCTCGCCAACTGGGGCCCGTGCGCATAGCGAGCGGGCCCGCCGAGAGCGCCGCCGCCTCGCGCCGCGGAATGTTCGCGCTATTGCAAGGTCTGGCGCATGAGGGTGGCCCGGGCTTCGCGAAGCTGCTCGGAGTTGAGGTCCGCGGCCACGTACATCTGGAGATGGGCGGGCTGGACTTGCAGCAGCAGACGGTTGATTGCCGCGAGATCCAGATCGGGCAGCCGGCCGAGATGAACGCCCAGGCGGAGACGGCTCAGCAGCTTCATCGCCTCCTCGGCTCCGAGCAGGCGAGCGCTTCTGAGAGTGCCCAGCGCCCGATGAATCCGGTCGTCCAGCAGCGTGGCGTTGTCATCGACCAGCATCCGTCTGGCGTGCTGCTCATATTCGATGATTCGAGGCAGGACGCGCTGGTCAAACTCCCGCAGCAGGTCCTGTTCGCTGCGCCCGAGCGTGACTTGGTTGCTGATCTGGTAGAAGTCTCCGGCCGACTCTGAGCCTTCGCCGTAGTATCCCCGCACCGCCAGATGCAGATCCTTCGCCGCCCTGCGTACGCGATCGATCTCGGAGGTGAGCTTCAGGGCGGGCAGGTGCATCATCACGGAGAGCCGAATCCCCGTGCCGAGGTTGGTCGGGCAGGCGGTGAGATACCCCCAGCGGGGCGAAAAGGCGTAGTCCACCTTGGCCTCGATCGCGTCGTCCACGACGTTGATGCGGTCGACGAGTTCGACGAGCCGCAGGCCGGGGGCGAGCAGCTGCATTCGCAGGTGGTCCTCCTCGTTGACCATGACGCTGAGCGTCTCGTCGCCGGAGACCGCCACCGCCCGGGGGATATCCGCCTCGGCCAGGTTCTTGGAAATCAGGTGCCGCTCGACGAGAAGCTGGCGATCGCGAGCCGTGGCGTGATTCAGATCGACCCAGATCACTCCGTCGGCCAGGTTGCTCGAGAGCACGACCTGCCGGGCGATGTTGCAAAGCTCTTTGCGCTGAGCCTCGTCGGCCCTACTCACAAAGGGAAAGCGCGCAAGGTTGCGTGCCAGCCGGACGCGACAGCTCATCACCACGTCGGTGTCGGGGCCGTCGTCACTGAGCCAGGGACAGTGTGCAGCGAATTCCATGGTCATCTAGCTCTCGGATTGGTGCGGCTCGTCGTCGGGCTTTGCAACGGCCTTGGAACCCGGCGACTGTGGATCGAACCCTCGAAGCCGATCACGGAGGTGGGCAGCCCGCTCGTACTGCTCATCCGCAACCGCCTCGTCCAGCTCCCGGACGAGTTGCCGAATCTGCAACTGGCGATCGTCGGACGCTCCGGCGCGGCGAGGCGTCTTGCCCCGGTGACGATCTGCCCCGTTTTG
This sequence comes from Planctomycetota bacterium, assembly GCA_022568135.1. Classification (GTDB taxonomy): domain Bacteria; phylum Planctomycetota; class Phycisphaerae; order Phycisphaerales; family SM1A02; genus JADFFQ01. Next base: position 92,378 of record JADFFQ010000006.1, on the reverse strand, counting down.
GGCGCGTTGGATGAGCGGGGCGAGTTGCTCCTCAAACGCCTCATAGCAGTCAGGGCAACCGAGGTTGCCGGTCTGGCGGAACCGCCGGTAGGTCATGCCGCAGGTCGGGCAGGGCTTCTTCGCCATGGCCTTGCCCTTGCTGGTCTGGGAGATAACGAACTGCGTTAGCAGTTGGTTGATCGGCTGGTGGCTGGGCAAGGCCACGCCAGCCTCCTGTGCGTGCTCCTCACACAGGTGGACCTCGTTCTTCTGCCCGTTCTTGACGGTGACCTCGTGCACCACCGCCGGCTTGTCGCAATAGTCGCACTTGAGTGGGTTCATGGGTCAACCTGATCGTAGGTCTGCCGGGAAACGCCGGCCAGCGGGTCGCGCTCACTTCACCTGCTGAGGGGTTACTGAGCAACCCCTGTTCCCAGCCCGTACCGGAAGCGCAGCCGTCCGCCATGCAGAGAATCGACTGCTTTCATTCCTCGGCTCGATTGGCCGCCAAACTTTGGCGGCAACTTTGAGCGGGTCCTGCCACGATGGCATCGCGGATTGCGACCAGTTGGCCCAGCAGCGGGGCCATGGCGTCCAGGGGCAGACAGGTGGCCGCATCGGACATGGCCCGCTGGGGCTGGGGGTGACATTCCACGAAGATCGCATGGACGCCTGCCGCCACGGCTGCCCGGGCCAACATCGCGGCGCGGTCCGGCCGGCCGGCGCTGCCACGCTCATCGCCGCCGGGAAGCTGCGTTGAATGGGTCACGTCGAAGCAGACTGGACATCCCAAGTCCATCAGATCGCCCATCCCAACAAAGTCGTTGACCAACCGGTGGTATCCGAAGAACGTGCCGCGCTCCGTGAGCATGATTTGCCGGGAGCCGCCCTCGTTGAGTTTCTCAAGCACGTGCCGCATTTCCCCCGGCGAAATGAACTGGCCCTTCTTCACGTTCACCGGCTTGCCCGTGGCCGCACAAGCCATCAGTAGATCGGTCTGTCGACACAAGAACGCTGGCACCTGAAGCAGATCGACCGCCTCGGCGACCGTCTCGGCCTGGCGCGGCTCGTGAACATCGGTGGTTACCGGAACGCCAAGCCGGCCGCGCAACCGGGCGAGCTCTTCCAACCCGGTCTCCAGTCCCGGACCGCGCGGCGAAAGAATGCTGGATCGATTCGCCTTGTCGAAGCTCGCTTTGAAGACGAACCCCAGTCCATGCTCCGCACACATATCCCGCAACGTGAATCCGATCTGCTCGTTGATCTGCGGCTGCTCCAGCACGCACGGCCCGGCGATAAGAAGCAGCGGGTGGCCTTGGCCGGCGGTGACGGGGCCGATGGTACACGTCACGGGCATGCATACAGCCTACGCTGCGGTTGACCAACGCGGCGGCTGTGCCGGCTCATCCCAAAAGCGCATGGACCGGCAACGACTGACCGATAGAGGCTCAGCAGTGGTTTTCGGTGAAACCGCCACGCGGGAATGCCGAAAATGTAAGTGTGTGTCGGTATTGCACTTGTATCGACACACCCGCCGGAGATCCTCATGGCCCACATGCCGCGAGAACCCGAAGCATTCGGTGAGCACGTGGCCAGGATTCTCAAACGCCACTACCCCGATCGGACCATCGAGCTCGTCGGCCCGCTGGATTTGATCCTCAGCGGCAAGCACCTTGGGCTGGAGAATCTGTACCGAATGGTTCTCCACGAGCCGGACCGTGGCGTGGAGATGGTGGAGAACTATCTCCAACGGCTCATCGAGGGTGATACGCTCAGCTCTATGCCTCTGCCGTTGTCGGTGGCCAAGCCCAGGATTATGCCCCGCATCCAGCCGCTGACGATCTTCGAGCACCTCGACCAGGAGCAGGTTGCCCATGTGCCGTTCGTGAACGACACGGTGGTCGTCTTCGTGCTCGACATGCCGCAGATGACCGTGAGCATCACGGTGGAGCAGATGCTGCGATGGGGTTTGCAGGTCGATGATCTGGATACGATTTCTCGGGAGAACCTCGACAGCTACGCGCCCGACTTGCAGATCCAGTTGGTGGATTCTTCGGAAGGCGGTCGGGCCGCGATCGTCTCGCAGCAGGACGGCTATGACGCGGCTCGCCTGCTGCTGGCTTCACTGCACGACCGGCTGGCGCCGCAACTGAACGGCGATTTCTATGCGGCGGCCCCGGCACGCGATATGTTCCTTGCCATGACCTGTGATCCCGACGAGTTCGTCGAGCGCCTGCGCCACCGCGTGGAGCATGAATTCAAGCGCCTGCCCTATCCCATTACCGACGAACTATTCGTGGTCACCCGCGACGGCGTCGCCGGCACCAAGGCGGCGTGAAAGGAAGGCTTGAGGCTTGGGCTGCGAGGGACGGTGCCGCGGGTAGGCTCGGCCGGCCGAAAGACGGTGCTTGCGGCTACGATGACGCCGTGAAGGTCCTGCTGATCGACAACTACGACTCGTTCACCTACAACCTCCTGCAGCGGATCGGCGAGCTGGATCCATCGATTGATCTGCACGTGGTGCGAAACGACAAGATCTCAGTGGAGCAGGCCGAGGCGCTTGGGCCTTCGCATCTGCTGCTTTCGCCCGGGCCGTGTACGCCCAGGGAGACCGGCGTGTGCCCGGACTTGATCAAACATTTTCGGGGGCGGATTCCGATTCTGGGTGTGTGCCTGGGTCATCAAGCCATCGCCGATGTGCACGCGATGACGGTCCGGCGCCATTCTGTGCTGATGCACGGCAAGACCTCACAGATTCACCACGATGGTCGTGACCTTTTTGAGGGCCTGCCCAACCCCTTGGTCGCAACACGGTATCATTCGCTGATCGTTGATCGGGACACGATCGGCGATGACTTTGAGGTCAGTGCGTGGACCGAAGAGGATGAGGTGATGGGTTTACGCTGGGTTGGGCGAGCGGCGGGCGAGGCCCCGATGGACGGCGTGCAATTTCATCCGGAGAGTTTCCTGACCGCTGACGGGCCGGCGCTGCTGGCGAACTATCTTGGGCTGCCGAGGCCGCAGCGAGCGTCACTCGGAGGATTGTCGTGACGACAAATGTCCAAACCGATGCAATTGCCCGTGGCGTCGTGCTCGAGCGTGGCGACGGGGTGTTGGTGCTGGCGGTCGCGGGCACCGAGTACAGAATGCATCTGGTTGCGACGACTCCTGCGGATGGGATTGACACGCCCGTCGGCAAGCGGATCAAGGGAATCATTCACGCCGAAGCACTTCGCATGCACATCGCTCAGGCAGGCGGGCGGTTCGTCGAGCCGATGTGGGGCGCGCCGCGCATCGTGCAGGGCACGGTCCTGGCCGTTGATGAGCATGCCCCCCGGGTGCTCCTTGACGTGTCGGTCCCCATGTGGGTGACCGTTGGTGACCGACAGAGCGCTTCGGACTTCCAGCCGGGCCAGATGGTGAATTGCTACGTCCAAAGCGGTGCGAGCTTCACGCCGATTGAGACATAACGACCGCTCAAGCCCACGGACTCGAGTCCGTGGGCTTCTGACGGAGCGCGACTTGTGACCAAAGTAACAGCGCAATACCATCGCCCCCTGATCATCAGCCGTGACACGCAGCGATGCGGCGGTGATCGGGCTGCCCGCACACCGCCGGGGCAGACAATCACCCGCAAGTGGCCGGTATTGCACTTCGGTTCGGCGCCGAATATTGATCGTGACGCCTGGCAGCTGCGCGTGTGGGGTCTGTGTGAGAACCCCTATACACTCAGCTTCGACGAATTCATGCAGCTTCCTCAAGTCGATGTGAAGTGCGATATTCATTGTGTCACGCACTGGTCGCGGCTCGACAACATCTTCACCGGCGTGCAGACCAAGACGCTCATTGCCCTGGCCAAACCCAAACCCGAAGCGAGTTTCGTCTTGCAGCACGCCGCATCCGAGCCGGGGGGGGACTTTACCGTCAACGTGCCGCTTGACGAATTCACGCATGACGATTGCATCCTGGCCTACCTGCACGATGGCAACGAGCTCGCGCCTGAGCACGGCTACCCCGTGCGGGGAATTGTGCCTCGGCTCTACTTCTGGAAAGGCGCGAAGTGGATCACCGGTATTGAGCTTCGAGACACCGACGCCCCCGGATTCTGGGAGCAAAACGGCTACCACATGCACGGCGACCCGTGGGCCGAAGAGCGCTTCGGCTGGTGAGTGATCCGTCAGCCTACAGCTGCTCTTGAAGCCGGGTCTGACGAGTGAAGCCGGGTCTGATCCGCCGCGGCGGACCGCGGCGGACGAGGAAGACCCGGGTCCGGTCCAACCCCGGCCCGGGCTGCACCCCGCCCGGGCGGCACAATCGACCCATTCGCCGAATCTTTCCCTTGCGATTCTGTCGCTGGAGATCGACGCTACTTGCCCCAGGTGTACTTGATCGGATTCGCAGCGCCAGGTTTCCGGTATTCGTCAGGCACACGCTTCCCAACGTAGAGACTCTTGATGTCGTCGGGTGCCTCCTCCCCAACAAAACCAAGACGGCCGGGCACACCGTCGCCCTCCGTGCGACCCGGGAAGTTTGCCGCCGTCGCCTCCAGCCAATCGTCTGCGACAAACGCACCAACGATCAGGCCCTGCATGGTGGCGAGGATGACCTCAGCTTCGTTGGCCTTTGACTTGTTGATCTTCCACGCATAACGAGTTGCATCGTATAACGATCGCTCGGTGGCGCTTCGATTGACGCTGATCAGCAAGGCCTTGTGCCGGAAGACCGCTGGCTCAGCAGCGTAGCGCCGAATGATCTCCTTAGCGTGCATGACCCCGTAGTCGCTGCCGCCCGTTCCGCCAGCGATGTTGGTGAGCCCAGGATACGCATCAATAAGTGCGGCCTCCACCTCGAAGGCAGTCGCCTCGTCCATCCCGTGGCGGTGAATTACGTGCGCGACTTCGAATCCCGCAAGGCCAATTTCGTGGATACGCTTGATCTTGTTGTCCAGATCATCGCCTTCCTCCAAGTGCTGCTCAGCGCGGATGTGGGAAAATACGCGATTGCCCTTACCCTTCCCAACATAGAAGGTCTCACCATTTCGCGGGTCGATGAGTCTGTAGACGTAGGTCTTGAGCTCGCTGGCCACGCCTGCCGGAAAGGATTCACTCTGTGCTTGCTTCATCAGAATCCGATGCGTCTGGTGTTGGCCGAACGGCTGATTTCACAGTTCAATATAGTGGGGCCAATGCAATGCTGAACGGAAAGAGTAACTTATGTGCCGGCCGTTGAAGGGGGCCGGCCGGCTCCATGACCATTGTGTTCGAAGAACCCCCGGGCAGAGCCCGGGGCTATGGGAGTTGGATGAGCGCACCGGCCCGCCTTTAGCCCCGGCCTCCGGCCGGGGGCTGGTTTGATGAGCAGCGCGCCGTCCGCCGCAACCCCCCCGGGCGGAGAAGAACCCCCGGGCGGAGCCCGGGGCTATCGGCAGGAGGCTGACAGCTCGTCAATACACCTTTCGGCGACGAGCGGGCGGGATGTCGAGCTGCTGGCGGTACTTGACGACGGTTCGGCGGGCGATGTCGATGCCTTGCTCCTTCAGCGATTTCGCCAGACCCGCGTCCGAAAGCGGATTGGATTTGTCCTCGGCGTCGACGATCTCTTTGAGCTTGGCCTTGATCGCTTCCCAACTAATGTTCTGTCCGGAATCAGTCTCGGTGCCGCCGGAGAAGAATCGACGCAGGGTGACAAGACCTCGCGGCGTTTGCAGCCACTTGTCGGCCACGGCGCGACTAACCGTCCCCACGTGGATGCCCAACTGATCGGCGACCTTGATCATGGGCAGGGGCTTGAGGGCCTGCGGGCCGTCGTCGAAATACTCGCGCTGGCTCGCCAACACTACATTGACCACCCGCAGCATGGTGTTCTTGCGCTGGCCGATGGAGTCGATAAGCCAGCGGGCATTGCGCACGTTGTTGCCGATAAACTCCCGCGTGGCCTTGTCGAGCGAACGGTCCTTGGCCATCTTCTCGTACTGCTTTGAGATGCCCAAGGTGGGCAGCACGCCGTCGCGCAGCGACGCGACGTACACATCGGCCTCCTCGTCGTATTCGACGATCACATCCGGGATGATCGGGGGAACCTCTTGGTCAACCAGATCGCGGCCGGGGCTAATGCTCACTTTTCGCATCAGCCCCATTGCATCGTGAATCTGCTGAAGCGACAGGCCGGTCTCCTGGGCGATCTTTGGCAGTCGATTCTGCAGGAGGTCGTCGTAGCTCTGCTCGATGAGCCGCCGCACATCGGACCAGCCCGGGTCATGGTCGGGCTCGCTCTGGAACCGATCGATCTGAAGAAGGATGCACTCGCGACGGCTGCGGGCGCCGACGCCGGCAGGATCCAAGCGCTGCTGCAGCTCTTGCAACGCTTGCTCAAGCAGGTCGATTGACAGGTCCAGGCCGGGGACGTTTCGATTCTGCTCGAGGATCGTTTCGAGGTCCGCCCCGAGCAGGCCGTCGTCGTCGATGTAGGAGATCAGCAGTTTGCCGGCATTGACGGTGGCGGGATCGATCTCGGCGAACGACCACTGCTGAAGAAGCTGCTCATTGAGGCTCTTGCCGCGCGCGGCGATGTTGGCCAGGGCGTCCATCTTCCGATCGCGCTCGCCCGCCATTCGGGAGCGCGAATAGCTTTGTGTCGACTCCTGGCCGGCAAACACTTCCGGATTCGCGGACTCGTGCTCGCTGAGCCGTTGCCAGTTGTCCGACGCATCCGATGTGCTGTCGCCCTCGACCTGCTCTTGTTCCTCCAGCGGCTTGTCCTGAAGATCGTCCTGCTCATCGGACTCTTCATTCGGCTCGACAATCTCCAGGGCAATGTTGGACTCCAGTTCCTGGTCCACGCGCTCCTGGAGAGCCAACATCGGCATCTGCAGCACCTCCATCGACTGGATCATTCTCGGCGCCAGCTTCATCTGCTGGCTCATCCGCATGTGTTGGCTGAGTTCGAAACGCATGGGTGAAGAAGGGGTGAGGAGTCAGGAGTTAGGGGTCAGGGATTAGGGGTTAGGGGTTGGGGGTTGGAGGCTCAAGTCGCGGCGTTGGGTCCTGTCACCGGTCATGTGTCACCTTCCTCCATATGGTATCGGATGCGAACACATCCACGACTCAATGCAATTCGTCGAGTTCTGCGATAAGCGGCGCCGCTGCGGGTTCAACTGCATCCGGCTGGGCCGCCAAGGCAAGCGGGGAAACATCAGCTGTCCCGGACCATCTCCTGGCGTCCCTGAATTGCATCGGCAAGCACCGCCTTGCTTGCATATTCAAGCTGGGAGCCTGCGGGCAGACCACGGGCCAATCGAGTCACTTTGACGTCGCGGACGGTCAGTTGATCGGCCAGATACAAGGCCGTAGTGTCGCCCTCAAGGTTGGGATTCAGCCCCAGGATAATCTCATGGACGGGCGCTGCCTGGCTGTTTCGCTGGGGGCGATCAACGCGGTCCAGCAACAGTTGCACGGCCAGATGCTGCGGCTCCACTCCGCCCAGCGGGTCGAGCCGTCCCATCAATACATGATAGACCCCACGGTAGGTTCCAGCCTGCTCCAGGCCGATGACGTCCTGAGGCTGTTCAACCACCAGCACCTTCGAGGCGTCGCGACTCGCATCTGAGCAGATTCGACACGTCTCCCGATCCGTGAGGTTATTGCAGATTGAGCAGTGCCGGACGTTTTGTTTGACGTCCGCGATCGCCTCGCTCAGCTGCAGCGCGTCGTTGGACTTCGCCTTGAGGAGGTGAAAGGCCATGCGCTCGGCGGTGCGGCGCCCGATTCCGGGCAGCTTTGCGAACTCCTGGATCAATCGCTCCACCGGCTCGGGATGGGCGATGCCGGGAGAAGGCTTGTGGCTTGATGCTTGAGGCTTGGGGTCACTCATCAGTGATCGCTGAATAGGGCTTATGAGATCAGCCCGCTGAGGCCGCCGGGCGGTAGCGGCAGCCCGATCTCGCCCGCGGCTGCGGCCATCTCCCGCTCGGCGAGTTCACGAGCTTTTCCCAGCGCGGCGTTGACCGCGCCCACGATCAAGTCCTCGGCGACGACCCGATCGTCGGGATTGCGTGGATCGACCAGGCCAATGATGAGCGATTGATCGAGGTTGATCGAGACCACACGAAGCAAGCCGTTGGCGGTCACCTTCACCGCACCGCCGCCGGTCTCGGCACTCACCGTCATCTCGCCGAGCCGCATCTTGATCTCGTCCATCTTGGCCTTGAGCTTGGGGAGGTCTTTCATCAGTCCCGCCAGACCAGCCATGCCTTTGAGATTCTCAAACATCAGGCGCACTCTCCGCTGCGTTGTCTTGGCGGGCCGCGGGCTCCGAGGAATCTTGAACATCGACGATCGTTGCGTCGAAGATCTCCATAGCCGTTCTGACCATCGGCAATTGCCGTGCCTGGTCGATTCTTGTAGCCTTGGTCCTCGGCGTTTCGGCCGCCTGGGCCCGTGTCGTATCGAGCTCGATCTGAAGACTCCGACCCGTGGCCTGCCGGACCAGGTTTGCCAGGGCATCGGTTTGAGTCACCAGCCAGCGAGCGAGCCCTGCATCATCGGTATCGACCGCCAATCGCAGCGTCCGACCGTCAAATGACCGGTAGGCCAGTCGCTCGATCTTGGCGGTTTCGCCGGGGGAATCGGAGACGCCGGCCTGCACCTTCGCCCAGATCCGTCGCCCATCGAGCGTGGCGTCGCCGCCGGCGACTGGCTTGGTCTCGATGACAGCCGTTGCGTCACCGTGCGGCGCCTGCATCGGCGATGATGGGGGTGCGGTGATCACCGGCTCTTTTTTTTTTCGCCCCTCGCCCAAGGCAGCCGGTGGACCGCCCGGACCCTTTTCGAGCAGAGCGGCAATGTCAGCCAGATGCTCGCTCATACACAGGCGAACAATGGCCGCATCAAACAGGGCAGCGGCAGCGGCGGATCCCCGAGTATTGCGCGCGACCGAATCGCACAGGGCAATCATGTGAACCAGACCGGCCGGATCAAACCTTCGAGCCTGCGCAGCGGCCACCTGCCGCCCTTCCGCGGAGAGCTCGACCAACTCACTGTCCGCGCCGCAGGCCGAGATGATCATCAGATTCCGAAGATACTCAATCAACATCTCCAGAGCTTGATCAACCGTGGCGCCGCGGGCCAACAGCGCGGCGCCGGCGTGCAGTGCGGCCTTCGGATCGCTCTGGGCCACCGCATCAACCAAGGTCGCAAGCTGCGCATGGTCAGGCAGCCCCAGCATCTGCTCAAGCAAATCGGTGGTGAGCGTCTTCTCGCCTGCGGCCAGAAGCCGATCGAGCAGGCTCAGGGCATCGCGCATCGACCCCCGCCCCAAACGCGCGACCTGAGCGACAACCTCGTCCTGGGCCTGGACCTCCTCCTCGTTGAGAATCCTGCGAAGTTGGCCGCTGATCTGGGCCGTTGAAATCAAGCGGAAGTCAAACCGTTGGCATCGGCTTTGGATGGTCGCGGGGATCTTGTGTGGTTCCGTGGTGCAGAGGATGAACTTCACATGCGATGGCGGCTCTTCCATGGTCTTGAGCAGCGCGTTGAACGCCTGAGTCGTCAGCATGTGGACTTCATCGATGATGTAGATCTTGTAGCGGCACCGGGCTGGGGACAGGCCGGCGGCGGCGATGAGGTCTTTGGCCTCGTTGATGCCGCGGTTGGAGGCGCCGTCGATCTCGATCACATCCAGGTCATCGCCACGGAGGATCGCCTCGGCGATCTCGTCGGCCTGTTGCAGGTCATCGGTGACATTGAGTGCTTTGGCTAGGATGCGGGCCATGGAGGTCTTGCCGACCCCGCGTGTCCCGCAGAACAAGTAGGCGTGGGCGCAGCGCCCGGACTCGACGGCGTTGCGAAGGGTCTGCGCGATCGGATCTTGCCCGATGAGCTCGTCAAAGTCTCTCGAACGATATCGCCGGGCCAAGACCGTGTAGCCGACCGAAGGCTTGAGGCTTGTCCGCCTGCGGCGGAGAGGCTTGAGGTCAGCGGTTGATTTACTGCTGGTTTCGGTCTTGGTTGATTGATCCCGACTCATCGCACATCCCTTTGGGCCGGAAGCTCAAGCGCGGCACCCCTGCCTCAAGCCTTCTTCGCCGGTGGCGGAGAGGACGGCCAGGACACCGCAGGCTCGGACGACACCGCTTATGGCTGCTGCGATCAAGCCCTGACCAGGTTCACAGGCCACCCGTCTCACGGGCCCGGCCGTCTCCTTCGCCACCGCACGCAAAGGCATCGTAGCGGCTGTGGCGGCTATGGTACACTTCTGCGGATGCCCCAGCAGCCATCTCCATCCGGTGCCGATGCCGCGGCGGTAACTCGCGGGGACCATCAAAGTTACGAGCCGCCGGCGATCTTCGCCAAGAAGCAACTTCGATCCGAGAAACTGCTGCTGTTGGTGGCTCGCCTGCTGTTCCTGGTCTTGCTGGTGACAGTGACTGTTCTTACGATCGCCAGCGCCAAGGGAGAGCTTCCGGAAGAGTTCGATCTCACCACCGTCGCCGGGCTGTTCCTGGCGTCGATGGCTGTGGGCGTGATCGTGTTGGTGGTTGACGCGATGACGCCCAACAAGCGACTCACTTCCGTGGTCGGCGTGTACCTCGGGATATGCGTGGGGCTGATCGGGGCGCTGGCCATTGGGGCATTGATCGATGTCGTCGCGGAGGCGTGGGACATCAAGACCACGCAGCCGGGGCAGCCGCCAACAAGAATGGAGATCTATCTTGGCCTGGGCAAGGTCATCATCGCCATCGTGCTGTGCTACCTGGCGGTGTCGGTCGTGTTGACCACCAAGGACGATTTTCGCCTGGTCATCCCCTATGTCGAGTTCGCCAAGCAGGTTCGTGGAGTGCGACCGCTGCTCGTCGACAGTTCTGTTCTGATCGACGGACGGATTGAGGCGCTGGCTCGGACCGGGTTCCTCGTGGCGCCGCTGGTCGTACCGCAGTTTGTCGTGGATGAGCTTCAGATGCTTGCCGACTCTTCTGACAAGCTCAAGCGGGGCCGTGGTCGGCGCGGGCTCACCATGGTCAGCAATCTCCAGGAGATCCCCGCTGTTGATCTCTCCATCGACACCACCGAGGTTGAGGGTCGATCAGTCGATCACATGCTGCTTCAGATGGCGGGCAATCAAAAGATGCGGATCCTGACCACCGACTACAACCTGAACAAAGTGGCGCAGATAAAGGGCGTGGGGGTCTTGAATCTCAACGAGCTGGCGAACGCAGTCAAACCGCAGGTGATCCCGGGCGAGCCGCTGACGATCGAGATCGTCAAACGTGGAGAATCGGCTCAGCAGGGAGTTGGATACCTGGCTGATGGAACAATGGTCGTCGTGGAAGACGCGGCCAACCGCATCGGCGCCGAGGTCTCGCTCATCGTGACCAACTCGTTGCAGACCAGTGCCGGGCGGATGATCTTCGGTCGTCTTGCGGAAGGTGCCGGCGACCAACGCGCGAGCTTCACGCACCGAACGCCCGACGCCGCCACCAACCAACCGTACACCGCCGCCAGACCGACCCAGGACCGTTGACGCGGGTTGATGCGCCGCCGGCGGGGATCCGCCTCGGCGGACGGCTCGCTGAACCTTCAACCCCTGCGCGCGAAACCCCAACTCAAGGCTCAAGTGTCCAGCCTCCTGGTCACTCCCATTCGATCGTGGCGGGCGGCTTGGGTAAGGTTTGACCGTTCACGCCGCGCCGATTCGCACATCAGGTAAGCCTTTGAGCTTGAGCAACTGGTCGCGGCGAACAGTCACGACCGTGCTGCGGCGAGAACTGCTGAAAAACTCTACTTCGTAAGCCTCAGCCCCATTATGGACATAAACCACTGCACCCGTGTGACCCGCGATAAGGTTCTCCTGAGGCAGGTCTGAGAGAAGCGCGACCACATCCATCTCATTCAACAACTCATTCGCCATAACTCACTCGATGTATGCAGTGACCAGATAAGGAGTGTCGGACTTGATCGGTACGATCCATACGCTCACAACAGTATAGGTGGCGCGCGGGAACCAGCCAGAGGCGCGGTATTGTTGATGCCCCAGCCATTCGCGCTCGCGCCGCTGGCGAGGATCCGCCTCGGCGGACGGCTCGCTAGGCCTTCAAATCCCACGCGCCATGCGCGAAACCCGAACGCAAGCCCCAAGCCTCAAGCCTCATGCCTTCTGGTTACTCCCATTCGATCGTGGCGGGCGGCTTGGAGGAGATGTCGTACACCACGCGATTGACGCCGGGCACCTCGTTGATTAACCGATTACTGATGCCGGCCAGAACGTCGTAGGGAATGCGGGCCCAGTCCGCGGTCATAAAGTCCTGCGTATCCACGGCACGGATCGCCACTACCGATTCATACGTCCGCTCATCACCCATCACCCCGACCGATTGAATCGGCAGCAGTACTGCGAAGACCTGATCGATGCTGCGGTACAGATTGTTGGCGATGATTTCTTCCAGGAGAATCTCATCGCACTCCCGCAGCAGATCGAGACGTTGGGTCGTCACTTCGCCAAGGATCCGCACCGCGAGGCCGGGGCCTGGGAAGGGGTGACGCCAGACGATGTGAGCGGGCAAACCAAGCACTTCGCCGAGCTGCCGTACTTCATCCTTGAACAGGTTTCGCAGTGGCTCAATGAGCTCGAAGCTCAGGTTGTCCGGCAGCCCGCCGACGTTGTGGTGCACTTTGATATTGGCGGACGCTCCTGCCAAGCCGTGCCCAGACTCAATGACATCCGGATAGAGGGTCCCCTGAGCGAGGAACATCACGTCGCCTTGGATCTCGGTCGCAGCGCGTTCGAAGACCTCGATGAAGCGGTGCCCGATCTTTGTGCGTTTCTCCTGCGGATCGGTCACACCCCGCAGATCGGCAAGAAACTCAACCGAGGCGTCCACCACACGCAGCTCGGTCTGGAAGTGGTCGCGGAACGCGGCCTCAACGAGCTGCCGCTCGCTCTTGCGCAGGAGGCCGGTGTCCACGAAGATGCAGCTCAGCCGAGGACCGATCGCCCGGTCCAGCAGTGCTGCCACAACCGATGAATCGACCCCACCGCTGAGCCCGCAGATCACCTGGGCCTCTCCGACACGCTCGCGGATGCGTTGGCATTCGGTTTCCATGAAGTCAGCCATCCGCCAGGTGCCGCAGCACTTGCAGATTTTGTAGAGGAAGTTTCGCAAGAGCTCGACGCCGTGCGGCGTATGGGTGACCTCGGGATGGAACTGCACGCCGTAGAACGGGCTGGTCTTGTGGCGAGCGGCGGCGTAGGGACAGGTGGATGTGCTGGCCAAGCTGTCGAATCGGTCCGCCAGATCGGTCACCTGATCGCCGTGACTCATCCAGACGGTTGTGTTGGAAGGGATGTCGGCGAGGAGGTCACTGTGATCGTGAATGGTGAGCCGAGCCCGGCCGAACTCGCGTGCGGCGGTCCTGCCCACATCGCAGCCGAGAATCTGACATCCCAGCTGCATCCCGTAACAGATCCCAAGAATCGGGACCCCCAGGTCGAAGAGGCGCTCGTCGCACCGGGCCGCGCCGGGCTGGGTCACGCTGGCCGGCCCGCCGGAAAAGATGAGGCCCTTGGGCTTGAGCCGGCGAATCTCTTCGATCGGGGTCTGCGGGGCGAGCAGGAGGCTGAACGCCCCAGCTTCCCGAACACGCCGGGCGATGAGCTGAGCATACTGGCTGCCAAAATCGAGAATGCCAATGACATCAACGTGCGGAGGAGGCTCCGCAGCGGCCGGTGTAGATCGAGCCATGGAAAACGGTCCCGAGGCAGAAGCGGGCAGTCTAGCTCCGCCTGACGAGTGAGTCTAGCGGGCATTGGTTCAGCAGGGGTTGATGCTTTGCCCGCAGGCGGATGACATCGTATGCTTTGGCCGATGTTGACCAAACGAGTGATTGCCTGCGGCGCCGCCCTTCTTGCGGTCTCGTGCGGCCCGTCAGCCACTGAGGCACATTTCGACTCTGCAAACCCGGCGGCGAGGCTGTACGCCATCGAGAGGGCGGCCCGGACTGGTGACATCACGGCCGCAGCGCATATCGTGGAGCAACTGGATTCCGACGACCCGGCGGTGCGGCTCTTGGCGATCGCGGCGCTGGAGCGGCTCACGGGCGAGACCTACGGCTATCTCCATTACGATCCGCCCCACCTGCGCCGCCCGGCGATTCGGCGTTGGGTCGAGGCGGTGCAGTCGGGTACGCTGCCACAGACGACCGGCTCGACCACCAAAGCACTGGGTAACAATGGGTGACCCATCCACTGAACCCGAGGTTCGGATGGAAATGTTCAGCCAGCCGAAGTTTCTGGCCGCGGCCCGCGCGCTGGTTGGAAGCGTGGCTCAGCGCTTGGGGTTCAATGAGATACAGTGCGGACAGATCAGCCTCGCCGTTGACGAGGCACTGTGCAACGTGATCACCCACGGATATGACCGCCGCTGCGACGGACGGATCTGGATCAAGCTCTGGCCGCTCATCGCCGACATGCCGGGGCTCAAGATTGTCATTGAGGACCTCGCCCAGCAGGTTGATCCGGCCACGATTCGGCCACGCGACCTCAAGAAGGTTCGCCCCGGCGGTCTCGGCGTACACATCATCCGCGAGATCATGGACGAGGTCCGGTACGAGCGGCGCAGCGGCGGGGGGATGCGACTCACGATGATTAAGCGCCTCCGTCCGGTCCAGGCCGCTGAGAGTCCTGCTCCCCCAGCATCAGGTCATAGCGAGTTGAACCATGAGTGACGCCCAAGAACTCGAGATCCAGACCGAGTCGATCGATGATGGGGTGATTCTGCGCCCCCTCGGCGAGATCGACCTGCACTGTGCCGGTGTGCTTCGGGAACACCTCCGCCAGGCCCAGGATGGCCGGCCGGGCCGGTTGGTGGTCGATCTCGGCGGCGTTCCCTATATGGACAGCTCGGGCGTTGCCACACTGGTGGAGGCGATGCAGGTCGCTCGCCGCAACAGTACCAAGCTCATTCTCTGCGCAATGCAAGACAAGGTTCGCGCGATCTTCGAGATCGCTCGACTGGATATCGTTTTCAGCATCGTCGAGACTGCTGAGGAAGCCGTCTCGCAGTAGCGAGGTCAGGCATTTGTTTCGCCTCGGCTGGCGACGAGGATATGGAGACCGTGCCTCCAGCGGCTGGACCATCCAAACGCTCGGTATTGATCCGCAGCATGGACCGTTGGGGCGGACTGTGGATCGGCACGTTTGAGCTGCTCGGCGGCGTGTGGTACCTCATCCACGACGTGGGCGTGTGGGTCATGCGCGCCTTGTTGCGGCGGGGCGTCCGTTTCGGCCGAGCCGCCCTGGTGACTCAGTTGGTCCGCGTCGGCGTGCGGGCGACGGGGATTGTGACGCTCGTCTGCGGCTGCGTCGGGTTCATCCTTGCACTGCAAATGGAGCCGGCCCTGGCGGACTTCGGCCAGACGGACAAGGTCGCCAACATCATCGGCGTGGCCATCCTTCGGGAGCTCGGTCCGCTGATCGCAGCCATCGTCCTCACCGGATTTGCCGGGGCGTCGATCGCCGCCGAGCTGGGAACGATGGTTGTCGGTGAGGAAATCGAAGCCCTCGAAGCCCACGCGCTGAACCCCATCCGCTTCTTGGTGGTCCCGCGTGTGCTGGCGACGACGATCGCGCTCGTCGGGCTGACGATCATCGGTGATCTGGCCGCGGTTTTCGCCGGGGGACTCATGAGCGTGCTGTTCCTCGACGTGCCGTACGAGCTGTATAAGGCGAACACGCTGAACCAACTTGTTGTGGCCGACTTCCTGACCGGATTGATCAAGGCTGGCGTGTTCGGGCTGATCCTCAGTTCATTTGCGTGCTACCACGGCCTGAGCGTCACGGGGGGGGCCGCGGGAGTCGGGCGGGCAACGACCAGCACCGTGGTGCAGGCAGTGGTGGCGATCATCATCGCCGATCTCATGTTCACCACGATCTTCTTCAAGATTGGGTGGACGTGAACGCCAGAGAGCCCCCGGCGTGGGCGCCGGGGCTAAACGTGAAGCCGGCGTGGGCGCCGGGGCTAAACGTGAAGCCGCCGTGGGCGCCGAGGCTACACGTGAAGCCGCCGCGGCCACGCGGCGCGGATCGGATCCTTACTGGGTCCCAGGCGCTTGGAACAGATAGTACGTACCGACAAATCCGTCCGGGTCGGAATGCACCTGCCAGGCCATCGGCCCGAGATACCGCTTCAGAATCTCCATATCGAACTGGCGCCACGGCGGGGGCGGCTTGGCAGCGAGTTCATCTTCCATCTCCTTGGCATACTCCGGATTCCAGAGCTTCATCTGCTCGATCTCTTGGCGTTGAAGAATCACGATGACTTCCTTGAGGAACTCGATGTAGTCCACAGTATTGGCAAGCCCCCATGAGACGACCCCTTCCGCGGGCAAGGCACGGATGGCCTGCTGAAAGGCTGGATCGTCACCAAGGCTGGGCATCCCGGCCTGCCCGGTGGCGCGCAGCGCATCCTCCACGAGGCTTGTGGTTCCGATCATGAGGTAGCCGCCGCCGAATCCGATCGAGAACCCATCACCGCCGGCGCCGCCCATCATTGGCCCGCCCATCCTCATCATGGGGTTCGCAGGCATGGAATATATCCGCCGGCCAAGGAAGTCTCGCGGCTCCAAATCCAACTGCCCAGCATGTTCGGCGAGCACTTGCTCGATCAGGTCGGGCTTGGAGCATTCGATCGCGTAGAGCGATTTCATGCTCGACAGATCAATCGGCCGAGAGAGCGTCACCGTGCTATGAATCTGCGGCCCCAGCGCGGCGAACACATTCTCGATGGTCGTGCCATACTCAACCAGCAGCTGATCAATGGTCGCCTGTAGCATCGGATTCATCCGGCCGATACTACGGACGAACTCCATCACCCCGTCGAATTCGAAATTCATGCTGGTGTAGCCGATGGCATCGGGTCCGACAAATGGCGGCAAGTCGCGCCGGGGCGCCTCGGTGTCCATCAGCGCCGTCAGGCCGGCCTTGCCGTTGGGCATGTACACTACAAACGTCTCCTCGAACATCGCCGCTGGGCTATCAAGGCGAACGCCGCACCCCAGCGCTTTGATGTCGCCGAGGATCATCTGAATCATGCTTTGGAACATCTGGGCCATCATCGGCTCGGCGCCGGCCACCACGCGGGCGATGTCCCGTGTCAGCAGCACCGCATAGGCATCGACCTCGCCCAGTCGATCCACCACCGCCTGATAGTCCTCGTGCTTCTCAAGTCCAACCCGATCATCACCATCGATGGCCTCAAGGGCGTCACTGAGCGTATCGAGATCGGTGCACACGATGAATCGGGTGCCATCGCGCACATAATGCAGAGCCGAGACCATCTCGAACACGTCCGTCGGATCGGGTGCGAACATCATCGGCGCCGGTTGGTCCGTCTCGGTTTCCTCGGCCTCGAAGATGCCCTGGGCGCTCATGTCGGAAAGGTCAAACGAATAGACGGTCCTGCCGAGAATCTCCTGCTCCTCGTACTCCAGATCCAGTTCCTCTTCTGCCTTCGCGATCACCGCGTCGATAAGTTTGCCGGTCTTGTCGGCGTCGGCGCCGAAATCAGCGAGGAACAGGAACCCCGGCACTGTCGCATCAAGGTCCTCCTGCATCACCGGGAACACGGCAATGCCGACCGTGCCCTGCGGTGGAACCAGTGAACCTTCCTCGACTCCCAGTTCCTCCAACAGTTCGTCGAGCTTCCGGGTGCACTTTTCGACCGCTTCGGCGCGAAGCGCTTTGACCTGATCCGACTCCCACAGCGCCCACAGCTGTGTGCGCTTGAGCCGTTCCAGGGAATCCTGGACATTCTTCACACTGGCTACAAAGACGCTGTCGTTGGGAGCCAGATCGTCGATCGTGGGCCCGGCAAATATGACAACCGGGCCGAGAACGATCGATAGCAGGCAGATGATCACGTTCCTAAACATGGCAGTATCCTCGTTCAATCAGCGGCTCCTAAACCAGTTTGATCCCGCCGGCACAAACACCCACGGCCAAGGCCGCGGATCATGGGATCATTCCGAACGGCTCGAGCGATCTTTCAGCGCCGGTGCAACGCTGAATCTCTTGCGCCCAGGGGGCTCGTGATAGTGGTGCCCGGAGTTGGGGTTCTCCTTGTCGTAGGCGAAGGCTTCACGATTGCGAAGAAAGTCCTTCACGTATCGGGCGGGAATGGCAAAGTTTAGACCCTCGAAGAACATTGCGCCCATGTTGATGATGCCCACAACCTCGCCGCGGGTATTGAACAGCGGGCCGCCCGAGTTGCCGGGATTGACCGCCGCATCGGTCTGGATATACGTGAGCCCGTCGAAGCTCCGCTGGGTCGTGGAGATCACACCCTGGCTGAGCGTGCGCTCCAATCCCAAGGGGTTGCCGATCGCGAACACGATCTGGCCGACCTCGATGCTCTCCTGGGCTTCAAGAAGAGCAAAGACAAACTTCCCCTGTTGGGGGTGCGTAATCTTGATCAAAGCCAGGTCGATGTGGTTGTTGACGGCGACGATCTCGATGTCTTGGACCACCATGCGCCGAAGGGTGGTGTCGGCCTGGGGAAGCCACACCGTTACCCGCAGGTTGGTCTCGCCCTGGATGACATGAGCGTTGGTGATGGCGTGTCCGTCGGGGCTGATGATCACGCCGGAGCCCAGACCACGGGGGGTGGCGACCTTGATGACCGTGGGTCCCACGCGCTTGGCCTGCTCCTTGGGGCTCAGCTCAGGCAGGTCGCGGGCCGTGTGGAACAGCCAGTGTGCTTCGGTCTGCACCGGCGCGTCGGCCTCGGCCAGCTCGATCTCGTCGATGTCCGCCAGCCTCACCGCCAGCACGTCGGAACCGAGGTCCAGCCACAACGTCCGGTCATTTCGCTTCAGGATCGTCCCTTGGAGCACCGCGCCGCTGGTGAGCTTGATTACATCGGCAGCGCCGGCGGTCCCCAGCAGGGTCGCGACCAGAACCGCAGCAACAATGCTTCTGCCGGCGAGAAACCGAGTCATCTTCGTCGAAGCTCAAAAGAAGGCCACAGCCGCATGGAGCCAGTATACGATGGTGACGATGAACTCAGCAACATCCAGGGAGGTATCGGCCTGATCGGCCTCACGCTTGCGTCCCCGGGGCACCCAGGAGCCACCTCATGCCCATCGCTGTGACCCTTTGCGCCGGCGTCGGTCTGCTGCTGGCTTCCTTGGGGCCGACACAGAGTGACGACCCTTCGCTGGCTGAGTACTTCGGCTTCACAGGACTGGAGATCGTCAAGATCGACCGCGGCGCAGGCCCGATGGCCGTGGCCGATCTGGACGGCGATGGCTTCCTCGATTTGATCGTGGTCAACAACCATTCCAGCCGAATCGAGCTGCACGTTCAGAAGCCGGGGGCCACCCCGGATGACGCTTTCGTCACTGTCAGCCGGGCCAATGAACTCCCCGAGCATTGGCGGTTCAGGCGCCAGCTCATCTCCGTGAGCCATCGCGTTTCGGCCGTGGTCCCCCACGATTTCGACGGCGATGGGTTGATGGATCTCATTTACGCCGGATCACCCCCCGAGCTGGTGTTCATGCGTCAGTCACCGGCCGGCAAGTTCGCAATCGCCCGCAAGCATCATGTCAAGAACCTGGCGTCCAATCGAAACGGCTTGGCGGTGGCCGACGTCATCGGCGACGAGCGACCGGAGCTTCTTTGTCTGGTTGGCGGCGAGATCCACGTCTGGACGATCAATGGCGACAGCCTGGGCCGGCCGCTGAAGCTCGCAACCGGCGGCAAGATCATCGCCTTCCTGCTCGAGGACTACAACGGTGACGGACGGTTGGATATCGCCGGCATCCTTCCCGACGACCCGGCTCCGATCCGGCTGTGGCTCGGCGGCGAGGATACCGGGCGCGGCGTGCTGGGAGCCGAGCTTCGATTCGAGATGCCCGCCCTGCTCGAAGCGGAGGCGCTGCGACTCACCGGGGATGATGCGGCCACCATCGTCGTCATCGAACGAGCGTCTAAGCGCATCGTTCTCTACGAGCTCGCGATCGAGCAGATCGAGCAGACCGGTGACCGCGACGCGGCGATGCTCGTGTACAGCTTCTCCGATGCGGGCAATCGCAAGCGGTCCACGGCTGTGGTCGATGTCGATGGCGACGGGCTCTTGGACCTCGTGGCCACGGACACTCAAGCCAACGCGCTGGTCGTGTATCGCCAGGCCCCGGGCAAGGGCTTGCAGCCGGGCGAGTCATATCCGTGCTACGCCGAGCTTGAGTATCTCGTTGCGGGCAACGTGGACGATGACCCTTTCGCCGAGCTGTTCGTGCTCTCGGAGAAGGAGGGTGTCGTCGGCCGATGCGAGGTCGAGTCAACCGGCGTGCCATATCCTGTCCCGCTGACCGTTCCCGGCGGCCATACACCGGTCGCGCTCAATCTGGTCGAGTTGGAGGATGGCCCGCATGTCGCCATCATCGCCAAGGACGGTCGCAACTATGCGATCACGCTCATCGACCTGGCCGGGAACAGCGAAACGATCCAACTGGGGTCGCTGAGCCGATCGCCCCAGACCATTCTGGCCCTCGACGCCGATCAGGACGGGCGGACCGACCTGCTGCTGTTCACGCGTGATAAGCCGATGATGATGCTCCACGCCGAGGTCGACGGCTTCCAACTCACCGAGTCCAAAGATATGGGCCAGTTCGGCTTGGTGAAGGCCGCCAAGGCGGACAACACCGCGGTGTTTGACATCGACGCAGACGGCCACGCGGAGCTGCTCATCGCCGATCGCAACTACGTGCGGGCGGTGCGTTACGATCCGGACCCACCTGCGGGCATCAGTCCGGGTTGGCAGGTGGTGCAACAGATCAACGCCGACGACAGCTCTTCCAAGCTGGTGTCGCTGGCAGTGCTGGGTGATCGAATTGTCGCCGCCGACCAGAAGAACGATCGGCTGGTCGTCATGGCCCGCTTGCAAGACCAGCGACCCGGCTCGAGCAGAACATGGGGCGAAACCGAGTCGGTCAAGGTCAAGGGTTTCTCGTTTCATTCCATCCATGCAGGCTCGTTCTCGGGCGATGGTGAGGACAACCTCCTGGCGATCGGGAACGACGGGTTCGCGGTGATTCGGTTTCTGGGCGAGCGCACGGTGCTGCGAGAGTTTGCGTCCTGGCGGACCGACCAAGAGCATCGCCGCCAGCATGAGCTGGCGACCGGCGATATCAACGGCGACGGCTTTCGCGATCTCATCTCACTCGATGCCGGCGAACAGATGTGCGAGATCTTTACGTTTAGCGAGTCGCGACAGATGCTGTACGCGGTTGGCTTCGAGGTCTTTGAATCCAAGATTTTTTCCGGCGGCGAGCCGCGCGAGTACGAGCCGAGCGAAGCCCTCGTTGCCGACGTCACCGGCGACGGAGCGGATGACTTGCTGCTGCTGGCCCACGATCGCGTGCTGATCTATCCGCAGATGACGCAAGCGGCCTCTCCGAGCGGCCAATAGAACATTGCCGCCAAAAACCGTCTGCTCACTGGAGACGGCCGGTCAGGATCGGCCATTATTGGTTGACATCACACACCGGCCGCACTGAGGCGGCCCTGGGTCAAGGAGCACGCCGATGGTTCGCAAACACCAATGGACACCAAACGTCATTGCCGCCGTGATTCTTCTCTTCTCGCCCTGCACAGTCGGGGCCGCCGCCGCGGGCGAAGGCCTGGCGGTGACCGTCTACTCCACTGCCGACCCGGCGAGCTTCGATCCCCAACGGTTCATCTCCCAGCAGCGACAGGGCTACAACCTGAACTTCGCCTGGCAGGTGCCCGGATTCGGTGTGGTCAAGGAGGTGCGCACAGTCAACCTCAAGGCTGGCCTCAACGAACTGCGGTTCACCGACGTGGCCCAGTTCATCGATCCCACCACGGTGAGCTTTGTGGATCTCACTGACCCCGACGGTACGGAGGTGCTCGAACAGAACTTCGAGTTCGACCTGATCAATACCCAAAAGCTCTACGAAAAGTACATCGACCGGGAGGTCGGCCTGGAAGTGACGCAGGACGGCGAGACCACAGTCGTCACGGGCAAGGTACTCGCCGTTAGGGGTGGGATGTTTATCCTCCAGACGCCGCAGGGGTTGGAGTTCCTCCCCCAAGGAAGCGGTCGAATCAAACTACCCCCGCTGCCGCTGGAGGGGCTGGTGACCAAGCCCACGCTGGTGTGGAAGCTGGATGCCGAGCAAGGCGGTGAGCACGAGATCCGCACCACCTATCAGACCAGCGGCATCACTTGGCGGGCGGACTACAACCTGATGCTGAATGCCGATGACACCCAGGCCGACCTCGGCGCGTGGGTGACTGTGATGAACCTCTCCGGGCGGGCATACCAAAACGCGCGGCTCAAGCTCATCGCCGGCGACGTGCAGCGGGTTCAGCCAGAGTATGGCTACTTGCTTTACTCGGGGACGGAGACTCTAGGGAGGGCCGGCCGGGCGGCGGGCTTCCAAGAAAAGGCCTTCTTCGAGTATCACCTGTACACCCTGCCGCGCCGCACCGACATCCTGTCCAACACCACCCAGCAGATCACACTGTTTCCGACCGCCCGCGACGTTAGCGTCGAGAAAGTGTTGGTGTACTTTGGCCTGTCAGCTGGCGCTGGGTGGGGGTTTTCCTCCAACCCGCGAACCGACCGCAACCTGGGCACGCAGTCGAACCCGAAGGTCGACGTCTATGTGCGCTTTCAGAATGAAGAGGACAACAACCTCGGCATGCCTCTGCCGCGGGGCAAGGTACGCGTGTACAAACGGGACGAGGCGGACGAAACGCTTGAGTTCGTCGGCGAAGACCTCATCGACCACACGCCGAAGGATGAGAAGGTCCTGATCAGGGTCGGTCAAGCCTTTGATATCGTCGGCGAGCGCACCCAAACGAACTTTACTATCGACACCCAAGCCCACCTCATCACCGAGAGCTTCCAGATCCAAATCCGCAACCACAAAGAGCAGCAGATCAAGGTCATCATCAAGGAGAACCTCTACCGATGGGTCAACTGGCAGATCAGCCAGGCCAGCGACGAACATGAGAAGATCGACGGCCGGACGATCCACTTCGAGGTGAACGTCCCGCCTGACGGCGAAAAGACAGTGACCTACACGGTGAAATACACGTGGTGAGCAAGTGCACCGTTTGGCCGTACGACATCGTGCATCAACGAAGAAGCCCACGGATTGGAATCCGTGGGCTTCTTTCTTGGAGATTGTCGTGGCACAGGAGCCCGTGAAGGAGCGGCGGCGCGGGCACGACTACCGTTGAATCAGTGTGCCCTGATCGATGAGCTTCCGGCCGTCCACCGTCATCGTTGCGTTGGTCTGGTGGGCAAACAGGTTGTAGGGCACTTCGTTGTCGCCACCGGCCCAGGTGTTGCCGCCGATGCCGATGCTGATTGTGCCGGCGCCCATCCAGGTGACCATGTGGCTGCCTGCGGGAACCTGCACGCTGGGGTTGATGCCGATGTCAATAGCCGCGAACAGGTCGCGCCCCTCGGCGGGGGCGGCGTTGTACAGTTGCCTCAACGCGGTGATGTCGCCCTGCTTCGCGGTCATCGACGTCATCTTGCCCTTGTTGAAGTTCAGGGTCAGGCCCTCGATCCGCTTGCCCTGGAAGAAAAACGTATCGGCGATAAAGGTGCCCTCGGCTGTACCGGTCACGGGGGTCAGGTAGACCTCCCCGGCCGGAAGCCAGACCTGGCACGCCGGGCCGCCTGCGTACCGATCATCGGTCGAAATCACTCCATCGCTCACGAAGATCGGACGGCGGGTGATCTGGACGGTCAGATCAGTGCCGTTGGGCGCAGTGATGCGCACGTCCCGCCCCGCAGCCAGAATGTTCTTGACCCGCTCGCCCGTAGCCTGGAGCTGATCGTAATCAACATTCACGCCGCGCCAGAAGATCCTCGACAGCTCGTTGCGGGTGATCCCAAATTGCTCGGCCAAGGCCTTGGTCGGATACAAGCCGTTGCCCAGATGCGTGCGAATCACGCCACGCTCGAGCATCTTCTTGTAAACCGGCTCGAACGCCTTGGCGTGGGCGGCCCGGCGCTGGGCCGGGACATCGGCGAGGATATCGAAGCTATCCCGGTAATCGACACTGATCATGGCGTTGATGGTCTCGGCCATTCGCAACGCGAACGTTGGCTCTTGGTTGTCGAAACGGGCCGGCACTTCCGTGAATATGTTGCGGGTAAGACGGTCACTGCCAATCGTGATCACGGGGTGGGCGCCCAGCTTGCGGACCTCGATCGCAATGTCTTCCAGCAACTGCTGGTCTCGGGCGCCGCCCCTGATCAACACCAACTCTCCATAGCGAATGTTTGCGGACTTGTTGACCAGAGTGTCCGCGACCCCGGCGGTGTCCGGGTTCGCGGTAAACGATTCCTGCTGGGTAATCCCCGAAGCGACCCCCAACAGGACCGCCCCGAGGCCAAGCCCCAGGATTCTCAGCGACGTGTTCATGGCTCAGCCTCCTTTCAAGTGAGTTTGGACATATCACACGACGTCCTTCTCCCTGGTCTCCCGGTTTGCGATTGCGCCACCGCTCCTTCAGCGTGCCGCAGCCGGCCATGGTATCACCAGGCTGGCGTGATGCCCGTGCCTCTCGCGCGGATGTGGATAACTTTCTCGCCGGTGGCCGTCCATGCCGCGGGAGGTGACCCGCCACGGTCCGCCGGGGCCGGGCCCCCCGCTGGGGTGCGTCTCCAGCGGGTCCGCGTGGTGATTCCCCGATGGGCAACAGGTGGGCCGGCGTCACCTGTGGGGATCGTCCCGTTTCAACGCCCCTCGATGGGCACGTAGGCCGCCTCGTGTGGGCCGATGTATTCGCAGCGCGGCCGGATGAGCTTATTGTCCGCCAGCTGCTCGATACAGTGGCCGACCCAGCCCCCGATGCGGCTCATGACGAACATCGGCGTAAAGAGGTCAATGTCCAGGCCGATCGAGTAGTAGGTCGTCGCTGAGTAGAAATCGACGTTCGGGTGTATGCCCTTGGCCGCCACTGCTTCGTGCATGATCTGGTCGATGCGGCGGCTCATCTCATACAGCTCTCGATTGCCGGTATCTTCCGCAAGCCGCTCCGCGAACGTCTTGAGATAGCTGGCCCGGGGGTCGTATGCCTTATAGACCCGGTGCCCGAAACCCATCACCCGTTCCTTGCGGTCGAGCTTTTCGCGGATATACGGCTCGACGCGGTCCATTTGGCCGATCTCGGTGAGCATGTGCATAACCGCTTCGTTGGCTCCGCCGTGCAGCGGCCCTTTCAGCGTGCCGATGGCGGTGGTGACGGCTGAGTACATGTCGCTGAGCGTGGAAATCGTCACCAGCGCTGCGAACGTTGAGGCGTTGAACCCATGGTCCGCGTGCAGGATCAGGCACACATCGAGCGCCTTGGCCATCGTCTCCGTCGGCTCTTGCCCGTTGAGCATGGTGAGAAACGCGCTGGCGATGCTCAGCGACGAATCGGGCTTGATGAAGTCTCTGCCCTTGCGATGCCGATCAAAGTTGGCGATGAGGGCCGGCGCCTTGGCCAGGAGACGAACACCCTTGCGCTCATTGGCCGCAGGCGATGGATCGTCCGCCTCCGGATCGGACAGGGCCAGCGCCGAGACCAGCGTGCGCAGGGCGTGCATCGGCGCCGCGGATGTGGGAATAGTCTTGATGACGTCCCACATCACCTCGGGCAGGTCGTATTCTGCGCGGATGCCGGAAGCGAACGCATCCAGCTCGCCTCTCGTCGGCAGCTTGCGATGCCACAGCAGATAAACGACTTCCTCAAATGTCGAGTTGCGAGCCAGTGCGTCGATGTCTATACCGACATATTCCAGAATCCCGTTCTGGCCGTCGATGAACGACATCGCTGATTCAGCGGCAATCGTGTTGGCAAGACCTTTGTCGAGCACGGGCATGGAAGCAGCAGTGGTCATGGCTGATCCTCAATTGCGTCGCAGGAGTAAAGCTCGATGAGTCCGGCCCCGGTATTTCGCCGAACCCCGCCCCGGGCGACGAACTGCCAGCCCGCAGGCGCCGATCGCAGGGCTCTGACCGCAACTGATACTACGTGGAATCGGCCCGTACTGCAATTCGGCGCTGGCTCCGAGGGACTTGAAACAACTTCCGGCGGTTTTCGATGATTCTCCAGGGCAGACTTCTGATCAATCCGCATCATACCCCCCAACTGGGATGGGTTCGCATCGAGGATCGGCAGATCGCCGAGCTAGGCCGCGGCAATCCTCCCGAGACCCCCGTGGCCGGAGACGCCGATTCACTCATCTGCCCCGGCTTCATCGACGCTCACATCCATCTACCGCAGATCGACGCAGTTGGCTGTGACCCGCCTTGCGGTGGTGGTCTTCTGGAGTGGTTAGACAGAATAGTCTTCCCGGCCGAGATGCGCTGGCAGGACGCCGACGTGGCCCAAGAACAGGCCGGCATTGCCTATAGGCGCATGCTGCGGGCGGGAACTCTCGGCTACGCGGGCTTTCTGACCAGCCACTTTCACAGTGTCACCAGCGTGATCAGAGCCGGTCACCGGCTCCCGCTGCGGGCGATCGCAGGACAGGTGCTCATGGACCGGGGCGCTGCGGAGCCGCTGCTGCACCACCGCCTGGCTCGGCTCGCCAACTCCAAGCGCGGGCGAATCGCCATCAGCGTCAATCCCCGCTTTGCCGTCGGCTGCTCAGATGAGTTGCTCAGCGTCGCCAAAGCCAGGGCATCGGATGAGGCGTTCGTTCAGACACATCTCGCTGAGTCGCAGCATGAATGTGAACTGGTCGCGGAGCTGTTTCCCAACGATCCGCATTACACGGGCGTGTACGATCGCCACGGATTGCTGACCGATCGGACCTTGCTGGCGCATTGTGTTCATCTGGCCGATGTCGAGTGGCGCCTGATCGCCCAGCGCCGCTCGGTGGTCGTCCATTGCCCCACGGCCAACACGTTTCTCCAATCGGGGCTCTTCAATCTTGATGCGGCCCGCGAGCACGGCGTTCGACTGGCCCTGGGCTCGGATGTCGCGGCGGGTCCTGACCTGGCCATGCCGCGGGTTGCTCGGGCTATGATCGAGGTCGCCAAGATGCAGGCGATGACCCGACAAGCCGGGGCGAAGCCGCATGTACCGAACCCAGCCGAGGTCTGGGATCTCATCACCCGCGGGAATGCCGACGCATTGAGCTGGTCAGACTCCGGCCGGCTGGAAGTCGGCGCAGCCGCCGACCTGTTGGTGCTCAGGGTCGGGTTCGATCTTGACGACTATCTCATCGGCCGGCTGATCTACACCTGGCGTGACGAGTACATCACGCACCGAGTTGTTGACGGCCGGTTGATCGATTTCGACCCATCCGTGTCAGAGCCGGCTCGTCCCCGAGCCTGGCCGGGCCCAGGACAGCCCGACTCTGTCGCTTAGCGATGCCGGGACTACACTGTCGCTCGCATGATCATTCCCCTGCGCACAGATCGACCTCCGAAGCGCACGCCCATGGTCACCCAGGCGCTGATCGTGGCAAATCTGGTGGTCTATCTTCTCGGCGCCTCCGGGTCGTTCTTCGACCGCTTCGACCCCGAAGCGCTGGCCAGTTTCGGCCACTTCGATCCGCGGGACTTCAAGGTCTGGCAACTGCTCACCTATCAGTTTCTTCACGATCCGCACGGGATCTGGCACATCGCGTTCAACATGCTCTTTCTATGGGTGTTCGGCGCTGCGGTGGAAGACCGCCTCGGGCGGGTCGGGTTCCTCGGGTTCTACCTGATCGGCGGTGCGGTGGCGGCGCTGGCGCACATGGCAATCACCAAAGCGCCGGTGATCGGCGCAAGCGGCTCGATTGCCGGCGTCACCGGCGCGTTTCTGGCCCTGTTTCCCCGCAGCCGAATCAAGGTGCTGCTGTTCTTCTTCATCATTGGGGTGTACGTGATCCCCAGCCTGTGGTTCATCGGGTTCTACTTCGTGATCGACCTGCTGCGGCAGACCGGAGACTGGCTCGGCCGAGGCGGGAGCAACGTGGCTTACATGGCTCACATCGCCGGGTACCTCTATGGATTCGGCGTCGCGTTCGCGCTGCTGGCGGGGAAGTTCCTCGCGCGTGAAGAGTTCGACGTGTTTTTCCTGTTCACCCAGGCACGACGAAGGGCGGCGTTTCGAACCGCAAGCCGGCACGGCCCGGCCGGAATGTGGGACTCCGCCCAGGCCGATACCGAAAAGCGCTTGGGCAAACTGGCCGCCCGCGCCGATCCGCCGGGCGAGACCGAGGCCAGTCACGCCCAACTGCGAGCCCAGATCAACGGCCTGCTTGCGTCTGGTGATCTGCCCGCGGCTGCGAAGAAGTACCAGAAGTTGCTCGCCGAAGCGCCCCGGGCTGTGCTCGCCGAACAACACCAGCTCGACATCGCCAACCAGCTTTACGCCAACGGAGTCCACGCCGACGCTGCGAGCGCCTATGAACTGCTCCTGAGCAGCTACCCAACTTCGGCCAAGGCCGATGAAGTGCGGCTGATCCTCGCCTTGATCTACGTCCGTCGGCTCAACCAGCCGCAGCGGGCCCGCGAGCTGATCGAGAAAACCAGGCCCAAGCTGCGCGATCGCACGCAGTCCGCCCTGGCCGATCAACTCCTTGCGGAACTCGGCCCATGAACAAGTCACCTGCCTTTGGAACGACCCGCATCAAGATTTGCGGCATCACGTCGATCGAGATGGCAGCCGTCGCGGTCGATGCCGGGGCCGAGTCGATCGGCCTGGTCATCGACGTGCCGGATTCGCCACGATGCCTGACCATCGACCAGGCTCAGGCAATTGCACATGCTCTCCCGCCGGCGGTCATGTCGATCGCCGTCTTGCAGGACCCGCCCGATGCGCTGACCGAACAATGGACCGGGTCATGGGTTCAGTTGCACGGCTCCGAAGACGAGGCATTCACCTGCCGATTCGCCCGGACCAAGCACATCATCAGAGGATTTCGATTCGATCCCCAACAGGTGCTTCGCTGGAACGCCTGCCAGGGCGTGGAGTTGTTGTTGATTGACGGCTCAACGGGGGGACAAGGCGATCTGCTGGATCACCAGGCCCTTGCCGACATGATGCCGCAGATTGAAAAGCCCGTGATTCTGGCCGGGGGTCTGACCGCTGACAATGTTGCCCAGGCGATCCGGACCGTCCGCCCATTCGCGGTTGATGTCAGCAGCGGCGTGGAATCGTCGCCCGGCGTGAAGGACGCGGGTCTGATTCGTCGATTCTGTCAAGCCGTACGTGACGCCTGACGAAACGACGGCTCGTAGCAAACTGGGTCAGCTGACCGGTTGCTTGCTCTTACTCACCAGCCGAATACCCTCGATGCGCAGCGCCTTGTCCACGGCCTTGGTCATGTCGTAGAGCGTCAGCGCCGCGACGGCAACCCCAACCAGCGCTTCCATCTCCACGCCGGTCTTGGCGGTGGTGGAGACGGTGGCTTCGATGCGCAAGCGCTCCGGATCAACGCGTTGAAAGTCCATGCTGGCCACGTCAAGCAGAAGTGTATGACACAGCGGGATGAGCTCCCAACAGCGTTTCGCCGCCTGGATACCGGCGATTCGCGCGGTCGCAAGCGCTTCGCCCTTGGGAAGCTCCCCGGCCTCGAGTTGATCGAGCGTGCTCGCCGACGCGCAAAGGTACCCCTCGGCTACCGCGGTCCGTCGGACCGCCTCCTTGGCCCCGACATCCACCATCCGAGCTCGGCCCTGCTCATCGAGATGGGTAAGCTCATCGCTCATCTTGGATCCTGTAAACGCCGCGGCCAAGGCCGCCCGCTAAACATTCATCCGCCACCGTTCGCCGATGACTGTGCCGACGCCATCATCGTAGGTCATCGGTCGTCATGCACAACCTGCCCGCCGGCAATCGTCATGACGACTCTGGGTGGGTCGCGAGCCCAGTCGGCCTGGAAGGGATCGGAATCGAACATCACCATATCGCCCAACGCCCCCGGCCGGAGTTGCCCGGCCTCGTCGAGCCCAAGGGCATAGGCCGCATCTATGGTGTACGCACGGAGCGCTTCGGCAACGGTGAGGTTTTGATCGGCGGCGAAGATCTCGCCGTCGAAGGTCAATCCGGTGACGGCGGTGCGGATACCCAGTCGCGGATCGCAGGAGACGACCGGCCAATCGGAGCCAAACGCCAGCCGCGCTCCCGCGTCGAGCAGCCTGCGGAACGCAAACGTCCCGGCCAGTCGCTTGTCGCCGAGACGTCTGCGGACATACCGACCGTCATCCGCCTTGTGCAACGGCTGCATGCTGGCAATCCGGCCCCGAAAGCGGCGAAAGTCTGTCGCATCAATGTGCTGAGCGTGTTCGATTCGCGGCCGGACCGCCCGATCCACATCATCGATCGCATCCAGGGCCAGGCGAACGGCCTCGTCGCCGATGGCGTGCACGGCTGGTGAGAGCCCTGCTTCGGCCACGGTCTGTGCCCAGCGTCGCAACTGCCCGTCATCGGCCGACTCGATAAACAGACCTCGATTGCCCGGATCGTCCGCATAGTCGGCGAGCATACGGGCGGTGCGCGAGCCCAGCGTGCCATCAATGAACGCCTTATAGCCGATGACCGCGAGGCGCTCGTCGTTGGCGAAATCGCGGGCGAAGATGAGATCCGCCGGCTCCGCAGCCGATCCACGATCGAGCAACGTGATCCGGCACCGCATCGTGAGGCGCTGCCGCAACGGCACAAATACGTCGCGGACCTCTTGGCGGTATTCCATCGTGCCGACCGAGGTCACACCGTGGGCGTGGAGGTGGTCTTGCGCGGCGAGCAGAGCCTCTTGACGGGTGGCTTCATCAGGCTCAGGAACCAGCGGATTGACCAACTTCCACGCGGCCGCCTCTACCATCAGCCCGGTGGGGGCGCCGCTTACCGGATCGCGAACAATGCAACCGCCCGGAAGCTTGGCGGAGATGTCGCACATGTCGAGCACCGCATCGTTGACCAACACCGCGTGCATATCCATGCGATGGCAGACGACCGGCCGGTTGCCTGCCGCGGCGAGCCAGCTCTTCTCAGGGGGTCGGCGCGTCGGCCAATTCTCATTCGACCAGCCGCGGGCAACCAGCCATTGATCAGGGCCAAGCTCGCCATGTCGCCGGGCGATGGCCGCTTCGAACTGGCGGCGCGAGCGGACAACCGAAAGATCAAGCTGGCCAAGGGATTCTCCGCCGAGCATCATGTGCAGGTGAGCGTCGATGAGGCCCGGCGTGACCGTTCGCCCCGCCGCATCAATATTCTCATCCGCGACCGAATCATCATTGACCGCCAGGACCCGTCCACTTTCGATCGTGACGGAGCCGACCCAGGGACGAGCAGGCTCTGCCGTCCACACCATCGCGTTGTAAACTCTCAGCGTCGGCGGCATGATGAGACAGTCTAGTGACGCGTCGCACGGATCGCCCCGGGCTGTTATGGTAATCAACTGCCATCCAATGGAGGCTGCACACGATGCGATCATTCAAGATTGTGTTGGTTATTGGGGGTCTTGGTCTAGCAGGAGTGTCTCTGGTGCAATGTGGCGAGGACCAGCCTGATGATGCGGGTGCGCCATCGTCGCCACTGCCCAGCGTTACGGTTGACGATCAGCCGGAACCCGCGGTCTGGACGCCTTCCGACGATCCAAGGACGGCCAGGTTCCTCGGGTTGGTCGCCCCCAAGCCGGTCACCTGGATTGAGCATCCTCCCAGCAGCAAATCGCGCGTGG
The DNA here is from genome assembly GCA_022568135.1 of Planctomycetota bacterium. Lineage (GTDB taxonomy): Bacteria > Planctomycetota > Phycisphaerae > Phycisphaerales > SM1A02 > JADFFQ01. Next base: position 60,697 of record JADFFQ010000006.1, on the reverse strand, counting down.
CGAACTACACCGTGCCGGGGCGTGATGGCAGCGAGGCTGCCCATGTCGTCGTCTTCTACTTCGGGCCCGACCAAGGCGGAACAGTGGATCAGAACATCTTCCGCTGGCAGGCGCAGTTCAAGCCCGATGACGACGGCACGCCACAGCAGCCGACGGTCGATCGCTTCGAGGTTGACGGCATGCGCGTGACGCTGGTCGAGCTCGCCGGCCAGTGGCAGAAGATGCGCGCGCAGCGGTACACGCCGGACCAGTTGTTCCTTTCGGCGATCGTCGAGGCCCCCATGGGCAAGGTCTTCATCCGCTTCGCCGGCCAGACCGCAACCGTCCAGGCCAACCGCGACGCATTCATGGCGATGATCCGCGGGCTGCGAAGGGCCGACGAGAGCTGATGGCGCCACCCGGGCAGAATCGCCGATGCGCGCAAATCGCCCGCCCGTCGGCGCTCCTGCCCATAGCCCCGGGCTCCGCCCGGGGATTCTTCTCCGCTCGGGGGGTTCGCGGCGGACGGCGCGCAGATCATCAAACGAGCCCCCGGCCGGAGGCCGGGGCTAAAGGCGGGCCGGTGCGCTCAACCAACTCCCATAGCCCCGGGCTCCGCCCGGGGGTTCTTCGAACACAATGGCCATGGAGCCAGGTGGCATCCCGATTCCATCGGGATCCCCGCCCGTGCGATCTGGGCTCACCGAGATCCGCCGAGAGGTCATCAATCACAAAGTAGCAATTGCTGACTACAAGGGAATGCCCATCTTTCACCGGAGGTCATCACAAAAACCTCACGTGAAGAGGCAACATTGGCCTTTCATCTACAGACGTTTTGTAGAGGAGGGCTTCAAGAGGGTTGATGATTATTCACCAGGAGAACCACGGATACTCTGGTGCGAACAAACACATGGGGGCCGTCGAGATACTCCTGCTTTTCAAAGAGTCCTTGCGCGGGCATCCGCCGTGGGTGGGGCTGACTGAATTGTCCGGAAACCAGGATCAACGGCCGCAACGGCTCGATAGGCAGCTGATGAACCCAGAGCCCCGGCGTGGCCGCCGGGGCTAAACGTGAAGCCGCCGCGGCCACGCGGCGCGGATCGGATCTCTCTCTAGTCAGCCGTCTCGATCTCCAGCGACAGGATCGCGTAGCCGTCGAGCTCGAAATGCTCGACACGGATGGGGATTTGCTTCGGTTCGTTCAGCGTGAACTCGTAGGCGTGCTGCTTCGGCGGATGCCAGGTCCAGTCGTCGATGACCAAATCATCCCCGAGCCACACGCGTATCCCATCATCGGACGTCGTATTGATGCGCCACTTCCCGGCAGGGAATGTCAGGGTGGCTGAGGCGAACGTACCGAAGTGATCCTTCGGCAGGACCTTGGCGAGCTGCTTGGCGTCGTCGAGCCCGCCCGTGCCGAACCGCAGGTCCAGCGATTCATCGTGCATGGTGTAGAGGATGTCGGCTGCTTCGGCCCGCCAGGCTTCGACATCTTCGCGCGGGTCGGTCTGATAGGCAAACACCTGGATCGTCCAGTCGGCACGGCTGAGCACGCCTTGCCGCACGAGCTTGTCATCGCCGACGATCATTTCGATCCGGTACGGTGTGAGCGAACCGAGTGCGGTCGGCGTGATGGTGAGCCGGTCGTCTCTGATCTCACTCTGGACTTCCCCGCTCAAATCAACGCCCTTCGGATCGATGTGCACATCGCGTCCCAGCAGGCGATAGACGTGGCGGCCCGGCTGGGCGTCTGCCAGTAACAGATAGGGGGCTTGCCAATCATATGGCCCCCATTCGGTCATGATGATGTGTTCGCGCCCTTGCAGATGCTTGCGAGCGCCGACGGGGCGCGTGTCACCGAGGATTGGGTAGGTCTGCGTTGCGAACTCACCGCACACCATCTCCAGCCACTCCTGAGGCTCCTGGTCGGTGTCATACGGGTTGGCGACCCCCGTGATGACGTTTCCGCCGATCGCCGTGCCGGATGTTCGGCGTAGCTGGATGGCGATCTCGTCGTCGGTGAACTGGTTGCAGGTGATATTGTTGTCGGTCGAACCGCGCTCGTTTTGCGTTGCCCACGGAAGTTGCAACAGTCGCTCGTCGCAGTCCCACCATAGAAAGACGCCGCATTTGTTCTTTGCGAACGCGTTGTGCTCAATCCGGTTGTTGCGGCCGTGCTCGATGTTGATGCCGCCGCGCTCGGTCCCGTAGGCCATTTCGCCGTTGTCTTGGAGGACGTTCCCGGCGATGAGCGTGTCCTGCGAATACCCGCCCCAGATCCCGCAGATGGCGTTGCCGACGAGGCGGTTGCTGATGAGCTTGTTCTTGAAGCTGAAGGTCATTTCGATGCCGTGGGCGGCGGCGTAGGAGAAGTCGTTGCTGATGAGCACGTTGTTGTTGTTGCCGCGGCCTTTGTACCACTGCCGGTCATCGCGCGGGTTGACCTCACCCAGGGCTTCGTTCCCTGCGAAACCGAAGAAGCCGTCGCCGCAGTGGGTCGTGGAGTTCTCGGCGATCACATTGTCGGAGCACTGCTCGAACATCAGGATGCCGGCCGAGTCCTGCCCGCGGTTGTACACGCCGTGGCTGTAGCCCCGCACGCAGAAGTCAAAGGCGTTGCGGGAGATGACGTTGCGGTTGCTTCTCCACATCGCCAGTCCCCAGCCGGAGAGGAATGAGCAGTCGTTGTCGTAGATCTTGGAGTCGTTGACTCGATCGAGGATGATCCCGTTTTGGCGGCGTCGCGCGAAGCATCCACGAATGGTCACGTTCTTTGAGTTCTCGACATAGATGCCGGCCCCATAGTTGCTCATCCATTCGTTGTCATCATTGTGATGAGGCCGGAGCCAATCGCCGCTGTCTTCGGCCTTTGGAGTCGATCGCAAGCGGTGCCGAAATCCGCCCGCGACATCGCAATTCTCAAGCACAAGACCGTCGGCATTTGTCGCGTAGATGCCGACCTTGAAGCGATGGACGTGTGCATTGCGGATCGTGACGTTGCGGTGACCGTCGACGCGAATGCCGATTCCAGCCAGCGTGTCCCACGGCGTGCCCTTGGCCGCGCCGATCAGCTCGCGGTGCTGGTTAGAGAACTCGATCGTGATTCCGTCAGCGGCAACGTGGATCACCCCGTTGTTGTCCCGGTCTTGAATCAGGTCCGCGGTAATCTCGACAATGCAGGATTCGCTGATCTTGACATTGTCGCGATCGACGGTCACGACCGGCGGGGGGGTTGCGGCGATGATGACGGGCAGCGCAAGTATGAGCATGGCAGCTTCCTGGTATGACCGCGGCGGCCATAAGCCGCCCGCTAAGCCTCCTCGATCTCCGCCGCCTTCTTCGCACAAACCTCGTCGATCTTCTCGATGTGTGTCTTGGTCAGGGTCTCCACTTCGCCCTTGGCCGTCTTGGCACCATCTTCAGAAAGATGGGTGGACTTGTCCTTGACAAGCTGATCGATGTGTTTGTTAGCGTCGCGGCGCTCGCTTCGGATCGCCACCCTCGCGTCTTCGGTCATCTTCTTCACCTGCGCCACCAGTTGCTTGCGGCGCTCCGTGGAGGGTGGCGGCACGGTGATCCGAATCGTGCCCCCGCCAGGCGTCGGGTTCAGACCCAGGTCTGCGGTTTCCAGCGCTTTGATGATGTTGCTCTGGGCCGAGGGATCGAAGGGCTTCACCAGCAGGACGGTCGGCTCGGGGGCGCTCACCGCCGCGAGTTCGCGCAGCTCGGTTGGACTGCCGTAGTAATCAACCTTGATATAGTCGATCAGCGCCGTGGTGGCCCGTCCGGTGCGGATACCCCGCAGCTCGCGCTGGAAATACTGGACGGACTTGTCCATGCGTTGGCCGCAATTACGCAAAGTTTCATCAACGTCCATCGCGTGCCTCGTTCCTGGGGCCTGTCGGTCGCACCGGTGGGCATGATACTCGCGGATCAGCCCTGCGACGCAACACCGAGGTCCCGCTTACCGGCAATGAGTGTACCGATGTGCTCGCCGGCCATGGCCCGGCGGACGTTCCCGGCGGTCTTGAAGTCGAACACGATCACCGGCAAGTTGTGCTCCATACACATCGTCAGGGCGGTGAGATCCATCACCCCTAGCTGCTTCTCGATCGCCTCTGTGAAGCTCAGCTTCGCATAGCGCGTCGCGTGGGGGTCCTTCTTCGGATCAGACGTATACACGCCGTCAACCTTGGTCGCCTTGAGCAGGATGTCGGCGTTCAGCTCGGCTCCGCGCAGGGCGGCGCAGGTGTCGGTCGTGAAGAAAGGGTTTCCCGTTCCCGCCGCCAGGATGAGCGTTCGGCCCTTCTCGAAATGGCGCAGAGCCCGGGCCCGAATGAACGGCTCGCCGACGGCGGGAATGTCGATCGCCGACATCAACCGGCAACTCTGACCCGCGCCGGTCAAGGCCTCTCGCAGCGCCACACTGTTGATGACCGTGGCCAGCATGCCCATGTAATCGGCGGTGGACTGGTCGATCTGACCGTGCTCAGTCAGCATGGATCCGCGGATCATATTGCCTCCTCCGACCACCACGGCAATCTGGGTGCCGAGCTTCGCCGCATCGGCGATCTCCTGGGCCATCAGGCTCAGCTCCTCGGGGTCGATCCCGAAGTCGCCCGGCTTGGCGAAGCTCTCACCGCTGATTTTCAAAATAACACGTCGGTATCGGGGCGTGGGCTCATCAGGCATGATCATGATCCCGCGTAAGCATATCCGCCGAATTGGACAGGCTATCACCAGCCGGGTCAAGCTGGGCCGTCTCGCCGACGATCATTTCAACCCTCCTATTATGTGCGTGGTCGGTGCCGGACGAAACCGGCCGAACCTTCCTTCGTATGGAGAATCGGTGAACGAGCCACGTCACGAATCGCAGCAGCCTGGCCACCTTCGCGTCAGGATCGCCGAGTTGCCCCAGAGCGTTCGACGCCTGGAAGAGCAGCGTGATCTGCTGAGGCGGCGTCGCCGGCGCCATCTGTTGATCATGGGTGTTTCGGTATCAATACTGGTCCATCTCGGGCTGATGCTGTATCTGAACTTCGTTCGCCGTGCGGTGCCTCCGGGGCCGGGTGTGCAGCCGGTCAGCATTGAGTTCGCCGTCCTTTCCGAGCAGGAGTTGACGCAGCTTGCGGACTTCGCGTTCGAGGATGTGACGCCGCAGATCATTTCAACGTTCGACGACCTGCCGGATGACGACCCCATGAGCGAGCTGGATATCGACGCGCCCATGGCCAGCCTGGAGATCTCAGCCGCCGGGTCCATCCCAACGCTTGGCGGGTCGGGCGCCGGGGAGGGGGGCGTGGAGGCGTTGGGAGGCGGCGCGGCAGGAACCACGTTCTTCGGCGTCCGCTCGCGGGGGACGCGCTTTGCCTACATCGTGGATGTCTCCGGGTCAATGGGCCATGACCGCAAGATCGACATCGCCATGCGCGAGCTTGCTCGGTCGATCGAAACCCTTCCCGACTATGCATCCTTTTATATTGTGCTGTTCTCGTCGAACATCGCCGCCCCGCCGATCCAGCGCGGTTGGACCCGGGCCCGCGAGAGCACGATCAGCAGCCTCATACGCTGGCTCAACACAGTCGATCCAGGCGGGGGGACGAGACCCGAGCCGGCTTTCCTCCAGGTCTTCTCGCTGGCCGATCGCCCGGACGTCATCTTCTTTCTGACCGACGGCGAGATTCCGCAGGGTACGGCGGGGATGGTTGGGGCACTCAACAGCCGTGGCAAGCGCGTCGCGATCAACACCATCGCCTTCGGCGACCCGGCCAGCCAGGACCAGCTCAAGGACATCGCCAGACGCTCCGGCGGCGTCTATCGGTTCGTCGAATCTGACCAGTGGTAATGCGATGACTTCTCTTGTTCGAGCTCTGGTTTGTTTCGTCGGGCTCATGGCCCACGCAGCGCTGGGTGACGTGGTCGAGCAGCGGGGGACCGAGCCGGCGTTGGAGGGGACCATCATGATCATCGATGATGCGGGCGTCACCATCCGCAGCGGGCTCGGCGATGTGCGCGTCATTCCCTGGGACCGGGTTCGCCGGGTTGTCAGTGAGATCGACGAGCCGACGCTTGAGTCACGGATGGCGGTGGCGGTTGATCTGTGGCGTGCCCGCAGCCGTGTTGAGCGGAACGACACCGTCCTCGCGGAGCCGCTGCTGGAGCGGCTGTATGAGCGGTACCGGGGGCAGACGCATGAGACAGCCCTCGTCGTGGCCGAGGGTTTGCTGCGATGCCGATTAGCCCGTGCCGACCATGCCCGGGCGGTCATCCCCGCCTTGGAGGTCGGTCGGCTGCGGCGGGCGAAGGTTACCACGGTCAGCTATGCGATGCTGCCGGCGGTGATCGATGTGCCGACCTCGTTGTGCCCCCGGCTGGCCCCCGCGTGGTTGGCGACGCCGCGGCTGGGGTCGCTGGAGAATGGACTGGCCGGATACGACGCCCAGGGCGATGAGGTGGTCGCAGCACTTGCCGGGCTGTATCGCCTGACCGTGATGCAGGCCCTTGGTCGAGCGCCCCCCAAGACGGGGCAGCTTGACCTGCCGGACCATCAGGGCGTCGAATTGCTCCAATTGCTGGTTGAATGCGGCGCCGTCGCCCCAGGCAACCGCCAGACCGCCCGCCAACGTCTGGGGCGTGTGATCCCAACGCTGCCGGCGTGGGCCGAAGCCTGGGGCCGGTTTCACATCGGCCTCTCGCTGCTCCGCGACAGCGGCATCGGGCGGCGCCAACAAGGCATGGTGAGCCTGATCCACCTGCCCGCGCGCTTCGGCCGCAGCCACCCCTATCTTGCGGGGCTTGCGCTGGCCTATGTGACGGCCGCCTTGCGACAGTCCGGTGACGCCGACGCTGCGGCCGGTCTCGCTGTGGAACTTCAACGAAGCTTTCCCAATCATCCGGTGCACGCGGTCGGGGAACTGCGAATCAAATCACTGCAACCCGAAGCCGGCTCGGGGCAACGTGAGGAATCCGAATGACTGCTACGCGCGCGATCACCATCGTCTTGGCCCAGGCGGACGCCGATGGGTCCGGCGCCACCTGGTGGGACACCATTCAAAGCGGGGGGGCGGTGGGATATGTCATCCTTGGGTTGAGTGTGTTGGCGTTGGCGCTAATCATCATGCACCTGGTGCAGATCAGGCGAGGCGCGCTGATCCCAGCAGTGCAACTGGAGCATCTCGACGAGGTGCTCGCCCAAGGCCGGGTGAACGCGGCATTGGAGTACTGCCTGAATCCGGACCATGACTCGTATCTCACCCGCATCTTGGCAGCCGGGATCACGCGATATCAAAAGTCCGCGTTCGGGGCGTTCGAGATCAAGAACGCCATCGAAGAGGCCGGGGAGGATCAGACCGCAAGACTCTACCGCTCGACGGACGCCCTGGGCGTGATCGGTTCGATCGCGCCGCTGCTGGGCCTTTTGGGGACCGTGCTGGGCATGGTGGGCGCGTTCGAGACGCTGTCCCGAACCGCCACGCCGAACCATGAACAGCTTGCCAGCAACATCAGTCTGGCCCTGGTAACGACGCTGATGGGGTTGATCCTGGCCATTCCATGCATCGCGCTGTACCGGTATTTCGGTAACCGCATCGACGCATTTGCCTCCGAAGCAGCGCTGGAGATTGAGCGACTGGTACTTCACCTGGAATCAACGGGTGTATCCCGGCCGGCGGGCCCCACGGCGCGGCCGAAACCGGTTGCCCCGGCTGCGGAGCCGGCGTCGCCGACTTCGAGTCGAGGCGCTGCCGCGGGCGCCGGCGGCGGAGTGTCGTCGTGAAGTTCAGCTCACCCAAGTATCGCAGTCGCAGCGTTTCCGTGGAGATCACGCCGATGATCGACGTGGTGTTCCTGCTGATCATCTTCTTTATGACCACCGCACGGTTCGCTCAGCTGACCCGCGCTGAGATTGATCTTCCCATCGAGAAAGGCGAGCAGCACCAAGCTCCGGATGAAGCCGGCCTCATCATCAACATCACCCGTGACGGTGCGATCATTGTCTCGGATCGAACTGTTGATCTGCGCCGGCTGGAGGAGATTGTTCATCGGGAGATCCGGCGCTCACCCGACCGCCCGCCGCGACACCTCAAGATGCTGATTCGCGCAGATCGCCACGCCGACTCCGCCCGATTGAACCAGGTCGTGACCATGCTCAGATCGTTGGGCGTCGGCTCGGCCAGGTTGGCCACGCAAGTCCCCTGAAAAGCGCCGCCGCGATGAGAATCCAGCGCAAGCCATCTCGACGCCGTCCTCGGAGCATCACGCTGAATCTCGCCAGCATGATTGATGTGACGTTTCTGCTGCTGATGTATTTCATGGTGACGACGGTGCTGGCCCGGCCTGAGGATCGACTGAGCCCATCGCTTCAGACTCGCGCGGACAGCGCCGCGGGCCCGGCCGCCGACTTTCAGCCGCAGATCGTTGAGGTGCTCTTGGTGGACCGGACCCCCGCCTACCGCCTGGGAACTGAAATCTTCAGGAGCAAGCGTGAGCTGCTGGCCGCGCTTGCGCACTTGTATACGCCGGCCGGTCTGTTCGTCAAGGTATCCGACGGTGTGCCGGTCGGCTTCGCAGCCGCTGCGATTCAGGCGGCGCGGGATGCAGGATTCGAGCAGGTGACGTATGTCCCCGACGAGTAGGGTGCTGCTGCTGATCGCGTCCGTCGCACTGTTGTTGCCTGGCAACGCGCGTGGTGACGAGGTGGCAGCCTACCTGCAGCGCCACGGCCTGCGGCAATTGCTGGCCGTGCACCTGGAGCAGCAGTTGGATGATCTCGCGGGCCCCGAGCGGCAGGAGTTGATCCTTCGGCTGGTCGGTATCTACGCCCATCTCTTGGAATCGACCGATGATCCCGCTGCTCGTGTGCACCTGGAACAGCGTAGCCGGCGGCTGCTTTCGGCCGTTGCCCCGGACACCGGCCAAGAGCTTCGTCTGGCCCTGCTGCGAGGGGCTTATCGCGCGGCGGAGCAGATCGCAGAAGACCATCGACTGCGCCAGAGCAGCGACGAGGAGATCGCCCAGGCCAAGGAAACGCTTTCGGAGATCATTCCGCAGTTGTATCAGTTGCGCGGGCGAATAGAGGAGCGAGTACAGCTTGCCGACCGCCGACTGGCCCGAGCCAGCGGAAGTGCCGCCGAAATGCTCGCCCAGCATGCCCAGCGCTTGCAGCGACTGCTCGCTCAATGCACATTCCTCAACGCCTGGGCCCTGTACTACCAGTCCTGGCTACATGATCGGCCGGACAATGCCAGGGTGGCCGAGGACCTGTTCGCACAGTTGGTGGAGGCGGAGTCTCCCCGCCCGCAACCGCAGGAGATCTCGGTGGACCTCCGCTCCTCCGAGGCGGTGGCGCGCTCGATACTTGGCATGGCCTTGTGCAAATCCCTCACCGCGTCATCGGCCACCGCAATCAAATGGATCGAGCTTCTGGAGCATGACCGAGCGTACGCCCCGCTGCGAGACCGCGTTGGCGCTTGGAAGATCGCCATCTATCTGGAGCACGGCGAGTATCGCTCGGCCAGGGCAATCCTCGCCGACGAGTCGCAGGCTGCCAGGCCGCCGCCGCTGGCGTGGCTTCGGTTGGCGGCGGTGCACGCGCTGGAAGCTAAGCCGCAAAGCCGGCCGGCGGCCGAGCTTGCCCGCTTCGCCGTCACCGCACTCGCCGCACGAGGTGAGTTGCAACAGGTACTGGACCTCGCCGAGCGCTACGGCGTCGGCGCCATGGGAGATACCGGATTCGCGATCCGGTACGTCAAAGGCGTCCAACACTACGACCATGCCCGGGCGGCTCACGGGCACGACCGCCCGGCACCAGCCGACGAGCAGCTTGTCCGCCTCTACCAGCAGGCAATCCACCAGTTCGAGGCGGCGCTGGCCGAGGCGGATGCCGATCGCTACCCGGAGGCGGCCGCGAGCTGCCGCTGGTTGATCGGGTGGTGTCACTACTTTCAGAGTCACTTCCTCGCCGCCCGTGATTCGTTCCAGTTGGCCGCGGTGCGGCTTGGGCCTGATGATGCCCCCGAAGCGCTATGGATGGCCGTCGTTTCGTTGGACAAGGTTGTGCAGGCCGACGGGAACGAGACGCTGAGCCGGGAACTGTCGGACCTGATCGATCGCGTCCTGGCGCTCTATCCCTCCGGCCGGCATGCCCCGAAGCTCCTCCTCAAGCGCGCCGGCTTGGCCAGGGAGCCAACTCATGCAGTGGTCGAGGATTTGTTGACGATCCCTCCCCACAGCGAGGTCTACGACGCAGCCCAGCAACGGGCCGCCCAGGTCCTCTATCAACTCTTCCGCAAGGCGTCGGCCGAGCAGCGCCTGGCGTACGGCAACGAATACCTGGCTGTCGCCGTGCCACTCGTTGGATCAGCGGCGCAACGCCTGGATCTCATCGACGACACGACCGTCGGGCAGTACGTTGCGCGGTGTCGCCGTGTGTTGGAGATTGCGCTGACTGAGGGCATCGAACGTCGGGTCGAGGCTGGAAACGTCCTCGCCGCGCTCGACGAGCTGCAAAGCGAGCGAGGGTTCGATCTGTCGCCGTATGAGGATGAACTGGACTATCGCCGGGTGCAGGAGCGCCTGCTTGGGGAAGACTCCGCGTCGGCGGACACGATCGCCCAAGAGCTCTGGGCCCGTGACCAGGCTTCCGTGTGGTCGCGCCTCGCCGAGCGAACTCTGTTTCGCTACGGGCTGCTGCGGTTCAGAGCGCGGCAGCGGGATCTGTACGTCGATCGCGCCGACCTGGATCTCGTGGTCCGACACGGGCGTCGAATCCTTGGCGAATTCGCCGAGAAGCCCGAGGCGCTGCAACGGCGGGATGTGGTTGCCTACCACGCTGCTGTCGCCGATGCATTGATGCTAATCTGGCAGCGCAGCGGTGATCTGGATCACGCTCAGGCCGCGCTTGAGCTTTATGAAACCTTGCTGAAGGCCCGGCCGACCGAAGCCGGATTTCTGCGAGCCGCCGCGCTGCTTTCAGCGAAGCTGGGCAAGGTGGATCGCGCACTGGAATGCTGGCGTACGCTTGTGGCGGGTAGCGCGGTGGGGACGCAGCGATGGTTCGAAGCGAAGTTTCATCTGATTTCCCTGCTTGCGGATAGAGATCCTGTTCGAGCCCGCGCGGTGATGGATCAACACAAGCAGCTCACGCCGACGTACGGCCCAGAGCCGTGGGGGTCTCGGCTCCGGGCGCTGGACCTGCGCATCGGGCCTGCTGACACCGGCGATGATCGACCCGATGATGCGGCCGGATCGCGGGGTTCCGATCGAGCGGCTGCGGAGCCACCATCGTGAGGGTCGATCCGTTTCAGCGCTTCCTCGGGGTTGAACGCTCGTCGGACCCACTGAGGCTGTTGGGTCTGCCGGCGCAGAGGTGTGACGCGTCTTCGGTGGCCGCCGCCCTTGAAGTACGCCTGCGTCAAGTCGATCATCATCCCGGCGGTCGAAGCCGCGAGGCCCATCAGGTTCGCCGGCGCCTGCGCCAAGCCGCGGACACGATTCTGGCATCAATCGAGCGCGCGGGGAGACTTGCCACAGTAAATCCAACCAGCCGATCCACCCCGCATGCCCCGGCGCCCGCCGAGATCCATTCGATCGCCGCCGACACGCTCACCGATTTCGACCGCCATGTCTTGGCGGTGCTGGTGGGTTGCGGAGGATGGAACGCGACCACACGGTCCAAGCTGGTCGCATTGGCGGGGGCCTACGGTGTGAGCGTACAGGGCTTGATGCGAGTCGTCGCCGGCTTGAGTGAGTACGCCAAGTCTGGTGGACCGCGCCTGGGCACAGCCGAGATCACATCAGGCGCCGCTCGAGTTGCCGCCCTGCCCACGGTCGCTCCGCGGCAGGGGGAGGCCGAGTCGCTACGGCTCACCGGGTTCACGCCGCAATTACGCCAAGACACCGCCTCGACGACGATCAAGCTCTCGTTGTTGTTTGGGTTACTCACCTTGGTTGTGGCTATGGTCGCCGTACGTTTCTTATTGTTCCCGGGGCAGTCGCACCGTTTCACTCCTGCCCAAGAGACCACAGTGTCGGCCCCGTTGAAGTCGCCCTGGATCAGTACTCCGGCTGAGCCCACCAAGGCGGCTGATGGTCGCCCGGTCGCGCCGCCGATGCATCGACTGGCGAGATTTCCCCAGCCGCCGACGTTCCTCGGCCGCGCGCTGTCGCCGGAAACCGCTCGTGCTGCTGATGAATGTCCGCAGTTGCCCCAAGAGATCGGAACGCTTGCGCGGCGCATCGCGATTTCCGACGACCCGTCCGAGGCGGTCTATCGCGCCTGGGATGATTTCATGCGGACGGTCGCAGTCGGCTGGGCGATGATCGACGACGACACCCGCGCGGCGATCGACCGGGCGATCGTCGAAGCACTCTACGAAGCGTCCGATTCACCGAGCGTTGCCGATCGATTGCTCATGGCACTGATGCCTCCATCGGGGCGACTCGCCGACCCGATTGACCTTTGGCGAGGCGCATGGATGGCCGGGACTCTGGCCAGGATCAGCTCCACCGCAAATCTCTCACCGGCCGTGATCGACCGGGCTCGCACGCATCTGGACATCGCCCTGAACCGTCGAGCGCTGCAAGCAGCCGCCGGCTTCAACTCTGCGGCCGGAGCATGGCTGGACGGGACGGTGGCTACGCTCATTGACATGATGGAGTCTGACGAGCGGATCTACGACTTCTGGGAATGCTGGATTGCAGTCCAGGCCCGGCTGGGCAGGGGCGATCGTCTTAACACCGCGGTGATGCTCGGAATCGAGGCCGTCCTTCGCAGCTCCATCGACCTGTCCCGGCCGGGTCCCGGGGTCAACGTTCTCGGCCGTCTGCTCTCGATGTCGGACTTTGATTCCAGCAGGATCGTCAAGCACCGTCTGCGCGAATTCTTTGATGACGACCAGCGCATCAGCACTCAGGACCTGTGGGTGTTGACCAGTCTGCTCGCCGAATCAGGCGCGGCTTCGTGGTTCAGCGACGATCTGGTGCTTCCCAGGGACGGCGACTGGATGTTTCGCCGGCGCATCGCCGATCGCATCAGTCAGCGGTGGCCTCACGCCGCTTGGGCGGTGGCCGAGCCGAATGCCGAAGCCCCCGGGCTCCCCGTCGATCCCGTCCTGGCGGCACGGTGGTTGACGATGTCTCAATCGCAGCTGCACCGCCCGCTCGCCGGCGAACCTGAGCGGTTGATGGATCAACTGGTCATCGCCTGCCGGCTCAACGAGGCCGCGTCATGGATGGTTGCCCGTGAGGAGGCGTCGGCCCGTCAACTCCTGGACCGGCTCGAAGCGATCGAGGTGGCGAGCCCGGGTGGCGCATTGTCCGCGGGCTCCGGCGCATCGTCTGTTAACCCGACCCGTCCCGGTGGGCCGACCGGCCGTGATGGCGAATGGGCCGCCGCCTTCGAGCAGGCTGGACGCAATACGGAGGAGAGATTGCAGCGCCTTCGCGTTCTGCGCAATGCCGCAGGCGTCGATCTCGGGCCCAACGATGCCGAGGCACTCGTCCGCGCGGTCTATCACAGCTCTTGGGCGGACGTGCGGAAACTGGCCCAGTCAGTGGTCGTCGATCGGTTTACTGCCGGGGCGAATGTCGCCCTGCAGATGCTCGATCAGTTTCCCGGTGCATCGGCCTCCCAGCGCACCGCCGAGACTATTGGCCGGTTTACTGGCCGGTTGCTGCCCAGGGGTCGCTCAGAATCGTGGGCGATCGATGCCCGGCTGGGCCTGGTCGAGCACGCCCTGAGCTTGCAGCGATTGGGCCCCGGCCGGATCGACGAGCGGACGGCGGCCGTGGTCGAATCCTATCTGAACCGGCACGCGGCAATGCGGCCGCGCGGGTTCGCCTCGGATACCGCCGGGACTGTGCACGCCGTCGCGCAAGGGTTATTGAAGGCGTGGCGAGACCGCGCTGCGTTGGTGCGCGTCGCCGATCCCGTGCCGGGTGATCTGAACGAACTTCAGCGCCGTCACGCCGTACGGCTCCGACTCACCCAGGGATCGTTGCAACGATTCGTGGCGACGCAAGTCGGCCTGCTCGAACTGATGACCTATCTCGCAGTGGCCGAGCAGCCCGGGCTCCGTGAACCGCTGGCGGACCTCCTGGCCGAGTCTGCCCGCCGCCGCGCAGGCATGACCCATGTGCTGGAGCAGGCAGTTGACGTGGAGCGAGCCATCGCCCGACTCTGGCAGGCGCAACTGGCCGTGAATACCCCCCCAGAGGCGAACCAATGACCGCGTCCCGCCCCGCAATGCTCCTCGTGCTGGTCACCGCCCTGAGTGTAATCGCGTGGTCCACAACCTTGGGCAGCCGAGATTCCACAGATGATTCAGCCGGCTCCGGCGAGTGGCTTGATCGGCTTGAAGCACTGAACCCGGGCGATGCACTGGCGTATTTCGAGCTGGCGGAGGAGGTCGCCGACGCCGCGGGCGATCAGCCGCGCCATGATCTGGCCAACCGCCTGTACGCTCTCGCCGGGGTGCTCGATCAGCCCCGGCTCGGTCGCAGCTCCTGCCTGGCTCTTGCGGACCTGGAGGACCACCGCCAGGCCAACCGCCGATTGCTGGCTTTGGCCGGTTTGCTTGACCACCGCGGCGGGGTGGGCAGTGCCCATCAAACCAACCCCGCCGGCGATCTTGACCCTGTCGCCGTCCTGGCCGTCGCCGAAGCGCTGAGCCACTATCGAAAGGGACAGGGTGCGCGCGCCCTTGCCGCGCTCGCAAGGCCAGGCGCCATGGAACTGCTCGAAGCGCACGGGCACGTGCTGCGAGGCGGTGTCAGGGGTTTCCTTGAAGACTGCCGGTTGTATCGCCCCCCGCGCAAGCCCACGCTCTCGCCCAATGATCTGATGACCATGCTTCGCTTCGAAGCGGCGCTGCTCGCCGGACCTCACCGCTCGTGGTCGAGCGATCTGCTGCTCACCAACGGACAACCGCTCATCGAGGCTGACCCGGATCGTCTCGCGGACATGCTTGGCGTGGACGCCTCGAAACCCTACTTTCGTCACGGCCGATGGGTCGCCTCCCCCTAGCGCCGATTTCCCATCCGCCTGTGGCGGATCGGCGTTCTTGAACAACCTTTCATGGCGTACACCTGAGTAGATTACGGCGACTCTGCACCTCGAAGCATCGAATAGGCGAGGAACCCAATGGGTGAAGCGGATAACCTCGCCGCCTTGATGGCGATGCCCGGCCAATGGGTGGATCGAATCCGCCAACGCCACCCGATGAAGAAGTTCATCCTCGACCTGAACAGCTCGGTGAGCGAGACCTACGGACGGCAGGAAGGCTCTGCGTAACGTCCAAACTCACCGGCTGTCAAAAGTGGTAAGGCTGTAGCATAGAGGAGGCCGCGCCGCCCTTGGTAGTCCGATTGCAGCGCCTTGTTAGACTTCTTTCTTCTTGTTGAACTTCGAGAAAACTCCAACAATGACAACAATCACAGCCATTATTACTCCAATAATTGCGCCAACGATTCCCTTCGCAAACACTTTGCTCCAATCCATACCACGACTATCAGATGTGCGGGATGGCGGTCGCACATTGCTAGCCATAACCATACCCGCCCAAGCCTTTGAAGCGTCTCGAGTCCACTCTAAATCTTTCTGCGGCGCATAGCAGTAGAGGAACAGAATCTTTCCTGCCACGTTTACGAAAGTGCTAGTTGCAGAAAGAATAAAATCTTCCTTTGCTCCCTCTACAGAAATGTCTAAATGCATATACATTGAAAAGGCTAAAGAATTCTCTGTTTCATAATGCGGATCAAGTGGTATAATCTGAGACATTTGGAGCGCGACATTAACATCAAACTCTGTGCTAAGACCTTTGCTCATATTCTCCATAAGGTCAGGTATCTGTGATTCTAGAGCCTTGAAGACCTCCTTATTCTGGCGTTTGGTAATGGTCTTGAGTTCGGCGAAGTCTTTGGATCCCACCACCACATCTTTGACCCGTTTATTGACCTTAAGAAGATAGTAGCGCTCAAAGGACCAAAGTGCGCCTGACATTGCAGCCGGAACGTCCGAGTCTGGGATGTAACATGCCAATAGATCGTTTCGAGGATCTGCCATCTGCAGGCTCACCCGGTAGACGGCATCCATTTGTTGTGTGACGCGCGAGTAACCCTGTGGGGAAGGAATGTCAAGTTGTTTCCCGCCCACATAAAAGGTGTCTGCGTAGACTGATCCAGTGAGGAAGAATAGCAGTATGATGCTGAGGATGTGCTTCATTTCATATTCCTGGGATATCACGGGACAGCCACCGATTTGAAACACCACGGGATGTTGGTACCTGTCCCGAGTTGTTAAGTCCTTCATACATAGTCTATTCTCAGGCGAATGCTATGCTTCAGCCGCGCCGTCCTCGGCGTCGGCTGGAAGCGGTGGTTGGCCTTCTCCGGAGTCCCGAAAATCACTTGGTGTACGGAAGAGACTCTTGAAGGTAGCCGCGAACTCACGATCGCCGTCCAACTTTCCAATGTCCACCTCATAGTTGCAGCACTTGAGCAACCGTTCGTTAATGAAGCTCTTCTTCCCTCGTGCATCCTGGAAATCGAAGTAGGCTGCAACCACTCGAATACCGTGCTTATTCAAAGCCCTGACAAGAGGGACAAAGTCGCCATCGCCTGTTACAAGCACCGCGATGTCAATCTTGCCGTCCAATCCGACTTGAAGTGCATCCACCGCGAGGGCAACATCCGTCCCCTTCTCCCGGCGTTGTTGTGACGTGGGCAAGTACTTGGGATCGACGCCAGCGTGCATGAGATCGTGGTAAAGCCGACGGTCGAAGCGAAGTTGCTCATCCGTGGCGTTCCTTCCAGGAAACATACCTTGGTGCCAAGAAGCGTAGACGACCTTGTAGCTGGAAAAGCTCTGGTCCTTTTTGCTAATGAACGTCTCGAAAAACGTGTGGAGAGGTCTGAAGCTAAGCCAACCGAGCTTCCTGTCGTGGTAGAAGTATGCCTGCGCGTAGGCAAAGAAGGAACCATCGTAGAAGACTCCGATTCTGCAGATTGAACCTTGTGGTTTCATTTGGCTCCTCTTGCGGGCCAACAATAATTAGCTTGATCCGTATAACATGCGAAACTTTGGTTTCTTGTCCGCATAAGACGCCTCTGGATCGTCTGCCAGAGGCGCGCTAAGCCGTTTATCTAACGACGAGGGGTCTGCGGTGTCAATCTGTCCCCACCGCTGCCAAGCGGCCCGACAGGGCCTCCAGGCCGCCGTCTTGGGACAGGACTCGGCCTGTCACCGTCGATTCCGGTTAGAAGCAAGCGGCGGGTGGCTGGGGCTAAGCGAAGCGTGCCCCAGTCCTTTGACGCTGTGGCATCGAAGACTTAGCCACAGCCACCCATCGCGTTCCGGTGGGCGCACGGCCGGGTGGAGTGCGCCGCGGGATCATGAGGCCTACGCTCGAATCGTCTCTGAGGTGGTTCAACCGCTGCGTGAGAGGACTTCGAGGATGTAATCGTTGGGGCCGCCGGCGTCACCCCAATGGGCAAGCAACAGGAGCAGATCAAAGATCCCGACAATGCCGTCGCCGTCGAAATCGGGCGGGTCGGGTGTCGGGATGGGGCCCCAGGCGGCGAGCAATGCAAGCAGGTCGAGGATGCCGACCGTTCCATCGTTGTCAAGGTCGTAGATCGAAGAACCGCCTTGGATCACGGTTACTTGGACCCTGTAGAGGCCGGGGCTGACGCTCTGTTGAAGCGCCTCCTCAATGCCCAACCCACCTCGATTGGAGCTCGCCAGGATTTTTCCGTCGCTGTTGAGCAGCTCCAGCAAGTAGTCATCCGGCCCGTTGAGCACCAGGGAGATCAGCGCGTTGGCCCCAATACCGCTGGCGGTGTAGAGATCGACGTCGCCCTCCGAGGCATGTCCGAGCACTGCGACGGGATCATTGTTGTACACCCCGGGCAGGGCTCCCCCGGCCAGGTCATCCTCATCAACTTCGTTAGCGGGGACGTTCTCAAACAGGTGATCGTTGGTCCAGCCGCCGAGGAAGATGTCCAGATCGCGGTCGCCGTCGGTGTCGAAGACCGCAG
This sequence comes from Planctomycetota bacterium, assembly GCA_022568135.1. Lineage (GTDB taxonomy): Bacteria > Planctomycetota > Phycisphaerae > Phycisphaerales > SM1A02 > JADFFQ01. The sequence goes on along the minus strand of JADFFQ010000006.1, from coordinate 42,685 downwards.
CGTGCCAACCCATATGAATGGCGCCGCTGGGGAATGCGGGCGCGGGTGTCCAATCGACGAAGGAGATGATGTTGTTGACGGAGGTATTGCGAAGGATGGTCGGCCGGCTGCTCCCGCCTTGCTCCTTCATCACGAAGACGTCGACGCGCCCGTCATTGTTCAGGTCGGCCACGGTGGCCTTGCGCGAAACGATGCTGGCCGTTGACGGCGGCAGGATAGCGAGGCCCGTAAAGGTGGCCTTGTTGGCGGCATCGTTGCCGTTGTTACGGAGAATGCGGTCGGCACCTCCGATCAAGTTGGTCCAATAGATGTCCTGGTCGCCATCGCCGTCGAAGTCGCCCGGCTCCATCGCGTTCTCATTGAGGCTCGCGTTGCCGATATATTGCGCGCTACCGGCATATTTGAAGTCGCCTACGCCACCGCCGGCACCATTGTTGTCGTTGTAATAGATATAGTTCGGACCCCAGTTGCTGATCAGCAGGTCCAGCTTCCCGTCGCCGTTCATGTCGGCGGAAGCAACATCCACCGTGTAATCGCTGTCGATCGGCACGTGGCTGCCCGTCATGTTCGTGAAGTAGCCGGGGAGGTCGTTTCGGTTGAAATACATCGTGTCCTGTGACGGACCGGGATAGTTGCCGACATAGAGGTCGAAGTCGCCGTCCATATCCGGGTTGATTGACACCGCGCCACAGGCCGCGCCGCCGGTGCTGGGGCCGAGGCGGGCATTGCCTTCTTCCACCCAGCCGGTGTGGACCCCGCCGGCATGAACGTTGCGCCAGTATTTCGTTCGGCCGGGATCACCGCCGGTGTTGTTGTCGCAGACGATGATGAGGTCCAGCCAACCGTCGAGGTCGTAGTCGCGGAAGAACGCGTTGCGAGCGACGTCGCCCATGCCGGTAGTAAAGAGCGGCACGGTGGCGCTGATCTCGTTGAACACGCCGTCATCGTTGCGGTACATCTTGTTCTTACGCTGGCCGAAGTCGCTGTGGGCGACGGCGATCACCACGTCAAGATCGCCGTCGTTGTCGAAATCGCCGTACTCGACCTCCTTCTCGCTCGTGCCCCCTTCCGGCACCGTCTGGTTGATGCGGGCGCCGCTTACGTTCTGGTAGTTCAAGGTGCCCGGCAATTGGCCGGCAAAGGCCGCCGCACCGCCCGTCGTGAACACGACCGCCATGATCAAACTTGCTTGGTGCATTTCAACCTCCATGCCCATGAAGCGGCTCTTGATCAGATATGTATGGCCTGACTGCCAGGGACCCGGTCACGCAATGGTGGACACCGCGCGACGGCCGATAGCGTTCAGGCCCCACCCAGGTGACGCATCGACAGGCCCAGCCCGCAGCCGGGCACATCTTATCAGTAATGTACCGCAGGAATGCAGTAGGTGCCAGCAGATCCGGCAAATTTATGTGTCGGAAACGGATCGCCGCCCGGACCCTTAACAGCCCGTGGTGAACGCGGTTTCGACCTCGTACATACCGCGTTTTTGACTCCATTAGGGGCCCTGAAACCTACTCCAAATGACTTCTGCCACGCGCTGCTAGGGCGATGGCTGGCGGTAGGGCCGGCCGGCGCGGTAATGGCCCAGGCGAGCCTCGATCTCACGTGCGAGGTCGCGGTTGTCGTTCGCTCTTGCCATTTGAAGCGCTTGCTCGGCGGCGGCGATCGCCTCTTCAAAGCGGCCAAGATTGGCCAGGGCCGCGGCGAGAGTGTCCAAGGCCTGCGGCACCGCATTGTTGGTCCTGCGGCATACCGCCTCGGCAATGCGAAGTGCTTCCTCTGCATCTCGCCACTGCTCCTGCGGACATGTCGCCAACATCCACGCCAGCCGGTCAGCGATCGACGCGTCGTCGGGCAGTCGCTGCACGCCGTCCCGTAGCCGGCTGATGGCCTCCTCGTACCGCCCCAGCGCCGCAAGTGCGCTACCGAGCCGCTTGTAGGGACGCGGATCATCCGGTCGAATCCTTGCGGCGGCGCGGAGATGCTCGATCGCCTCATCCGCCCGATCGAGGCGCGACAAGTCTGCGCCGAGCCCCAGATGCGCATCAAAGTGTTGCGGGCGAATGGAAACTGCCAGTGCAAAGCGCCTCGCCGCTTCTGAGTAGTCGTTTCGCCGATGGGCAATCAAGCCGAGGTTGTAGAGCGCATCGACGAAGTTTGGGTCGAGGATCAATGCGCGCCGCAGGCTTTCCTCGGCATGCTCCAACTGGCCCCGTTTCAGCAGCGCAGTGCCAAGCTGACCGTGGGCTTCCGGCAGGTCGGGATTGATCCGCACCGCTTCTTCGAGCAAGGCGATCGCATGCTCTACTTGCCCTTGTTGAAGCAGGTCAATGCCGCGATGTAAGGCGTCAATCGCGCCGGTTCGCAGCGCATCAAGGCGTTGCCTCAGCGGATCAGGGACTCGTGGCTCTTCGTTGCGTTGCTGCTCGGCGAGTTCGAGCTGTTGCATTGCCGCCTCGGCGCGTCCGAGCTTGCGCAGGGCCTGCCCCAGCACATACCTCGCCGTGCCATACTCCCCAGCGAGACGGATCGCCTCCTCCAAGTATCCCACCGCGGTCGTGAGTTCTCCGCGTCGAAGCAAGACTCGGCCGGCTCCGCAATATGCTCGTGCGGTCTTCGGAGAGATCTCAATGACTCGCCGGTATCCGGCCAGCGCTTCATCCAAGCGATTTCGCATGCGGTCTGCATCGGCGCGATAGATCAGCGAAGCAACATCATCGGGGCGCTGGGCGAGGACCAGATCAAGCTCGCCGGCACAACGCTCCCATTCGCCGCGCTCCAGCAGCACCCTGGCCAGATAGGCGCGCCAACGCAGATCATCCCCAGCCAAGGCGACCGCCCGGAGATAGCACGGCTCGGCAAGGACGTGAAACTCGTAGGCATGATAGAGCATGCCGAGTCTTCCGTTCGCCTCCGCGTCACGTGGTGACGCGGCCACGCGACGGGCGGCTTCGACGAACTGCCTGCGCACGGCCGGCTCCATCAATTCGAACGGAAAATCGGGGATGGGTGGGAGATTGACCGCCGTCTGAAGCGGTGATGTTTCGGCGCTCGGCGGCGCCGGTAGCGCCGCCCCTATCAGCGTCGCGCCGGGCGCGGTGATCGTGGCAACCGCCATACTCGTCACGAGGGCGCTCATCACCACGAATGCAAGTGCCCACGCCCGGCCGGCGCTGGTCATGGCGGCGCCTCCCCCGACCCTTCATGCAGTTGGTGGTGTTGCCTGACCGTGAGATCGGAGAAGGTCTCCTCGAGTCCGCCCGGCCAGGTAACGGCCACGGTCTGCGAGTTGATGTCGTCACCAAGGCCGAAGTACACCCTCAGATCGTTTGCGCTGCAATAGCTGCCGTCACTATGGACGCGGCGGACCAACGCCGGCATGCCTGCGCGAATGAGCCGAACTTCCGCGCCGATCGCGCTGCGATTGCTCACGTCGCCGACCAGCCGCAGGGCCAGCCAGGATCGGCGATGCCCCACTTCGTTTCGTAGCAACCGAAGCGGACCGTTGCTGTTGGAAATGAGAATATCGATGTCACCGTCGTTATCGATGTCGCCGAACGCTGCGCCCCTGGAGGTTTCGCGTAGTTGCACCACGGTCCCGCCTTGGGGGGAGATCTCGGTGAAGGCGAAGCTCGGCGGGCCGAGGTTGAGAATCAGCTGGTTCGGATTGCCGTAGGGGTACGGGTCATCGGCGATCTCTTCGACGATCTTCACAGCGCCGTTAGCGACAAACAGATCCAGGTAGCCGTCACCGTCCAGGTCGGCCCATTGGGTGCCGAAGCCGGTATACGGCCAGCTCATTGCGGCCAGCGCGAAGTCCTCGGTGCGATCGTCGAAATATCCGTGCCCGTCGTTGACCAGCAGGGTGTTGTGTTCAGCGTACAGATGAGAAAGAAAGATGTCCAGGTCGCCGTCGAGGTCGAAATCCGCAGCGCTCACGCCCATGCCGGCCTCGGCGAGCCCGGCGGCGTTGTAGGCGGCGCCCCCGAGCAGAGCGGTGTTCTCGAATCTCTCGCCGCCGAGGTTGATCCACATTTGGTTCGCGTTGCCGTCGTTGGCGACATAGATATCCGGCTGGGAATCGCCGTTGAAATCGGCGCAGACGACGCCCAGACCGCTGCCATAGGCGGCGTCGATGCCTGCGGCGATGGTCACGTCGCTGAATCCCGGCGCGCCGGGATCGCCGGTATTGCGGAACAACCGGTCCGGGACCGGATCAAACGATTGCGGACCGCAGTAGTCGCGCCGGCCGGACGTACTGTGGCAGACCTTGTTCTCCCGTACGGTGAAGTTCACATAGTTGGCGACGAACAGATCGACGAAGCCGTCCCGATCGTAATCCACGAAGGCGGCGCTGGTGCTCCAGCGATCCTCCGGCGGGATCGCGCCGTCGGAAATGTCGGTGAACGTTCCGTCGCCATTGTTGCGATACAACGTGTTCGGCCCGAAGTTGGTGACGTACAGATCGGTGTCGCCGTCGTTGTCGAAGTCCGCGATGGCGACGCCCATGCCGTACCCGCGATCGCCCACGCCGGCGCGCTGGGTCACATCAACGAAACGCAGCCGTCGTGAGCCGTCGGGGTTGACGGTCAGATCATTGCGATACAGGCGGTTGGCGCCCGCGTGCGGGTCATCCGCGGCCGAACCGTCGAGCGGGTAGCTCTGAACCACGTACACATCGAGATCGCCATCGTTGTCGTAGTCCAACAGCCCGCAGCCGGACCCGGCGATCTCCGGGAAGTAGTAGTCGCCCGCGGCGCCGGTGGTGTGAATGAAATCCAAACCCGAAGCCTCAGCGATATCCACGAACCATGGATCAACATCGTCCGGCTCTTGCGCAGCGGGCGGCGCGACCGCGCCTGCTTCATCACCGGCGGTAGCGGATTGCTCATCATCGAGGGGTCCACAGCCGGCGATCGCCGCCGCCGCTATTGCCCCAACTGCTGCCAGGACGGATCGACTCAGCACCCAACAGGATAGGCCCGGCGTCAGGGACTTCGGCATCGCACAGGATCACCGAGGTTTGCAGGCCACGGCCCGGTCGGGCGACACCGTCGCCGTGGCCTATGCCTCTATGTATGCAGGCAGACCTACTGCCTGCACAGAGGCACTCTCGCTGAATCGTTGAAGACGTGGCGTATCGAGGACCGCTACCTGTCTGAGGTTGACGTAGGCATCAGTTGGAAGGACAATGTTGCAGGTTGTACCACGGGGGGATGGAAGTTCGCACCCAATTCACGAGGATCTCACCATGGCACGAATTCTCACATTGATGGCAGTGGCCGCGATTCTATCGTTTTGCGCGGTCGGCTGTGGCAACACTGACCCGGTGACGACGATGGAATATGGCGTCAAGGCTGACCCCGATCATCCCCAGGGCGTGGATCATCCCAAGGGCGAGGACCCCTCCAAGGGCGCGGACCATCCCGAGGGCGCGGACCATCCCAAGGGTTAGGACCACCCCAAGGGCGAAGAGTCCGAAGGGTGACGGCGTCAAGCCCGAATGTCCCAAGGCCGAAGATGGCAAGGCGAAGCATCCCAAGGTGATCGCCGGCAGTCATCTCAAGGCTGAGGGTTCCAAGTCTGAGCACCCCAAGATCAAGTAATCGGCGGCCGACGGATGAACCTTATCCTCGCATCCTCGTTGGCGGTGGGCATTGCAAGCCTGGCGGGTTGTACCTCCATCGACTTGAAGGCCCCTCCGGTCGACCAGACACAGGCCGCGCTCGAGGCCCGGCCCAAACCCGTGAGGCGTGAGGAGCCCTCGCGCGTCACACTCGACATCCAGGAAGGCATCGAAAACCACATCGCCGGCAAGACCACCGCGGACGGCGGCGCTTTCAACCTTGCCCATGAAGGCGGTGAGCTCAAGCTCAAGCTTGTGCGGGTCCACCGCGAGTTCCTGTCTAAGCTAGGTCCGACCCGTCATTTCGCCTGTGTCGACCTGGCGACGAAGGACGGCGATGTTTACGACGTGGACTTCTTTCTCGAAGGCGAACCCGGCAACATGAAGGTTGTCGAGACCACGGTCCACAAGTTCAACGGCCAGCCCTATTACCTCTGGGAACAGCAAGAGGACAAGACGTGGGTGCGCGTTGCCTTTGAAGGTGCGCGCAATGATCTGCTGGGTGTGATCACCGAGCGTGATGCCTTTGAATTCATCTACCGCTCCGAAACCCCGGCAATACCGATCAGCGGCACGATGTGGATCCCGCTTGCCACCAGCGACAATTTCCAGACGGTCGAACTGACGACCATGAACGTACCGGGAAAACAGAGAATCGTGCAGGACGAGGCCTACGGCAATCGGATTCTGGTGCTGACGCTCAGCCCGAATGACGGCAACAAACCGATCGAGATCCGGTATCAGGTTGATCGCCGGGAAAAGGGTGTTTACGACAACACGGAAGAGGATTTAGCGCGCTACCTATTGCCCGACAGGCTCGTGCCGCAAACCGATCAGTTCAAGACGATCGCGACGGAGGTCATCAAGGAGAAGGTCCTTAAGGACCAAACCGGTGACTTGGTACGTGCCCGCGCGCTCTACGATCACGTCATAGACAGTATGCGTTACACGAGAATCGGTGACCAATACGGCCAGGGCGACGCACAATACGCTTGCGATGCCAAATCTGGAAATTGTACCGACTACCACTCCTACTTCATTGCTCTGGCCCGTTCGGTCGATATCCCGGCACGGTTTGCAATTGGCGCGTCGATTCCGTCAATGCGCAACGAGGGCGGCATAACGAGCTACCATTGCTGGGCCGAGTTTTACACCGATGGAAAATGGTGGCCGATCGACGTTTCCGAGGCCGACAAGTGCACGCCGCTGGCAACGTACTTTTTCGGTCGGCACCCCGCCAACCGTATCGAACTTAGCCGTGGCCGCGACTTGGTGGTCGATCCCCTGCCCGTATCCGGACCGATTAACTTCCTGGCCTACCCGGTACTGGAAATCGACGGCGAGCAGGTCGAGGCCAAGATAGACTTTTCTTTCCGCCGCAGACCGTCGATACCTGACCAAGTCGGTCATCCTGTCTTGAATCGATGGGCAAAACGCTGAAGCCGACTGACCCTCAATCCCTACCAGCCCGCAGCCGGATCCGGCGATCTCCGGGAAGTAGTAGTCGCCTGCGGCTCCGGTGGTATGAATGAAATCCAATCCAGCATCCTCGTCTTGACTCCACCGGCGATCGTGGTATGTTCGGTATAGAGTTGAGAGACGCCCCCAGCTGCGCGACGGCTGGCCCCGGAATCTCGTTGCGGTCTTCAATCTCAAGAGAAGAGAAGAGAGGCCCCCAAATGAATAAGAGCAGTGTTCCCGCGATGGCGGGTGTGTGCGGTGTGTCGCTGTTTGCGGGCACCGCTTCCGCAGACTTTGTCATGCTCACGGTGGAACTGTTCGCCAACAACTGGAATACCTCCGATGCGGAGTTTGACGGCAACCTCCCCGACGGCAATCTCCGCGACGTCTGGCGGGTGTATGCCCACTTTGATGATCCCAGCGACCGGATGACGGCCATTGGGGTGGGCGTCGATGGCACGCCGATGACTGTCGAGAACGTGCTGGCCGACGGCGTCACCCCGGGTAGCGGATTGTACGAGGCGCTGTTCGGCGGCTGGCTGGATGGTGGTGGTCCTAGCGCCAAAGGTACCACTGGGTGGACCATGAACCCGACAGGTCTTACGTACGACACATACATGACCATCGGGAACGAGGCCGGCTACACCCCGGTTATTAACCCCAAGACCGGCAACCCGTACACCTTCGGCTGGGGTTTTCACAATGGTCCAAACTGGGCCGACGGCACCAGCTGGGTCATGGATAACACGGTGTTCATTACGTTCCCGGCCGGGCCCTATGGCGAGCCGGATGCCGACGGCCGCGTCCTGGTGGGCCAGTTCAACGTTGCCGACGGTGAGCACATTCAGGGTTTCGCCAACATTCAGTGGGGGAATGTCGGTCTGGCCGGCGGCGGGTTTGTCACCGAGGTCTTCTTTACCTCGATCCCCGCTCCGGGCACATTGGCATTGCTGGGCTTGGCCGGGCTGGCCGGTTTCCGCCGGCGCCGCAGCTGAGTTGAAACTTTGCGCTTGAATATCGTGGGGGGGTGTTACACTGATATGCGAATGGCTGGACGATCGAGCCCTGACGAAGCCATATGGGCAATGTCGGTTCAAGCACAGGAGACGGACATGCGACATCTCATGCCACTTCTTGCCGCGGCAGCATCAGTCCTGAGCACCGCCCCGGCCTACGCCGACCTCGGCGATCAACTCTTCAAGCTCCTGCCCGACGATGGCGCGGCGGGCGACTCATTCGGCTTCTCCGTCGCGATCAGTGGCGCCACCGCCATCCTCGGGGCAGTGTGGGACGACGACAACGGCACCTTCTCCGGCTCGGCCTACCTCTTCGACACCACCACGGGCTGGCAGATCGCCAAGCTCCTTCCTAACGACGGCGCGGGGGCCGACCGGTTCGGATGGTCCGTCGGGATCAGCGGCGCGGCCGCCATCGTCGGGGCCCGCTGGGACGACGACAACGGCTCCAACTCCGGTTCCGCTTACCTCTTCGACACCACCACGGGACAGCAGCTATTCAAGCTCCTCCCTGACGACGGCGCGGCGGACGACCACTTCGGCGTCTTCGTCGCGATCAGCGGCGCGACCGCCATCGTCGGGGCCTTCCAGGACGATGACAACGGCGCCGACTCCGGCTCGGCCTACCTCTTCGACACCACCACGGGCCGGCAGATCGCCAAGCTCCTGCCCGACGACGGCGCGGCGGGCGAATGGTTCGGCGTCTCCGTCGCGATCAGCGGAACCACCGCCATCGTCGGGGCCTGGCTCGACAACGACAACGGCTTCCAATCCGGTTCGGCATACCTCTTTGATGCCGCCGCCCCCGGAAACTGCCCGTGGGATCTCGATGCGGGCGGCAGTGTCGGCATCCTCGATCTGCTCGTGTTGTTAGCGGTATGGGGCACCGACCCCGGCGGGCCGCCGGACTTCGACGGCGACGGCAGCGTGGGCATTCTCGACCTGCTTACGCTGCTGGCCAACTGGGGTGCGTGCCCGTAAAGGTTTAGCCCCGCCGGCCACGGCGGGGCGATCGTCGATGGACGCCCAGTGGCGCAACCGCGCCGCGTGGACGCGGCGGCTCAACGGAGTTGATGATGGAGACCTGCCCTCTTCCCTCAAAAGGGGGGCGCTATTCAAGCCCCGCGTCGGCCGGCGGCGTTGACCTCTGCACGGATCAGCCGCTCACCCTGCTCAGGGGTGATTGAGCCCTCGGCGATGTAGGCCGCAATCTCCCGCCGGCTCCGCTCACGGGAATGGGCGGTGAGGACCGTGGTACACGCCCGGATGAGCGACCCGGCCAGCGCGGCCAGGCAGATGACCGACACCACCACCACGTACATATGGTCGTCAAGCAGGTCGATGAGCTGTTGCATGGCGGTGCTCCTGGTTGCTGGCAGGGCTGATGTGCATGGAGCGCGGGGGGCGTCCGCTGGTTCACGGTTGCGGCTGGTGACGAACGCTCCAGCTACTCGGTAGCCGCCATAGCATAGCAGCCCGCGTGGCTGAGACCTGTCCTGAACGTACTGGCCCAAGACACGCCGGCCTCTGCGGTTGGCGGGCCCCACGGCCGCTTTTTCGGGCCCGTGAGAGAGAGTTTTGCCTTGCGGCTACACCCGTACTTGCAAGCTCTGTGATTGCTGAAACAATACACCTGCGGTGGTCCCGCTCGGACTTGGGCCGGTGGCCTGTCCTCGCCGAGCACCAGGTGGGAGGCTGTGACGCTACGCTGGGCACGACGATATTGCTGCGGATGAAGACCCTCGCCCTGTCATTCCTGATCTATTACACCGTGGTGCTGGCGGTGATTGGCATCTACGGGCTGCACCGCTATTGGATGGTGTGGGTGTTCTGGCGCAGCCGCCGCAGGGGGGGCGAAACTGAACCGGTCAGACGGTTTGAATGCCTTCCGCGGGTGACGGTGCAGTTGCCGATGTTCAACGAGCGCCACGTCGCTAAGCGCGTGATCGAGGCCGCGTGCGCGATCGATTATCCGCGCGATCTTCTGGAGATACAGGTGCTGGATGACTCGACCGACGAGTCAGCCCAGGTGGCACAGAGTCATTGCGCGCAAATGGCGGCTGCGGGTCACGACGTGTGCTACCTTCACCGCACGAATCGCGCGGGTTACAAAGCCGGCGCGCTGGCCAACGGGCTCAAGTCGGCCAAGGGCGAGTTTATCGCTGTCTTCGACGCGGATTTCGTTCCGCCGACCGACATCCTGCAACGGACGATTCATCAATTCAGCGATCCGCAGATCGGTATGGTGCAGACGCGCTGGGCGCATCTGAATCGCGATGACTCCATCCTGACTCAGGTTCAGGCGATGGTCCTCGACGGGCATTTCATCGTCGAGCAGACGGCCCGGGCCAGCAGCGGGCGGTGGTTCAACTTCAACGGCACCGCCGGCATCTGGCGGGCTAGCTGCATCGAAGACGCCGGCGGTTGGCAGCACGACACGCTGACTGAGGACACCGACCTTTCCTATCGGGCGCAGCTGAAGGGATGGCGGTTCAAGTATCTGGGGGACGTGACCTGTCCTGCGGAGGTCCCTCCGACCGTCAGCGCGTTCATGGGCCAGCAGCATCGCTGGAATAAGGGCCTCACCCAGACGGCGATCAAGCTCCTGCCTCGAATCATGAGGAGCGACGCCCCGCTGGCAACAAAAGTGGAAGCGTTCTTTCACCTCACGGCGCCTGTGCCGTATGTGGCCGTGCTGCTCCTGGTGCTGCTGGCCTTGCCGGCGCTGTTCGTCGCGACGCCGCTGTACGAGGTTCGCGTGCTGGCTGTGCTGAGCGTGGGCAGTCTGTGCTTGGTGCTGGGCACCGTTGCGGCATGCACATTCTGCGTCGTGTCGCAATGCGCTCAGAAGATCAGCCTTTGGCGGACGCTTCTGCGACTGCCTGCGCTGATGGCGATCGGGGTGGGCATCAACGTCCTTAATACCAAGGCCACCGTCGAGGCGCTTCTCGGGCGGCAAAGCCCGTTCGTCCGCACGCCGAAGTACGCCGGCGGGCATGAGAGTGATCCCGATCCGGTCCTGAACGGTCGCCGTCGGAGGATTCCCAGCGGGCTCATTGAATTGGGGCTGGCGGGGCTGATGCTGGCCTGCGTGGCGATCAGCATTTCCCGCCCTTACGTGGTGGTTGGGGTGCCGTTTCTGCTCCTGTTCGCGGCGGGGTATCTGGCCATCGGCGTGCCGAGTCTGCGCCAGTCGTGGGCCAGGCGGGCTCGATCACGGATCTCACCGACGTGAGCTGCCCCGGCAGGGGTGCTGCACCGTCAGCTATAGCCGACAATCCCTATGGCAGGATGATCTCGGGCTCGCCTGGGCGGGGTTGGCGAAGCATGCGCACCGCGGCGTCCGCTCGCCAGATCGTCCATGCCGCCCCGGCCGGGCGCAGACTCAGATACAACTCCCACTGATCGAACCCGCTCGCGGTGACCAGATATGCTGTGCCGTGAAGCTCATAGTGGGCCGCCTCGGCGGCATCGGCGACAAAGCGAATCTGGTCGGACCGGCCGGACCGACTCAGCCCATCGGCGAGGCGGCGGCGAAGCGACGCGAACTCCCGCTGCGAGCAGTGACTCTGATTGCGAAGTCGGTCCACGCGAACCAAGGTCTCGCCGCCGGGCGCCCTCGCTGGACTATCGAGGCTGGCCAGGATCGAACGGACAAGTGCATCGGCGCCCGGATCGGTTGGGTGGGCACCCAGCTGCGGGACCGGAAGCTCTGCCCGGGTGTCCGCCGGGGTGGGTTCGCCTCCGGCCGTCGCACCAAACGCGTCCGAGATTTGAGCCGGCATGACATTTCCGCCGCCGGCGACCGTTTCGATCATCCTCTGTTCGCATGAGGCTGCCACCGAGACCACCAACAGACCCGACATGATGGGCCAGGTGGACCGCCGCACCCACTCTCTGGTATTGATCCACGGTCGGATCATGGTGACAAGCCTTTGCGTCCGTGCGAATTATCGACTGGTCTATTGTCCGGCCACTTGCCGATGAACCTTGCCGCGACCACCCACAACGGAGACCCTTGAATGATCAGCAAGAGCCAGATTATTGATGCCATCCAGCAAGTCAATCAATCCGCGCGAAGCGATTGGCTGGATATTTTCGACATATCTGCTCTGCGTCGATATCTCGACCATCTGCAATTGACGCTCGAGCCTCGCGGTCGAGGCAGTGTTTGGATCAGACAGGGCGACACCCCCGCGGTCGTGACCCGCGAGCCGATCCCGTAGGCTGCGCCCATCTGCTGCAAGGAGCCTCCGTGGAGACACCCTCGACGTGCGGCCCTTAGGTGACTGCACGCGACTGCATGCGGCGGCAGTCTATTGCAGGTCCCGGCCGGCATTCGGAGGATACCGATCATCGCCAGCGGCGCGGCTCTGAGGCGACGTCACCTGGTCCAGACGCCGCTTCAGCAGACGAACCCGAAGCAGTGATCGGACCCGGGTGATCAACTCCAACTTGTTCACCGGCTTGGTGATGAAGTCGTCGGTGCCGCACTCGACCGCCCGCTCGCGGTCGCCCACCTCGTGCAGTGCGGTCACCATGATCACGACGATGTCGCGCGTGCTCGGGCTCGACTTGATCTTCTGACACAGCTCGAAGCCGGACATTCTGGGCATCATCACGTCCAGCAATACCAGGTCGGGCGGATCTTCGTCGATCGAGTCAAATGCCTCCACCCCGTCGCGAGCGCTGCGGAGACGGCACGGCAAGCTCTCCAGATAAGCCTGCATCAACTCAACGTTCTGAACGTTGTCATCGACCAGCAGAATCGACGCCTCGGCCAGGTCCGTTTGATCGAGGTCTGAAGCTTCGGGCTGTGACGCTGCGACGGCGGGGGGCTTGGTCATGGTGGTGTGCTTGGGGCCGCCGGCAACGAGCTGCAAAGCTCATCGAGTCGCTCAGCCAGTCGCCGCAACGGTTCGGCGTCAATCAGGGTCCAGGCCGACGATCTGCTCAGATTATGCAACCGACGGCGAAGGGCCTCCACATCCTGGGGATAGTCAACATCATGCCACGCGGGCAACGGCCGGACGGTCAATCCCCGCCCCGTTGCCCGTTGACAGGTCTGATCGTACACGCGATCGCCGCCCCAGTCGATCCCCTGCAACAGGACCGGATGGTATTGACGGGCTGCCAGCGTCCAATACCCCCCGTCGCCTGCCGGGCCAACGGCGACATCACATCGGGCCAGGGCCGGGGCGATCTCGCCCAGGGCCGCATCCGGAACATCGGGGCAGTCGCCTCCGAAAAACGCAATCGGCCGAGCGGTCTCGATGAGCCCCCACACGCGGTTGAGCCGTTCGCCAAGGTCTCCGCTGCCCTGGTTGACGACGGGAGCCGAGGCGACGCCGAGCCGCGTGGCCAGCTGGGCGCCGCACCCATCGGGGCTGACCGCCAGCACCAGCCGCCCGAGGGTGCTGAGCCGTTGGGCGGTGCAGCGAAGCATCGCCCACGCCAAGTCAGCCGCTATCGCGCGGCTGTACACCCCGCCGCTGACCAGCCGGGTCTTGACGCGGCCAGGCTCCGGCATTCTTGCCACCAGCACAGCGGTTACGTCACCGAGCAGGCGGGTCATATCGCGCCCATCTTCGTGGATCATCTGGGCCGCCCAGGCCGAGATCCACCCAACGTCTGGTAACAGCTCGTGATGCTGCAATCTCAATTGAGTCGGCGCCCAATGTCGCCCCGGCCGGCGAAAGATTCAAGTGGGCGATGGGCCTAGGATCGGTATGGCACACCAGCGCACGGCCGATCGATCGATCTTCCCCGCGGCGCTGCCAGGTGGGAACAGGCAATAGGAATGCGTATCGATGCTCTTTACCATAGGCCATAAACGAATCGCCTGGGAGGACCGCTTCAATCGCCCCACGGTCGGGAAGCTTCGGGCAGCCTTGGACACGGAGTCGACCGCCCTCTTCGACCGGTTCCGCGGCCGCGTGATGGCACTCAACGGGGTCACGGAGGATGTTGCCTGGCACGGTGCCTGTTGGCGGTGGACGGTCGAGTATCACACCGACCACAGCGACGATCCCCTGGCCGTCATCGTGCCCTCACCTGCCGACCTGCAATTGGCGGTTCCGATGGAGCGCGCATTCGCGCGCTCGCTTCCCACCCGGCGAATGAAACGTACGCTGCGCGACGGGCTCGAGCTCGCCCAGGACCCGTTCGACACGCGTTGGGGGGTGTGGTCGATCCAGGCCGAAGGCCTGCTCCACGACGTGGTGGATCTGATCGAGCGGAAGTTGCGCCACCTCACTCGCCAGACCAAATAGATCGACCGCCACCCCGCGCCGGCGGCAAGGTGTTTCCACGTGCCGCGGCGTCGTCAATCTGCCTTGCGCGCAAACAAGTGATGCGTCATGCCGCACATCCACCGGCCCGGCACGGGCCGGCTCACCCGGACGCACGGCGGGCTCGGCGGTGTGGAACCCGGGCGGGGGACCCGCCTGCGGCGGGCTTGCTGGCGGCATACCGACAACATTCCTGGTTCGGAAGAACCCCCCGGCGGAGCCGGGGGCTGCGGGAGAATCGTTTGCCCATCGGACACAGGTCACTCTGTCGCAGCGCGGTGCGCCGCGTCGGGCGCATTGTCGATGACCGGCGGTCGATCAGACTGAGCCGCGGCGAGATGATCGACCAGCCAGTCTACGGATGCGCTGACCATCAGTTCGAGGCTGATCGGATCGTTGAACAGCCGACTGGCATCGGGGATCTCCAGCAGTTGGTGAGGCGAGGCGAGCTGTTGATCCAACGCATGCACGGATTCGCTCAGCGCCGTGTCGCGCTGGGCGTGAATGAGCAGGGTCGGAGCTTTGACGTGATGGGCGGCCTCGATCTCCTCTCCGCAGACCGGGCCTCGAATCACCATCGCGGCGACGGCCGGCTCTTCGGCCGCGAGGCGCAGGGCGATCATCCCGCCGGTCCCCGATCCGTTGAGACCGATTCGGGTGGAATCGACCTCCTGAAGGACCTTGGTGTTCTCGTAGACCGTGCGCAGATCGGCCAACATTCGCTCGTCGGTCGCGTCCTCGACGGCGCCTTCGGATCGGCCGTGACCGGTGAAGTCCATTCGCACGCCGATCACACCGCGTTTGGCCAGGCGCCGGCTGATCGGGACTGATCGCGGGCTTCCCCCGTTGCTTTCGAGACGGTGGGCAAAGATGACCGCCGGGAACGGGCCGCTTCCCCGGGTGGTCCCCGGCGGGAGGTCCAGCTCACAATGAATGACCCGCTCCTGCTCGTTGACTACTCGCATCACCAGGGTCTTGACGCCCCGATGGTGCTCGGGGCGGTCGGCGGCCCACCGTTGCAGGGTCGCCGTGACCTGGTCGTCGCTGACCTCATCGAAGACCTCGTAGAAATGATCAATGCCCTTGAACGAGGACGGAGCGTGCGGGATCACCACGGTGTCGGCCGTCTCGTGCAGTTGCCAGGTTGCCTTGCCGCAGCCGGCGGGCGCAGCCGCGATCACTCTTGCGGCGCCGCGGTCTCGCACCGAGGCGATGGCCGCCAACATGGTCGCCCCCGTCTCCACGCCGTGATCGACGATCACCACCACGCGCCCCCGAACATCAGTCTCCGGCAATACCGCTCGGAATCGTGCCCGGCGTCTCTGCAGATCGGCAAAGGCCTCACGAGCCGGGCCGATCATCTGCTTGGCGGTGAGGTGATACAAGTGGGCCGCTGATGGGATCATCGAAATCCGCCCGTGTTCATCGACCGCGCCCACGATCTGCTTCGGCGGTCGCGGCGAGGTCAGCTCTGCGATCAACAAAATGTCCAGCGATGCGTCGAGGGCGTCGGCGATAACTGCCGCGATCGGCACACCGTAGTTGGGAATGCCCAAGATCAACGGCTGTTGGTCTTTGAGGAAGGCCAGGTCGCGGGCGAGCTCGCTTGCTGCCTCGAGGCGGTCCTTGAACAACCGCATGGGTTGCCTCCTCGCTGCCCCCGTAACTCCACCTCTTATAAAGGATAGGGGCCTAGACGTGAAGCTGCCGCGGCCACGCGGCGCGGACCTGTCTTCTCATCGCGCCGCGGCGAGGGCGGGGGCCGCCCGTCGCTTCGCCAGCAACGGTTTGAGGTACCGGCCGGTGTGACTGCGCTTGGCTTTGACGATCTGCTCCGGTGGGCCGGTGGCGACCACCGTGCCGCCCCGGTCCCCGCCTTCGGGCCCAAGATCAATGATCCAGTCCGCACACTTGATCACGTCGAGGTTATGCTCGATCACCACGAGTGTGTTGCCGGCATCGGCCAGCCGGCTGAGTACGTCCAGCAGCTTCTGGATATCGGCAAAGTGTAACCCGGTGGTCGGCTCGTCGAGCATGTAGAGCGTATGGCCGGCCGAGATCAGCCCAAGCTCACTGGCGAGTTTGATCCGCTGTGCTTCGCCGCCCGAGAGCGTCGTCGACGGCTGGCCGAGCTTGAGATAATCCAGGCCGACGTCGTGCAGGCATTGGAGCATCCGCAGAACGCGCCGATGCGCGTCGAAGAAATCAACCGCCTGCTCCACTGGCATATCGAGAATGTCCGCGATGGTTTTGTGGCGGTAGGTGATCTCGAGCGTCTCGCGGTTGTACCGCCGGCCTTTACACGCTTCGCAGGTGACGAACAGATCGGGCAGGAAGTGCATCTCGATCTTCTTGACGCCCTGGCCCTGGCACGCTTCGCACCGGCCACCCTTGATGTTGAAACTGAATCGGCCGGGCGCATATCCGCGTATCTTCGATTCCTTGGTTAGCGAGAACAGCTTGCGGATGTCGTCAAAGATGCCCGTGTAGGTTGCCGGGTTGGAGCGAGGGGTTCGCCCGATAGGGGATTGGTCCACCTGCACGACCCGATCGATCTTGCCCAGGCCGTTGATTCGCCGATGCGCGCCCGGCGCCGTGCGTGAGCCGTGGACGATCTTCCTCCCCGCCTTGAACAGTATCTCGTTCACCAATGTGGATTTCCCGGACCCCGACACGCCGGTCACGCAGATGAATCCGCCCAGTGGAAACGCCACGTCGATTGACTTGAGGTTGTTCTGGCGGGCGCCTTTGACGACCACCGCGTTGGAGTTGCTAAGCCGGCGTCGTTGCGGCGGGGCCGCGATCGTGCGCTTGCGCGACAGGTATGCCCCGGTAAGCGAATCGTCGTTGGCGATGATCTCATCCAGCGATCCCCGGGCGGTGACGCAGCCGCCGTGTTGTCCCGGTCCCGGGCCGATGTCGATGATGTGGTCGGCAGCACGGATCATCCCTTCGTCGTGCTCGACGACCAGCACGGTGTTGCCGATGTCAGTGAGGCGCCGAAGGGTCGCGATGAGCCGGGCATTGTCGCGCTGATGCAGCCCGATCGTGGGCTCGTCGAGCACGTAGCACACTCCCACCAGCCCGGAGCCGACTTGCGTGGCTAATCGGATGCGCTGCGCTTCTCCGGCGGACAACGTACCCGCGGTGCGATCCAGCGTGAGATAATTCAGGCCGACCGAGGCCAGGAAACCCAGCCGGGCGTCGATCTCGCGAAGGATCGGCTCGGCGATCTGCCGCTTCTCCGCGCTCAGATCGAGATTCCCCATGAAGTCGATCGCGTGCTCGATGGTCATCGCGACCACCTCAGCGATGTTTACATCAGCCCGCTCGCTTGGGAGCTTCACATGCAGGGCCTCGCGACGAAGCCGCCGACCTCGACATTGCGGGCAGACGGCGTTGGTCATGTAGCTGCGCATGCGCTCCTTGATGAAGTCGCTTTCGGTGTTCTCATATCGCCGGCGCAGGTTGGGCACCACGCCTTCAAAGCTGAATCCGAGCCGTGCTTCATCAGCTTCGGTCGTCCCCTGCATCAGGACTCGCTTCAGGGTTGGGGACAGTTGCTCAAACGGCTTGCTGCGCGACACGCCGACATGCTCGCGGAAGCGGCGCATCACCCGGCCGTAATAGATGTTCATGCGCCGGCCGTTGCGGCGCCACGGCTCAATCGCGCCGTCCGCGACACCCATCGTCGGGTCGGGGACGATGAGGTCTTCATCGAACTCGCTGATCACCCCGAGGCCGTCGCACTGCTGGCATGCTCCGTAGGGTGAGTTGAACGAGAACAGTCGCGGGGCGAGGTCGTCAAGGCTGCATTGCGGATGGTCGCTGCACGCCAGCTTTTCACTGTAGCGGTGCTCGGTCCACTTTCCGGATACTTCCCCCAGCACGACCAGCAGCCCGTCGCTGAGGCGAAGGGCCACCTCCACCGAATCAGCCAGACGCTGCCGTACATCCGGCTTGACGGTGACGCGATCGACGACCGCCTCGATGGTGTGTTGCTCGTATCGGCCCAACTCCAGCGGATTGTCGCCGCCTTCCTTGAGCACCTCGCGAATGTCGATGATCCGGCCGTTGACGCGGGCTCGGATAAACCCGTGCTTCTGCAAGCCTTCGATCACCTCCCGGTGATAGCCCTTCTTGCCGCGAACCACCGGCGAGCAGATCATCAGCCGCGTGCCGGCGTCGAAGCTCAGAAGCGCATCGACGATCTGGGTGGCGGCCGTGGCGGAAATGGGCCGGCCGCAGAACCGCGGCTGCGATGCGGAGCCGCCCACCACCGCCCAGCACGTCGGCGTGCCGCAACGGGCGAAAAGCACCCGCAGGTAGTCGTAGATCTCGGTGATCGTGGCCACCGTCGACCGCGGGTTGTGACCGCCGGTCCGCTGTTGGATCGCAATCGTCGGCGGCAATCCCTCGATCGACTCCACGTCCGGCTTCTGCCATTGATCGAGAAACTGTCGGGCGTAGGTGCTCAGCGATTCCATGTACTTGCGCTGGCCTTCGGCAAAGATGGTGTCGAACGCCAGCGAGCTCTTGCCCGACCCGGAGACGCCCGTGATCACGACCAGCTGGTCGCGCGGAATGTCCACATTCAGCGACTTGAGGTTGTGCTCGCCGGCCCCGCGGATGCGGATGAATTTCTGCTCGCTCACTGGTGCATCGCCTCGCAGGGCACATCCCGCGGAAATGCATCCGCGGCTGGGAAAGCGAACCGCAGCTTCCTTGCGGCGCTCGGGAGATCATAGCCCCGCGCGCCTCAGCCGGGGCTCTTGCTCGTCGTTTGTTGGGTTGGTGGGCCTTCCTCATGTAAAGCCGCCGCCAGTGGCGGCGGGGATCTTTCCGAGCACGAGCAGAACGCCCGCCCCGTCCCGACTGTCAAGTCATAAACGATCCCTTGGATGAGAATCGACGGTGACCCGCCGCGGCGATCCGCCAAGACGGCGGCCTGGATCCCCTGGCGGGCCACTTGGGTAGGGGTGGGGGCAGATTGACATTGCAGACCCCTCGTCGTTAGATGAAGGGCTTAGCGCGCCTCTGGTAGACGATCCACAGCCGTGTTATGCTGACAGAACACGACAGTTCCGCATGTGTTGCGGATCAAGCTGATTATTGTTAGGTGCTCGTGCTATCCGTAACCCCGCGAGGTTATCGCCATGTTCCTCGACGGTCTCCTCGAAATGTTCTTTCGGCTGAAGGTAGTGTCGTTGGAGGACAATTCTTTTGCCGTTCCCGTGTTCGCGACAGGTTGCGCAATTATTGGCGTTACAGCCGTTTTGCTCGATTTGGCCTTCGTCGCTCTGCGAGGGCGGTCATTGCTAAAGTTGCAGCATGGAAAGAACACGATCCTATTCTTGCTTGCATGGTCTTTTGGGTCGTTTGCTGTCGGCTGGTTTGGGCAGCTCATTGACCTTTTTCAGGTGAGCCTTTCGGGTTGCCTCTTGGTTGGATTTACCTGGCCGCTCGTGCTAACCGAACTCTTGGACAAAGTCAGGCGACGGGAGATAGCGGACGAGCCTGAGCAAACCGTTGTGGAAGAGGAATAAAGCTATGAGTATCAAAGCACTCTTCGACTCGGATGCGTTTTTTCGACCTGAAAAGGAGATCAAAGACTGGATCAAGCATTCCAAGAATTACCAGGGCGAAAACCCGAACTCCGTTCATTTGTTAAAATTTTTTTCTACTTCAAAACAGCGCACTTACTTAGTAGCAACGCCAGCGCGAATGTACTGCATTCTGGACGATTCACGGAAAGACAATCCGCATATCAATTGGTCCATCGCCCGCAACGAGCTAGAGAAAGACGAAAAAGTCATTATGACCATATCGACATCGGACAAGACTGAGAACACGGGTCTTGTAGATATTGGTCCGAAACACAAGAACTGGCTCTTCACAAGATCACTTTTTCTGCAGGCAAGCATCGCGAATAGTATCCAAAGGTTGATATTGGATTCCGCCACCCGCACCTAACCAAGCATTGGATCGGACGGCGAACAACGTCGGTCCTGATGGCCGCGATTGTTGCGCCGCCGCTCAACTTATTCGTTCTCGGCGTCCGTAGGTCTCGCTGACTGAACTGTCCATGTCGAGGATCAACTTCTTCATTGGGCGGCGTTGGCGGATTCGATTCACCCATTGGCCCGGTGGTGGATGGAAGGCGATTCGCAGCTCCACGGCACAATCGACTTCGATATTGACAAGAACGCGGATGCGAGAAGCGTCCGCGCTGGTGGTCAATGTGGGCAAAGGCCAGGCTTACCCCCGGCTGAGCGTTGATCGGCCGGGGACTCAGGCCGACTCGCGGGCCAGGTACTTGCGGTCGATGATCGCCTCGGCCTCGGTGGCGCTGAGCGGCTTCGAGAACAGGTAGCCCTGGCCGTAGTCGCAGTCCAGGGCGAGGAGCTGCGCCAGTTGCTCTGGCGTCTCAATGCCCTCCGCGGTCACCTTCATGTCCAGGCTGTGGGCCAGGGTCACGATGGTGTGGACGAACGCGGCGTACTCCCGGTTGGGTCCCATGGTCGTGACAAACGCGCGGTCGATCTTGAGCACATCAAGCGGGAACTTGTGCAGACAGCTCAACGACGACAAGCCGGTGCCGAAGTCGTCCATGTGCAACTCGATACCCAACTGCTTGAGCTGCCGCAGCACCTCGATGATGTGCTCGGGATTGTCCATGATCACGCTTTCGGTGATCTCCAGTTTCAACTGCGGGCCGTCAATGCCCGTGGTCCGTAGAAGGCGCCGTACCTCCTGCACGAATCCCGGCTCCGCCACCTCCCGCTTGGAGACGTTGACGCTGATTGATAGCGCCCGCTCTGGAGGCAGTTGCGCGTTCCATGCTTGCAACTGCATGCATGCCTCGCGGAGCACCCACCGGCCGATGGGGACGATCAGGCGGGTCTCCTCGGCCACAGGGATGAACTCGGCGGGGGGAACGGTGCCGCGGTCTGGGTGTTTCCAACGGATGAGGGCCTCGAAACCGCTGATTTCCTGGGTGGGCAGATCCACGATCGGTTGGTAAACAAGCTGAAACTGTCCTTGCTCGATCGCGGCGCGAAGCTCGTTTTCCAACTGCATCCGAGCCATGGCCTGGGTGTGCATGGCCTCGTCGAAGACCTCGTGGCGGGCCTTGCCCGCGGCCTTGGCCCGGTACATGGCGGTGTCGGCGTCTCGCAGCAGGTGCTCGGCCGTCATATGCCCGCTCTCATTCAGTGCAATCCCGATGCTGGCGCTGATGACCACCTCCTGCCCCCGCAGCTCAAACGGCACCGACAACTGTTTCTGGAGCCGTTGGGCGACGAGCACGGCGTCGCTCGGTTTGCTGAGGCCGTCGAGGAGGATGACGAACTCGTCGCCGCCAAGGCGGGACGTGATATCGTTGTCGATGCGCACGACGGTATCCAAGCTGCGCAGACATGTGATGAACCGTTGTGCGGCCTCGACAAGCAGTTCATCACCCACAGTGTGCCCGAGGCTGTCGTTGATCACTTTGAAGTTGTCGATATCCAAGAAGAGTACGGCGTACAGATAGCCCGATTGCCTCTTCACACGCTCAAGGCACTGCCCCAGGCGATCCAAGAGCATAGCGCGATTGGGCAAATCCGTGAGCGTGTCGTGAAAAGCATCGTGACGCAGTCGATCCTCGGCCTGGCGCCGTACCGTGATTTCCCGCTCGAGCTGTTCTTTTTGGTGCTCAAGCTGCGCGGTGCGTTCCCACACCTTGATCTTGAGCGTTTCTTTCTGGCGTTCGAGCTCCGCGGTGCGTTCCCGCACCCTGTCCTTGAGCGTTTGGACGAAGCTGGCAAGCATCTCGCCGAGCGTCTTGAGCTCGGCCGGCCCGCCGTGGTCCAGGTTCGGCAAGGTTTCTTCGCCTGCAATGGCGTTGATGGCCGCGTCGGCCAGCGCCTGCACAGGGCGAACCAGGCGGCGCGTCGTCCACTGCCGAACATGCTCAATGACCGCCAGATAGATGAGGCAGATCACGCCGATGGTCAGCATGATGAATCTGCGGCGTCCAGTGAGCGCTACAGCGTAGTCTTCGGCCGGGCCCACGGCGCTGCGTTCAACTTCGCCCAAGCGCTGCAGGTAGTGCTCAGCGATGTCGCGGAGCTGGGAAAGGTGATCTGTTGCCGGCTGCCCGGAGGCGCGGCCGGCCGCCATCTCTTGGCTCCGCTCGATCATCCTTCCCAACGACTCGATCGCCTCGTCCATTGGCGCGATACCCACAAACAGCGGTGCGTGACGGAGCCCAATGAGATCAGCAAGGCATCGCTCGATGGCTTGGTCCACGATCACGAAGCTTTCGGGCGGCGAATCGATGGTGAGCGTGCCGATCGCGTCCCGCAGTTCCTGGCCGTAGACGGCGAGTGTCTCGATCTGGCGCCGCTGCTCGGAGGCCTTTGCCGACTGCTGGGCGGCCTGCTCCAGTCCCGACAGCAGGATGCCGACCGCCAGGGCCAGGCTGATGGCGCCGGCGATGGCCACGAACAGGATGACGGAAACGTGACTTTGGATTCTCATCGAGTATCGACGATCTGTACGGCGACGCATGGGTCGGCGTGTCGATCGAGTCGCGGCGCAGGGCAATGCAGGCTGCGTGGCGCGCCGCTGCGGTCCGCCGGCCGGGTAACGTTATCGGCCACCTCGGTCGCCGACTTCACGCCGGCGATAGGCAAAAGTAGAAGAAGGAAGAAGTAAAAGGGGGGACATGCTACCTTTGCTTTGTCTGTGGCCGGCGATCAGATAACCATTCGGCATGGCTCGGACCGCGGCAGGAGAAGGCTGGCGGTGCGGTTGGGCGGCGGTGGGGACAGGTTGACATCGCAGACCCCTCGTCGTTTGTTGGGTTGGTGAGCCTTCCTCATGTAAAGCCGCCGCCAGTGGCGGCGGTGGTCGCTTGTTGACCGTCAGTACCGGGCATGATCCCCGGGATGTGCCATCGCGACCGCTGGTCGCGGCTTTACACCTTCGGGTAGGATGGCGCCGATGGTGCAAACAATCGGATATCACGTCGTGAAATCCGGATATGGGCAGTGGCTTCCCGGTGATGATCGCGGTTCATGGTCACAAGCCTGGGAGGAACAGATCGGCTATATCGAGCCGCACACGCTGCACGCGGGCGATCCCGTTCGCAAGCGCATGGCTCAAGAACGCATGAACCATCCGGCGGTGCAGTTTTCGGATGCGATGTTGCAGGCAATCGCGGACGCCCTCGGCAGGTGCGTTGTCCAATCAAATGGCGGGCTGTCAATCGCGGCAGCGACGATCGAGCCAACGCACATGCACCTGTTGATTCCCTACAGCGGGCGCGATATCCACAGGACTGTGAAGTGGCTGGCGGACCAAACCACCAAGGCGGTTCATCGCCACACCGCCCACGCGGGTCCTGTGTGGTGCAAGGGCAAATGGTGTTCGTTTGTGTTCGACGAATCGCAGTGGCGTAACACAATCTCATATATCGAACGCCATCACACGACAGCCGGCAGAACTGTGCGGTCGTACGCCGTCATCATGTAAAGCCGCCGCCAGTGGCGGCGGGCATCGCTCCTGGCCTGTCAATACCGACCATGGCATCCGAGACAACCCATCGCGACCGATAGTAATAGGTGACTGTCCCGAGTTCCCCCGAGTTCCCCCCGAGTTCCCCCGAACTGTGCGGTCGTACGCCTTCCTCATGTAAAGCCGCCGCCAGTGGCGGCGGGGATCGCTCCTGGCCTGTCAATACCGACCATGGCATCCGAGACAGCCCATCGCGACCGATAGTAATAGGTGACTGTCCCGAGTTCCCTCATCGCGACCGATAGTAATAGGTGACTGTCCCGAGTTCAGCCGAGTTCAGCGCCCGCGAGTTCCGTTTACCGAGTTCATGGTGTTCGTTTGTGTTCGACGAATCGCAGTGGCGCAACACCATCTCATATATCGAACGCCATCACACGACAGCCGGGAGATCTGCACGGCCGTACGCCTTCCTCATGTAAAGCCGCCGCCAGTGGCGGCGGTGATCGCTCGTTGACCGTCAGTACCGGGCATAATCCCCGGGATGTGCCATCGCGACCGATGGTCGCGGCTTTGCATTCCGAGGCGGCAGAAAAAGGCGTGGAAACAGTGGGTAGGAACAGTGTCCGGATGATTTGTTCGAGTCCTTGCGCGGGCGTCCGCGGGGCTGACTGAACTGTTCAGGTCGAAGATCAACTTCTTCATCGGGCGGCGTTGGCGGATTCGATCCACCCATTGGCCGGGCATCGCCATGTCGGTCGTTCAAGAACGCCGATCCGCCACAGGCGGATGGGAAATCCGGGCTTGCTCAAGCCTCAAGCCTTCAAGCCTCAAGCCTCCAAGCCTCTCTTCACCCGACCTCGCGTCGTTGAAACAGGATCGTGGCCAGGCTCAAGGCTGCGACGATGTAGAACAAGCCGTACAAGAGGACCTGGCGCAAGAGAGCGGGGGGGATGACGCGAGACTGGGTCAGGGCGTCGGAGAGCCAGAACTTCTGGAAGTTGGGGAGGATCGAGTAGGCGATCCAGTACGCGGCGTGTGCCAACCGTTCGCCCAGGCCGTCGGCCATCTGTGTCAGAGCGACCGTGGCGACTTCGATTTCCAGCACGGTCTGATTGATCTGCCCGGTGTCCAGCTCGATGATTCGGATGTCTTCGATCGTTTCCGTAAGGCCGGCCGCACTGGCACGCTGGAGCCACATGTCGTCGAGTTGTTTGATCGGCTGCCCGAGCATCGAATCCGACAGCAGCCCGAGCATGAACACGCCGAGCGTCACGCAGAGGGTCATCACCTGGCCGAGTCGAGTCGAGGCGGCGATCGCGATCGAGGTCAGCACCATGATCGCCATCATGATCGCCGCCAGCGCCAGCCACAGCTGCGGCTTGAATGATTCGCCGATCGGCTGAAGCGAAAAGGACTGATCGAACATGAGGCTCAGCAGATACGCCAAGGCGGCCAGGATCGTGGTAAGGACGATGACGGTGCTCGAAAAGACCCGGCCGTAGAAATAGTTGCACCACACGCCGGCGGCGAGACCCCCCACGCCGGCCCCGACTGCGAATACGATCACCGGCGCATGGATCGGATCTCGGACCGTCTGCAGGACCCCATGCATCTCCACGAGGAGGAAGACCAGGCTCATGTAGACCATGGCCAGGGCCAGGGCGCCGGCCACGCCGAGGTACTTGCCCAGCACAAACACAGGCCGGCTGACCGGTTTGGAGATGACGGTCAGCACGGTGCGGTTCTCGATCTCTCGATTCAGGACGTTGGTGGCGATAAACGCAGCCAGCAGGGTTCCGCAGAGCATTATCGTGGACAGTCCCAGATCAATCATCATCCGCTGGTCGTCTTCCATCGTGAAGCCGGCAAGGAGGTTGCTGAAGATCAGGGCGATGGTGGCGACGACCAGCACCACTAGCATGATCGGCTGGCGAATGCTCTCAAAGAACGTGTTGCGGATGATCGCGAGGGTCTGCCCGAACATGGTTGGGAGCAGGGTCAGGGAGCAGGGGTCAGGGGTCAGGGAGCAGGAATCAGGGGTCAGGGTTTAGGGGTCAGGGGCGGCACCCGGGCAAGAGGGGTCGCGGGCGTTGCTGGGGCGAAACCAGCCCGGTTGCGATCCATGCGGCTGCGAGCGGACCGATTCGAACAATTTTCGTCGCAACCCGCGAACAGGGGTAGGGCGATCATACGTAGTTCAACACATCGAGGTTCGCCGCGGTATGCCCGCGCGCGGCGGCCTCGCCCTATCCCGGTATGCCGCCTTGGACGAGCAAGGCGGTCTGCGGCTAGGCTGTGGCCGTTCGCCGGCCCGTCAGCGGGCACGGGTGGCGGGCACCTGTCTAGAGCACAGCATGAGAATCGACCATCACGCATACCGCCAGGCCACGCGCGTCGCCGGATTTGGCTTCATTCTCCAGGCTGCGATCGCGGTGATCCTGCTGATCTTTGGTCACCTCGGCCAGGACACCGTCTTTCAGTTCGCCTCGTTCTATCTCTTCGGGGGATTGCTCGTTTGGCTCAGCCTGATCGCTGTCTTTTATCAGCATACGCAAGAGCGTCTGGAAGCCCTGGAGGAGGACGAACTCGCCGCGGAAAGGGCCGGGGCCGGATCGGTGTTCAAGTCCGCCCGCGAGGAGGAACGGGTCGCGGCCCGGCGCCTGCGATTGATGCACCAGTGGCTCATGCCCAGCGTCAGTCTGCTTACCGCGGCCTATCTGGCGTTCGGCCCCGTCTCGATGCTTCGGCATCTGCGCAGCCTTGGCGATCCCGGCAGTGGCGGCGCTGAATTCCTCCTGACCCAGCAGCTGGGGTGGGCGGTCGCGATCTGCCTCTTCTTCGCAGCCGTCGCGTTCATCTTTTCTCGTTTCGTGGCTGGGATGGCCAAACAGCCCGCCTGGCAGAACCTTCGCGGCGGGGCCGGGTACATGGTCGGCAGCGCCATGGTCTTGCTCGCCGTCGCCGTCGGAATCGTCTTCCGATTCCTCGACAACGACAATGTCGTCGTCGGTGTGGCATACGCCATCCCGATCTACATGGCGGTCCTGGCCGGTGAGATCGTCCTGAACTTCATCCTTAATATGTACCGGCCGAGAATCCCCGGCGAGGTCCCCAGACCGGCGTTTGACTCGCGCGTGTTGAGCCTGCTGGCCGCACCGGAGTCGATCGTGCGGTCGCTCAACGAGGCCGTCAACTACCAGTTCGGCTTCGACATCACCAGCTCCTGGGGGTATAAACTGCTTCTGCGGAGCTTCGGCTGGCTGCTGGGGTTCGGGGCGCTCGTGCTCATCGCCCTGAACATGATGGTGGTCGTCGAGCCGCATCAACAGGCGGTCAAGCTTAGCGGGGGCCAGATCATCGGCCCACCCGGCAAGCAGGTCCACACCTCAGGCATCATGTGGAAGCTGCCCTGGCCGTTTCAGGCCGCGGAAATCTACGATGTCGGCATCATCCGGGAGATTCCCCTGACCGCCAGGAGGCTCGCGGACCCGAACGTCGAACTGTGGGCTCAAGACATCTCCACGGATGTCGAGATGGACCCGTTCATCGTCGGCGGCTCTGCGGTGCGCACGGACGGATCGACGTCGGCCGAACCGGCGCAGCCCGACCGAGTCGAGGCCGAGCCGGTGAGCGATCTCTTTGCACTCGTCGATGCCGAGATCAGCCTTCAGTATCGGATCAAGCCCGACGGCCTGTTGGATTTCCTTCAGTTCTCTTCGGACGTGCCTCGTCGGCGGCAACGGCTGAACATGCGTGAAGCGGCGCTCAAGGCGCTGGCTATGCGGGAAATCACCCAGCATCTGTCCGGGCTGTCCATGGAGCAGGTGATCGCCACCGGTCGGGCGGAGGTGGTTTCTCAACTGCACGACCGGATCCAGGCCGTGTTCCAGACTCACAACACGGGTATTGAGGTTATAGCCGTGAATGTCCCGATGCTTCGTCCTTCCGGCGGGGTGGCCAAGAACTTTGATGATCTGGCCATCGCCAAACAGCAGCGCCGCCAAAGGGTGGCCGAGGCCGCGGGAAGGGTGGTGCAAGACCTCGCGTATTGGGTCGGCAGTCCCCAGCAAGCCAAACAGATCCTCGCCGAGATCGAGCAGTGGCGGCAGCTCAAACGAGATCTGGGCGGACAAGCCAAGCCGGTCATCGATCAGCGGATTCTGATCGAGCGCATGTACGCCCAAGCCGGCGGCCGGCTCGCGCAGGACATCTCCACCGCGGAGGCCGAGCGCTGGATCAAACAGATGAACGCGCGGGCCCAGGTGAAAGAGTTCGAGGGCCGGCTTGCGTCCTATCGCGCCGCTCCCAGGCTGTTTCAGCAGCGCGAAATCATGAACGTGCTCAGCAAGATGCTGGCCGAGCGTCGCAAGTACCTCATCGTCGGTATTGACCCGGAGCGGGTGAACCTGGATGTCGAGCTCCAAGAGCCGCCGGGGGTCTTCGGATTCCACCCCAGCTCCAGTGAAGGAGAATCTGGCAAATGAGTAAAGCATTGGCTGTTGTCGTCGGTGTGATTCTGCTGGTCCTGTTGGTGCTGTTCAGCACGACCTACACGGTGCGCTTCCACGAGGTCGCCATCAAGACGCGGTACGGCCGCGCGAGCGCGCAGAGTGTGGTCAATGAGCCCGGATTGCACTTTCGGATTCCGTTCTTCGCCGATCGTGTCACCAGGTTCGACACGCGACTCCAGCTCGTCGAGACGCCGAAGGTGGAAGTCCCCACGGCGGATGGGCAGTCGGTGGTGGTCCAAGCCTTCCTCTTGTGGAAGGTTGGCGCCGACGATGCGCTGAAGTTCTTCGAGAGCTTTCCCTCCAAGGGAGCGCTTGAAGATGCCCAGAGGATCTTGGAAGGTCGCCTTCGCACCGCCGTCAAGGGGAGCCTCAGCCGGTATGCATTCGATGACCTGATCGGGCCGGCGAGCCGTCTGGGTCAGGCCGAGCAGGAGATGCTGGACCAGTTAGCCTCCCTTGGTTCGATGGGGATCGAGCCGGTCACCGTCGGCATCAGCCAGATGCTCCTGCCACCGAGGACGACGACGGCCGTGTTGGCACGGATGGAGAGAACACGACTGCGACTTGCGGACGCGGAGCGCTCCAGAGGCGAGTCCGAGGCGGTCGGAATCCAATCCGAAGCCAACACCTTGGCCGACAGGCTCGAGGCGTTCGTCGAGCAGCGAGCCGAAGAGATCAAAGCGACCGCGAACGTACGGGCCGCGGAATACCTCTCTCAGATGAGCGAGGATGAAAGTCTCGCCATCTTCCTCGTGTGGCTCAAGGCCTTTGAGGAAGCATTGCAAGAAGGAGTCACGTTCTTTCTGAGTGACGAGTATGCGCCCTGGCACCTGATGAACCTCAGCAACCAGACCGACGCCGGTCACATTCCCCAGCCCAAGAAGAAGTACCTGGCCGCGCCTGCCGAAGATCGCGTGCGTGAGGAAGGCATCGCCTCCCAACCCGATGGTGACGCGGAGGCGTCGTCCGCCAAGGAAGGTTCATGACCATGGCTGATCCGTACGACCAGGAAGATCCGGCTCAGTTGCCCGGCGGCGCCCAAGACGGTGACGTGCCGATCGAGGGGGAGCCCCAAGGCGTCGAGCCGCCGCGGCGCACCGCCTCCGCACAGTTCGCCGTCGAGGCGGACGTTGGGTCCCAGGCGGCGCTGCGGGAAGCAATGGATCCCGCCAATCAGTCCCTTGCCGACGCCTTGCGGCTGTCCTTCCAAGTCCTCCAGGGCGTTATCGTCGTGTTGATCGCGCTGTTCTTCGTCTCCGGCTTTCGGACCGTCCATGACAAGCAAAGCGGCGTCATGCTGCGCTTCGGCAAGATCGTGGTCGTGGATGAGCAGCGAGCCCTCGAGCCGGGGCTGCATCGAAACCTCTTGCCTTACCCCGCCGGCGAGTTTGTCATCTTCGCCGTCGAGGATCGACCGGTTGAGCTCAAAGAAGCCTTCTGGCCGAACATCCCTGCGAACGTGACGCTTCAGCAGGCGATCGACGGAGCCAGAGTTACCGCCGCCCTTCAGCCGGCCCGGGATGGTTATGTGCTGACTCGCGATGGCGATCTGGCCCACCTCAAGATCGTTGGCGAGTACGAGATCATCGACCCCGTGCAGTTCGTGAAGAGCATTGACGAGAACGACGCCGACCGACTGGTGCAGTTAGCCCTGCAACGAGCGGTGGTGCACGTGACGGCCGGCCTGAGCCTGCAGGAGCTGGTCGATGTGTCCGACGACACCAAAGAACGGGTTCGGCAAAGCGCTCAGGACGTGCTGCTTGCTCTGGAATGCGGTATCGACCTGGTCAAAGTGCACATGCCCGACACCAAGCCGCCCCTGGCGATTGTCAAGGCGTACGGCGAGCTGCAAAACGCCAGGGAGCAGGCGAGAGAGCAGATTGAGAGAGCCCGCCAGAATGCTGAGCAGACACTCATCGCCGTCGGCAGCAACTACCGCACGCTGGCCCGAATGATTCAACGATACGAGCAGGCCCAGCAGCTTGGCGACCAGGACGTGGCCGACCAGTTGCTCGCCGAACTCTACGCCCTCCTCGAAAGCGATGAAACCTCCGGCGAGGTGGCCCAGATCATCTACCACGCCATGGCCTATGAGACCGAGATCGAATCGACGCTGGGCAACGAAGCCAGGCTCTTTGCCAGCATCCTGCCCGCCTATCGTGAGCATCCAGCATTGGTCTGCACGACGCGCTGGATGGAGGCATACGGGACGGTCTTGAGCAACGAGGATGCCGAGATCATCCTCGTCCCCGCGGGGCTGGGTTCGCTGCATGTCATCATCTCCGGCCTGGCGGAGATCCAAGAAGTGCGCAAGCGCCGCGGACTGCAGCGCCGGGAACGCGACGCGCTGGAAGCCAGCATGGGCGGCATCCGGCCGTTCTATCGCCGATCGAAGGATATTAAGCCGGGCCAGGCTCGTCCTCTACTGGAAGTCACTCCCCAAGGCACGGTTCGCCCGCGGGGCACGGACCGTTAGCTACGCATCGAGACTTGATCTGTCATGGTTTCGCCAGTCTCATCGCCGAACATCGTCGAAGCGGTCGGGCTCACCAAGGTCTTTCGGGACTTCTGGCTGCGCACCAAGGCCCGAGCGGTCGACAACGTGGACTTCGAAATCCACCCGAGCGAGATCTTCGGGCTGCTCGGCCCCAACGGTTCCGGCAAGAGCACCATCATCAAGATGATCCTCGGCCTGTTGCACAAGACCCGGGGACGACTGTCCGTCTTCGGCAAGGCGCCGTCCGACGTCAGCATCAAGAGGCGCATTGGCTTTCTTCCTGAGGAGTCGTACCTCTACCAGTTCCTCAACTCGCGAGAGACGCTGGACTACTATGGCAAGTTGTTCGGCCTGGATTATCGCACGCGCCGCCGTCGCACCGATGAGCTGCTGGACATGGTCGGGCTGTCCCACGTGGCCCATCGCCCGATTGGTGAGTTCTCCAAAGGGATGACTCGCCGCATCGGTCTTGCTCAGGCTCTGGTCAACGATCCGGACTTTCTCATCCTCGACGAACCGACCTCGGGGCTGGACCCCATCGGCACGCGACAAGTGAAAGATCTCATCGTCGAGCTCGGCAAGCGAGGCAAGACGATCTTGCTTAGTTCACACCTGCTGGCCGACGTCGAGGACGTCTGTGATCGCATGGTCATGCTCTATGCCGGCAGAATTCGCGCTCAGGGAACTGTTGACGAGCTTCTCTGCGACACCAAACGAACCATCATCGAAACGTCCCGGCTGGAGCCGGAGACGATCGTTCAGATCGAGCAGGTCATCCAACGGTGCGAAGGCATGGGCATTGACAAGGTTGACTCTCCCCGGCAGCGCCTGGAGCAGTTCTTTATGGACCTCGTGGAGAAAGCCCGTCGAGAGCAGGTCGCCACAGCAGGGGTCGTTCACGGCGGGCCCACCGCCAGATTCCTGCGTGGTGAGGATGCGCGCGGCGAGGACCTGATCGAATCTCTTTCCCGCGAGGAAAAGGAACTCGTTGGGATCCGGCCGGCTGCCGCGTCGGAAGCGCCCCAGCCGCCGGGTGACGAAGTACTTGCTCAACTGCTCGCAGAAGAATCCAATCAGGCCGCCGGCCCCGCCGACCAAGCCGCTACGGCGCCCAAATCGCCACAGGATGTTGAGTCGTCCGTGATCGACGCCTTGCTGGGCGGGGATGATGTGGCTCAAGGCGAAGAGCCTCCCGGCGACGAGAAGTCATAGCTATGGGCGTGTTTGTCCGCGTCTACCGACGGCTCGATCAGCTTCAGGGCAAGTTGTGGTTCCGTACCGTCGCCAGTGTGTTGGCGATACTCGTGATTGGGGGCTTCTACGGTCCGCTGCTGGTCGTCAGTTATGACCTGGATGCGCAGCGAAACGCGCTCGGTCGCGCGCTGGTTGGACAGAACCTCAACCAGGCTGACGAGCATGCGGTCTCCCTGGCTGAAACTGGAACCATCACCGTCAATGGGCGAATGTATGGCGGGCCCGAGTTCCTGGAACAAGCGGATCTGCTGTTTGACGGCCAGGGCGAGATTCTGAGTCCGGCCGGCCTGGCCAGGCAGTTCGTCTCCGAGCAAGAGCCCGCGTGGGCGCCGCGATTCCTGCTCGAGCAGCCGGGCACGACGTGGATGTTGGCGATCGTCACCACGCTGTGGGTGCTGCTGATCGTGTGGATGCAGATCACGCTGCCTTTCGTCCTGACGGTGCTGGGTACCGCGGCCCCGGTTGCAGTCTGCTGGGCGCTGGGAGCTGAGCCGGCGATGCTGGCGATTGCGGGCATGGGCCTGCTTACGTTCACCTTCGTGCTGCTCACACGGGCGGTGCTCATTCTCTTTGCGTACCCGCATCAGGTGCTGGCGATCGCCCACACGGTGATGAAGGAAGCGTCGCGGACCCGCCTGTCGCTGGTCTTCGTGATTGGGCTGCTGATCCTTCTTCCGTTGCTTCCGATCTGGCTCGATCCGGAGGCGCCGCTTCGGTTTCGGATTCAAACGTTCATCAGCCGAAGCCTCAGCCTGACCTACGCGCTTGCCGCGTGCATGACGCTGTTCCTGTCCTGCGCGACGGTGGCGTTTGAGATCCGCGACCGCCAAATCTGGCAGTTGATGACCAAGCCGGTGACTCGGCTCAACTATCTGCTGGGTAAATGGCTGGGGGTATTGAGCGTCAACGTGGTCATTCTGCTTGTCGCCGGCGTTTCGATCTTTACGTACGTGAAGTACCTCAGCCAACTTCCCGTCGCCTCCGGTCTGGAAGGCGCGCTGGATCGACTTGCTGTTCGCGACGAAGTGCTCACCGCCCGCGTGGGCACCATGCCGCAATTTGAATTACTAAGCCCCCAACAGCTCTCAGCGCGCGTGGAGCAGCTCATCGACCGCGATCCGGAGTTGGCCGGTCAGGAGGAAATCTCGCTTTCCGTCAAGAGAAAGTTGGCCGCGGACTTGCAGGAGAACCACCTCGCCGCCCAGCGCTCGATTCTCCCGATGATGCAGCGAAGCTACACCTTCGAAGGCCTCCGCAGAGCCAGGAATCTGCAATCCACACTGACCCTGCGTTATCGCTTTCACATCCTGCGCGACGACGAGCACCAAACATTCCCAGTGGCGTTCACCTTCAATGATCGTCCCGACACGCTTGTGCGGCGGCAGTACGTCCCCACCGTGACCCACATCCTGCCCATCGGGACCGATCTGATTCGCGATGACGGCACGATGAGCGTCACGGTCTACAACCTCAACCCGCCTCAGCCGGGCAGACCGGCCTACGGCTTCCTGAACTTTGAAGCGGACGACTTCGAGCTGCTCTATAAAGTCGGCAGCTTCGAGGCCAATTTCTTCCGAGCGGTGCTGATGACGTGGGTGAAGCTGGCGTTCCTGGCGATGCTGGGGATTGCCTGCTCCACGCTATTGAGCTTCCCGGTCGCGTGCATGCTGTCGTTTACGATTTTCCTCGGGGGCACGCTCGGGCCGTTCCTGGCGCTGTCGCTGCATGAATACTATCCGCCCCTGGTGAGCCAAATGGATTGGAGCAACATCGGGATGGTCATTCGATGGGCTGCTCAGTCGCTGATCAGAGCGATCGCCCAGGGATTGGTATTCCTCCTGCACAGCTTCGGTGAGTATCGACCGACGCAGAGCCTCGTCGAAGGCCGGCTTATCCCCTGGACGAGCGTTGCCGGCGTGACTCTTTCGCTAGGACTCATGTGGTCCAGCATCGCCCTTGTGTTTGGGTATCTCGTTATGCGGAACCGGCAGCTGGCTATCTACAGTGGACATGGTTGACCCCAACTGCTTGATGAATCGACGGGAGTGTCGCGCATGAGCCGTGACCGAGCGATCCAACTACTGGCTTCGGTGCTGCTTGTCGCCAGCACCGCGGTCTGCGGCAGCGTGTTGCCGAGCATCACCAACCTATCGCAGAAGCACTCATTGCGCTACACCGATGTGGCGGTCGAAGGCGCGCCGCCATTTGTCGCCTTGGGCACGGCTATCGGAGCACTGCGCGGCATCATCGTGGACTACCTCTGGATCAAGGTCCACCTTATGAAACAAAAGGGCCTCTACTACGAGGTCATGGCCGATGCCGATCTGATCACCAAGCTCCAGCCCCGCTTCGCCGCGGTGTGGGCGTTTCACGGCCACAACATGGCCTACAACATCTCCGTTGCTCACAACACTTCCGAGGAACGCTGGGAGTGGGTGAAGGCCGGGATCAACCTCGTTCGCAACAAAGGGCTGCGATACAACCCCAACGACTTGCAACTGCATAAGGAGCTCGCCTTCTGGTTGTCCCACAAGATTGAAGGTGTTGCGGATGATTCCCACCTGTACTACAAGACCGAATTCACTCGCGAGTGGCATAGCCTGCTCGGTGAGCCTCCGTACGAACACGAGGCCAGAATCGTGTGGATCAAAAAGGTCGCGGATGCTCCGGAAACACTCGATCAAGCCCAGCGCCTCACCCCCGGGGTGACGGGCCTCGTTGAACGCCTCCGCCGCGACCTGTCCCCGTACGAGCAACGCTTCAGCTTTGCGCTCGACAAGACGTTCCTTAAAGCGCATGCCGAGTGGCAGGCGGCGAGAGGGCAGTCAGTCTACGCCAGGGTTCGTGGAATCGGTCGCGGCGACGACCCGTTCTTCCGCGCCTTTGACGAGATCGCCTCCGACCCCGAGGCGCAGCCGGCTTGGGATACCCTCATCGCCCATGTGCGAAAGCGGGTCCTCGCCGACGAATACAACATGGACCCGCAGTTGATGTACGAGTACACCCGCGATTACGGGCCGATCGATTGGCGGACCGCGCACGCTCACGCGCTCTATTGGGCGCTCAAGGGCGAACAGTATGGCGAGAATCGCGTCGCCGTGGATGACAATGATGTCTACCGGATCGTGAACATCGATCGCGCCAAGATCCACGCGATGCAGGGCATGGCCCGCTGGGGACGAATCAGCTTCGATCCCTTCTCAAGCGATCTGCCGGCTCGCCTGCCCGATCCTCGTTGGATCGAGGTTATCGACTGGTACTGGGAAACAATTTCAGCCAAGCACAAGGACACCCGCGGTCCCGGCCCCGACCTCTTTATGGGCTTTCATCAGAACTTTCTCAGCTCCGCGGTCCGCGAGCTGTACCGCTCCGGCGAGACCGAGTTGGCCCAGAAATACCTTGATCGACTCAACAGCCTCTACGGGATGGGGGCGAGGCTGCAAAACCCGAAATACGACGCGCCGCTGGATATCTTCGTGTGGCGGGAGGTTGAGGGCGAGTATGAGTTTCAACCGCACATCGCGCCCAGCGATGTCGCCGCGGCGCTTCGCTACGGCTTCCGGGTCGGCATCGGCCAGGGACGTCCCGAGGTCTTTCAGCAGGCCGTGAAGTTCGCCAATGATGTCACCGTGTACTTCCGCGAACACGAATACGTTAAGTTCAAGACCAAAATGGGCACCCAGCGGCTGGCGGCGCTCATCGGTCAGCTCGAAGACAGTGTACGGAACGTGTTCGCCCAGCTCATGATCGACTCCACCGTCGGCCTGCTCGAAAGACTGGCCATCTACAACTATAAGAACCTGCCCGACGAGTACCGCCTTGCGGTGTACGACGACATCTATCCGCATGTGCTTCGACAATTCCAGGCCAGCGAGCTCAGCAATGTTCTGACGATCGAGCAGGTGCTGCCGGCGCCACCGGGACTGGAAGAATATCGCCGGATGAAGGCGACCCAGGCTGCCCGCGAAGCCGAAGAGGCCCGCCAGCGAGAAGGCCGCCCGTCGGCAACAGAACGCCGGTGATTCCTCTTATCCCTTAGCGCCCGGCTCTGCCGGGGGTCTCACCACCGCACCCGGCACCGGATCGTATCCCGCGCCGCCAAGCGGATGACATCGAAGGATTCGGCGCATCGCAAGCCATGAGCCGCGCATCGCACCCTTGGTCTGCAAGGCGTCGATGGCGTATTGCGAGCAGCTAGGCGCAAACCGGCAATGCCCGCCGAGATAGAGGCCCAGCGTCGCCTGGTAGAACCGCACGGCAAGGATCAACGGCCGAGCCGGCAGGCTTCGAGACTTTTTCATTGCGCTTCCGCCGACGCCGAGACCACTCACGGTCAAGGATCATAGCACGTCCTCGCACAACCATCGACGCGCCGCGAGTCGGCTTGTCCTCGCAAGCGGCTTTTCCCGATCGGCGCTTCTGCGCGCACAAACGCGGCCGTTCATCCATATATGGAGATGGCCGAGTTCCCACACGCACCACCGCTGGGCACGCTCAATCAACGTCCGTCATGGGTGAATCTCATCGGCCGCGTCGATCGGTCGGCGTGCCTGGAGCTGCGGGCGTCCGAAGTGTGGCCGCACGTGCGGTTCACCGCGCCGCCGCGCGAAGCCGCAAGCGGCCGGCGGATGGTCCCAGTTTCAGCTGCATTCAAACAGGCAAGCGGCACGTTGCAGATCTCTGCACACTTTCTCTATCGCCTTCACACCGGCCGACTCCCGCGCCGCCTCCGTGGCGACCTGCGCACGTCGAAATCCAACGTGATGCGCCACCATCTCCCCTCTCCCCTTGGGAGAGGGGTCGGGGGTGAGGGCTCCCAGCGCAAACATGTCCGCATCCACGACTCCGGCCCGGCATTCAATCCCAACAAAGGCGCCACGTTTCGTTGGGGCGGCAAGATGCTCGGCCTGTGGGCGGACTGGTCGCAAACCATCCGCGTCGAACGCTGGCGCCTCCACGAACGACTCGCCCAACACTTTCTGATCTGTCCCAACTCGCTCTCCCTTTCCAAGGGAGAGGGCGGGGGTGAGGGCAGTCTCCCCTCTCCCCCTGGGAGAGGGGTCGGGGGTGAGGGCTCACAACACTGCCTCGGCAAAGTCATGAAACTCTTCATGCCGCTGTGCACGCTCCAGGAGGCCGCCGATGCCGACCTCGCCGAGGGCTGGATCAATCTGCTCGACGGGCGCTCCCGCGCCGCGGGCATCCCGCTTTCTCCATCTCTCATGGCCCAGCGCGCGTTACTCATCATCCGCTACGGGCTGTTGTTCACCGACGGCCGACGGTTGCTTTGTCGCAATTGTCTGCGCATGCGCTACGGCTCCTGCTGGGCCCTGCGCACAGGCCCGAACAAGCGGTGAAGAACATCGAAAAGCCGCAAGCGGGGGGCAACGTGACCGCTCGCGGCTTCGCGCGTACAACTCGTCCTCCTCCGCGGCCGTGAACAACTGTTCATGGGTATCGCTCGGATGCGCGAAGCGCTTTCACGTACGGGGACTTGGGTGAATGACCTTCATGCAACGGCCAACCGTCATAGGACTTCACGAAGCCCCACGCCTGCTGCGGGCGACCGGTCTTCAGCGGATTCGCTTGGATGTAACGCACGATCCGTTGCACTTCGTCCGGATGATCGAGAAAGACTTTCCAACCGAGGCCGCCCCAGACGGGATGATCGGTTGATCGCAGAGCCTCAGCGCGAAGCCGCAAGCGGCTTTGATCCTGAAAGTTGGCGATCATTTCCTCAGCAAGGTGCTTGTGTTTGCGGATCAACAAATGAACGTGATCGGGCATGATCGCGCACGCCCAACATGTGTAACGATGCGATCGGATCGCCTCCTCGAAGGCCGCCGCGATCGCTGATACGTCACGTTCCGAAAAGGTCAACAACTCATGTCTTAGCCGCTTGCCGGCTTCGCGATAGAACTCCCGAATATCCGCCGACGCCGGCTGAACGCGTTTGCGCCCATGATGCACCTCCCCCAACTCAGCGATGACATCATTACGAATCGTCTTGGAGTTGCTCCCGCGCGGATCGTTCGGCAGCCACCACCCATACGCAGTAAAAATCAGATGATGCGCAATAACAATCGGCCGCGCCACGATCCCATCCTACCAGCCGCTTGCGGCTTCGC
Organism: Planctomycetota bacterium; assembly: GCA_022568135.1. GTDB lineage: Bacteria > Planctomycetota > Phycisphaerae > Phycisphaerales > SM1A02 > JADFFQ01. The sequence goes on along the minus strand of JADFFQ010000006.1, from coordinate 4,398 downwards.
GCTACGCGTCTCCTGTTTTCTTCCCGGACCACGGCACATTCTGCTTCTCGTCATCATCGAGGCCGCAGGCGCCGCGGGCTTCGCGCCGCATGCACCCCGAAACAGACTCCCGTCCCCGTTTCTTTTCCCCGCCCTCACTTTCGGGGGTCCGGAGAGGGCTTCTAGGTGACGGTTAGGCCATCGGTTGAGCAGATTTCAAACGGCTTGCAGAGCCTCGGGCTCCGGCGGGTCGGGCGGGAAGAACTTCCAGCTCGGGCCCAACTGCTCCAGGAAGCACACCGGGTAGCAACGTGTAAAGACGTAGAGGGGAAGGAGAATCACCGTGCCGAGATACGGGATCGCGGCGAGACAGCACGTCAGGCAGGTCGCGATGAACCCGATGACGCCGATGGCGATCGCCAGCACGATCTTCATGAGGAAATAGAGGATGATCGTGCCGAGGTTACCGGCGAGGACCTCGGCCCGCACGATCCGCCAGGCGGGCATGACGTGGGCGTTGTGCAGGTACATCGTCGGAACGACGAAGTCCTCGAGAAGGACTGCAATGATGCTGTAGAGGATGATCGCGCCCAAGAGGAGCGGTGCCCCGATCACGATGGCCGTGACCGATGCGCTTCCGAACTCGCGCGACTGGATGTCGGGCCATGCCAGCATGACGCCGAGCGCCACGATGAGCATCACGATCACCAACATGCCGAAAGTGATCGCAAACGCGAAGCGGAACAGGCTGTTGCCGTGAAGCCGAAACGCCTTCCACGGCGCGACCACCGCGCCGCGATTGTGGACGACGCCATCGAGGAACATGAACTTGCCGCGACTCCGCACCCAGAGGATGAGGAGACCGATCATGAGCATGACGATCAGGACGATCAGCACGACGGCGATGACGACCCCCAGATTGGCCTTGATCCAATCGACGACCTCGGCGCCGGAGGGTCCACCGCCGCCGCCGCCGCCACCGGGGGGCGCGCCGCCGCCGGCTCCCTGTCCGAGATAGGCAAGGAAGGCGCAGAAGCCGAGGACGAACCACTTCCCGATGTCGAACGGCTTGAAGAGGATGCGCTTCGTTCGATCGAGCGCGGCGCCGATGGGATTTGTGACGGAAAGGGCCACGGCCGGACTCCACTCGGGGGCTGGACTCCTGCGTATCATCGACCCGATCGCGTTGAGCGGTTGAATGGACTCTGGCGGTGCCGGCGGGGGCGCCGCGGGCTACTGGTTCTCGTCGTCATCGAGGCCGAAGCCGTCCCGGGCTTCGCGGCGCGTGCACCCCGAACAAGACTCCCGCGCCCTTCTCCGTCGCCTGATACACTTCTGCGACGAACGGGGCATCCTGCGGTGGCCCGTGGTTTGGCCGGAAGCGTCGCTCTGATATACTGAGCGGATGGGTGCGAGGCCTGATTCTCGCTAGACTGGCTACCGACGCATATTGGGGGCACAGATGCCGAATTGGCGACCCACTGCGATTGATCTCTTTGCCGGCTGCGGCGGCCTGACTCTAGAGCTTAGCGATTTACAGATTTTCAGGTACAAAGTCATTACTATCCACATCATGAAGATTGTGTTACGGGTCGCGAGGTAGACATTCAGCCGCTACTCTTATAGTTCCATGCTAAAGACACTTCAAATCAAGGGCTTCAGAGGCATCCGCAGTCTAAAGATCAGCGACCTCGCTCCGATCACGGTATTCACAGGAGAGAACGGTGCCGGGAAAACAACGGCACTAGAAGCGGCGCTCGCCATTTGTGGTCGTGAAAACCCCATTTGGGTCGCCAATTTGCAGGGTCATCGCGGGTTTGACGTCGTTACGGCGAAAGGACCAAACTACAGTGGCCTGTTCTATGGCTTTTCCGATACCGGAACAGCGTCCATTATCGCAAAGTTAGACGACGGTAAGACATGCCGTGTAGAGCTTGAGCGAGCTAAGACAGGGTCGATCCTTGTCGGTAAAGAAGAGAGCAGTTCGTCCACAGACATAGAAAGCCGACCGCCTGAGCTGATTTGTCGGGCATACGAAGGCAAGCACTGCAAGCGAATTAGCCGATTGACCTGGGAGTTCAAGCCGCCGAACGTAGCATCTCTTCGCGCCGAAGGAGGAACGGTCGAGGAACCCTACTCCTTCTTAATGCACCCGACGGATCGTGCCGCTGGGGCTGAAGAGCATCAGCGATTCGGACAATTGGTTCTCGACGGACATCGGGGCTCAATCGTGGAGGCATTGCAACTTTTTGATGAGCGAATAACGGACGTTCAGTTCCTTCCAACGAGCATGGGCAACTACTTTGTAGTCGAGCGAGATGGTGAGATCGCGCCGCTCGGTCTGCTTGGCGGCGGGATCAACCAACTTTTCAGGTTCATAATCAACGTTACCTATGCGCGAGGTGGTTTCGTCGGAATCGACGAGGTCGAGAACGGTTTTCATCACTCTCGTCATCGTGACGTTTTTGTTCGCCTATTCGAAGTGGCGAATCGCAACAACACTCAGCTTTTTATGACAACTCACAGCGCTGAAGCTTTAAGGGCGCTCGTGGATGCAGCAACAGAGACCAATGAGGACGATTTTGCAGTAGTGCATCTGCGGCGCGAAAAGGACGATGCGACATTCGCAAAAGTGTTCAGAGGACAGGATGCGCTCGCATCGCTGGATCTTGGATATGAACTTCGATGATCGATCCGCTTGAGCGTTTCGATCGCAAGGCAATGCAGTTTGTTGAGGGCGATAAAGTCATCCTTTGCGAAGGTAGGGATGAGTGCGAAGTGCTCAAGGGCTTGACCAGGGATTGGAATCACAGGCCAAAAATAGGCACACGGGACGAAGCGGGAGGATATGAATGGGACCAAGAGTTGAGAGGGCTTGCCCAGCAGGTTCCAATTCGGAAGATATTGGCGATAGGCTTGGTGTTCGATGCGGAGGCTTCTCGTAGGGACAAAGTGAATCAGCTGGAGCAGTGGTACGAGTACGCTGGTCTGACCAAGCCAGCAACTGCCAATAGGTTGCGGTTGTCGGAAGTTGACGGAGCGAAGGTTCTTACTGCTTATTTGATCAACCCGCCGGGGAGACCAACTGGTTGTCTGGAAACCCTCTTTCTGCAGCAGGTCAGGGCATCTGACGTCGGCGAGTGCGTAACGGCACTGTTGGAATGCTATGCGGAACACTGTCAATGCCGTCAGAATCTTGCAAAGGTGGAGCTACGCAGTTTCATTGCCTACTGGAATGCGTACAACACAGGGCTTGGATTGGCGATTCGAGACGGGTACCTTAATTGCAGAGGGCCTCAGTTTGATGGCCTAAGGCGTTTTGTTAGGCTGTTGAAGTCAGTTTGAGGAAGCCACCGAGCCGTTTCCAACCCTCATCGGTTTGTGTGTTTCCGCCTTTGCCCCTTCCTCACATCAAAGAGCACGAGGTCCCGATCGAATCCAGGCCTTGCTTACCCGGACGTTCGCGAAGCCTCAGGTCCGGCTTGCGGCAACGGATCACCAATAACCAATGACGAATCACTAACTCTCTTCACCTCTGTGTTCTCTGTGTCTCGGTGGTGAGTCTTGTTCTTTGAGCGCACAAAGAAAACCCAGGGATAGGAATCCCTGGGCTTTGGGTGTATTAGAAAACAGTTGGGCAGAGGCGCTTGGCGGCACGTTGCCGGGCCGCTACTCGGGACCCGGACCTTCGCAGAGCTTCAGGTCCGGCTTCCAGAGACGAGGGTATGCTGACAGTCGCGGCCCGGATCGCTCCGGACCCCGGAAGCGGTTAAGTCGATGAAAAGAATTCATCGATATTCTTCCGGGAGAAGGACTGAGCTGAAAGCTGTCGGCTGACCGCTGACCGCTCTTCCTTACCGCGTCTAAGGAAATCCCTTAGAAAGGAGGTGATCCAGCCGCAGGTTCTCCTACGGCTACCTTGTTACGACTTAGTCCCAGTCACCAGCCTCACCGTGGGCACCGCTGATTTGCGGCGACTTCGGGTGCTGCCAGCTTCCATGACTTGACGGGCGGTGTGTACAAGGCTCAGGAACGTATTCACCGCGGCGTAGCTGATCCGCGATTACTAGCGATTCCAACTTCATGCAGGCGAATTGCAGCCTGCAATCTGAACTGGGGCGGGTTTTGAGCGATTTGCTCCACCTCGCGGTATTGCGTCGTTCTGTACCCGCCATTGTAGCACGTGTGCAGCCCTGGGCATAAGGGCCATGCGGACTTGACGTCGTCCCCACCTTCCTCCGGTTTAACACCGGCAGTCTCGCTAGAGTCCCCGCCATTACGCGCTGGCAACTAGCGACAGGGGTTTCGCTCGTTAAAGGACTTAACCTAACACCTCACGGCACGAGCTGACGACAGCCATGCAGCACCTGTGCACGTTCCACCCGAAGGCGTGGCCCGCTTTTCGGCGGGTTAATCCGT
>JADFFQ010000005.1:93843-95938 GCA_022568135.1 Planctomycetota bacterium | reverse complement strand
TGAGTGTCTTGCCGTCGGTCATTCGATTGACGTACTGTCTCAGTCCGTCGACCACTTCGTCGAGCGTCATCCGGCGCTGTACCTTGGTTTCGATTCGGCCGTCGATGAGCATTTGTTGGGCGCGATTGGAAGCGGCCAGGTTTCGCAGCAGGCCGCGCCGCCCGAGCCAGTCGGCCAGGTAGAAGCCCGCGACCTTTTTCCCGTGATAGATCAGGTCCATCGAGCCAATGTCGCGGCACGGCTCGCCCGCCAGCGAACCGTAGAGGTAAACGCAAGACCGCGCCGGCATGGCGGCCAGCAACATGCCGGTCATGGCGCCGCCCACGGCGTCGAAGGCGGCCGTGACGCCGTGTTCCCGGCAGGCGGAATGCAGCCGGTGTGGAAAATCGTCGTCGGACGAATTCAGGACATGCGCCGCCCCGGCCGCCTTGAGCAGCTCGACCTGTTCAGTGCGCCTGACCACGCAGATCAGTGGGAAGTCGGCCTCGGCGGCCAGCGGCAGGAGCATGCGTCCCAGTTGGCTCGCCGCCGCGGTGTGAATGGCCCCGCGATGGCCGTCTGCTCGAGCGGTGGCCAACAGCCCCATGGCGGTCAGCGGGTTGATGATGAGACTGGCGCCTTGGCGGAGGGTGAGCTTGCGTTTGAGCGGAATGCAGTCGGCGGCGTCGGCCAGAAAGTACTCCGCCCAGGTGCCGTCGCGGTCACCCCGAACAGCGCAGGCGACCCGCCTCCCCTTGAGCCAGCCGGCAAACCAGCCGCCGCCGCTTGCCACCACGGTCCCCGCGCCTTCGCGACCCGGCACGGCGGGCAACGTCCGTTGCTGGTCGTGCCTGCCTTGCAGGAAGATCAGGTCGGAGGGGTTGCACGGGGCGGCCTCGATTTTCACCAGAACTTGGCCGCGTCCCGGCGTCGGCACGGGGCGCTGGGTGACTGTCAGACCGCGAATCGCCTCGTCAAGCTCCTGGTGATGCTCCGCGAGCGTCACGGCTCGCATTTGGGCTGGAAGATTGGCGTTCACGATAGCGGTATGCTCAATTGGGATCAATTCTGGCGAAACTCAGTCACGAACGGCACGAGGGGCGTCTTCCGGCTGGCCAAAAGCCGGCCACGCAAGTCCAAGAGCAACCGCAGCGGCCTTGTAAGTGCGGAAGCGACCAAGAACGTCGATCAAAGGCGGTCAAGGATCGCAAAGCGGCCATCGTAGGCCTGCCAGAAATATTTTCATCGACATTGTGAAAAATACTAGGTAACATGACGCCTTTACGACGACAAGGAAGAATGCGGAAACCTTGCGGATTGAGTTGAGTGGGCGTGCGATTGCGGCTGCGACCGTTTCCGCCTGGGTCGACGGATCAAGGACACCATCGACGTTACGTTGCCTGCACGAGGACCGGCCTTGTCATGTCGTCGTTAACTCAAGCGGAAACCACCAAGTCATTCGATAAGAGCACGGCGCGAGGCGTCGTGATCTTTACCGTTGATCTGGCGCTGTTTGGCGCGTTTACTTTTTTGGCGGTCTGGCTGACGGCCTGGTACCTGCAACTGTTTTTTTCGTTGCTGTCGGCGTCCATGATTGCCGTGTTGTTCGTCGTCGGCCACGACGCGTCGCACGGCAGTCTCACGCCAAACCGACGCCTGAATCGGGTCATCGGAACCATCTCGCTTCTGCCTTCGATGCATCCGTACAGTCTGTGGGTCAAGCTGCACAATCTTCAGCACCACCATTGGACCTGCTTGGTCGGCAAGGACGATGTTTGGGCGCCGTACGACATGGAAACGTATCAATCGCTGCCGTGGATCAGCCGGTGCATGTACCGGTTTTACCGTGGTCCTTTCGGGCTGTTGCTCTACTATTTGATCGAATTTTGGTGGAAGAAGTTTTCCTGGCCCACCAAAAAGTATTACACCAACGTCAAGCGACAGTACGTGACCGATACGATCTTGGTCTGGAGTGTTGCGGCGGCGTTTGCGGTCGAGGAAGAACAGGAAGCGGAGCCCTCGCGGCTGGTCGAGACACAGCTGGTCTCCCGCCCGGTAGTCCTTCCCGCGACCGTCCTCGAGGATCGAGAACAGCCGCTGCCGGACCTCCTCGTAG
>JADFFQ010000005.1:87231-93833 GCA_022568135.1 Planctomycetota bacterium | reverse complement strand
ACCGATACGATCTTGGTCTGGAGTGTTGCGGCGGCGTTTGTCGGACTGCTCGTTTACGGAGCTTCGGCCGGTTGGCTCGGCGGAGTCGAGCGCGCCTGGTGGAATCCGATTCTCTTCGGCGTCTTGATCCCGTTTTTTGTTTGGAATGTTTACTCGGGCGCGTCGATTTATCTCCATCATACGCATCCCAAGACCGTCTGGTACAAGGACGAAGAAGAGTGGCGGCAGGTATCCAAGGCGCACACGTCGGTGCATGCGGTGTTTCCTCCGATCGTGCAGCGCCTGTTTCATTTCATCCAGGAGCACAGCATCCACCATCTTCGGCCCGGTGTGCCGTTGTACCACCTGTCCGAAGCGCAAACGCAGCTTGAAGAAATGGACAACGGTCAAATGATCGTCTACCGCTGGTCCCTGGCCTACCATGGGAACATCAACCGCCGTTGCAAGCTGTTTGACTTTGAAGCGAAACGGTGGATGGATTTCGACGGCAACTACACGTCGCCCGCGCCCAAGAAACGGGCCGTCGCGCCGGTCAGCGACGGGGCCGCGCCCGCGGGCGTCTGACCGCCAAGTGGCGCCCCTGTTCTATTGGCGAGCCCGGCGCACCGCTCTGCTGTCGCGCTTTTCTACTCGACTGCTCTACTCGACTGCTCTACTCGACCGCTCGACCCTACTGCCGCGACACTTTGGCCGCTTGGCGGAGTAGTAGGATCGTCAGCAACCCTAAGATGACGACACCGCCGATCGTCAGCGCCCAGAGCATCGCCTTGTTTTGTTCGCTCCAGGGGACGACAGGCGGCTCGGGGCCGCGAAACAGGGGATTGGCCTCGCGCGGTCCGAGCTGCAACTCGGGCAACTCGCGGGCCGAGACATCGCCCAGGGTCCGCGCCAAATCATATCGCGGCGCCGACAGACCGGGAGCGCCCGCGTAGAGAGCAACAGTGCCGTCGACGTCATCCAGGGCCGCCTTGCGCACGGCGACATATTTTTCGATCTCTTCGACGACACACCCGTCAATGGTCAAGGGGCGGTCGTCGCCGTCGGCGATGGTGAGCCGCAGGTAACGTCCCGCCGCCTCGCCGTAGAACAAGTGGGTCTGCTCAGCCTGCACGCCTCGTCGGCTCAGACGATAGAATTGCCCGGAAGCCACCCGCCGCCAGCGGACGTCCTTTCCCAAGGGATCCTCTCCCAACGGGTCCGCGACTTCCAACGTCACCGGGCGGTAGTAGTCCTCGTCGAAAGTGACGTCGACGCGCAGGCCAACGGTCGGCAGCCGCTCGTGCGTTAGGTCAAAAACGACGACGGTTTGTTTTTCTTTCGCCTGCTGTTTTTGCGAAACGATTTCCGGCCGATGCTCGCTTCGCGGCGCCCGCGCTTGAGTGTGGTCCAGCAGCTTGGCGCCTTTGATGTTCAGCGGCTTCTCGCCGTCGTTGTGAATCACGATCTTGTAATACGGGAAACGACTTTGCGGGAACTTCACGGTGGCGACGGTCAGCCGGCGGCCGGGTCGCGTGACATCCAGCAGATAGCCCTTGTCCGTGAGCAGGTTCCACGCTTGGGCGTCGCGACGGTTGGCGCCGAAAACGTGCAGCGACCGCTCGTAGTTTCGGTCCTTGTCGTCGACTTCAATTCGCAGTTGATTGACGGGCTCGACCGCCTTGCTCAAGTCGAGCAGAAATTCGGTGTCGTCGCCGCGTTGGGAAAGGTCGAAGAGCGGCGCCGCGCGCTCGGTCGTTTGCGATTGGTCGCTTGGCCGAACCAAGACATAGGGAATCTGCTTCGCGTCCTCGCCGTCCTCGCCTTCGGTCAAGATTCGCAAATCGGCCAGGTTCGCTTGGGCAATGCCGTACAGGTCCGGCGGCAAGGTAATGCGAAGCACGGCGTCGCTATCGTCCGCCGCACTGGTTTGCAGCGGCCAACGATGCCGGAGCCGCCGGAGCAAAATCCGCGACGCTTCCGCCTCGGGAGACTCCTGACCCAAGGCGCGCGACGGTTGGGCGACGCCGGCCAGCGGCAGCGCCGCGAGCAGCGTCAGGGGAACGATCCAAGCGCGAATCCGCTGGCGGAATCGCCGGTACAAGAAGGAAACGACCATGAGAGCAACCCCCAATCCAACAAAGGCGAACACGCGAATCGTGGTGTCCAGGCGCCAAACGTCGTACAGGAACACCTTCAACGTGGTGACGCCGAACAACGCCAGCGATAGAATCCGCAATTCCGCGGAACGATAGTAGATTCCCACCACAAGACCTGCCGTGGCGAAGAGGGTCCAAGTCAACGTCACGGCGAGGCTTGTCCCGGTTCCCCAATCGCGAATGACTCCCTGAGCATAGACCTCGACCGTGACCATGGCCAGCGCCGAAAGATGCGCCAACACGGCCAGCGCGGCGGTTGTGTTCAAAGGCAAGCGGCCCGGCGCACGATCGCCGGCTGGCGTGATTTCTCCCAGGCCGGGGCGGCGATCCCCCCAGCGGGAAAGCGCGGCCGCGCCAACGGCGGCGGCTACGGCGACAAGATAGCCCAACCCTCGCGGGTTCAACAGCGGCAGCCGCCAGGTGCTTGCGTCGGCAAGCGACGGCTCCAGTCGGCTCCACTGAGAGCGCCACGTGGCGAAGGTGGATAGGGAATCAACCACCAACAACAGGGCCAACACGCCGAAGACGCCCAAGGCGACCTGGGATAACCAGCGAGGGCCGCGAACCACAGCAAAAGCCATCATTCCCAGCGCGGCTAGCGCTATCCAAACTGCGCTGAGGCCATGAAGCGTGGGCGACAACCAGTGGTAACGGTGCGACGCCGCGAAGGTCTCCAGCAGCAGCATGGCCAAAATCCGCGGCCAGCCAAGCGCCCACGGTCTGAAAAGAAAACGCGGCGGGCTGCGGCGCGACAAGTTGTGCGGCCTGCGGCGCTGCCGCAGTCCCCGCGGCGGGACTCGCCGCGGGACTTGCCGCGCCGTTTAGAACAATGGCCTGACGACGGCGATACTCCCAGGCCAGGACGCCCATGACCAGGGCGTTGGCCAGGAAACTGAACGATCGGCCGTTGAAGATGTCGGTCCACGACGGCTCGATCGTCATCGTCCGCGCCGCCGCATCGAGGGCTATGAATCGCGTGTGAAAGTCGGCCGGATCGACGAGCGTCCCCGCCGCGTAGTAGAGCAAGATGCACTGCACGAAGGCCAGTAGCCCGAAGCCGGCCCAACGGAGCTTCACTTCGTTAAATCGCAGACCGAGTTCCACCAGCACCAGGCTCTCGATCGCCCAGGCGACGACGATCCAGTGGCCTGTTAGTTGCAGCGGAATCGCCAGGGTAATGAACGAGGCCGCGACGCCGCCCATGGCGACGATCATGCGACGTCCCTCGGGATGGCGCGACAAGGCCAGCGCGCCTTGCGCCAAGTACGCGGCGGCCAGTGCGAGCGCCAACAGTCCGTGCAAGAACGCGAACCGCTCTTCCGTGACCCCATACAGCCCGATGAAGTAAGCGATCGGCGTCGCCATGACCAGGAAAAAGTCGCCCGCCGCGGCCGGTTTTCGTCGCAGCACGTTATGCCAGAACGACAACAAGGCAAACAGGACGAAGAAAGCAGTCATTAATATAAGTGTGCTTCCCAGCTTTTCCGGCGCGTAGTGTTGGGCGAACCAGCCAAGCCAGATGAACAGCGTTCCGGCGAAGGCCAACAGTTGCAATGTCCGCCACTTGCGAAAGCTGGCGACGCCCAACACGCCGAGATCGAGCAAGAAGACATAGGAAAATAGCGCCCACTGAGCGTCTTGTCCCGTGCTGAGCATCAGCGGGGTCATCAGCCCGCCAAGCAGGCCGAGCACCGCGGTGGCTTGTGCGTCGAAGTACGCCGAAAAGGCCAACGCCGCGAGGGTGACCAGAAACATGCCGCCAAACGCCGCCGGCTGGGGGAGGATAGGGTGGGGACCGGACCAATGAAACGCTGCGAATGGAAGCGATAGTAGCGCAGCATGGCGAAAGCTCCGCCGACAAACACGGCCATGCCGGCGAGAACGCCGAGCACCACGCGGCCGGTTTCGCCGATCCATTTTTGATCGACCGCGTACTTGAAGAAGAAACCAACGCCGATGACCAGGGCGACGGCGCCAACCCAGGTCAACCACTTGCCGGCCAACAACTCCTCAATAGAGAGTCGCTGTTCAGCGGACGCCGACGCCGAGGGTTGCGGCGGCGCGGGCTGCGACGGCGGAGCGAGTTGCTGTGGCGTCGTCGGTGGACTTGTCGGCGGAGACGGCTGAAAAGGCGAGGCCGTTGACGGAGTTGGTTGCACGGGCGGCGTCTCTTCCGGCACAACCTCGACCGCCTCGATGGGGGTTTCCGTCGGCTCGGCCAGCCGGGCTCTCTGCCGGTCGGGCGCCGCCTGCGCCGCGCGAGCATCTTCTTCCAGTCGCGACACGCGACGCTGGAGCAAGAAAACCCAAATCGGACCGCCAACCACCCACGCAATGGCCCCCAACAACAGGACGATGCCCACAAGCGCAAACAGCACCTCGATGAGATCAAACATGCGGCGCCTCGAATCGTTTTGCCGTTGCGTCGTCGAGTCCGTCGACCGAAAGAACGTCGAGTCCGTCGCCCCGCCGAACGTTCGCCAACCCGTCAAAGGGGGATGGAGGTGTTCCTCAGGGCGGGATCGAGGCCCAAGTATAACGCGGTCGAGCCAGTCTTTCTTTCGATTCGGCCGTTGGCGTCTGATTTGGCGCTCCCTAAAGGCCGCCGCGCCAAGTGGACTAGGCCGATCCGACCTGGGCTGATCCGCCATGCCGGTCCGTGATGGCGGCCGGATGTGCTCAAAGCGTGGGCTATACTTTCTCGTCCCCTCCGCTTGAGAGGAAATCCGCCATGCCGCCGTTGTTTGAAACCGTCACTGACTTGCATGGCGAGCGGGATCGCATTCGCCGCCGTCGCTATGGCGTCATTGAAGTTCGGGACGGGCGGTTTTTGCAAATTCGCATGCGGCCGTTTCCCAAGTTCATCTCGGGGCTGGAGATTCTCATCCAGCGCCGATGGCGCCGTCGGCGCGAGCAGGGCGAGGGTTGTCTCGTGTTCTACGATCAGCCCAGCCGCTTTCCGAATTTCCTGGCGGTGAAGTATGTGGTCTCTAGGGTCGGGACGACGTATGGCTCCATTCGAACGGCCGCTCGCGTGCTGGATGAAATCGCGCGCATCAAGGGGACGGACGCCTTGCTGTGCGACGCGGCCAACCCCCGCATCTCCGACCGTTTGTTAAGACGCTGGGGATGGGAATCGCACCGGCCGCAGCGATGGCGCCGCAACTACATCAAGCGGTTTTACGGCGAGTACCCCGAGCCATTCAACCCATGGGCCGAGGAGGAAACTCCCGTCGCCAACGAAGCAACGCTTGACGCCGTGGCGCCGGTCGCAGACTGAGCTCCGTCGAAAAACGATCAAAGGCGGACCGCTACGCCAACGCTGCGAGTATCGCCAATTCATTCTTGGAGAGCGTGTCGTCCAGCGGACTGATCTCAAGGCGGATGGCGGCTCGCGTCAGTTGCGCGATGTTGCGGACCCCCAGCTTGGCGCGCGCTTCGGTCGCATGATTGTCGACCGTCCGGGAGGAGAGCCCCAGGATGGCGGCCGTTTGTTGGATGCTGCAACCCAGAGAAACCAGCCGAACTGTCCGCTCTTGCTGCTGAGTTAGCATTCCGCGCCCCGGCAGTTTCCGCCGATGCCCCTCAGATGGGTGTGATGTTAATGGTTTTGCACGAAAATGCAAATCAGGAAAAGAGGGCAAAATGCGGAGCAGGAAAAAAGACATCGAAAAAGGTTGCGAATTTGCGCAGGTTTCGATACAAAACAGCATGTCATAGCTGTCGCTCTCTCTTCATTGGGCGAGCCGGGGATTCTTTGGAGCCGGCTCGCCAATTTTTTGCGCCTATGGCCGTCGAAATCGCGCTCCTGGCGTGTTTTCCGCCATCGCCGGATCTCCACGGCTCTCGCTGTTCCGGCCTCGTCATCCTTGGTCCGACGCGGGCTCGAGGCCTCCGCCTACATCACGACCGCCGCCGCCCCGCCTTCTGGCGAGATTCGCGGTCGCCGGGCCAACCGGCTATAATCAAACACCCCCCCTGGCGTATTGCCTACCTGGGCATGGCCTCCCTCAGACTCCTTCCTTTGCAGGTGTCGCGATGTGGCTGCGACTCGTATTACCGCTAACAGCGCTCGCCGCGGCCCTACTACTTTCCGTCGCTCCCTCGGCTGCCCAAGAAACGACCGACGAGCAAAAGGCCGCGGCCGAATTGCGGCGTTTCGCGACCAACATTCAATTCAACCGCGGCGACGGCTCGGTGAGACTGGTCCGCTTGAGCAAGCCGTCCGTAACGGATGAAATGCTCGAAAAGCTGAAGCTCTTTTCTAAAATCGACTATCTGGCGGTGGTGTGTCCTCAGGTAACGGACGCCGGGCTCGCCAACATCGCCGGGCTAACGAATCTCGATACGCTGGTGCTTTCGGGGGGACCGCTGACCGACGACCGATGGCACCACGTGGTCTGGACGCGAACGGTCGAGGGCCTCAACCGCCTGTTCATCGACGGCAAGCAGGCCGCCGAAGTGAAG